>NZ_CP103289.1:2400000-3000000 GCF_024757985.1 Cellulomonas sp. NS3 | reverse complement strand
GGCGCGTGGTCCGTCACGAGGTCGTCGAGGCCGATGGCGCCGTCGGCGACGAGCTGGAGCACCATCACCGAGACGAATGTCTTCGACAGGCTGCCGACCCGGAACGCCGCGTCGGGCTGCAGGGCGTCTCCCTGGGGGCCGGCACTGCCCGCCGCCGCGACGGCCAGCTCCTCGTCGTCGCTCGCCATGGCGACCGCGACGCCACCATGTCCGTCGTCCGCCCACTCGTCGAGCAGACGCTGGACGGGGTCGCTCGACGGCGCCGTCGCGGGTTCCTGGCCGCTGCACCCCGTGAGCAGCGCGGCGAGGACGAGCGCGAAGGCGACGAGCACAGGAGTGCGTGGAGAGGTCGGTCGGTTCGGAGGCACGACATGCGTCATGGAGGGAGGCCCGTCTGGGGTCGAGGGTTCATGTTCGGGCGGGTGCTACGGACGAGGGCTCCGGTCGCTGGGCGCTGCTGCTGCGGAGACGTGCCCGGTCCGCCCGCTCGCGTCGCACCCTCGCTGCCTCGCTCAGGCGTGCGGGTCGGGCATCCGCCACACCGCATTCCGGTCCGCCGGTGCTCCGGCGGCCCGCGTGAGGAGCTCGGGGCGCGCGCGCACGCGCCAGTCGTTGGCTGCGAGCGTGCGGGACACCCCGGCGAGCACCGTGACGTCGTCGCAGCCCGGCTCCCATGTCCACCCGCCGGCACCCGCGTGGTCCACGACGGTGCTCGTGATCGCGAGCGTGCCGCCGGGCTCGCGCACGACCTCGACCACGCGCAGCTGCTGCGGCCAGTCGATGAGCGACGCCGTCGTGATCTCGAACAGCCCGCTGCGGCCGTCGGGGCCGGGGTGCCAGCGGTGCGTGTGCGCGTGCACGTGGCCCGCGAGCCAGGCGATGACGCAGCGGTGCCGCAGGAGCAGGCCGAGGACGTCGTCCGCCCGGTGGCGCCGTGGTTCGCCGTCGGGCGCGTACGCGTTCAGCAGCGTCCAGGACGGGTGGTGCGACAGGACGACGACGTATCGGTCCGCCGCGGCGGTCAGCTGCTCGTCGAGCCAGGCGAGCTGCTCGGCGTCGACGGAGCCCTGGTAGCCGCCGTGCGGGTTGGCCGTGTCCATCGCGATCAGCCTGAGTTCACCGACGTCCCGCACCCACGCGTTCCCGTACCGGGCAACCAAGGCGCCAGGGTCGGGTTCCGCGGCGGCGAGCGCTCCGGTGACGTCACCGGGCTCGACGAGATCACGGCCGGCGTCCGGCGGCACGGGCTCACGCGGTGACTCGGGGGTGTGCGTGTACCGGGCGGGGCCGACGGTGGCGGCGGCGTCGAGCACCACGAACGGCGTCTGCCCGGGCGCGAGGTCGACCACGCGCTCGGCTCCGACGGCGAGCGCGCGCAGGGCGTCGTCGGGCGCCACGACACCCTGCAGCAGCGCGTCGTGGTTGCCGTGCACCGAGTGCCAGGGCAGTCCGGCGCCCGGCGACGCGACCGCCTGACGGGCGGCATCGACGATCCCGGGGAGCCGAGGGAAGCCGTGCCTCGCGGTCGGCACGTCGTCCGGCACACCGTCCGGTGGACCGTCGGGGTGCCAGTACTGCGGCCACCAGGTCCGCCCGGGATCCGTCGCACCCACCCACGAGCTGCGCGCCGGGTCGCCGCTCCTCGGCGCGACCGGCCGGCCGGCGAGCAGGTCCGTGTACCAGCGGAGCTCGTTGCGCTGCGCGTTGTCCACGAGGTCGCCGGTGACGACGACAGCGTCCAGCGGTGCCCCGGCGACCGGGGCGCGGTGCAGCCGCTGGACCGCCGCGAGCGCCGCCGCGGCGACGTGCGCGGTGAGGATCTCCTGCGCTCGGTACGTGCCGATGGTGCCGAGCAGCGGGGCGTACGGCGCGCCCGGGTCCCCGTGCCGGTCGAGGTGCTCCTGGCGCGCGGGTGACTCGGCGTCGCACAGGTGCGGGTCGCTCATGTGCACGAGCGCGCCGAGCACGCGTCCGCCGGCGGCCGGCACGCCGCCCAGGTGCGGCTCGCCGGGGCCGGTGACGAGCGGTCGCCACCCTCGGGCGTCCGGCTCACCCCGCTCGACCGTGCGGTCGCTCGTCAGGCTCACTGCAGCACCACCGCCCCCGCGCTGGCGCGCACCCTGATCGCGACGGCGTCACCGACGGACAGGCCGTCCACGGCCTCGCTGATCACGTCGGCGAGGATCGTCCCCTCCTCGGGGTGCTCGACGGTGAGGCGGGTGAACGCGCCGAGGAACGACACGCCGACGACCCGGGCCACCGGACCCGGTGTCGCGATCGTCGGGTC
This sequence comes from Cellulomonas sp. NS3, assembly GCF_024757985.1. Taxonomy (NCBI): domain Bacteria; kingdom Bacillati; phylum Actinomycetota; class Actinomycetes; order Micrococcales; family Cellulomonadaceae; genus Cellulomonas; species Cellulomonas sp. NS3. Next base: position 2,997,713 of record NZ_CP103289.1, on the reverse strand, counting down.
CACGGCGAGCTGCTCGGGACGCACGACGGCGACTGCGCGGGAGGGGTCCGGGCCCGTGCCGACGGCCCGCATGTCGACGGTCGGCGTGGGGCCCCCCAGCACGCCCCACGGACCGGCGGTCGTCCGGGATGCCGTGAGTCGGTTCACCGTACCGACGAACCCGGCGACGAACGGCGACGCCGGCCGGCTGTAGAGCGCGCGCGGCGTGTCGATCTGCTCGAGCAACCCGTCGCGCATCACGGCCACGCGGTCGGCCACGGCCATGGCCTCGTGCTGGTCGTGCGTGACGAACACGGTGGTGACGCCGACCTCTTGCTGGAGGCGGCGGATCTCGTCACGCAGGTGCTCTCGGACCTGGGCGTCGAGCGCCGACAGCGGCTCGTCGAGCAGCAGCAGGCGTGGCTGCGTCGCGATGGCCCGTGCCAGCGCCACGCGCTGCTTCTGGCCCCCGGACATCTGGTGCGGGTACTTGTCGGCGTGCTTCTCGAGCCGCGTCACGACGAGCAGCCGCTCGACGGTCTCGGTCGTCTCGCGCCCGCCGACGCGCCGCACGCGCAGCCCGAACGCGATGTTCTCGCGCGCCGTCAGGTGCGGGAAGAGGCTGTAGTCCTGGAACACCATGCCGAACCCGCGGTGACGCGGTGACACGTGCGTGACGTCGTCGCCGTCCACGGTGATCGCGCCCGCGTCGGGGTGCTCGAACCCGGCCAGCAGCCGCAGGGCCGTGGTCTTTCCGCACCCGGACGGTCCGAGCAGGCAGACCAGCTCGCCCGACTCGATGCGCAGGTCCAGGCCCGCGAGTGCCGTCGTGCCCCCGAACGACTTGCGCACCGCGGTCATCTCGATCGTGGCCATGGCTGTCTCCTGAGGTTCGGGGTTGGCGGAAGGTCGTCGGGGGGCAGCGATGTCTTCAGATGCCCGCGGTGCTCACGGCGAGCCCGCGGCGGCGGATGCCCTGCACGACGGCGCCGAGCGCGAGCGCGGTGAGCACCAGGATCGCGAGGGCCAGCGCCATGCCGGCCTGCGGCGCCTGACGCTGGTAGTCGACGAGGTAGGTCGGCAGGGTGTTCTTGAGCAGCAAGGAGGCGAAGGCGAACTCGCCGAGCACGAGCGCCGCGGTGAGGCCGCCTGCCGCGATGATCGAGGCGCGCAGGTTCGGGACGAGCACGCGGAACAGCACGACGGGGAACGACGCCCCGAGGCTGCGCCCGGCCTCCACGAGCGTGCGTGCGTTCAGGGCCTGCAGCCCGGCGTCGAGCGCACGGTAGGTGAACGGCATGGCCCAGATCGCGTAGAACGGCACGAGCGAGAGCGGACTCGTGAGGAACCACGGCGCGACCGCGCGGAAGGTGGAGGCCACGCCCACGACCAGCGCGATGGGCGGGACCACCCAGGGCAGCAGCGTGACGGCGGCGAGCACCGGGCGCAGCCACGGCGCGCGGAGCTCCGCGAGGATCGACAGCGGCAGCAGGAGCGCGAGGTTCAGGAGCACCGCGAGCACCGCGAGCACGGCACTGGTCCGCGCGGCCTCCCAGAGCTCCGGCTGCGCAAGGGCGTCGAGCAGCGGCCGCGCCGTCCACCCGCTCAGGAGCCGGTCGGCGTCGAGCAGGGCTACGGGCACGTTCTGGAACGCGAACCGGGCCATCGCGAGCTGGGGGACGACGAAGAACGCGCCGAGCAGCACGAGGAACACCGTGCGGCCGGTCCGCGTCGTGCGGCGGCGCGGCGTCGGCGCGCTCATGCGTGCGTCCAGCGGGCGGCGCGGCGCTGGAGCAGCGTCATCCCGACCAGGCCCAGGACCATCAGCGCGACCGTCCAGGTCACGAGCGCGTAGCCGAGGTCCTGCTCGCCGGTGATCACGTTGCCCTGGAGCACGAACCGGATCTGGAGCGGCACGAGCTGGCCGCTCGAGCTCAGTACGTAGGCGGTCGCGTACGCGCTGAACGCGTTCACGAAGAGCAGCAGCATCCCGCCGAGCACCGACGGCAGCAGGATCGGGCCCGCCACCGTCGCCCAGTACCGCACGGGGCCGGCGCCCATCAGCTCTGCCGCCTCACGCCACGTCGCGCGCAGCCCGGCGACGGCCGGTGCGACCACCAGGAACATGAGCGGGATCTGGAAGTACAGGTACACGAGAGTCATGCCGGCCAGCGTCGCGAGCGAGAATCCCGAGGTGATGAGGTCGACTCCGAGACCTCGCAACGCCTTCGTCACGACACCCTGCGTCCCGAGCGCGGCGACGAACGCGAACGCGAGGGGGACGCCCCCGAGCTGGGACGCCACCGAGCTCCATGCCTCAATCGCGGGTCGCAGCCAGCGCGGCCGGGTGAGGTCCCGGACCGCGAGCGCGAGCGCGAGCCCGAGGACTCCGCCCAGCACGGCCGAGGTGCCGGCGAGCGCGAGGGAGTTCTCGAAGGCGCTGCGATACGGCCCCGACACAGCCCGCACCAGAGCGCCGAGGCCGGGCACACCACCGGGGGTGAACGCGCGCACGACCACGACCCCGACGGGCCACAGCAGGAAGACGGCGACGAAGGCGAGGAACGGGACGAGGGCGAGTGTCGCGCCCGACCACGCGGGCCGGCGCCGACGGCCTGCCGCGCCTCGGGGACCGGCCCCGGCCCGGTGCGGTGCGGCGTCGACGGCGACCGTCGGCGTGACCGTGCGCACCAGTGCCTCCGACCCGCCCGCCACCGCACCCTCGGGCCCGGCCGGGGCGCTCGCGGCGCCCCCAGCCGGGCCGGAGGGCAGTCGGGTCCCAGTCACAGGTCCGCGACCATCGGGCCCCACTGCTCCGCCAGGGTCGCCTTCGCGGCGTCGATTTGGGCCTGCGTCGGGAAGGCGATCTTCTCGATCGTCTCGGCGTCGGGCAGGTTCTCGGCGAGCTCCTCGTCGACCTTGCCGGCCTCCACCAGCGCCGCGTAGCGCGCCGGGATGGCGCCACCCTCGAGGTAGCCGAGCGCGCCCTCGTCACCGACGAGGTGCTCGAGGAACAGGCGTGCGGAGCACGGGTGCGGCGCCTCGGTCACGACCGACTGGGCGTAGTAGCCGCCGTACACCCCGTCGCTCGGGACGGTGACCTGGAGGTCGAACCCGGCGTCCTCGAGCTGGGGCACGAGGGCCGGGAAGTTGTACGTCCAGTCCAGCGCGATCGGGACCTCGCCGGACAGCAGCGTCGCCTGCGTGACGTCGACCGACTGCAGGTTGCCCGACTTCTTGAGACGGCTGAAGTACTCCAGGCCCGGGGTGATGTCGTCGAAGCTGCCGCCGTTAGCGAGCGACGCCGCCATGACCGCCGCGAACCCGGCGCCGGACTCCCGGGGGTCGCCGTTCAGCGTGACCTGGCCCTGGTACTTCGGGTCCTCGAGGTCGGCGAAGGTCTTCGGTGCGTCCTCGACGAGCGTCGTGTTGGTCGCGATCGACAGCACCCCGTAGTACGCGGCGACCCAGTGGCCCTCGGGGTCCTTGAGGTTGTCCGGGATCTCGTCCCAGACCGTCGGCTCGTAAGCCTCGGCGTAACCCTCGTCGATCATCTGCTGGGTGAAGGACGCCCCGACGTCGACGACCTCCGGCATGTCCGGCTGACCACGCAGGGTCTCGATCGCGGTGATCTCGTCGGCCGACGACGCGTCCGGGTTGGCCACCGTCGCGTCGATCCCGTACGTCGTCCGGAAGTCCTCGAGGATGCCCTTGTAGTTCGCCCAGGTGTCCGGCAGCGCGATGAGGTTGAGCTCCTTCTCCTCGGCGGCCTTCGCGGCGATCTCGTCGACGGTCGTGCCGCAGCTCGCGCCGGAGGCGCTCGTCGAGGTCGCGGTCGACCCGGCCGGGCTCTCCGAGCCGGCGGCGCCGCATCCGGACAGAGCGAGCGCGGCGACGGCGATCGGAGCGAGCAGGAACGGCTTGCGCATGGTGGTCCCTCGGGTCAGAAGGTGTGGGGCCCGGCCGCTGCCGGCGCCGAGGGACTTGGTAGTCGGGGGAGCCGACGCCCCGGGTGCGCGCACGTGAACACGTCAGATCCGCGTCATGAAGTCCTGGACGCGCGACCGGGCCGACTTTCTCCGATGCGATGCCTCTCGCAGCAGACGCCGATCACGGTGTCGAGCGAGGTCGAAGCGCGATCTCGGCGAAATGCGCAGAGGGGGTCGCAAAGGTCAGTCTTGCTGACATGGTTCAGGGTGCCGCAGCCCGCGGGGATTTAGGGCCGAGCGCCAGCTGCGCTGCCGCGCCGCGTTGCCGATGACCGGACGGTCGACACCGCGACGGCGCGCGTGCCCGCAGCAATCGACCTCAGCTGTCGGCCCGGGCGCCGCGGGCGCACGACGGCCGAAAGCATCGAGATCCGTGAGTGCAGTTGTGCCGGATCGGCCGCCTCCGCCCCAAGCGTGGGTTGGTGTTCGCCTGCTGGGCGCTTGCGCGATGGGCAGGGGATGTGTGCGGCTCTGAGCCTGGGGTGGGCGTAGGCCGACACGCCTAGGAGGCGACTTGCCTCGCTTGCTCGACGAGGAGCCACGATGAACAGATCGACAGCACGGACGGTCGCGGTCACGACGGCGGTTGCGGCACTGGCAGGGGTGCCTGTCGTGGTCGGCGCTGCGCCGAACGTCGACGACTTCGTCGTGGGCGCGGATGAGGCAGCGGCCAGTGCTCGGTCGCTGGACGACACGGGGAACATGATCTTCATCCACCCCGACGGCACGGATGCGGCGTACTGGGATGCGGGCCGAATCTATTGGGAGGGGCCGGATGCGATCTCGCAGTGGGACCTGCTGCCGGAGATGACGATCTACCGCGGGCACATGGCCGACCAGCTCGACGGGACTTCGAACGGCGGTGCGACGGTGCATGCGTTCGGCTTCAAGGTCGACGGGCCGGGATCCTTCGGCACGGACAGCGGTGCCGAGGACGTGCTCGGCGGCAACGTGGACCCGCCGCGGTCGATCGACGCCCTGTCTGGGTACCCGGGTAGCTGGCTGCGTGAGGCCGGTAACGCCGGGCACCCGATCGGGATCATCAACGACGGCGACATCGCCGAGCCGGGCACGGGGGCATTTCTGGCCGAGGTCGCCACCCGCGATGACCCGAACGGGATCGTGGCGCAGATCATCACCGGTCGCCCCGGGTTCGGTGACCAGGACCAGGACCCCGTGGTCGTGATGGGCGGGGGTGAGGAGAACTTCCTGCCGGCCGGCACCCGGTACTGCACCAAGGCGCAGATCCGCCGTTCCGAGCGCCGCGCCGAGCCCATCCCGCTCACGTGCCTGGTGCACCGTCCGGCCGGGGCGACGTTGACCGCGGAGGTCCCGCGTACCGGTGGCACGCGCACCGACGGCGTCAACCTCCTTGAGGTCGCCGCAGCCGAGGGCTACACCGTCGTGCGTACCCGGACCCAGTTCGAGCGCCTGCGCGACGGCGTGGCGAGCGGGAAGGTCGACCCGGCCGAGCTGAAGGTGCTGGGCCTGTTCGCGGACGAGGACATCTTCAACGACGAGCCCGAGGAGTCCCTGATCGCCCGGGGCCTCGTCGACCCGTCCGTGTCGGTGGACGCCAAGGAGACCAACCTCGTCCTCTTCGGGTCCGAGCCCGGCACGCCCGGGTACCGCCCGCCGACGGCCGCGGAGATGAACGAGCTCGGGCTGGCGGTGCTGCAGGCGCACGCCGAGCGGACCGGGCGACCGTTCGGCCTGGTCTCCGAGGTGGAGAGCACCGACAACTTCGGCAACAACAACAACGGCATCGGCGCCCTGACCGCGCTGAACGTCGCCAACGGTGTGATCGGCGCCGCACGCGACTTCCAGGCCGACCACCCCCGCACGCTGATCCTCACGGCCGCCGACAGCTCCGGCGGCGCCCCGCAGATCTCGGGCTTCAACATCGACGACGAGATTCCCGCGACCGTCGGCAGCATCCCGGTCAACCCGACCGGGGCAGAGGCCGAGGGAGAGGACCCGCCGCAGAACCCGCTCGACGGGCGCTACGGCCGGGAGACCGCGCCGTTCCGGGCGGCTCCGGACCAGTTCGGCCAGGAGCTGCCCTTCGCTCTGGCATGGACCGGTGGCCCGGACTTCAACGGGGGCATCGTCACCCGTGCGCAAGGTCTGAACGCCGAGCTGCTCGATACCGCCCTGTTCGACCGGTTCGACAACGTCGACGTCTACCGCATGGCCTACCTGACCCTCTTCGGCGAGGCCCTGGACCACCCGACCGGTCGCGTCGCACCCACCCGGAGCGATGCTCCGGCCGCAGTCGACCCCGGTCTGCCCGGGCAGGACCCGACCCGCGAGGGCCTCGCGCCCTGATCGGACGGCGAACGGCTGGTGCGCGCTCCGCCCCGGACGCCCACCCGCCGTTCGCGTCCCGCCCGGCATCGTCTCGGCCTGTCGCAGGCCGGAGTGGCGAACTTATGGCCTGTGCACTCACCAGACCGCGGTCGCGCTAAGTCCCGGCAACTCAGCCGCCGAGACCGGTCGGGGTGCCAGCAGTGACTGTCGCAGCCCGCTGCTTCGACCGGACCGCTCACGCGGGAACGATGGAGAGCAGCGCGTGCGGACCACGGACGGGCCCGAGACACCAGTGAGCTCCGCCTGTGCGGTGGCACCCGAGCAGCCCCCGGGGCCTCAAGGCCGCCGCCGCGTCACGGCCGTCTTGCGCCTGCGTGAGCGCTCGTGCTGCTCGTCCTGCTGACGTGGTTGATCCGTGCGGCGCGGATGCCGGCTCCCCACCCGGGCGCCCCGCCTCGGAACGGCGGACGGACGAACGACGCGTCGGCGACGGCAGCCTTCTCGAGACACCAGGAGATGACGGAGTTCGAGTTCCACATCTCGCCGAGTCCCAGCTCGTCACGTCCCCACACGGGTGTGGGCACGGAGGGGAGCACGCGGAGCACACGCCGGCACACCGCCGGGCCTGAGGCGAGTCGCACCGGGCTCGACACGGCGTACGCGAGATCGGGGATCGCCCCGTCGCGCCAGCAGCGCACCTCGTACCGGAACAGGCGCCACGGCGTCGCCCGGCGCGTGCCGACCGCTCCCTCGGCCACGACGCCGCGGTCGAGGTGCGCGCGCCGCACCGGTGTCATCTCGACTGCCCAGACGTGTCCGTCGAGCGTGACTTGCAAGGCGGAGTGGTAGAGGTCACAGGGTGTGCGCCTCTCACTCCACGCGGTGAGCCGCTCGTACAGGCGCCCGCTATGGCGGACGAGGTGACCACCCGCGCCAAGCGGCAACCAGACAAGATCGACGCTCGCCCCGGTGACGTCGACGGTCATCTTGGTCCCCCGACGCCGTGCACGGAGGCCAGATGCACCCCCACGGCGACGCCGCGCACGAGGGCCCTGACCGCCGATGCTCCGAGCACGCTGCCGGTCGCCAGGAACACGGCCTGCAGAGGATGGAACCCGATCCACCACCACTCGACGAGCTCGAAGACGACGAGCCCCGCGCCCGCGACGAGGGACACCAGCGCCGCGCGTTGGTGGGCCGCGCGCTCCAGCAGCCCGGCGACGACGAACGCGGTGCCGACCAACCCCGCGAGCAGAACTCCTGGGAGGCGCCAGTCGGTGAAGGGCGTCCTGTGGAGCAGGTCGAGCTGCAGCCCGATCAAGGACCCGTCGGGGCGCACGATCATCAGGCTGCCGCCCCCGAGTGCCGCCGCGCCGGTCAGGACCTCGACCACGGCCCGAGCTTGTCGCGCAAGGGCGCCGCCGCGTACCGACGCGTTGAAGACGCGGTGCCCCCACGAGGGCCCGACGTTGGCACTGGACGTGTACATGGCTGCACCGTCTCGTGCGGCGCGGCTTGCGTCGAGAGCCCAACGTCCCACCGGCGATGGGCGCACCGAGGTGGAGGAGGGGCTCCGCCCAGGCGCCGCCGTGCACGGGTAGCCCGCACCGCTCAACTTGCGGTCGGCGGAGCTGTCGACCGCTGCTCATTGCGTTCGCATGATCATCGATCGCGGAGAGGGTGCGAGGCGTCTGACGCACAGCGGACTTCGTCGAGTCGGAGATCTTCATGGGGATGCCGCGTCCGGACGGGGGAGCGTTCATCGTGACGATCTAGCGTGAACCGATGGTGCGATCAGGTCGTGCGCACTTCAGGTTGAGGCTGGCCGAGCCGATCGAAGCAGCGGGTCGCGGTGCAGCGACACGCGGGGCGGAGCAGAGGGAAGGATCGCGATGCCGGAGTATGTCTTCGTCGACGGATTGCTCGCGGGGAACGTCTCGAACTGGTCAGAGGCTGCGACGCTCGGGGAAGTGGTGACGGTTCGCGTCGTCGATGTCGGCCAGCGCGCGTCCGAAGCCCCTGAAGCGGACTACTGCGTGGCGCATATCGCGACCGGTGCAGGCCCAGGCGAGCTTCGGTTCGTTGCTGCTCGCGGGCTGTGGACCGGAACGCCGGCTCCCGTCTGAGGGTCGCCTAGCAGATCTCCGAAGGGGGCGTCGAGCCCGGCAGGGCCTCCGCACCGGGTCAGGGCATCGGGAACGGTCGGGCGCCCTCGTCAGCCGCTCCGGGCACGACCTGGGCGGGGCCGATGATCAGCGGGTCCGGTGTGCCGACTATGGCGTGGTCCTTGCCGTCGTACTCGAACTGGGCGAGCACGTGGCGGATGGCCTCGATCCGGGCGCGCTTCTTGTCGTTGCTCTTGACGACGGTCCACGGGGCGTCGGCGGTGTGGGTGTAGAAGAACATCGCCTCCTTCGCCTCTGTGTAGGCGTCCCACCGGTCCAGGGACTCGATGTCCATGGGGGAGAGCTTCCACTGCCGCACGGGGTCGATCTGGCGGATGAGGAACCGGGTGCGCTGCTCGGCCCACGAGACGGAGAACCAGAACTTGACCAGGTGGATGCCGGAGCGCACGAGCATCTGCTCGAGCTCAGGCGCCTGCCGGGTGAACTCGAGGTACTCCAGGGGCGTCGCGAAGCCCATGACCCGCTCGACGCCCGCACGGTTGTACCAGGACCGGTCGAACAGGACGATCTCGCCGGCGGCCGGCAGGTGGGCGATGTAGCGCTGGAAGTACCACTGCGCCCGCTCGCGCTCGCTCGGCTTCTCGAGGGCCACGGTCCTCGCCCCCCGCGGGTTGAGGTGCTCGGTGAACCGCTTGATCGTGCCGCCCTTGCCCGCGGCGTCGCGGCCCTCGAAGAGGATGACGAGCTTCTCGCCGGTGTCCTTGATCCAGTTCTGGAGCTTGAGCAGCTCGATCTGCAGCGCGCGCTTGACCAGGTCGTACTCGCGGCGCGTCATCCGCTCGGGGTACGGGTAGCCCTCGCGCCACGTGTCGATGACGCTGCCGTCGGCGCGCAGCAGCAACGGCTCGCCCTCGTCGTCGACCTCGACGCGCAGCTGCGACAGGTCGACGTCCAGCGCACCGGGCATCACTCGGTCCACGACCTCGGCAGGCGCCGCCCGCGCAGCGAGCTGGAGGTTCTGCGCCAGGTGACGGCGGTACCGGTCGTCCGGCGCGGCGTCCGCGGCCGCCCCGTCCGCCGGCTCTCCGGGGGTCCTGGGCTCGCCCGCGGCGGGATCGCTGCTGATCGGGTCGTCCTCGATCACCGTGCACCTCCGGAGCCGGCGAGGCTGTTGTGTCTGTGCGGGTGGGCACAGTGCGTGTCGTGCCTTCGGTGGATGAGCCCTCAGTCTCGCTCCGCTCCCGTGATCGCGCTCAGCGCCCCGGCCGGGTGCGCGGTCCTACGTCGAAGGCGTGCCGGTCGAGGAAGCCTGCGTTTCGGTGCGATGCGGTGCTGGCGGGGCTCAGGTCGGGACGCTAGAGCAGATGGTCCGGCGGTGTCAGGGGCAGCGCTGCTGAGGGACACTGTTCAGCCAGTGTTCGGCTCCTGGGCGCCGGGAGTGAGGGGGATCTGCGGTGAGGCGGCGTGCCAGCCGCTCGTGGCAAGGGTCGAGCTCGACGGAGAACCACAGCACCTTCCCGTCAGGATCCGCGGTGATCCCCCACGACGCCGCAAGGCTCTCCACCATCCACAGGCTGCGTCCAGCCGGGTCTGCGGGTCGCGGATGCCCCACCTCGCGCCGACTCTGGTTGCTGACCGAGACCGTGAAGGTGCCGTTGGTGTGGTCCGTCGCGATACGCACCTGACCAGCAGGTGCGCCGTGAACGACGGCGATCGTGACGATCTCGCTCGCGAGGAGCTCGATGTCCAAGCTCTGCTCCGCCGACGCTCCGCACCGGGTTGCGTGGTCGGCGACCCGACGACGGGCACGAGTGACCAAGGACAGCTCTGCGCGCGCAACATGTTCCATGTGTCGTGTGGCCCCCCCGAGCCTGACCGCGGCCGTTCTGGCCGGGGTCCTCCACAGTCTTACCCGAGACCCGCCCCCGGATGACGGCGGTACGCGGGGCTCGCACCCAGCGGCGGCGGAGGGCGAGCGGGAATCACGTCCCGTTCGCGCGGTGTACCGCCATCGTTCCCCGGCCCGGCGCTGTTACGCGTGAGTACGTTCCTCGGGCGTGCGAGTCTCGCGGCGGCGATGCCTGGCGGCATTCGTCCGAGTTCACCACTCAGCGGTGCGGCCAAGGGGGCGGCGGACACATGCGTGGACTTCGTTGGGGAGCAGTCGTCCCCGCGGTGGCGGTAGGCATGGGAGCGGGGATTTCTCCGGCCTCGGTTGCGGGCCGGAGAGCGGGCCGGCGGCGGGCTCGTCCACGGACCCGACACGACCCGGGCCACTGACCGCGCGGGACGTCCAGGCGCTCGCTCTTCCGCCGTACGAGCAGTGGACCGCTGAGGTCCGGGCCGTGACCGGCGAAGCAGCCGCCTACCTCGCCACCCGGTTGCCCGACGCGTCGGGGGCTCGGACCGCGGTCGTGCTCGACCTCGACAAGCACGGCGCTGCAAACCACCTAACGCCCCGGTCTGAGGAGCCCCGCGACGCCCGGTGTGCTCGAGCTCGCGCAGCCGGCGGACGCCGCAGGAGCGGCGGTGTTCTTCGTGACGGCCCGGCCGGAGATCCTGCGCGCCTGGACTCGGCCCAACCTTGACCGGGCGGTCTACCCGCGCGACGGGCTGTACAGGCGCGGGTGGTTCGACTTCCGCTCGGACGAGGCCCTGAAGACGGCCAACCGGACCGCGATCGAATGGCAAGGATTCACGATTGGCGAACATCGGCAACAACGACCACAAGCTTGCGGGCGGTCACGCCGAGCGCACCTTCAAGCTGCCCGACTACGCCGGCCAGGAGTCTTGACCCGCCACGGCGGACCTGGCCGTGCGGGCCCGGTCCGCCGGCGCGTGAGCCGATGCCGTGGTTCTGCGGTATGACTGAGGGATGCCTGAGGTGTACCGAGAGGTCGAGGTCAAGTTCTCTGTCGACGACGGCTTCGAGGTGCCGAGCCTGCTCGAGCTCGCGGAACCCCGGGACCGCAGCGCCCGGTTGATCGAGGGTGAGCCCGACCAGCAGGTGCTGCGTGCCACGTACTACGACACCGCCGACCTGGATCTGGCGCGCCACGGGCTGACGTTGCGTCGTCGGGTCGGGGGCAGGGACTCCGGCTGGCACCTCAAGATCCCGAGCGGTGAGTCCGAGCGCACCGAGGTCCGCCTGCCCCCGGGGCGTGCCGGGGGCACGATCCCGGACGCGTTGCAGCGTCTTGTGCGGGCTCGCGTCCAGGGTCGGCCGCTCGTCGCGGTCGCCAAGGTCACCACCAGGCGGACGGTGCACCGGCTGTTCGACGCGACGGCTCACGCAGCGCTCGAGGTCGCGGACGACCGCGTCAGCGCCCGGCGGGTCCTTCCCCTCGAGGGCCCGGGTGACGCAACGGGCCCGGAGATCGCGTGGCGCGAGCTCGAGGTTGAAGCGCTCGACGGGGACGGCGAGGTCCTGACCGCGGTAGCCGGGGAGCTGAGCGCGCGCGGCCTCACGGGTGCGCCGCACGTCTCCAAGCTGGCGCGTGTCCTCGGTGCTGACCTGCGCCCAGAGCGCCCCCGTCGGAAGAAGGGCAAGCGCACCTCGGCGAAGTCCGCGACGAGCAGTGTCGCCCTGGTCTACGTGGGCGACCAGCTCGAGCAGCTGCGATCTCAGGACCTCCCGGTGCGGATGGACGTACCCGGCAGCGTCCACAAGATGCGCGTGGCGACCCGCCGGCTGCGTAGCACCCTGGCGACGTTCCGCCCCTCGTTCGCCCCGGAGGTCGTCGGGCCGCTGCGCACAGAGCTGAAGTGGCTGGCGGCGGTCCTGGGCGAGGTCCGCGACGCCGAGGTGATGCACGAGCGCGTCATCGGAGCCCTCCCCGCCGCGGACCCGTCCGAGGCGGACTCCTCGCTGCGGTCCACATACGAGGCCGCACGCGTGGCGGTGCTCGCCGAGCTCGACGGCGAGCGGTACGACCGGCTCCTCGACGCGCTCGAGGCCTTCGTCTCGAGCCCTCCGACGACCGAGCGCGGCGCTCGGCCTGCCGGGAAGGCGCTGCGGCGGGGCGTTGCGGGGGAGTACGCCCGAGTCCGGCGGCTCGTCGAGCGCGCCGGCGCCGCCACCGATGCCGAACGACGCGCCGAGCTCCTGCATGACGCGCGCAAGGCCGCGAAGCAGGCCCGGTACGCAGCAGAGCTCGCCGGAGACGTGTTCGGGCCCCAGGCCCGGGCGTTCGCCGCCGCGATGGAGAGCACGCAGGAGCTCCTAGGGCAGCACCAGGACTCCGTCGTCCTGCGTGAACACCTCCGCGAGCTGGCCGAGAGCACCTCCGACCCGAGTGCCGCGTTCACCTATGGCAGGCTGCACGCGCTGGAAGAGGTCCGCGCCCGCGAGATGGAGGACCGGCTGCCGTCCGTGTGGGCCAAGGCCAGCAAGAAGCGGCTGCGCCGCTGGCTCCGCTGATGTCCGTCGACGAGGCGCCGACCCAGTTGCACCCGTGCTCACGTCCGTGCGCCTCCGGCACCGACCACGGCTCGCGCCGACACGCCGTGCGGCTCATGGAGCAGCTGCCGTGCCCCTGGCCTCGACGAGCGCTGGCGAGCACCATGGGGACCATGAGCGTCGACAAGGACCGTGAGCCTGACCGAGACGACCCCGCCCTCGCTGTTCCGTGCCCCCGCTGCTCTGCACGTGTCCGGGAGCTGTGCCGCACCAGCGAACGCCTGCCCCGACGCACCCATCGACGCCGCACTGCCGCCTACCTCCAGACCCTCACCGCCGCCCCCGCCGACAACTAGGCGCTGACGTCGCATCACCGACGCCCGGGGGCGATGGGTGTCGTGCGCGGCACCGCATCCGCTCTCGCTGAGCCGAGCGCTCGCACCGGCCAGATGCGCCGACGTCGTGCATCGCCCACCCTGGTGCGAGCGCCCCTGCCGACGCGACGCAACCCCGTCGGCAGGGGCAGCACGATCTGCCCCCGACGCTCCGCGACTGCAGGCTGCCATGCCACCTCCCATCGGCGGTCTTTGTCTGTGACCAGCGTCGACGACTGCGACGATGAGCTCGTCGGCAGCCGCCCGCTGCAGGGCATGCCGCTGTGGCGCGCATGCGACCGCTACGCGGTCAGATCGATGGCCTCGTCGTCGATCTGCCGGGTGGCGAGCCTTCGCGCGAGACCGTCGAGGATCAGGTCGAGCCCGATGTCGAACTCGTCGGCATAGGCGTAGCCGGGCCGCAGCGCGTGCTGGACCATGAGCTCAGTCAGGTGGGGGTACTCCCCGGTCGGCATCGCGGCCTGGAGGCCTGCGGCGACCTCCTCGAGCTCGGCGCTGGTCTGGAAAGGCAGGCTCGTCTCCTGCAGGACGAAGCCGTAGATGTAGCTGTCGAGCAGCGAGATCGCGTGCGCTGCCTCGGCTACGGAGAACCCGGCGTTGCGCAGGCAGCCGAGGACGGCGTCGTGGTGTCGCAGCGTCGAGTGCCCGGGGTTCAGCCGGGACTCCATGAGCCCGAGCGCCCAGGAGTGGCGCCGGATCGCGGCACGTGCGGAGACCGCCCGGCGGCACATCGCCGTCCGCCACTCCTCGCCGACAGAGGGGAGGTCGATCTCGGCGAAGACGTGCTCGACGAGCGCGTCGAGGATCACGTCCTTGTTCGCGACGTGGTGGTACAGCGACATCGCCTCGACGCCGAGGTGCTCGGCCACGCGGCGCATCGTGACCGCGGTGACGCCTCCGGCGTCAGCCACCTGCACCGCGGCCTCGATGATCCGGGCGCGGCTCAGTGCGGGGCGGCGGAGTGAAGGCGACGGCACGGCGGGTCCTCCGGACGATTGACGGCCTTACGCCCGTAAGACTAGCGTCGGGTCACCGGCCTTACATCCGTAAGCCGACGACGAGGAGACCGAGATGAGCCAGCCTGACGATCCTGCAGCCCCCGCACCAGCCCGGAGGGTCTGCGTCGTCGGAGCCTCCGGCAAGCTGGGGCGGTACATGGTCCGCCACGCGCTCGACCGCGGCTACGACGTCGTCGTAGTCTGCCGGGAGCAGAGCGTGCCCAAGCTCGACGACTTCGCCGGCCGCATCACCGTCGTCCCGGGCGCGACAGACGACCGTGACGTCATCGCGCGCGCCGTCGACGGCTGCGACGGCGTGCTCACCGTCCTGGTCCCGTGGGGCCTCACGGGCTACTCGACCGGCACGGCGCAGGCCGTGCTCGACCACGCGGCACCGGGCGCCCGGCTCGTGTTCTCCTGCGGCTGGCACATCTCCGCCGACGGCCGCGACCGCTACTCGCTGCGGCTGCGCGCCACCGTGCGGGTGTTCGGCCCGGTGGCCCGGCTGCTCCGTGTCGCCGACCTGGACGACCAGGTCGAGGCGTGTCGGCGGATCTTCGCCAGCGCCACGCGCTGGACCGTCGTGCGCGGCAGCGACCTGGAGGAGGGCGAGAGCCAGGGGCTGCCGATCTGGCGCCGCCACGTCGGCGACCCCGCACTGGCGAGCAACAAGACCCGACGGGTCGACTTCGCGATGTTCATGGTCGAAGCGCTGACCGACGACTCGCTCGTCGGGGTTGCCCCGGCGATCGTGGGCCGCGCAGCTCCGTCAGCCCAGCGAGCGCTCACGGCCACCAGACCGGTCAGTCCGGCTCCAGCGCCGTGACGCGGGGATGCCTGCGCGACGTGGGACCGAGGTCGCCGCCTCCGCGTGCGATGCCGCGGCGTGGCGCATGCCGAGATCGATCGCCAGCGGACGCACCAGCCGAGCACCGATCTACCGCAGCAGCGCCGCGCCCACAGTGTCCCAACCGTGGGCGCCGATGGCGGGACGGGTGTGGACCTATCGGTTTCGAAGCGGCACGTGTGTCCGTGGGAGGGAGGACAGGTGCTCAGCAGCGTCACCACCTGACGCTGGATGATCGTCTGGCGTACCACGCCGGCGGCGCTGGGCGCCGAGGGATCGGACGCTCACACCGTGGACGGCGAGACCCTCGGGAATCGCCCCGCGGGCCGACGCCGGCTGGACATCCGCGACGTCGACCGCCGCGCTACCGGTCGCGGGCGCCTTCGGTCGGGCGTGAGGGTCGTCCTGCGCCCGGGGCGTACCAGCAGTCGGGTGTAGGCGTCACTCGCAGGTAGGCGAGGGGACGCTCGAGTTCGGTGGCTTCCCTGGGCGACGCCGCCGGCTGGAGCACCGAGAGATCGTCCTGACGGCGGCTAGGCAGAGCGCGTCTCGCCTCCCATATGGACGTCACACGGGTGCGCGGTGCGGGCCTCCTCGGTCCTGGTGGTGGAGCCGGATCGCCACGAGTGCGACGTCGTCCCGTGGAGTGGTGGCGAGCATGGTGCGGAGCACCTGGTCACACAGTTCTTCGAGCGCGCGGTCGTGGAGGGCTTCGAGGGTGTCCATCAAGCGACGCAGGCTCTCGGGCAGCGGCTCGTCCCGGCGCTCGACCAGGCCGTCGGTGAAGAGCAGCAGCGTCGAGCCCTCAGGCAGGGTGGCGGTGGACTCGGTGCGAGCTGCGGTGTGCTGGACGCCGAGCAGCAGGTTCGAACCGGCGCCGGCGAGGGGGGCCGCGTGGCCGTCGGGTTGCAAGACGATGGGCTCGGGGTGACCGGCGTTCGACCAGCGAACGGTGTGTTCGCCGCGCGCGAGCTGGTCGGGTGTCTGCTCGACGCGGGCGACGACGGCCGTGGCGATCGTGGGGGAGCGCAGTGCGTGCAGCGCCTCGTCCACCTGCGTCAGGACAGCGGCAGGTCCGCCGCCGCTCGCCAGCGCGACCCCCCGCAGCACCGAACGCAGCTCGCCCATGGCTGCGGCGGCGTTCGTGTCGTGACCCATGACGTCACCTATGACGAGGACGGCCTGACCGGTGTGCTGCAGGAACGCGTCGTACCAGTCGCCGCCTACCTGCGCGGCTTCGGCGGCGGGGACGTAGCGCACGGCGATCTGCAGGTGGTCGGGTCGGGCCGGCGCAGTCAGGAGGGAGCGCTGCAGTCCCTCGGCGAGGGAGCGTTGCTCGCGGTAGAGCCGCAGGTTGTCGAGCGCGAGCCCGGCGCGAGCGGCGACCTCGCGGACCGTCTCGAGGTCGTCCGGCGAGATCGGGCCGCGATCCGCACCGTTGAACAGGGTGATGATCCCGGTCGTCCGGCCACGTCCGCGGAGCGCGAACATCGTGGCGCTGTCGGGCGCCAGGGTTCGAACCACCTCACGCGCCTCTGCACTGCGGAGCGATCCGGCGATCGCCTCCGTGGCACCCGATTCGACGCCGATGACCTCGCTGCTCTCCAACGCCCGACGCACCGCAGCGTTGGCGCCCCCGTCCAGCTCGACGAGGCGCAGCTTGACGTACCGCTCGACCAGAGGCAACGCGTCGGGGTCGATGTGGGCGCAGCCGAGGTCGGTCATGGACTGCCAGTTCCCGGCGTACTGGTCGTCATCCACGAGGCTCACCACGCACCAGTCCGCCAGGGTAGGTACGAGCCGCTGGGCGAGCCGAGTCAGAGCCTGCTCGGCGTCGAGCAGCTCGGCCAGCTCGGAGGCGATGTCGGCGACCAGCTGCGCGCGCTGTGCGCTGCGCGCGAGTGCGTCCTGGGCGCCTCGGCGCTCGGTGACGTCCTCGAAGTACACCGCGAGGTCGTGCTCACCGGGCCAGGCCTGCACCTCGTACGTCGCGTCGGTCGACGGGTTGTGGATCTCGAACGTGACCGTCCGACCCGTGCGCATCGCCTCGCGGTAGCTGGTCTCGTATATCGAGCCGCGCTCGTCGGGGTACAGGTCCCACAGGTGCGCCCCGAGGAGCTCGCTACGAGAGCGTCCCAGCAGCTGCTCGCCGCGGTCGTTGACGTAGCTGAAGCACCACTGCCGGTCGAGGGAGAAGAAGGCGGTCGGCATCGTGTCCAGCAGCCGCACCGTCCTGTGCGCGGCACCGGCCCTCTCACGCGGGGGAGGTGCCTGTGGAGTCGCCGGTTCGAGCGGGGCACCGGACATGAGACCTCTTTCTTGCCGGTGGAGCGTGGAGAGAGCGTAGCCGTGGGCCGGCGTGCGGTGGACGTCGGTGGCCGCCGGAACCCGTCAGTGCGTGAGTCGCTACCGCGCGCCTCGGCGGACCGCGAGGACGGTGACGTCGTCGGGCAGCGGTGCGGTGCGCTTCGCGCGTTCGACGACGGCGTCCACGGCGTGCTGGGCGCTGGGGCTGCCATGCACGAGCTTGCCGAGCACGGAGAGGTCGTCGAGCGTGCCGCCGATGGTGTCCAGGACGCCGTCACTGAACGACACGAGCGTGTCGCCGGGTTCCAGGGCGTCCTGACGTCGCGTGCGCACCGCGCCGGTGACCAGGCCGAGGGGTGGACCACCGCTCGGCAGCCGCGCGGCGCTTCCGTCGGCTCGGACAATCATGGTCAGGCCGTGGCCGGCGTCGGCGTAGGTGAGCTCGCCGCTGGGTGCGTCCAGCAGGATGCGGGTCGCGGTGATGAACGCCCCGGCGCGGAGCAGGTCCGGCTCGAGGCGGGTCTCGGTGCGGTTGAGGACGTGGTCGACATCTTCCGCGGGGTCGTGCTCCTGAAGTGCGGAGCGCAGCGTGGCGGCGAGGATGGCGGCGCCGGCGCCCTTGCCCATGACGTCGGCCAGGGTCAGGCATACGCCCTTCGGTGTGGCCTGCCAGTCGTAGAAGTCACCGCCCACGGAGCCGGCGGGCACGAACGCGGCAGCCAGCTCGTAGCCCGGCAGCCTCGGTGCCGTGGTCGGGAGGAGGCTGGCCTGCACGTGTGCGGCGAGCTCGAGCTCCTTGCGGGCCGCGGTGACGTCGCGCAGCATGACCACCACACCACCTCCGGACTCTGCGGGCAGCGG
The DNA here is from genome assembly GCF_024757985.1 of Cellulomonas sp. NS3. Lineage (NCBI taxonomy): Bacteria > Bacillati > Actinomycetota > Actinomycetes > Micrococcales > Cellulomonadaceae > Cellulomonas > Cellulomonas sp. NS3. The sequence continues at coordinate 2,979,502 of NZ_CP103289.1, read as the reverse complement.
CGTGCAGTTGAAGCTCACGATCCGGCCCTGCGGGACTCCGGTGTTCCGGACGAAGACGTCGACGTCGCGGATGACCTCGCCGGCAAGAGCGCGCACGTGCGGGAGGTCGTCGTGGGCCATCGGTGTGCCGTCCGGGTGGTGGAACCCGTAGAAGGAGCCGCTCCCGACGGCCTCAGTGGTGCTGCGCCTGCCGCCGAGGATCTGCGCGGACGTCGCGTTGCGGAGGATGAAGTGGGCGTCGGCGTCGATGACACCCATGCCCTCGTCCATGGTGTCCATGACGGTCAGGAGTAGCTCGGCCTGGTTCTCGGCGGCGGCGCGGGCGGCGGTGGCGTCGCGCATGGACGCATTCCGCTCGTCTCGCGTGAGGGCCAGTGCGAGGCCGATGACGGAGACCATCGCGAGGTAGACCTGTGCCACGAGGACCTCGCTGGTGGGGTCGGCGACCGCAGCGAACGGGCCGATCCCGGTGAGGGTGAGACCGACGGCCGTCGCGCCCATCGCAGCGTCGTGCAGCACGACGAAGGTGGTGTGCAGACGCGTGGCCACCCACACCGTTACGGCGATGAGCGGGAAGATGATTGGCAGGTCCGACAGCTGGACGAACCAGACCACGTAGAGCACCGGTGAGAGCACGACGACCGCGAGGTACTCGCGAACCCGCGAGGCAGACACGAGTGCCGCGAGACCTACCTGTCCATGGCGCTCGCTGGTCCACCACCGTCGGACGACCAACGCCGTCGTGGTCACCACGAGGGCGCTCGCACTGTTGCGAGCCAGCCACGTCCACAGCACCGACGATGTCCAGGGGTCGCCGTCCCAGGTCTCGGCCACGCCGGCCAACGGGGCCGAGATAGCGGCACTGAGAGACGCGGCGAGCAGGAGCCACCACAGGTCCTCCCGGCGCAGCGCCCGGCCACGGCTAGCCCACAGACGCGGGCACCACCGGGCGGTCAGGACGCCGAACACGATCACCTGCAGGACGGCGCCGGCGCTGAGCGCTGCGCCCGCCTGCCAACCCGTCGAACCGGTCGAGGAGTTCACCGCCCACGTCAGCAACGCTGCGACCAGGACCTCGACCACGGCCGGTCGGCGGCGGTCGCGCATCACCGCCCACAGCGCTGCCACGCCGGCCGCAGGCCACACCAGGGACACGTCCGTGCCCTCCAGGACGGTGCGACGCCCCACCACCGCCGCCAACGTGTAGGCGAGCAGGAAGGAAGCAGCCAGGATGACGCCACGTGACCGGAAGCTCTGCACTGCGCCCCACCTCCGCTGTCGTCGGGACGCCCGGTCGGGTACGCCGCACTACCCATCGACCGGTATGCCGCACTCCGAAGTGGTCGTGCGGTCACGTTTCCGGCGAACCGAGACCCCAAAGGCCGCCGTGCGTTCTGCGGTGGTGCCGGTCCAACGCGTCACACAGGCAAGCCCAGCGTCGCTACCGTGGGCTGCTCGTTCCCACCCACACGACTGAGGACGGTGCCGGACGTGGAGGACGCTCCGGCGGCCCGGACCGGCACGGACGTGGGTGACATCGCCCCGAACGCCTGGAGCGGCGCGCCGGCGAGCCGATGGGTCGACGTGCGCGCCCTCGAGCTGTTCAGCCCCCGCGACGCTGTCGCCGCGGGGCGGACCGCCTCGGTGATGTGCCTCGTGGGCGGTGTCGCCACCGTCGCGCTCGAGACGCTTCCGCAGCTGCTGGGCGACTACCGCGGCACAGCGGCGAGCGCCGCGTGGACCGTGGTCGGTACCGTCATCATGTTCGGGCTCGCTCTGCTCCTGCGCCGCCGTCCCGAGATCGTGCCCGGACCGGCGTACACGGTGATGTGCATGGTCGCGCTGGTGGTCAACACCACGACGTCGAACCTGAGCGGAGACTCCACTTTCGGCGGCCTCGCGTGGTTCACGTTCCCCGTCATCTTCGCCGCGGCGCATCTGCGCCACCTCGTGGCCTGGACCGTGGCCGTCCTCGCGCTCGTCGGGGCCTCCACGATCATCCTCTCGACGCAGCCCTCGGGATCGGCCGGTGCCGACCTGGCGTCCATGGCCGCAGTCGTCGTGATGACGACGACGGCGCTGCTCGCGGCGGTCCGACATCAGGACCAGCTCGTCCAACGGCTCAACGAGGTCGCATCGAGCGACTCGCTGACGGGGCTCGCGACCCGACGCGTCCTGGAGCAGTCGGCGGAGCTCCTGCGGACAGAGGCACACACAGCAGCGCGGCGGCGTTCGACGCAACCGGCCGAGGGAGCGGGGCTCGTGCTCGTCGACGTCGACCGTTTCAAGCAGCTGAACGACACCCACGGCCACCCTGTCGGCGACGCCGCCCTCGTGCACGTCGCCCAACTCGTGCGGTCCGTCGTGCGTCGTGGCGACACGGTCGCCCGGATCGGGGGCGACGAGCTCGCGATCCTGCTCTCGGGCCCGCGTGACGGCGTGGTCGACCTGGCGCGAGCCGTGCACGCGGCCGTCCGTGAGACGCCGTTCCCCGCCCCGACGGGGGATATCCCGATGACGGTCAGCATCGGGGTCGTGCACACGGACGACCCTGACGACCTCGATCGTCTCTATGCCGCGGCGGACGCTGCGCTGTACGACGCGAAGCTCGCCGGGCGGGATCTCGTCGTCGTCGCTGACGCCGATCCAGGCCGTCTCGAGCGCGCCTGAGCGAGGCACCTCGTCGGTCACGGTCGGACGGACTCGGGATGGCGGGACGCCGCGGCGCTCGTTCGCGGTCGCCGTGGCCAACGTGGCGCGCCTCCACCACGTCCGGCTGTCTGCCGGACACCGTGGCGTGGCGTGGCGGTCAGCGGGCCCGCGCCGGGGCGCGCCGACGGATGGTTCGTCGAGATCGACGTCGTCGAACCCTCCACCTCCAACGACGTCCTGCAGGTGCGTGGGGTCGGTGTCGACGGGCACCGGATCCTGCGCGCCCAGAGCCCCGCCGCTCCCAACGTCCTGGCGGCGATCCTGCTCGCCCTGCGCGACGGCACGGGCGCCCGTAGTGCCAGCACAGGTGGAACGAGGGCAACCCGCTCGGGCACCTGTTGCGGGACCTGCTCCTCGGACAGGGCGACATCGCTCCCGTGCTCCGGGAGTTCCTCCGCGAGAGTGAGCCCGACCCGGCCCTCCGACCCGGCATCCACGTCGGCGGCTGAGTGCGCGCCCCTCATCCCTTACGGTGAGCCGCTCGCCTCGAGCGCAGACGGAGAAGACGACCCCGACGTGGACGATGTGCATGCCCACGCGACCCAGGTGAAGGTGAACGACGTCGTCGGTGGCCCACCAGCGACCCAAGCTGGAGATCCATGGCGCGTGGTGTTCGCCGTGCTGAAGCCCGCCCGGGACGTCGACCCGGTCCATGTCGTCGACGTCGCCGAGATCGCGGTCTTCATCGGGGAGCGGTTCGTCCTCACCGTCCGGCACGGGCACAGCGACGTCCTCAAGCGCGTGCGCCACGAGCTCGCCGATCCGCGCGGACCGTGGCCATTCGATCATCCTCCTGATGGACCCAGATCGCGCTGCTTCCCTTCTGCCTGGCAGTACATCACCTTCGCGCCCGCGGCCTTCGGTGACGACGGCGAGGTCATGGACGACTCCACGGCCGACTTCCTGCGTCACTACATGGAGGAGTACTCCGCCTTCGTCGAGCGCGTTCTTGCTGCATCGGCGCCCGGGCACATCGGCGACCCAGAGGTGGACTACTCGAGGAAGTTGCGGTCCGATGCCGTGCGTAGTGACGATCCGGGCGGCGCGCATCGACGAAGGCAGTCCCGCGAGCCCTCCGAGCGTGGACTGTGAGGAGGCCTCCCTCCGACCGCGCCGAGAACCACGGCGGCGGCGTGGGCGAGGGCGACAGGTCGGGAGCCTTCCTCCCGACGACCAGGGAAGGGCGGCTCCCAGAACGACGCGACCTCTCATGACCCGACCGCCGACGGCACCGTCGTGGCCGCCGTGCGCAGGTGCTGGGCCAGGTCGCGAGCCGAGCGCAGGAGGGCCGAGCGCTCGAACCTCCAGCCCGTCGACCCGGCCTCCGCCAGCACACCCGCCGCCCACGGATCGACCCCGGCAGCGAGCAGCGGCTCGACCTCGAGCAGTGCTGATCTCACGCGCCGAGTACGGCCGCCGCTCGCCGACTACGACGGCCGTCGTGCGCGACCCCGGCCCGCGGGACGCGCGCAGGTCGCGCAGCGCGGCCGCGGTCGTCATCACGGCGCGGAGGCTTGAGGCCAGCACCACCGCGACAGCGTCGGCAGCCTGGATCAGGGCGGTCGGCTCGTAGCGGTGGCCCAGTCGACCGGCATCCACCACCACGTCCACACCGGCAGCGTCCAGCTCGCGCGACGCGTCGGTGAGCGCCTCCCACACCGGCGTGACGGTCCCAGCTTGCGCGGTCGAAGTGAACCCGAGCAGCACCATGCGAGTCCGGGCGGGATCGATCGCGAGCGCCTCATTAAGGAATGCGTTCGGTCCTGGGCGGCTCCTTTCGGCGGCGAGTGCGAGCACACCACCGCCCGCGACGACACCGGCACGCAGGTAGCCCGGAAGAACCCCGGACCCGGCCGGGTCGGCATCCACGACGAGCACCGCCGCTCGGGGTACACCAGCGGCCAGACCCACCCCAGCGCAAGGGCCGTGGTTGTCACCCCCGGCGCCCCGGACGCCGAGCAGAGCGTAAGCGACGTCATCGCTCCTCCCCAGTAGGCAGGATGACGAGCGCGAACCGGCCCGTCGCGGCCCGGGCCGCGAGAGCGGGGCCGTCCTCGGCAGCGGCGACGAGGTCGACGACAACGACACCGTTGAGGTCCGGCGCACCGACCCGAGCGACGCTCGCCTCCAGCGTGACCGGGGTGTCCTTCGGCGGTTCGGCCTGCGCGGCCGGGGTGTCCACGACGAGCAGCCGATCGCCAGCGGTCAGCCCGCCAGCGGGCATGCGCGCCGGGTCGAGGGGGAGGGGGACGAGCACCTCGCCGGCGAGTGGCGGACCGGCTGGCTGCACCTGCGCGGGTGCCAGCACAGAACCGGTCACCAACGTCGCGCCCGCGACCTGCCCCACGAGCCCCTCGAGCTGCTCGGCGGGGATCGACTCGATCGTCGGGTCCAGCGCCACGTCCCCGACGGTCAGGTCCTGCTCGGTCAACGTCGCGCCGTAGGGAACGTCGCGGGCGAGGACGACGACCGCCGTCCGGTCGCTGGCCGACGCAACGAGCCACGCCGCCCCGAGCGCGCCAACCACCGCAAGCACGATGCCGGCCACCATCAGCCCGGGCCGGCGCCGCGCCCTCGGCGGGATGAGGACGGGTGCGCGCAGCGGAGCAGTTGTCCGGCCGTTCGCGGCCGTGGAGGCGGGGGTGGTGCCTGTCGTCATGGTGGTGCTCCGATGACGTGCCCGCGTGGGCGGGGTCTCAACCGGTGACGAGCACGTGGAGCTCGCCGATGCGCACCGTCGTCGACGACGAGCGCGTGAGTGTCAGTGATCCGGACGCGCCTCCACCACTCCAGGTGACGTCCCAGGTGGAGGTCGCGGTGACCGTGTACGCGTCGTTCGGCTGACCGACCGAGGGCTGCTCGTAGATGTGGTCGCAGGTCGGGGACTCGATGCCGCCCTCGTACCAGGGTGTCCCGGCGTTCGGGCACACGACCGCGTTGCCGTCGCCCATGTCCCACCGGATCTCCGACACCTGGGCCGTGGCAGTGACCGACAACCCTGTGACCGATGCCGTCGCCGAGTTTGGCCCCCACGTGGTGGGCGAGACCTCGGTCCACAGCCAGACGGGAACTCCGACCAGCCCGAGCCGGTCGGGCGGGACCGTGATCCCGATCGCCGGCCCCACGAGCTGCATCTGATCGACAGCGCGCGACGCAAGCTCCGCCGGAGTCACCGAGACGCCACCGAAGCCCGGCGGCGGCGTGGGCAGCCACGTCCAGCCGCCGTTCGTTCCGGGCGGCGGGCCGGTGCAGCTCACCTGGTACATGGCGCCGTTCGGGTAGTTCCCCTGCCACAGCTGATCGTCACCTGGCGGCTGAGGATCGAGCAGGCCGTAGTAGCAGTCGTCGGAGTCGTTGAACCACCCGAAGGCGTTGCGGCACGGCACCGTCTCACCGGTCAGATCCACAACGCACACGCGCTCGCCAGGTGCGCCGGGAGCGGGCTCGTCGACAGCTACAGGGGCGCTGGGTGTTCCTAATCGTTCAACGGAGACCGTGCAGGTCGGCACGGTGGGCGGGCAGACGGGCGCAGGCCCGCTCTCGGCAGACGTGGCAGCGGCGCACAGCAGGAACGCCGCCAGCAGCGCCGTGGACACACCTCGCACGCCGGTCAGCACGGTCGATCCCGGTGGATGAGCGTCTCTCGGATGACCCAACGGCCGTCATAGACCATCGCCCACGCCTCGACGACGAGCCGAGGGGACTGGTTCTCGGCCGCGGCAGATTCTCCAGTGTCACGGAAGATTGGCGTCCAGTCGCTCGAGTCGACGCAGTCGGTGACGTGAGCGGTGGAGGTGGCGAGCTCGACGGTGTCGACGACCGGGTCGAGTGCGGGGGCTCCCACCATCACGATCCCTTGACGTCGATACTCGAAGAGCGCCTCGCCGACGCCGGCCAAGGCCTTGTCAACTGCGTGCAAAGCGAGCTCCGCGGGCGGCTCGGCTGAGAGCGGTCGTCTGCGCCGCCCAGAAGCCGCGATACGCATCGAGGATCGCAGTTTGAGCTGCGGCGACATCCGGCTCAGTAGTCGGCGTAGGCGTCAATGTCGGGCTCGACGGCCCGACCGATGTCGGCGTCGGCGAGGGGTCCGCTTGAGCGTCTCCGGGAGAGCACGACGCCAGCGAGCCCGCGGTGAGCAGACACACGAGCGCGAGCGAGGCGCGAGCGGTTCTCGACCGCTAGGACGTGTCTCCTAACGGCCCGAGGCGATGGGCTGAGCGAGCGACGTTCGGTGTGGGTCAGCGTCTGATGCAGGGCGAGGCGGCATGATCAGGCCATGGGTCTGCTCACCGAGTACTTCGTCGCTTTGACGGACGATGCCGCCGCCTTGGTTCACGGGGGCTCGATCCCGCCGCACGCGGTGGACGGCGGTGGGATCGAGCCGGTCGTGCATCTGGGGACGCTCGAGGAACTGCTGACGGGCAGGACGTTCGAGGAGGTTCTCGACGACGCACCGACGTCGCCGGTCGCGGACCGTAACGGAGGTGAAGAGCTCGTTCTCCGGATCACGGACGAGCTGGCCCGGGTCCTCGCCGAAGTGAGTGACAGCCGGCTTGAAGAGGTCGTCGTCCCCTGGTCCCAGACCGAAGAGCTGGAGGGCGCCGATCCCGCAGACCTGGCCACGTTCGCCCGTGAGCTCTCCGCACTCGCGCGCCAGGCACGCGCCGACGGAGGGCACGTGTACTGCTGGTTCAGCCTGTGACAGCCGCAGCGACTGGCTAGGGCCTCGCACCCGACGGTGCGCGGAGCCAGGCCAGAATCGCGGCCAGGACGGCGCCGCCGCGGTAGGTCAGGGCGAGCTTGTCGTAGCGGGTGGCGAGGCCGCGCCAGTGCTTGAGGGCGTTGAAGGACCGCTCGACGACGTTGCGGCCGCGGTAGGCGTCGGGGTCATAGGTGACGGGCCGACCGCCGCGTGAGCCGCGCCTCTTGCGGTGTCCTTGCTGGTCGCGCGGTTCGGGGATGACCGCGACGATCCCACGACGGCGCAGCTCGGTGCGGATCGCCCGGGAGGAGTACGCCTTGTCCGCCAGCACCGAGTCCGGGCGCGTGCGCGGACGGCCCGGTCCGAGGCGCGGGACGCGGATCGCGTCCAGGACCGGCAGACACATCGGGGCATCGCCGCCCTGCCCCGGTCCGACCATGACGACCAGCGGGAGCCCTCGGCCGTCGACCGCGTGGTGGATCTTCGTGGACAGCCCGCCCCGGGACCGGCCGATCGCATCGCATGGTCAGCCGGCTCCGATAACTGATTCCTGTGATTCGCGCCTGCCCCCCGTGGTGCGGGGCAGGGTCGCGGCGTGCTGATGGGTCCGGTTGATCGTGGAGTCGATCGAAACCGCCCAGTCGATGTCACCGGCCGCGTCGGCCTGGGCGAGCAGCTCGGTCAGGACGTTGTCCCAGGTCCCGTCCCTGGAGAACCGGGCGTGTCGCTTCCAGACCGTCTGCCACGGCCCGAACTCCGCCGGCAGATCGCGCCAGGCGACCCCGGTCCGGTACCGGTAGACGATGCCCTCGACCACCTGCCGGTGATCGCGAAACCGGCGTCCCGGCTTGCCCACGTCCAAGGGCAGCAGCGGAGCGATCCGCTCCCACTGAGCATCGGTCAACACCGCACGACGAGACACCCGCACAGCATCCCGGCGACCGCAGCGGAGGTTGGGAGACGCGCCCTAACTCATCGGCGATCACCGCCCCCTGCGGACCGCACGTGACCCACCTGCTCGCCGTCGACACGGACCGGCTGGTTCCTATTCCACACCCAACCGGGCGAGCCGGGAACCCCGGTCCTCGGCGCACTTGGGTGCACTCGCGCAGTCCTCATGACAGCAGGTAGGCGCAGGGGAGGGACAACATGCGCCCGCCACACCCGAATCTGTGGATATCTCCACGGGCAGGCCGGCTGTGCATGGCGCACGTCTACGCGGCTCGGCGTCGCTCACGTCCGGCGTCGAGGTGCGGGACCGGTCCCGCGTCGCCAGCAGAGCGTTCCGCACGCGCTCGTCGCACAGTGCGGACTCCCCGTCGGTCACCAGTCGCGGCAGGACTCCCGGTGCCGAGGCGGTGCCGCGCAGAGCGAGTGCGAGGCGGCGAGCCTGCCACGGCGGCACACCCAGGTCGACCGCCAGCAGCCGCCAGCCGACGATCGTGCACCGCGATTCCGGCGTCGTCGGCATGCACAGCACCGCGTCGACGATCCTCGCCGCCTCATCGGCCGGCCACCCTACGTCGACCAACGCGCGATCCGCGGACGCGAGCAGCTCTCGCCAGACGACTTCTCCCACGGGTCCGAAGTCCCCGCTCGCGGGCTCGTACCCTTCGGCCATGATCACCTCGAGGGCGATCGGTGGGCTCAGCTCTCCTGCCCGCACAGCGGCGGCGAGCGTGCGCGCGCGGCGCTCGTTCGTTGCGAGCTGCGCAGCGACGACCTCGCCGAGCACGGCCCGGCGAGCGACCTGCCATAGCACTCCCCACGGCGAGCCGGCCGACCGCAGTGACGGCTTCGTCATTGCCACCCAGACCGCCTCCCACGCCGTCGCCTCAGCTTGAGACGCTGCCGCGCCGCGCACGCCGAGGTCGATCGCCAGAGGCCGCGCCAGCTGGGTGCGCACGTACTCGAGCAGAGCGGTGCCGGCGGGCGACTCCCAACCATCGGAATCGATGATCGCGAGAACCCGAAGCAGACGATCGCGGTCTCGAACGATGCGTAGGGGCGTGGTGAGTGTCGACCTGCCGTGGTCTGGTCCGGTGCTGCACGTCATGGTGGCCTCCTCGGGTCGTCGGACACGGGAGACGTTGACGGACGGGTATAGCCCCGACGATGACGGCCGGACGTCCCGGGCCCTGCCGCGATGACGGGCAGGCCGTGCTCAATGACGGCACCGGCTCGTCATCGCGGCGTCTATCGCTCCTCGGGATGCTGACGAGCGAAGGAGCGCCATCAGGCCCCGGACCCGCATCGGAGGTTGCAGTGACCACGGTTCAGGAGTGCTTCACCGTCTCTGAGGTCGCCGACCGCCTGCACGTGTCCGAGCGGCGTACGACGCCTGATCGCGACTGGCGAGCTGCATGCCATCAAGATCGGCTCACGCGTCATCCGGATCACCGAGGCGGACCTGGCACAGCTTGTCCGGCCGGTTACGGAGTCGCGGGCCGTCGCTGAGCAGGCGCCGCCGGCAGCGCGGCGATCCGAGCTCGGCATCGGCAAGCGGGTCGTGCGCCGGGCGCAGTAGCACGGCCCGCGGCAGGCCCGCGTCGGCACCGTTCCGCCGCTTCCGACCCCTGCGCCGTGTGTGACATGCGCCACTCCCGGCGGGTTCCCGTGTGCCTGCGGGAGGGGCCCTCAGCGGACTCTGCAGCACGCCGCTATTGCACGGCTATTGCACGACGGGGCAAAGCGAAGGCCCCCGCCCAGCGTCTCCGCTGGTCAGGGGCCTGTCGTGCAGCTCCCTCGACTGGACTCGAACCAGTAACCGTCCGATTAACAGTCGGATGCTCTGCCAATTGAGCTACGAGGGATCGCGCGGGGAAAACTCTAGCAGCCCTCGGGGAGTGCTCCGGCGCACCTCGAGGACCTCACCCGGCGAGTCCGGCGGCGGCCCGGACACGCCGCTCCGCGGCGTCGACGAGGGCGGCGACCGCCGGGTCGGAGAGGTCGGTCGTCCCGTCGCCGATGACCTGGGACACGAGCTCGCCGTCCTCGTCGCGGCGCAGCGCGACCCGGATCTCGCCGGCGCCCTTCACGGGGACCGTCTCGCTGTGCACGACCGAGGACTGCACGCGCTCGCGGAGCACCTGGGCGAACGGCGGCGCGCCGGCACCCGTGAGCGCGAGCGCCTGGGACGTCCCGGTGACCCAGCGGACCGTGAGCGTCGAGGTCTCCGCGTCGAGCGTCGCCCGGTCGACGTCCGCCCACGGCCGGCGCTCGAGCGTGGGGTCGACGACGTACAGCGCGCGCCGCGTCGCCGCCGCCCACCCGCCGCCGACGAGCTCCGTCGCCACCAGCACGCGGTCGCCCGGCGGGAGCGTGAGCTGGGCGCGGATCGGTGCCGGCAGGGACGGTCGACGCGAGAACAGGGGCACGTCCCCACCGTAGTGGCGCTCGGGCGGGCGGGGCCGACGCGCGTCACCCGCTCGTGGACCGGGTCGGGCGTGCCGGCGGTGCGTGCTGCGAGCGCGGCGTCGTGACCACCGGGGCGGCGCCGGGGGAGGGGCGCGGATCGGCCGGGCGGCTCAGCCGCGCGGCGTCGCGACCGCGGTGCCCGCGAGCCCGGCGACCGCGTCCCACGAGATGTCCGGCGCGGAGAGCTCGGCGCTCGCGACCGTCAGCGCGCCGGCGGCCGAGGCGTGGCGCAGGGCCTCGGACAGGGGCAGGCCCCGCAGCGACGCCGCGAGCAGGCCCGCGGTGAAGCCGTCGCCGGCACCGTTCGAGTCGCCCGCGTCCACGGGGACCGCCGACACCGTCCACCAGCCCTCCGCACGGCCGAGGGCGACGGCGCCGTCGCGCCCGCGCGTGCAGACGGCCCACCGCGCGCCGCCGGCCACGTGGCGCGCGAGGTAGCCCTCGGCGTCGTCGAGCCGGTCGGCGCTGACGACCAGGACGTCGGCGGCCTCGGCGAACTCGCGCTGGAACGGCGCTCGCCCGTCGTCGTCGTGCACGTCGCACCAGAGCGGGACGCCGGCGGCCCGGACGAGAGGGAGCAGCTCACGGCTGTGCCCGGCGAGATCGAGGACGACGGCGTCGGCGCCGGCGAGCGCGGCGTGCACGGTGGCCGGGGCCGGTCCGGGCTCGGGCGGCAGGTCGAGGTACACGGAGAGCCGCCCGCCGTCGTCGGCCATGAGGTTGAGGTGCCGCTCGCTCGGGCCGGGCAGCGGGTCGGCGAGCAGTTCCATGCCTGGCTGTGCGAGCTCGGCACGGATGCGCGCTGCGGCGTCGTCGTCGCCGAGCGCGGTGCGGAGCGTCACGTCGACGCCGAGCCGCACGAGCGTCAGCGCCTTCCCGGCGGACGTCCCGCCCAGCCCGTCGCGGTGCCCGGAGGCGAAGAGCGTCTGGGGTCGGGCGTCGGGCAGGGTGGCGACGCGGACGAGCGTGTTCCAGCTCGCGGGGCCGTTCACGAGGACACGGGGCATGCGCGCACGGTACCGACGACCGGCCGCACCGGGGGCTCAGGACGATCGCTGGACCTCCGGTGACGTGCCGCCGGCGTCCGCGCGTCGGAGACCTCGGCCACGCGTCGAGCCGCTGCGCGGTCGACCACGTCGCCGGTGGCCCCCGGTGCACGGCGACACGGTGGGCGTGCCGAGTCTCGTGGTCGGCAACCCCCTGACCGGCATCCGCCCGGCGGCTCAGCGAGGCGCGGTCCGGCCGGGCGACCGCCCGGTAGCCTGGCGCTCGCGGGCCAGTAGCTCAGCCGGTCAGAGCAGCGGACTCATAATCCGTCGGTCGTGGGTTCAAGCCCCACCTGGCCCACGCCGACGGCCCCGCCCCTCAGCTGAGGGACGGGGCCGTGGCCGTGCCGTCAGGGCCGGCGGGCCCGACGTCGTGCGAGCGCGTCCTCGGCCGTCAGGACGCCGTGCAGGTCGCGGTCGCGTTGCTCGGGGCCGGGCCGCTGCCGAGGAATCCGGCCGTGGTCGTGGCGCCCGCAGCGAGCCTGCCGTTGTAGGCCTCGCTGGTGACCGTGCTGCCGGAGAGCTTGCCGTTCCAGGCCTGCGTGATCGTCGCGCCGTTCACGGTGGCCTTCCAGCCGGTGATCGCCGCCGAGCCGGCCTTGATCGTGATCGTGCCCTGGTAGCCGTTGCCCCAGCTGCTGGCGACGGAGACCGTGGCCGTGCAGGCGCCCGTGGGCTGCTGCGTGGGCGACGGGGTCGGGTCCGGCGTCACCGTCGGCGTGGGCGTCGGGTTCGGCGTCACGGTCGGGGTGGGCGTCGGGGTCGCCGTGGGCGTGGGCGTCGGCGTCGTGGTGCCGCCGCCGATGTTGATGTCGCTGCACAGGTAGTACGGCTGGTCGAGGTGGCTCGCCTGCCAGATGGTGAACAGCACCGCGCGGCCGCTGTGGCCGGCGAGGTTGACGTCCGCCTGGTACTTGCCGGCCGGCGCGTACCGGCCGGTCTGCGTGACGAGGTCGAGGTCGTCCCAGCCGAGGCGCTCCGTCGTCGGGTCGAAGCCCGCCTTGGACACGTAGATGCGCAGGTAGTCGGCGCCGTGCTGCGCGCCGTCGGTGAGCGTCAGCGTGAAGTTCTGCGGGACGCCCTTGGCGACCCAGTTGCCCGGCGTGTCCATGTAGTCGTACCGCGGCGAGAAGGTGCGCCCGCCGCTGCAGAGCTGGCCGCTGGGGATCGTCGACTCGTGCCGGCCGCCGACGCCCTCACGGTAGAGACCGTTCCAGTTCCACATCGCGTTGGGGTCGTGCTGCCACGCGCCCCAGCACATCGGGTCCTTCTGCTGCATCGTCGGGTCGAGGTGGTTGTCGCCCCAGCGCTCGAGACAGCCGTAGTTGCGCGTGGGCGGGTCGGTCACGGAGCCGTGGGCCGCGGCGGGCGGGGCCATGACCGCGACCGCGACGAACGGTGCGACCAGGGCGAGGGGGAGTGCGAGGGCGAGCCTGCGCAGACGGGGGCGAACGGACATGCATCCTCCAGGTGCTCGACGAGCTGACCCGAGCCGGGATGACGAGGGTGTCGCACCCCGCGCGGGTCGTCGCACGACGATGTGCGGACGTGACCCTCGCGACAGGCGCTTCCCGGGCTCGTGGGCCGGTTCGCTGTCGACGGTCACACGCGCCCCGGGGCAGCGGAAGCGCCCGAAGCGTTTATGCGACCGAGCACGGTCCGGGCAGCGGCGCGCCGGCTCGGGCCTGCGCGCGCGTCGATCATGAGCTCCGGCGAGCGCGCGCGCAGAGCCCTGGTCGACCGCGGCCCGTCGACCGGGCCCGCGCGAGGAGCGAGCCGCAGGGCCGGAACGGTCGACGCACCACCGTTCCGGAGGCGTCAGCCCTTCGTCGCCTGCGCCTGGAAGCCCTCCGCCTGCGTGCCCTCGTCGGCGACGCGCACGCCGTACCGGTAGGAGAGCTTGCCGCCGAGCCAGCCCGACGCGCCGAGCACCGCGAGCGCGATCAGCGACAGCACGAGCGGGACCGTGCTGATGGCGTCGCCCTCCTCGCCCTGGCGCAGCCCGAGGTTCACGGCGTAGAGCACGACGACGACCAGGTTGAGCGTCATGTGGGTCAGCGCGGTGCGGTGCGCCTTGGTGCGCTGCGGGATGGTCATGAGGTCGAGGAACCCGAAGACGGCGGCGAGCAGCGCACCGACGATCCCGATGCCGATCAGCCACGTCGCGCCGGTCACGAACGCCGAGCCGTCGGTCGTGATCCGCGAGAGGAGGTCGAACACCAGGCTCGCGACCCAGGCGCCGATCGGCACGGTGATGAGGATGGGGTGGAACGGGTGGCCGTACGGTCCGGCGACGGCGTTGCGCGGGTGCTTGGCGCGGGCGGGCGAGCTGGTCGTCACGAGCGTCTCCTTCGGGTCCCGGGGTGTCCACGCCGAGTATCGCTTGGGGCGACGCGGCCCGCAGGGGGAGCGGCTGCGTCGGAGCAGGTCAGGGCGTCCGGCCACCCGGCGGGCGGCGTGCGAGGTGCGCGCCCTGCCCGACGGCGTGCGCCTCGCGCAACCAGCCGACGAACGTGTCGTCGAGGTCGCCCTCGTCCCGGAGCAGGTACTGGTGCACGAAGAGCCGCGCGGTGTACGGCGAGACGTTCGTGAGGCGCCGGTCCTCCGGAAGCGCCCGCGTGAGGTCCAGGTAGCCGCGCACACCCCGGCTGGTGGGGCGTGCACCGGCGAAACCGCGGCGCGTCCCGACGAACGTGATGGTGGTCCTCGACACGCTCTGGTGCACGTCGCCCAGCCCCAGCAGGAGCTCCTCGACGCGGCGGTACAGCGCCACGTGCTCCGCGGGCGCACCCGCCAGGTGGTCCTCGACCGTCCACTCCCGGGACTCCGTCATCCCGCCACGGTAGGCCGGTGGACCGACACGCGTGCGCCGTCGCGGCACGCGTCCGACGCGAGGGCGAGCCACCGTGCGACGGGGTCAGCGGCTCCCGGGCCCGGACGCGTCCACCGCGTCCGACGCGAGCGAGTGCCCGAGCAGCGCGCCCGCCTCGGCGCCGGGCAGCGCCCGCGCGTAGAGCCAGCCCTGCGCGTTCGCGCACCCCATCGACCGCAGCCGGTCCGCCTGCGACGGCGTCTCGACGCACTCCGCGACGACCTCGATGCCGAGCACCCGGCCCATCTCGACGATGATCCGCACGAGCTCGGTCGTCTGCTCGACGACCTCGAGCTCACGGATGAACGCGCCGTCGATCTTGAGCGCGTCGACCGGGAACGTCCGCAGGGCGTTGAGCGAGGACTGCCCGGTCCCGAAGTCGTCGATGTGCAGCCGCACGCCGAGCGCCCGCAGGTCCGTCATCACCGTCCGCGCGACGGCCGGGTCGGCCATGATCACGGACTCCGTGATCTCGAGGATCAGGCTGCGGGCGGGGACCCGGTGACGGGCGAGCGAGTCGGTCACCGTCCGGAGCAGCGCGGGCGCCCAGAACTCGCGGTGCGAGAGGTTGACCGCGACGGCGACCGCCCCGGGGTAGTCCTGGGACCAGGCGGCGATCTGACGGCACACCTCGTCGACGACCCAGCTGCCGAGCGTCACGATCGTGGCGTTGTCCTCCATCGCGGCGAGGAAGTCCCCGGGGAGCAGCAGCCCGCGCTCAGGATGCTCCCAGCGCACGAGCGCCTCGAAGTGCTCGAGCCCCGACCCGTCGAGCGGCACGATCGGCTGGTAGTGCACCACGAACTCGCTGCGGGCGAGGGCGGTGCGCAGCTCGCCGCGGGCCCGCAGCCGCACCGTCGCACGCACGTGCATCGTCGGGTCGAACACCGACGCGGAGCCGCGCTCGCTGCCCTTGGCGTCGTACATCGCGATGTCCGCGTCGCGCAGCACGTCCTCGGGGTCGGTGTACTCCCCGGACGACGTGGCGACCCCGACGCTCGCCGTGACCTCGACCTCGTGACCGGCCAGCTCGACGGGCGCGGAGATCCGCTCCTGGATGCGCTGCGCGATCGCGAGCAGCTCGTCGGGCTCGGGCTCCGCGAGCAGGACGGCGAACTCGTCGCCGCCGAACCGCGCGGCCGTGTCGACGCCGCGGACCTGGGTGCGCAGGCGCTCCGCGACGGCGAGCAGCAGCTGGTCGCCCATGAGGTGGCCGAGCGAGTCGTTGACCAGCTTGAACCCGTCGAGGTCGAAGAACAGGACGGCGAACCGCGACCCGGGCTCGCGGCGGTGCTGCTCGACGGCCGCCGTCAGGCGCTCGAGGAAGAGCCGCCGGTTCGGCAGGCCGGTCAGGTGGTCGTAGAGAGCGGCCGCGCGCAGCTGCTCCTCGAGCTCCTTGCGCGGGTGGATGTCGCTCAGCGAGCCGACGAGCCGGGCCGCACGTCCGGAGGGCCCGGCGGCGACGCCGAGGCCGCGGCTGAGCAGCCACCGGTACGTCCCGTCGGGCCTGCGCAGGCGGTACTCGACCTCGACGGGGACCTCGGGGGTGTCGAGCGCCTGCGCGAAGGAGGCGCGCACGCGCTCCTGGTCCTCGGGGTGCGTCACCTCGGTCCAGCGCTCCAGGCGCGCGGGCGCGTCGGCGTCGAGGCCGAGGAGCTGGCGGCCCCGCGGCGAGACGTGCATGGCGCGCGTGGCGACGTCGAGCTCCCAGAGGCCGTCGTTCGCGGCGCGCGCGGCGTGCGCGTACCGGGCCTCGCTCGCGCGCGCGCTGAGCGCGAGCTCCTCGCCCTCGAGCACGGAGGCGAGAAGCGTGGCCCAGTGGTGGTACGCCTCGTGGCTCGACCGGGAGTTCACGACGCCGAGGACGGCGAGGAGCCCCCAGCGCCGCGCCGGGGTCCGGATCGGCACGACGAGGCACACCTCGCCCTGGGCGCCGTCGGCGGCCCCGACGAGGTCGGACGGCGGGAACCGGCGCCAGTCGAGCTCGTCGCCGACGCGGTGGTCGAGGAGACCGTCGGGGTCGTGGACCCCCGCGAGCCGCAGCGGCGAACCGGGCGCGGCGTCGTCCCACAGCGCGAGCAGCCCCGCGCGCGAGTGGGTCTGCGCGAGCCAGCCGAGCCCGCGCGCCGCGTCCGCGTCGGCGCGCAGCAGCGCCGCCGCGACGTCGGAGCCCTCGAGCACGTGGTGGGCGAGGACGTGCGCCTGCTGCACCGAGCCGTGGTTCTGCAGCTGCCAGAGCGCCGCGGCGACCCGGCTCAGGGCGGCGGCGTGCGGGCTCGCGCCCGTGGAGCTCCCCGTGCTCATCAACCGCTGCACGTGCTCGGTGAGCACCGAGGTGACCCGGTGCAGCGCGTCGTCCCCGGGTGCGACGTCGCGCATGAGCGCGAGCAGCCCGTCGAGGTCCGCCCCGGTCAGGTCGTCGCCGCGCTGCAGGAGGCGCTCGAGCTCGCGGGCGAGGCCCACCGTCGCGTCGGGGGTGACGGTCCCGGGGTGCTGCCCGGCGAGCAGGGTCGACAGGGTGCGGTGGAGGTCGTCGGGCTGCACGGGTACGCCGGCGGCGCGGGACCCAGGGGCCGACCGGGCGGTGAGCACGTCGTTGCGGCACCCGCACGAGCCGCGCGGGACGACGACCGTGGCCTCGGCGACGTGGCTGCCCGCGGGCACGTGCTCGCCTCGCAGGGCGCGCATGACGAGCGACCCGGCCAGCGCCCCGACCTCGTCGAACCGCTGGTGCACGCTCGACAGGCTCGGGGTCGCGTACGCGCCCTGCTCGACGTTGTCGAACGCGAGGACCGCGACGTCCTCGGGCACGCGCACCCCCGCGGCGGCGAGCCCGCGGATGAGACCGATCGCGTTGTGCCCGGACGCGGTGACCACCGCGTCGGGCCGATCGGGACGGTCGAGCAGCGCGCGGGCGGCCTCCTCGCCCGCGGCCTCCGACCAGTCCCGCGCCACGACCAGCAGCTCGTCGCGCGGGGTGAGCCCGTGCGCGGCGAGCGCGTCCCGGTACGCGAGGTGGCGCTCCTGGTAGTCGTACTGCCGCAGGTCCCCGACGAACCCGATGCGGGTGTGCCCGTGCGCGCGCAGGTGCTCCACGGCCGCGTGGATGCCGCCGTGGTTGTCCGGCAGCGCGACGGGCGCCTCGACGCCGTCGACCCGCTGGCTCGTGAGCACGACGGGCTTGCCGAGCTCGAGCATCCGCTCGAGGAAGGCCGCGCTCGCGCTGAGGGCGATCGTGACGACCGCGTCGGCCTCGTCCCACGCGACCGAGAGCGCGGTCTCGCCGACGACGGTCTCGTCGAGCTCGGGCTTCTCGGGTGCGGTCTGGGCCACGACGACGCGACCGCCCTGCGCGGTCACCTCCTGCACCAGCCCGGCGAGCAGCTCACCGTGGTAGAACCCGCCGATGTGGCGCGCGAGCGCGAGGACGGTCCAGGTGTGCGGCACGTGACTCCTCCGGCTGCGAGCCACGTGGGGGCTCTCCGGAGGGAGCATCGGCACGAGCGGCGGCTTCTTGAGGGGAGAGCCGCAGGTCAGGGCCCGTGCGGGGCACGGGTGCCGACGCCGCCGCGGCACCCGGGTGCGGACTCCACGGTCCGCCGCGACGGTGAGGGCCCTGGGGCACGGGGTGACACGCGTCTCGGTCACGTTCGGCGACGGAGGAGGACGGCGTTCGGGCGCCTCACCCGCACAAGATGAGGCGCCCGTCACCCGCCGTGGTCACCTGGCGACCCGCCCCGCTCGCGCCTGGGCGTTGGGTCAAGGGTAGGACCAATCCGGCGGGAGGGCGAGAGATCGTCATGGGGGCGTCTGCTCCGGCCCATCCGCAGGTCCGGCGGCGGTCAGGATGCGCGCCCCGGTGAAGCGTGTTATGTGCAGCGTCGAAGCGCATCGATTCACCCGATCGGCCCCCTGGGCGGTTCGTTTCACCCTCGGGGGGTTGTTGCGAAGTTGTCCGGGTTCATGCATAGTTGAGGACGTCAGCGAGAAACGGCAAACCCGCCGCAAGGTGGGGACGCAAAGCCACGGGGCCTCAGGGGTCAGCCGAGCTACCGAACGACAGGAGAGTTGTCATCATGGCCATCACCACCCCCAACCGTTCCGAGTCCGCCTCGATGCCGGGCGCTCTGCTCACCCCGGGTGAGGTCGCAGCGATGTTCCGCGTCGACCCGAAGACCGTCACGCGCTGGGCGCAGGCCGGCAAGCTCTCGGCCGTCCGGACGCTCGGTGGGCACCGCCGCTTCCACGAGAACGAGGTCCGCCAGCTCCTCACGGGCGTCCCGCAGCAGCGTTCCGACGCCTGAGCGACCACCCGCGCGTCACGCGCAGCTTCTCGCCGAAAGGCCCGGGGAAATGTTCCCGGGCCTTTCGTCGTGCACGCGTCCAATTCACGTGACCTGGGTCACTCGAATGCAGTCCCGTCCTTGGTGCGCCGCAGGGGTGCGGTGGGCGGCGGAGCCGCGCGGGCGCGAGGGCGGCGGCTCGGAGGCGCGTCCGGCCCGCGCGGTTCACACCCCCGACCGCCGGAGTGCCCGAGCAGGACAGCCCCGCATGAAACAATCGTGGGCATGGCGATGAGAGAGATCCGCACGGTCGGCGACCCGGTCCTGCGCACCCCCTGCGACCCGATCACGACCGTCGACGACCGGGTGCGCTCCCTCGTGACGGACCTGCTCGAGACCGTCGACCACGAGGGTCGGGCCGGCCTCGCCGCCAACCAGATCGGCGTCGGGCTCCGCGCCTTCTCGTGGAACATCGACGACGAGATCGGCTACGTGCTCAACCCGCGCATCGTCGAGCTGTCCGAGGACTACCAGGACGGGGACGAGGGCTGCCTCTCGGTGCCCGGCCTCTGGTACCCGACGAAGCGCGCCTGGTACGCCCGGGTCGTCGGCGAGGACCTCGACGGCCGCGAGGTCGTCGTCGAGGGCACCGAGCTCATGGCGCGGTGCCTCCAGCACGAGGTGGACCACCTCGACGGCTACCTGTACCTCGACCGGCTCGAGCGGTCGGTCCGCAAGAAGGCGATGCGCGCGATCCGCGACCAGCTCTGACGCGGACGCCGCCCCGGACACCCGTTCCGGTCCGGCGCCGTCCGTCGCCCGTCCGGGTCCTGATCCCGACGTATCGGGGCGAACCTGGACGGTCCGCACGCCGGACCGGTGCACGTCCGGGTGGCGAAGCCGGATTCGCTGGCGTCCGACCAGCCGGATCATGCATGCTGTCACCAGCACGCCGCGAGGCCGTGGTGCACTCCTGTCTGCGGGACGAGGTCGTTGGGGAAGACGAACCTCGAGCCGTCAGGAGGGCGACATGGCAGGTGCGATCACCCGCGGTGTACTTTTCGTGCACTCAGCGCCACGTGCGCTCTGCCCCCACATGGAGTGGGCGGCAGGCAACGTGCTGGGCACACGCGTGTCCCTGGACTGGACGCCGCAGCCCGCGGCGCCGGGGATGTACCGGGCAGAGCTGTCCTGGCAGGGTGCCCAGGGGACGGGCGCGCGCCTGGCCTCGGCGCTGCGCGGGTGGACCCACCTGCGCTACGAGGTGACCGAGGAGTCCAGCCACGGCACCGACGGCTCGCGCTGGAGCCACACGCCCGAGCTCGGCATCTTCCACGCCCAGACCGACGTGCACGGCAACGTCGTCGTGCCCGAGGACCGCATCCGTGCCGCCCTCGTGCACGCCGCCGATCCGGCACGCCTGCGCGCCGAGCTCGACCTCGCGCTCGGGCAGGCGTGGGACGACGAGCTCGAGCCGTTCCGCTACGCCGGTGCCGGGGCGCCCGTCCGTTGGCTGCACCGGGTGGGCTGAACGGCCGTCGGCGGTTGAGCCGCGACGCCGGCCACGCGGCGCACGACCACGCCCGGCCACCGCACCCTCACGGGTCGCGGTGGCCGGGCGTCGTCGTGCGGGGCGTCAGGCCGTCGTGACCACGAGGGCGACGTTGTGGCCGCCGAACCCGAACGAGTTGTTGATCGCGGCGAGCTGACCGTCGGCCGGGAGGGCGCGCGGAGTGTCGCGGACCAGGTCGAGCACGAGCTCGGGGTCCGGGTCCGCGACGTTGATCGTCGGGGGAGCCGTGCGCTCGTGCAGCGCGAGCACCGTGAAGATGGTCTCGAGCGCGCCCGCTCCGCCGAGCAGGTGACCCGTCATCGACTTCGTGGCCGACAACGCGACCTGGTCCGCGGCCGCGCCGAGCACGTCGCGGACGCCCCGCGCCTCGATGAGGTCGCCGACGACCGTCGACGTGGCGTGCGCGTTGACGTGCCGCACGTCGGTGGGGTCGATGCCCGCGTCCGTGAGCGCCGAGCGCATCGCGGAGATCTGACCGCGCCCCGACGGCTCGGGGGACGTCAGGTGGTAGCCGTCGGCGGACAGGCCGACCCCGGCGACCTTCGCGTAGACGCGTGCGCCGCGGGCGGCCGCGTGCTCGGCGCTCTCGAGCACCACGATGCCGGCGCCCTCACCGAGCACGAACCCGTCCCGCCCGGTGTCGTACGGCCGGGACGCGGCGGCGGGGTCGTCGTTGCGCGTCGACAGCGTGCGCGACGCCGCGAACGCCGCGAGCGGCATGGGGTGGATCGCCGCCTCGGTGCCGCCGGCGACGACGACGTCGGCGCGGCCCGAGCGGATCATCTCGACCGCGTACCCGATCGCCTCGGCGCCCGACGCGCACGCCGAGACCAGCGCGTGCGCACCGGCACGGGCGCCGAGCTCGAGCTCGACGTAGGCGGCCGGGGAGTTGGGCATGAGCATGGGGACGGTCATGGGCAGGACGCGGCGCCCGCCCTTCTCGCGCAGCGTGTCCCACGCGTCGAGCGTCGTCCAGATCCCGCCGATGCCCGACGACACGACGGCGCCCAGGCGCTCGGGGTCGACCTCCGGGCTGCCCGCGTCGGCCCACGCCTCACGCGACGCGATGATCGCGTACTGGGCGGACGGGTCCATGCGCTTGATCTCGGGGCGCGACAGGACCTCGTCGGGCCCGACCTTGAGCTGCGCCGCGAAGCTCACGGCGATCTCGTACCGCTCCGCCCAGTCGTTGGGGAGCGGGCGTGCGCCGGACTCGCCCGCGAGGGCGGCCTGCCAGGTGCTCGGGACGTCACCACCGAGAGGCGTGGTGGCGCCGAGGCCGGTGACGACGACGTCGGTGACGGGGCTCATGGGTGCTCCAGTTCGGGGCGGTGGCGGGAGGGCGTCCGGGCGCCCGGCCCGGGCGTGTGGTGCGCCGTGGGCGGGCCGGGCGGCCGGATGCGTCGTGCTGCGTCCTCGGGGGAGCGCGTACCGGGTGCGCTCACCTGAGCGGCGTCCGGTCGGGCTGTGCTCGGCCGGTGGTGCGGGCCGAGCGGTGCTCAGCCGGCGGGGAGCCGGCCGAGCGGCGTGCTCAGGACTGGGCGCCCGAGATGAACGAGACCGCGTCGCCGACCGTGACGAGGTTCTTGACCTCGTCGTCGGGGATGCGCACGTCGAACTTCTCCTCGGCGAGGGTGACGATCGTCATCATCGACAGCGAGTCGATGTCGAGGTCGTCGGTGAAGGACTTCTCGGGCAGGACGGAGTCGGTGGGAAGGCCCGTCTCCTCGCTGACGATCTCGGCCAGTCCGGCCAGGATCTCCTGCTCGCTGTGCGCCATCGGTGTCTCCTTGGTTGGGTGCTGCTGGGACGTGCTGGGAGGTGCTGCTGAACTGTGCACGGTACCGCCGGGCGGCGGACGCGCGGTCGGGCCGGTCGCGTGTCGGGAGCCGCGCGGCGGCGGCACCCGCGCCGCGGTCAGGGCAGGACGACGACCTGCGCGGCGTACACGAGACCCGCGCCGAAACCGATCTGGAGCGCGATGTCGCCGCTCTTTGCCTGACCCTCGCGGAGCAGGCGCTCGGTCGCGAGCGGGATCGAGGCGGCCGACGTGTTGCCCATGTCGGCGATGTCACGGCCGACCGCGACCGTCTCGGGGAGCTTGAGCTGCTTGATCATCTGGTCGATGATCCGCATGTTCGCCTGGTGGGGGATGAACGCGTCGAGGTCGTCGATCGTGAGACCCGCGGCGGCCACGGCCTTCTGCGCGATGGGCGCCATCTGCCAGACGGCCCACTTGAAGACGCTCGCACCCTCCTGGCGCAGCGTCGGCCAGCCCTGCTCTCCGGCCTCCTGCCACGAGTGCGTCTGGCGGATGAGCTGGGCCTGCCCGCCGTCCGAGCCCCAGACCGTCGGGCCGATGCCGGGGGTGTCGGACGGGCCGATCACCACGGCGCCCGCGCCGTCGCCGAGCAGGAAGGAGATGCTGCGGTCGGCCGGGTCGATGAAGTCGCTCATCTTCTCCGCGCCGATCACGAGCACGTTGCGCGCCGCGCCCGACCGCACGAGCGCGTCGGCCTGCCCCACGCCGTAGCAGTACCCGGCGCAGGCGGCCGAGATGTCGTACGCGGCGGCCGGCGTCGCGCCGACGCGGTCCGCCACGATCGCGGCGGCCGCGGGCGTCTGGTGGAAGTAGGTGACGGTCGAGAGGATGACGGCGTCGATGTCCGCGCCCGTCAGCCCCGCGTTCGCGATCGCCTCGCGGGCCGCCTCCTCGGCGAGGTCGAGCACGTCCGTCCCGGCCTCGGCACGCCGGCGCGTCACGATCCCGGTCCGCTGGCGGATCCACTCGTCCGAGGACTCGATGGGGCCGACGATGTCGTCGTTCGGCACGACCTTCGAGCCGCGCGCGGCGCCCAGCCCGAGGATCCGCGTGTGCGCGGGGCCGGTCGCCTGCGTGAGGGTCGGACGGGTCACGAGGCGTTCTCCTGGGTGCTCGGGGACTCGGCCGCGCTGCTCGCGGGCGAGGAGGTGTGGCGCAGCACGAGGTCCCGCGCGGCGTCGAGGTCGGCCGGGGACTTCACCGCGACCGTCTCGACCCCGGGCAGCGTACGTCGCGCGAGCCCCGTCAGCACACCACCGGGAGCCAGCTCGAGCAGGCCCGTGACGCCGAGCGCGACGAACGTCTCCTGGCACAGGTCCCAGCGCACCGGGGCGACGATCTGCTGCGCGAGCCGTCCGAGCACGTCCGTGCCCGAGCCGTGCGGGCCGGACGCACCGGGCAGGTCGCCGTAGGCGCGGCCGTCGGCGTTGGACAGCAGCACGGTGCGTGGGTCGTGCGCCGCCTGGGCCGCGGCGGCGGGGGCGAACGCGTCGAGCGCGGGACGCATGAACTCGGTGTGGAACGCGCCGGCGACCTGGAGCGGGACGACGCGCGCCTTCGCCGGCGGGTTCGCCGCGAGCGCCGCGAGGGAGTCGAGGTCCCCGGCGGCGACGACCTGGCCGCCCCCGTTGACGTTGGCGGGCGTGAGGCCGGCGGCGGCGATCGCGGCGAGGACCTCCTCGGGGTCGCCGCCGACGACCGCGCTCATGCCGGTCGGCGTCGCGGCGGCGGCGCGGGCCATGGCGGTCGCGCGCTGCGCCACGAGACCGACCGCGTCGGCGTCGTCCAGCACGCCCGCGACCGCGGCCGCGGCGAACTCGCCCACGGAGTGGCCGGCGGTGACGTCGGCGATCTCGGGGGCCGTGTGCCCGCCGAGGCCGTCGAGCACCGCGTGCAGCGCCAGCAGCGACGTCGAGACGATGAGCGGCTGGGCGACGGCGGTGTCCCGGATCGTGTCGGCGTCCGAGGTCGTGCCGTGCGCGGCGAGGTCGAGCCCGGCGGCGCGCGAGAACCCGTCGAGGCGCGCGGCTGCCCCGTCGAGCTCGAGCCACGGGCCGAGCATTCCGGGGGACTGGGAGCCCTGGCCAGGGCAGACGATGGCGAGCACCTGTCCACTGTGCCCTGCTTGTCCCGCGGGCACGGCACACGACGCGCACCAACCTCGCCGAACGACGTTGTGCTGTTCCTACAAAGGCTCAGGAGCCGGCGGTCGACTCACCCAGACGGCCCAGCGCGAGCGCGGTCTGCAGGACGTACGCCTCACGGGGGTCGAGCGGGTCCCAGCCGGTGACGTCGGCGACGCGACGCAGGCGGTAGCGGACGGTGTTGGGGTGCACGTACAGCACGCGCGCCGCGGCCTCGAGCGAGCGACCCGCGCCGAGGTACGCCGAGAGGGTCTCGAGCAGCGAGCCCGTCGCGGCGACGAGCGGCTCGTACGCCTGCGTCACGAGCGTGCGGCGCGCGGTCACGTCACCGGTGAGCACGCGCTCGGGCAGCAGGTCGTCGGCGGGCACGGGGCGCGGCGCCTGCTCCCAGGCGGGTGCCGCGACGAGACCGGCGAGCGCCGCACGCGCCGAGCGGGCCGCGTCGGCGAGGTCCCGCACGACGGGCCCGATCACGACCGGGCCGGGCCCGAAGCGGGGGAGCAGCGAGGCGGCGGCGGCACGAAGATCCCGCTCGCCGCCGAGGATGACGACGAGCCGGTCGCCCTGGATCCCCACCAGGGCGTCGTCCGCGGCGCGGCGGGTCGTGCGCCGCAGGTCGGCGGCGCGCACGTCGTCGAGCACCGAGGACGTCGTCCCGACCATGACGAGCGTCGACCCGCGGCCGCTCCAGCCGAGGGCCGCGAGCCGCGAGCGCAGCGCGTCGTCGACCTCGCCGCGGACCAGGGCGTCCACGACGAGCGCCTCGAGGCGCGCGTCCCACGCGCCGCGCACCTCGGCGGCCCGGGCGTAGACCTCCGCGGCCGAGAAGGCGACCTCACGCGAGTAGCGCAGGACGGCCTCGCGCAGGTCGCGCTCGCCGCCGGGAGCCGCGAGCTCGTCGCTGTGGGTCTCGACCACGTCGACGACCACCCGGACGAGCTGCAGCGTGTGCTGCAGGGAGATCGACCGGGTCAGCTCCGGGGGAGCCGCCGCGAAGATCTCGCCCACGCCGTGCGGGGGTGTCGACCGGTCGCCGAACCACGTGACGAACGCGGTGATGCCGGCCTGCGCGACGAGCCCGACCCACGAGCGGTCCTCGGCGGGCAGCGTGCGGTACCAGTCGAGGTCCTCGTCGAGCCGGCGCATCGCGGCCGCCGCGAGGAGCCCGTTGCCGTCCCGCACGCGGCGCAGCGTCTCCGTCCCGGTCGGGCACGGTGCGTCGGTGCCCGGGGGCGAGGCCGGCAGCGTGACCGCGGGTGCGGTGCGGGTCGACGTCCCGGGCGCGCGCGCCGAGGTGCGGGTGCGGGGCGGGGCCATCCGGCGAGCATACGGTTCGCCGTTGTGGGAAGTCGACAAAGACCGAGGCCGTCAGTACCGCGGATCCGGCCCTCCGCCCGGGTGCGCGGGCGTGCCAGCGGATATTGTCGCCTCATGGCCCTTCTGCCCCGGCTCCGCCAGCTCATGCGACGACCGACGTCGGCATCGAGAGTGGGCGCACGACGCCCGACCACGGCCACGCGCCGCGGGGACACCCTGCACGAGGACGCGCTGCGCTCGATGCTGAGCGACGACCCGAACAACGAGCGGGCGTTCAGCGCGCTCGCGGAGATCGTCCGCCGGCGCGCCGCCGAGACCTCCCACGACGGCGACCCGCTGAGCGCCCCGACGGACGAGAGCGAGCGCCAGCGCGCCGCCGACCTCGCGGTGTGGTCGCTCGGCGAGGAGCTCGCGGGGAACCCGCGCGCCTGGTACCCGCTGATCGAGGTCGCCCGGCTGTCCGTGCGCGACGACCACGAGGGGACGCTGCGCCGGCTCACGACCGCCGCGGAGCGCGACCCGAGCGGCCAGGCGCTCGCCGCCGGGCTCGGCGTCCTGCGCGACGCGGGGCTCCCCGTCGACGCGCTGTCCCTCGGCGTCGGCCACTGGCGCCCGCGCGAGCACGACCCCGAGATCGCACGACAGCTCGTGCTCGCCGCGCTCGAGGCCGACCGCCCGTTCGAGGCGAAGCAGCACCTCGCGTCGCTCGACCTGTACCCCGACGCGCGTGCGGTCGGGGACCTGCGCGCCGAGCTGGGCCGGGCCATCGCGCAGGCCGAGCAGCACGCCCCCGGCGCCTGACGCGCCGCACGCGGCGACGCACGAACGAGGAGGGGCCCGGCGGATCACCGCCGGGCCCCTCCTCGTGTCAGTCCCGCCTCACGGCACGCGCGTCAGGACTCCCCGCCCGCGTTGCCCGAGGTCCCGGCGGTGACGTCGTGCAGCCGGTACCGCTCGATCGCCTGGGCCGGGGCGTCGTGCGCCACGTGACCCTCGCGGGCGAGCTGCTGCAGCACCCGGACGACGACCGAGGGGCCGTCGATCTTGAAGTGCCGCCGCGTCGCCGGCCGGGTGTCCGAGAAGCCGAAGCCGTCGGCACCGAGCGTCGCGTACGTGCCCGGGACCCACTGCCGAATCTGGTCGGGCACGAGGTGGTCGAAGTCGCTGACCGCGACGAACGGACCCTCGGACCCGCGCAGCTTCGTGGTCACGTACGCCTCGTGCTGCTCCTCGCCCGGGTGCAGGAACGCCCGCTCGTCAGCCCGCAGGCCGTCGCGCCGCAGCTCGTTCCAGCTCGTGACCGACCACACCGCGGCGCGCACGCCCCAGTCGTTCGCGAGCAGCTCGCGCGCCTCGAGCGCCCACGGCACCGCGACACCGGACGCGAGGATCTGGGCGCGCGGCCCGTCGCCCTCGGCGTCGGCGACGCGGTGGATGCCGCGCAGGATGCCCTCGACGTCGACGCCCTCGGGCTCGGCCGGCTGGAGCATCGGCTCGTTGTACACCGTGAGGTAGTACATGACGTCCCGGTCACGGCCCGAGTCGGGGCCGTACATGCGGTCGATGCCGTCGCGCACGATGTGCCGGATCTCGTACCCGTACGCCGGGTCGTAGTGCACGACGTGCGGCATGGTCGCCGCGATGACGGGCGAGTGCCCGTCGGCGTGCTGCAGGCCCTCGCCGGTCAGGGTCGTGCGGCCAGCGGTCGCCCCGATGAGGAAGCCGCGGGTCATCTGGTCGCCGGCCGCCCAGAACTGGTCGCCCGTGCGCTGGAACCCGAACATCGAGTAGTAGAAGTAGAACGGCACGAGCGGCTCGCCGTGCGTCGCGTACGACGTGCCGACCGCCTGGAACGCCGCCGCGGAGCCCGCCTCGTTGATGCCGGTGTGCATGATCTGGCCGGCCTCGGACTCCTTGTAGGAGAGCATGAGGTCGCGGTCGACCGCGAGGTAGTGCTGGCCCTGCGTGTTGAAGATCTTGGCGCTCGGGAAGATCGCGTCGAGGCCGAACGTGCGGGCCTCGTCCGGGATGATCGGGACGATCCGGTGGCCGAACTCCTTGTCGCGGACGAGGTCCTTGAACAGGCGCACGAGCGCCATGGTCGTGGCGACCTCCTGCGTCCCCGAGCCCTTGGCGAGCCCCTCGTAGACCTTGTCGCCCGGGACCTGCACCGGGACGTGCTTCTCGCGGCGCTCGGGCACGAACCCGCCGAGCTGGCGACGCCGGTCGAGCATGTACTGGATCGCCGGGTCGTCCGCGCCGGGGTGGAAGTACGGCGGCAGGTACGGGTCCGCGTCGATCTGCTCGTCCGTGATCGGGATGTGCAGCGAGTCGCGCAGCGCCTTGAGGTCGTCGCCCTTGAGCTTCTTCATCTGGTGCGTCGCGTTGCGTCCCGCGAAGCCCGAGCCCAGGCCGTAGCCCTTGATGGTGTGCGCGAGGATCACGGTCGGCTGCCCGGTGTGCGAGCGCGCCGCGGCGTACGCCGCGTAGAGCTTGCGGTAGTCGTGCCCGCCGCGCTTGAGGGCCCAGATCTCGTCGTCCGTCATCTTCTCGACGAGCTGCTTGGTGCGGGGGTCCCGACCGAAGAAGTGCTCGCGGACGAACGCGCCGTCGTTGGCCTTGTACGTCTGGTAGTCGCCGTCCCGCGTCTCGTTCATGAGGTTGACGAGCGCGCGGTCTTTGTCGGCGTTGAGCAGGACGTCCCACTCGCGGCCCCAGATGACCTTGATGACGTTCCAGCCGGCGCCGCGGAACTGCGCCTCGAGCTCCTGGATGATCTTGCCGTTGCCGCGGACCGGGCCGTCGAGGCGCTGCAGGTTGCAGTTGACGACGAACGTCAGGTTGTCGAGGCCCTGCTGCGCCGCGAGCTGCAGCATGCCGCGGCTCTCGGGCTCGTCCATCTCGCCGTCGCCGAGGAACGCCCACACGTCCTGCTGGCTCGTGTCCTTGATGCCGCGCAAGTGCAGGTAGCGGTTGGTCCACGCCTGGTAGATCGCCGACGCCGGGCCGAGGCCCATCGACACCGTGGGGAACTCCCACAGCGTCGGCGCGAGCCGCGGGTGCGGGTAGGACGGCAGGCCGCCGCCCGGGTGCGAGAGCTCCTGGCGGAACCCGTCGAGCTGGTGCTCGGACAGGCGGCCCTCGAGGAACCCGCGGGCGTACACGCCGGGGGAGGCGTGGCCCTGGAAGTAGACCTGGTCGCCGCCGCCCTCGTGGTCCTTGCCCCGGAAGAAGTGGTTCAGCCCCACCTCGTAGAGCGTCGCGACGGACGCGTACGACGAGATGTGCCCGCCGACCGCGATGCCGGGACGCTGGGCGCGCGTGACCATGACGGCCGCGTTCCAGCGGATCCACGAGCGGTAGCGCCGCTCCATGACCTCGTCGCCGGGGAAGTACGGCTCCTCGTGCACGCCGATCGTGTTGACGTACGGCGTGTTCAGGGACGTCGGCACCGCGACGTTGCGCTCACGCGCCCGCTTGAGCAGGCTCAGCAGCACGTAGCGTGCCCGCGGCCCGCCGCGGTCGTCGATCAGGCCGTCGAGCGACTCGACCCACTCACCGGTCTCCTCCGGGTCGAAGTCGGGTACCTGGCTCAGCAGGCCGTTGATGAGCGGCCCTCTCTCGTCGGTCGAAGCCACCAGCGCTCCTCGCCTCTCGTTCGCGGCGGCGCCTGGTCGGCCCCTGCGCGCACCTGGGCCCGTTCCCGACGTTCGTGCGCGGCAGTGCGCGCCGTCGGGCGCGGGGTAGTTCACCCATTGTCCTGCTCCCGGGGCCGGAAAGTCACACCGGGGGCGCTCGGGCGGACGTGACGCTCACGACACCCGCGCCACGCCGGTTCTGCCAGGGCCCTTGCCACGGCGTCACCCGGTGCGGTGGGCTACGGTTTGCGGAATCGAAAGGTCGCCACCTCTGGGCGGCCTCGACGGAAGGGAACGGTCAGCACGTGGCAAGCACCGCGGGCGACGCGGCCACGCAGGCAGCGGTTCGTCTGGGCTTCACCTCCGGTCAGGTGATCCAGGAGTTCGGGTACGACGACGACGTCGACGACGACCTGCGCGCAGCGATCGAGGCTGCCACCGGCACCGAGCTCGTCGACGAGGACTACGACGACGTCACGGACGCCGTCGTGATCTGGTGGCGCGAGGTGGACGGCGACCTCACGGACTCGCTCGTCGACGCGCAGACCGTGCTGGACGACGGTGGCTCGATCTGGGTGTTCACGCCCAAGCCCGGCCGCTCCGGTCACGTCGACCACGGCGACATCGAGGAGGCCGCGACCACCGCGGGGCTCCACGCGACGAGCACCTTCGCGATCGCCTCCGACTGGTCCGCGACGCGGCTCGGGACGCGCGGCCGCGGCAAGTGAGCCCGTCCGGGCCCGACGCGCCCGTCGGCGTCGGTGACCCGGCGCCGGACTTCACCCTCGACGACACCCACGGGACCCCGGTGCGCCTCGGTGCGCTGCGCGGCGCGCCCGTGCTCGTCGTCTTCGTGCCGTTCGCCTTCTCCGGGCGCTGCACGCAGGAGCTGTGCGAGCTCCGCGACAACCTGACCGAGCTCGAGGCCGCCGGCGCCCGGCTGCTCGTGGTCTCGTGCGACGCGACGTTCTCCCTGCGCGCGTGGGCCGAGCAGGAGGGGTACCCGTTCGCGCTGCTCTCCGACTTCTGGCCGCACGGCGAGGTCGCCCGCGCGTACGGGGTGTTCGACGAGGCGCACGGGCTCGCGCTGCGGGGGAGCTTCCTCGTCGACGCCGACGGCGTGGTCCGCTGGTGCGTGCGCAACCCGCGCGGCGTCGTGCGGGACCTCGCGGAGTACCGGACGGCGCTCGCGGCCCTCCCCGGCGCCCCCTTCTGAGGGTCCGCGGCGGGTAGGCTGTGCCCCCGTCGCAAGGGGCCTGTAGCTCAGCTGGTCAGAGCGCCGCGCTTACACCGCGGAGGTCGCCGGTTCGAAACCGGCCGGGCCCACCCCTTCGTCCGGACGGCTGCGGGCGACCCGCGTGCGCCGCGTGCGGGCCGTCGTCGCCGGCGGCCACGTGGCGCGGGGTACGGTCGCCCGGTGGGAGACGCGCGCGACCGGTGGCTCGACGAGGGTGTGCGCGTGCTGGCCGCCGAGGGGTCCGCAGGGCTGCGGATCGACCGGATCGCCGCACGGCTCGGCCTGTCCAAGGGCTCCTTCCACCACCACTTCGACGGCGCCGACGGGTACCGCCGTGCGCTCCTCGCGCACGTCGAGCGGCTCGCGGTGGCGGCGGTCGACCGGGCGGTGGCGCAGACCGCCGACGCCCGGGACGTCCGGTCGGTGCTCGCGCGGCTCACCGCGCTGGTCGAGCCCGCGGCCGCCGGGCTGTACCGGCCGGAGCTCGACGTCGCGCTGCGCGCGTGGGCGACGACCGACGACGACGCCCGCGCCGTCCAGGCGCGGATCGACGGCGCCCGCCTGGCGGCCCTGGAGCGGGTGTGGCGGCCGCACACGGGGTCGGCCGAGGAGGCGCGCCGCGCGGCGCTGCTGCCGTACCTCGCTCTCGTGGGCGCGGCCGTGGTGGTGCCGCCGGTCGGTGCGGCGGAGCTGCGGGCGGTGCTGGAACAGCTGCTGCCGCTCGTCCCCGAGGGGGACGCCGCGCCGGAGGCGTGACGGCGGTCGGCTCCCGGCTGCTCTGGTCGCGCCGCCGTACCATACGGTACGGTATGGCGACGACCGCAGAGGAGCGCCACCATGTCGCCCACGCCCGACCCCGTCTGGCCGGTGCTCGTGCTCGCGCTGGTGCAGCTCGTCGACGCGGCCGCGTGCGTGCGGCCGGTGCCCTTCGTGGCCCGGTGCCTCGACGACGTCGGCTTCCCGCGGCGCTGGTGGTGGGTCCTGCCGCCGCTCAAGCTGGCCGCGGTGGGCGGGCTGGTGCTCGGTCTCGTCGTCCCGTACCTCGGCGCCCTCACGTGCGGGGCGCTCGTCGCGTACTTCGTCGTCGCCGTCGGCATGCACGTGCGGGCGCGCGACCTCGGCCGGAACCTGTTCGTCAACGCCCTCGGGATGCTGGCGCTCTGCGTCGCCGCCGGGGTGATCGCCTTCGCGGGCGTTCCGGCCGCGTGAGGACCGCGCGACGGGTGGGCGACGGGTGCGGCGCGCCGCCTGCTAGCGTCGCGCGGTGCACGTCGCGGCCCTGACCGTCCACCCCGTGAAGTCGTTGCGCGGCCAGCCCGTCGCGGCGGCCGAGGTCGAGCGCGCGGGCCTGCGCGGCGACCGCCGGTGGATGCTCGTCGACCCCGAGGGTGCTGCGGTCACCGCACGGCGGCACCCCGGGCTGCTCGGGGTGAGCGCGCGGACGTCCCCCGGGGGCGGGGTCGTGCTGAGCCACCCGGGGCGCGACGACCTGCCCGTCGCGCCGCCCCTCGACGGGCGTCCGGTGGCCGTGGGCCTGTCCCGCGTCCGCCGCGTGCGGGCGGCGGGGCCCGACGCCGACGCGTGGTTGCGGGCTGTGCTCGGGCTCGACGTGCGGCTCGTGTGGCAGGACGAGCCGGCGCGGCGCCCGGTCGACCCGGCCCACGGCGGCCGCCCGGGCGACGTCCTGAGCCTCGCGGACGACGGCCCCGTGCTGGTCACGGTCGTGGCGTCGCTGCGCCGGCTCGACGCGTGGGTCGCCACGGCACCGGCGCGCACCGTCCCCGGGCGCCCCGCCCCCGCGACGGCCGGTGTCGACGAGGGCCGGGGTGCCGCCGCCGGGAGCGCCGCCCCGCACGCGCCGCTCGCGATGGAGCGCTTCCGGCCCAACCTCGTGGTCGACGGCGACGTCGAGCCGTTCGCGGAGGACGCGTGGCCCGGCATCCGGGTCGGCGACGTCGAGCTGCGGTTCGCGGAGCACTGCGACCGGTGCGTCATGACGACGGTCGACCCGACGACCCTCGTGCGCGGGCAGGAGCCGCTGCGCACGCTCGCGAGGCACCGGCGCTGGGACGGCAAGGTGTGGTTCGGCGTGCGGATGGTCCCCGTGACCACGGGCCGGGTCGCGGTCGGGGACGCCGTCACGGTGCTCGGCGAGCGGCGTCCCGGCGGGTAGCGTTCCGTCCGTGACCCGCGACGACGCCCTGCCCCTCGCCGAGGTCGTGCGGCTCCTGGAGCGCCGCTACCCGCCCGGGACCGCCGAGTCGTGGGACGCCGTCGGGCTCGTGACGGGCGACCCGCGCCAACCGGTGCGCAAGGTGCTGCTCGCCGTCGACCCGGTCGCCGCGGTCGTCGACGAGGCCGTCGCCTGGGGCGCCGACCTCGTGCTCGTGCACCACCCGCTGCTGCTGCGCCCGGTGACCTCGGTCGCCGCGACGACGTTCAAGGGCGCGCTGGTCCACCGGCTCGTGCGGTCGGGCATCGCGCTGCACGTCGCGCACACCAACGCCGACGCCGCGCACGGCGGGGTCGCCGAGGCGCTCGCCGACGCCGTCGGGCTCGTCGACCAGGTGCCGCTCGTCGCCCAGCCCGTCGAGGCGCTCGACAAGCACGTCGTGTTCGTCCCCGTCGCGAACGCCGAGCGGCTCGTCGACGCGCTCGCGGCCGCGGGGGCCGGCGCGATCGGGGAGTACAGCCGCTGCGCGTGGCGGACCACGGGGGAGGGCACGTTCACCCCGTCCGAGCGGGCCGACCCCGCGGTCGGCCGCCGGGGCGAGGTCACGACCGTCGTCGAGGCGCGCGTCGAGATGGTCGCGCCCCGCCGTCTGCGCCGTGCCGTGACCGCGGCGATGCGCGCGGCGCACCCGTACGAGGAGGTCGCGTTCGACGTGCTCGAGCTCGCGCGCGAGGACGGCGCGACGGGGCTCGGTCGCGTCGGGCGCCTGCCCGGGCCGACGACGCTGCGGGGCCTCGCGGAGCTCGTCGCGCAGGCGCTGCCGGCGACCGCGCAGGGCGTGCGCTTCGCGGGCGACCCGGACGGCACGGTCGAGCGCGTCGCGGTCCTCGGAGGGTCGGGCGACTCGCTGTTCGACGCCGTGCGCGCGGCCGGCGTCGACGCCTACCTCACCGCCGACCTGCGTCACCACCCCGCGTCGGAGCTGCGGGAGCGCGCCGAGTTCGAGGCCGCGCCGGGCACGCCCGCGACCCCGTACCTCGTCGACGTCGCGCACTTCGCCTCCGAGTGGCCGTGGCTCGAGCGCGCCGCCGCCGACCTGCGCGCGGACGCCCTCGCCGCCGGCGCTACGGTGGAGACCAGGGTCAGCACGCTGCGCACCGATCCGTGGTCCGGCCGGGTCCCGAGCCCGGACCGCCCCCCGTCGTCGGAAGGAACCGCCCCGTGACCACCGCACCCCCCGAGGACCAGCGCAGGCTCCTCGACCTGCAGCAGCTCGACACGCGGCTCGACCAGATCGCGCACCGCAAGCGCACCCACCCGGTCCTGGCCCGGCTCGCCGAGGTCGACAGCCGCCTCGCCGACCTCGACACCGCGCTCGTCGCCTCCCGCACCGCCGCGAGCGACCTGCGCCGCGAGGTCACCAAGGCCGAGACCGACGTCGAGCAGGTCCGCACCCGTGCGGCGCGCGACCAGGCGCGGCTCGACTCCGGGTCCGGGAGCCCGAAGGACCTCCAGGCGCTGCAGAGCGAGCTCGCGTCGCTCGCGCGCCGGCAGGACGAGCTCGAGGAGGTCGAGCTCGAGGTCATGGAGCGGCTCGAGGCGCACGAGTCGGCCCTCGCCGGGCTGACGTCCGCGCACGCCGAGGTCGTCGCGCAGAAGGCCGAGCTCGTCGCTGAGCGCGACGCCGCGTTCGCCGAGCTCGACGCCGAGGCCGAGAAGGTCGCCGTGCAGCGTGCCGAGCTCGCGTCGCCGCTCGACGAGAAGCTCCTGGCGCTCTACGAGCGGCTGCGCGGCCGGCTCGGCGGCGTGGCGGTCGCGGCGCTGCGGCGCGGCCGGTCCGAGGGCAGCGGGCTCCAGGTGCCCGGGACCGAGCTCGCGCGCATCAAGGCGCTCCCGCCCGAGGAGATCGTGTACTGCGAGGACTCCGGGCGCATCCTCGTGCGCGGTGAGGACGCCTTCTGATGACGTCGACGGGCGGCGCCGCGGGCTCGCCCCGCCGGCTCGTCGTCGAGGCGGACGGGGGGTCGCGCGGCAACCCGGGGCCCGCCGGGTACGGCGCCCTCGTCCGTGACGCGTCCACCGGGCAGGTGCTCGCCGAGCGCGCCGACCACCTCGGCGTCACGACGAACAACGTCGCCGAGTACTCGGGGCTCGTCGCCGGGCTCGAGGCGGCCGCGCAGATCGACCCCGCCGCGCTCGTCGAGGTGCGGATGGACTCGCGGCTCGTCGTCGAGCAGATGTCGGGGCGCTGGCAGCTCAAGCACGAGGACATGCGCCGCCTCGCCCGGCGCGCGGCCGAGGTGCTCCCGCGCGCGCAGGTGACGTACACGTGGGTGCCCCGCGCCGAGAACTCCGCGGCCGACGCGCTGGCGAACGAGGCGATGGACACGCGCGGCCCCGTCTCGCGGGACCCCGGGCCGACCCCCGACGCGCCCTCCCCGGGGCTGCCGGCCGCACCGGCGCCCGTCGGTGACGGCGTCCCCGCGCGGCGCCCGCGCCCGTCCGGCGCGGCCGTCCGCTTCGACGACGACCAGCCCGTCACGGTCGTGCTCGTGCGCCACGGCGAGACGACCATGACCGTCTCCCGGGGCTACTCGGGCTCCTCCGAGCCGGGGCCGTCGCTCAACGAGCACGGGCGCGACCAGGCCGCGGCGGCGGCGGAGCTCGTTCGGCGGGTCGGCCGTGACCTGTGGGGCGACATCCCGTACCCGAGCGAGCTGCTCGCCTCGCCGATGGTGCGCACGCAGGAGACCGCGGCGGTCGTCGCACGCCGGCTCGGACTGCCCGTGCGCACCGAGCCGGCGTTCCGGGAGGCCGACTTCGGCGCCTGGCAGGGGCTCACCGCGGAGCAGATCGAGGAACGCTGGCCCGGCATGCTCGTGCCCTGGCACACGCGCGCCGACGTCCGGCCGCCGGACGGGGAGTCGATCGAGGACGTCGGCCGCCGCATCCAGGGCGGGCTCGACGCGCTGCTCGCGGGCGGGGTCGACCGGACCGTCGTCGTCGTCAGCCACGCGGTCGCGATCCGCGCGGCGCTCGGGCTCGCGATGCGCGCGCAGCCGTCGGCGTGGAGCCAGCTCCGCGTCGCGCCCGCGTCCGTGAGCATCGTGCGCCTGTTCGAGGACGGGCGGACCGAGGTCGCCGTCGCCGGCGCACCGAGCGAGGGCTGGGCGCCCGCGCGCTGACGTCGCCGCGCCCCGGGGTCCGGCCTCCGGCCTGCGTCAGCGCACGACCACCCGGCCTGCGTCAGTGCACGGCCGCCCGGCGTGCGTCGGCGCACCCGGCGTGCGTCGGCGCACGGCCGCCCGGCGTGCGTCGGCGCACGGCCGCCCGGCGTGCGTCAGCGCACGACCAGCGAGAGCACGCGGGCGCCGGCGCGGGGACGCGCGCCGAGCTCCACGTCGAGCAGCGTGCCGTCGGCCAGGAGCTCCGCGGCCGCCGCCGCGAGCTGCTCGGCGTCGCGGGGCTCGCGTCCGGGCCGCACGAGCAGGTGGCGCGTGAGCACGCCGCGCGTGTGCTTGGCGTTGTGGGAGACGACGGACCGCAGGCCGTCGAGCTCGCGCAGGACGCGTACCTGCACCCAGTCCGCGTCCGCGGGCGGGCGCCACGCCGCCAGGTACGCCGCCGAGCGGCAGTCCACGACGAGCCGCTCTCGGGCGGCGGTGTCGAGCTCGGCGGCGAGCGGGTCGCGCCAGGCGGGGGCGAGCGGACCGACGCCGGGCAGGTCCGTGCCCATCGAGAGCCGGTACGCCGGGATGCGGTCGGCCGGGGAGACGAGCCCCCAGAGCGCGGAGACGGTCCGCACGGTCCGGGTCGAGCGCTCGCGCGCCCGGCGCGGGAGGTCGTCGAGACCGGCCGCGGCGTACAGGACGCCCGTGTACACGCGGGACGCACGTGCCGTCGGCGCCTCGCGCAGCCTCACGTTGCGCGCCACCTCGCCCGCGAGCGACGCCCCCGCGCCGAGGACGGCCGTCGCGTCGGGTCGCGCACTCACCTCGACGAGCGCGTCGAGCACCTTCCGGCGCACCGGCCCGAGCTCGGGGGAGGAGAGGGCGTCGAGGTCGAGGGCCGGGCCGCGCGCCGGCGCGGTCTTGCCCTCCGAGGGCGGCAGGAGCACGAGCACCCGAAGACTCTAGGCTGCCCGCACCGCGAGCGACGACGCGCTGCGCGGCCGCGACCCGGAGGTGGCTCATGGCTCAGGTCAAGATCTACGGACGCCGCGACGTCTGGGCGCCCCGGCGGCGCGAGGTGTCCGACGCGGTGCACGCCGCGCTCGTCGGCGCATGGCAGCTGCCCGAGGACAAGCGCTTCCACCGGTTCCTGCTGCTCGACGCCGAGGACCTCGTCGCACCGCGCTCGCCCGCCTACCTGGTCGTCGAGATCGTGTGCTTCACCGGGCGCAGCCCCGCCGCCCGACGCGCGCTGATCGCCGCGTTCTTCGACGACGTGGCGCCCGCGCTCGGGCTCGACGCCGACGACCTCGAGGTCGTCGTCCTGGAGAGCCCGCCCGCGAGCTGGGGCATCCGCGGGGTCGCGGGCGACGAGCTCACGCTCGGGTACCGCGTCGACGTCTGACCCCGGTCGTCCCGGCGCATCGCGCCCCCGGGCGCCGCGGCGCACTAGGCTGGTCCCGGATGAGCTGGCCAGACGGCCGCGTCGAGCCCCCGGGCTCGCCGAGGAACGTCCGGGCTCCACAGGGCAGGGTGGTGGGTAACACCCACCCGGGGCGACCCGCGGGACAGTGCCACAGAGAGAAGACCGCCACGCCCGCCCTCCGGGGCAGGCGGGGTAAGGGTGAAAGGGTGGTGTAAGAGACCACCAGCGTGCCGGGTGACCGGTGCGGCTAGGTAAACCCCACCCGGAGCAAGGCCAGACAGGGAGCGTTCGAGGGCTGCCCGCCCGAGCTCCCGGGTAGGCCGCTGGAGGCGTGCGGCAACGTACGTCGTAGATGGATGGCCGTCACCCGCGCGGGGGCAACCGCGCGCGGGCACAGAACCCGGCGTACCGGCCAGCTCATCCGCTCCGGGCGCGTCAGCCGTCGCGCCGCGCGGCCGCCTCCGCGGCGAGCTCGGCCGGTGTGGACTGCAGGAGGCAGAACTCGTTGCCCTCGGGGTCGGCGAGCACGAGCCAGCTCACGCTCGCCTCCTGCCCGACGTCGACCCGCCGGGCGCCGAGCCCGAGCAGGCGACCGAGCTCGGTCTGCTGGTCGGAGCCGTCCGGCGGGCGCAGGTCGAGGTGCAGGCGGTTCTTGATCGTCTTCGCCTCGGGGACCTGCAGGAAGAGCAGCGTCAGCGGTGACCCCGACGGGTCGCCGATCGCGACCTCGTCGTCGTCCGGGTCCTCGTCCTCGAGCACCTGCCACCCCAGCACCTGAGCCCACCACTCCGCGAGCCTGCGCGGCGCCGCGCAGTCCACCGACAGGGTGTCGACGACGAGTCCCATGGGCCGACGCTAGACCGGACGGGCGCGCGGGGCGACACGACCGTCGGGCGTCGACGCACGCTCGGCCGGTCGGGAGCGACGGCCCGCGGACGACGCCCGGCCCCGCGGCCAGCGCCGCCTCAGCTGCACTGGCGACGCAGCCGCTCGACGTGCCGCGCGTGCTCCTGCGCGAGCCACGGCGTCGCGAGCCGGGCGTCGTCGGGCGTGCGCCCGTGGACGAGCGCGTCGAGGTACGCCCGGTCGGCGGCGAGCCGGCGCGCGAGCTCGGCGCGGTCACCGACGTGACCGTGGCCCGGGACGAGCACCCGGACGCCGTCGGCCTCGGCGGCCTCCTCCATCACGTCCAGGGCCGCGGCGTAGTCGCCGACGGGGTCCTCGGCGTCGACGTCGAGGAGCGGGATCTCGAGGTCGGACAGCATGTCGCCCGCGAGCAGCACGCCGGCCTCGGGCAGCACGAGCGCCGCGTGGCCCGGGCAGTGCGCGCGGTGGGGGAGCACCCGGACCGCCGCGCCGTCCCACGGGACCGTCACGGCGTCCGCCTCGAGCGCCGTCAGGGCACCGAACAGGTCGGGGTCGTGGCCCGGCGCCGCCTCGTCGGCCTTCGCGAGGTCCGACGCCCGCGTGCGTCGCAGCGCGTCGACCGCGGTCCGCGTCGCCCACCGCGGCACGCCGGGCCAGCGCGGCGACCACAGCACGTGGTCCCAGTGCGGGTGGGTCGAGACGCCGGCGACGACCCGCCGTCCCGTCGCGTCGAGCGCGTCCGCGAGCGCGTCGACCTCGGCGGGCGTGATCGCGGGGTCGACGACGAGGCAGGTGCCGTCGGGTCCGTCGACGACCGTGCTGAGCGTCGTCCAGATCTCCGCCGTCGCCGTGTGCACCCCCGGCGCGACCCGGGTGAGCCGCGCCGGGGGAGGCACCGGCGTCGTCAGTGCCGGGCCTGCGCCGCGAGGGCCGCCGCGCCCACGATGCCTGCGGCGTTGCGCAGCTCGGCGGGCACGATGCGCGTGCGCAGGTCGAGCAGCGGCAGGAACTTCGCGTGGTGCTTGCTGACGCCGCCGCCGACGACGATGAGGTCGGGCCAGAACAGGTCCTCGACGACGCGGAAGTAGCGCTGCAGCCGCGCCGACCACTGCGCGTAGTCCAGGTCCTCGCGCTCGCGGGCGCTGTCCGCGGCCCGGGTCTCGGCGTCGTGCCCGTCGATCTCGAGGTGCCCGAGCTCGGTGTTCGGCACGAGGTGACCGTCGACGATCAGCGCCGAGCCGATGCCCGTGCCGAGCGTCACGACGAGCACGACGCCCTTCTGGCCGTGCGCGGCGCCGTAGACGGTCTCGGCGTAGCCGGCGGCGTCGGCGTCGTTGACCGCGACGACACGGCGGCCGGTCGCCTGCGCGACGACCTCCTCCACGTTCGTGCCGATCCACGACTTGTCGACGTTGGCGGCGGACTGCGCGACCCCGTGCAGGATCACCGCCGGGAACGTCACCCCGACGGGCAGCTCGGGCGGGAGCTGGAAGGCGTCGACGACCTCGGCGACGGTGCGCGCGACGGCGTCCGGGGTCGCGGGCTGCGGGGTGGGGATCCGGACGCGGTCGGCGCTGAACTCCCCGGTGCTCAGGTCGACGGGCGCGCCCTTGATGCCGCTCCCGCCGATGTCGATGCCGAACGCCGTGCCGGCCTCGCCGTGGGCGCCCTTGCCGTGCGTCTTCTCGTGGTCCTTCTCGTGGTGCTTGCTCATGGCAGCGTCAGGATCTCCGTCCCGGTCTCGGTGACGAGCAGGGTGTGCTCGAACTGGGCACTGCGGCGGCCGTCCGCGGTCACGACGGTCCAGCCGTCGTCCCACAGGACCCAGTCGGGTGTCCCGAGGTTGAGCATCGGCTCGATCGTGAACACCATCCCGGGCTCGATGACGGTCGCGTACGCCGGCGCGGCGTCGTAGTGCGGCACGACGAGCCCGGTGTGGAACGCCTCGCCGACCCCGTGGCCGGTGTAGTCGCGCACCACGCCGTACCCGAAGCGCTGCGCGTACTTCTCGATGACCCGCCCGATGACGTTGATCTCGCGCCCCGGCACGACCGCCTTGACGGCCCGTGCGAGCGCCTCCCGGGTCCGCTCGACGAGCAGCGCGGACTCCTCGTCGAGCTCCCCGACGCCGAACGTCGCGTTGTTGTCGCCGTGCACCCGGCCGACGTAGGCCGTGATGTCGACGTTCACGAGGTCGCCCTCGACGAGCACCGTCGAGTCGGGGATCCCGTGGCAGACGACCTCGTTGACCGAGGTGCACAGCGACTTGGGGAAGCCGCGGTAGCCGAGCGTTGACGGGTAGGCGTGGTGGTCGAGCAGGAACTCGTGGCCGACGCGGTCGAGCTCGTCGGTCGTCACGCCGGGCGCGACATGCCGCCCGACCTCCTCGAGCGCCTGCGCGGCGATCCGCGCGGCGACGCGGATGCGCTCGACCGTCTCGGGGTCGACGACGTCGCTCCCCGTGTACGGCGCGGGTCCGGGGCGGCCCACGTACTCGGGCCGCGCGATCGAGGAGGGCACGTCGCGGCGCGGGCTCACGGTCCCGGGGACCAGCGCCGGTCTCGACGCGTGCAGGGTCGACATGAGTGGCAGTCTACGGAGAGGTGCCGCGGAACGGCGGCTGAGCAGCAGGAAGGCACTTCCGGGTGCCCCGAAACCGGCGGAGGAACCATGACCGGGACGGACCGCGAGTTCTACTACAACACCGAGACCGGCCAGGTCGAGGAGGGCAAGGTCTCGGACTGGACCGGCCGGATGGGCCCGTACCCGACGCGCGAGGCCGCCGAGCACGCGCTCGACCAGGCGAAGGCCCGGACGCGCGCGTGGGACGAGGAGGACGAGCGCCGGCGCTGACGCAGGGCTCGTCGCCGGCCCGGTCCCGGTGCGCCCGGGTCGGCGGATGCCGGGACCCGGTGCTCGCGCCCGCGTCAGCGCGGCCGAAGGTGCGCCACGACCGGGCGGTGGTCGCTCCCCCCGACGGCAGGGAGCACGTCGAAGCCGACGACCTCCCACACCTCCGGGTCGACCAGCACGTGGTCGATCGGCGTCGACAGCCAGCTGGGCATCCCGGCCGGCCACGTGCCCAGCGCGGCGGCCCCGGCGGACTCCGCCGCGTCGACGCACGAGCCGAGGTCACGCAGCCCGGGGTGGTCGAGGGTCGCGTTGAGGTCGCCCGCGACGACGACGCCCGACGTCCCGTCGCAGGTCTGCGCGACGAGGCTCGTCTCCCGGCGCCAGTCGTCCATCGCAGCGAGCGAGAACGGCGCTGTCGGGTGCGCGGCGACGAGCAGCGGCGAGCGCCCGACCGCCGCGGCGCGCGCCCCGCGGGCCGAGGTGGCGTCACCCGCGACCGGGTCGGCGCGGAACCCGGCCAGCACCGTGGGCAGCTCGGACGTGACCTGGTACCGGCCGAGATCGGTCGCCACGAGCAAGGCCGTCGAGGCGACCGGGGCGCCGCCCCCCGTGCTCCGCCCGAAGACCCACACCGGACGGCCGGCGTCCTCGAGCAGCGCCGCGGTGGCCCTCGCCGTGGCCGGCACGGTCTCCGGGAGCACGACCACGTCCGCGCCGTGCTCGAGCACGAGAGGCGCGAGGTCCGCGGACGTGACGACGCCGAGGGTGTTGAACGCCAGCACCACCACGTCCCCGTCCTCGCGCGCCGCCGTGACGTCGCCGTCCCATCCGCGGGCGCCGAGCACCCCGACGTGCGCCGCAGCCCCGGCCAGGAGCACCCCGGCCGAGACCACCCCGACACGCGAGCGCCGGGCCCGCGGGACGAGCAGCACCGCGACGCCCAGCACGAGCATGCCGAGCGCGACGGGC
Source organism: Cellulomonas sp. NS3 (assembly GCF_024757985.1). Taxonomy (NCBI): domain Bacteria; kingdom Bacillati; phylum Actinomycetota; class Actinomycetes; order Micrococcales; family Cellulomonadaceae; genus Cellulomonas; species Cellulomonas sp. NS3. The sequence continues at coordinate 2,937,281 of NZ_CP103289.1, read as the reverse complement.
ATGCGGAACGCCACGAGGTGCGCGCCGACGACCCGTCCGGCCGCGTCGAACGCCCCGGGCGCCACGAGGACGACGACGACGCCCAGGAGCGTGAGGGGCAGCGCCCAGACGGCGAGCCGTCTGGGCGGTCGCGGGCCGGGGCGCCGAGCCGGCTCCTCGGGTGCCGGCCGGGGCGTCGTCGCGCTCAGCTCTCGAACGAGTGCGCCGCGTCGGGGAACCCGCCCGAGCGCACGTCGTCGGCGTAGGCGCGGGCCGCCTCCCCGAGGAGCCGGCCGACCTGCGCGTACTGCTTCGCGAACCGGGGCGACCAGTCGCCCATGCCCGCCATGTCGAGCCACACGAGGACCTGGCCGTCGCACTCGGGGCCGGCGCCGATGCCGATCGTCGGGATCTCCAGGATCTCGGTCACGCGCGCGGCGACGTGCGTGGGCACCATCTCGAGGACGACCGCGACGGCGCCGGCCTCCTGGAGGGCGAGCGCGTCCTCGCTCAGCGTCGCGGCAGCGGCGTCGCCGCGGCCCTGGACCCGCTTGCCGCCGAGCATGTTCTCGGACTGCGGGGTGAAGCCGAGGTGCCCGACGACGGGGATGCCCGCGTCGGTCAGCGCACGGACCTGCGCGGCGCACCGCTTGCCGCCCTCGAGCTTGACCGCGTGCGCGCCCGCCTCCTTGAAGAACCGCACGCCCGTCTCGAGCGCCTGCTGCGCGCCCGCCTCGTAGGAGCCGAACGGCAGGTCGGCCACGACGAGCGAGCGGCGCACCGAGCGCGTGACCGCGCGCACCGCGGGGACCAGCTCGTCGACCGTGACCGGGATGGTCGTCTCGTGGCCGAGCATCGTGTTGCCGATCGAGTCGCCCACGAGCAGCAGGTCGATGCCGGCCTCGTCGAAGATGCGCGCCGTCGGGGCGTCGTAGGCGGTGAGCATCGTGATCTTCTGGCCGCGCTCCTTCGCCTCGCGCAGGTGGTGCACGCGCACGCGCTTGGGGGTCTCGCTCATCGCCGCTGCTCCTGGTCGTCCGGGGTGGGCGGGGCGCACGCCGGTGTGCGCCCCGGGTGGGTCGGGGTGAGGGGTGCCCGTCAGGGCTCGCGCCAGCGCGTCGTGATCGGCAGGCGTCGGTCGCGGCCGAACGCGAGCGCCGTGACCTTGGGCCCGAGCGGGTACTGCCGCCGCTTCCACTCCGCCCGGTCGACGAGCTGCAGCACCTTGTCGACGACCTCCGGGTCGAACCCGCGCGCGAGCAGCTCGGCGCGGCCCTCGGCGTGCTCGACGTACGCGTCGAGGACCTCGTCGAGCAGGTCGTACGGCGGCAGCGAGTCCTGGTCGACCTGACCCGGACGCAGCTCGGCCGAGGGCGGCTTGGTGATCGAGCTCTCCGGGATCGGCGGGATCACGCCGGCGTCGATCGCGGCGTCGTTGCGCCACCGCGCGAGCGCCCACACGCGCGACTTGTCGACGTCCTTGAGCGGCGCGTAGCCGCCGACGGCGTCGCCGTAGATGGTCGAGTAGCCGACCGCCAGCTCGGACTTGTTGCCCGTCGCGAGCACGAGGTGCCCCTCGGCGTTCGACAGTCCCATGAGGATCACGCCGCGCACCCGCGCCTGGAGGTTCTCCGCGGCGACGCCCTCGAGGTGCATCTCGCCCTCGAACGCGTCGACCATCGGGCCGATCGGCTGCACGCGGTAGTCGGCCCCGATGCGCTTCGCGAGGTCGGCCGCGTCGTCCTTCGAGTGCTCCGACGAGTGCCGCGAGGGCATCGAGACGCCGACGACGTTCGCGCCGCCCACCGCGTCCGCGCTCAGGGCGGCGACGAGCGCGGAGTCGATGCCCCCCGAGAGCCCGAGCACGACCGACCGGAAGCCGTTCTTGCGGACGTACCCCACGAGCCCGGCGACGAGCGCCTGGTAGATCTCCTGGTCGGGGTGCAGGGGCGGGGCGATCTCGCCCGTCGCGGGCTCCTCGTCGTCCTCGACGAGGTCCCAGACCAGCAGGTGCTCGTGGAACTGCGGCGCCCGCGCGAGCAGCCGGCCGTCGGCGCCGACGACGAACGAGCCGCCGTCGAACACGAGGTCGTCCTGGCCGCCGACCATGTTGCAGTACGCGACCGGGGCCTGGACCTCGCGGGCCCGGCGCGCGGCGAGCTCGGTGCGCACGTGCCCCTTGCCCTCCTCGAACGGCGAGCCGTTGAGCACGACGAGCAGGGAGACCTCGTTCTCGTCCATCTGCGAGACCGGGCCGCCGTCCTGCCAGATGTCCTCGCAGATCACGACGCCCACGCGCCGCCCGCGCACGTCGAGCACGCACACGCCGTCGCCGGGCGCGAAGATCCGGAACTCGTCGAACACGCCGTAGTTCGGCAGGTGGTGCTTGTCGTAGCGCGTCTGCACGGCGCCGTGCTGCAGGAGCACCGCCTGGTTCGTCGGGCGCGCCGGGGCGCCGTCGTGCTCGCGCGTCGTCTTCTCGCCGACGGACCCGACCAGCACCGCGAGGTGGCCGAGACCCGCGGCGTCGAGCTCGCGGGCGACCCGGTGCAGCGCGGCCTCGGCGCCGCGGCGGAAGGACGCCCGCAGCGCGAGGTCCTCGATCGGGTACCCGGTGATCGTCATCTCGGGGAAGACCACGAGGTCGGCACCCGCGTCCGCCGCCTGGCGGGCCCGGTCGAGCACCGCACCGCTGTTCGCGTCGAGGTCCCCGACGCAGGTGTCGATCTGGGCCAGGGCGATGCGCAGGTGGGCCATGCGCCGAGCCTAGAGGGTGCCGCGGCGGTGCACGCCGCGGGCGACCTCCCGCCGACGGACCGCGTCGATCGGGTGCGCCCGGCGCGGTCCGGCGCCGGAACGCCCCGTCCATCAGGCAGGATGTACCGCATGGACAGGCAGCAGGAGTTCGTGCTCCGCACGGTCGAGGAACGGGACATCCGCTTCATCCGGCTCTGGTTCACCGACGTGCTCGGGATCCTCAAGTCGGTCGCGATCGCGCCGGCCGAGCTCGAGGCCGCCTTCGCGGAGGGCATCGGCTTCGACGGGAGCTCGATCCAGGGGCTCACGCGCGTGTACGAGGCCGACATGATCGCCAAGCCGGACCCGAGCACGTTCCAGGTGCTCCCGTGGCGGGGCGAGCGGCACGGGACCGCGCGCATGTTCTGCGACATCCTCACGCCCGACGGCGAGCCCTCGCTCGCGGACTCGCGCAACGTCCTCAAGCGCGCGCTCGCGAAGGGCAGCGCGCAGGGGTTCACCTTCTACACGCACCCCGAGGTCGAGTTCTACCTGTTCGAGGCGCCGGCGGACCCGCTGGTCCCGCTCGTCCCCGTCGACTCCGGCGGCTACTTCGACCACGTCCCGCGCGGCACGGCGCACGACTTCCGGCGCGCGGCCATCACGATGCTCGAGTCGATGGGGATCTCGGTCGAGTTCTCCCACCACGAGGCCGGCCCGGGCCAGAACGAGATCGACCTGCGCTACGCGGACGCGCTCACGACGGCCGACAACATCATGACGTTCCGCACGGTCGTCAAGGAGGTCGCCCTCGAGCAGGGCGTCTTCGCGTCGTTCATGCCGAAGCCGCTCGCCGACCAGCCCGGGTCCGGGATGCACACGCACCTGTCGCTGTTCGAGGGCGACCGCAACGCGTTCCACGAGCCCGGCGCGCACCTCGAGCTCTCGAAGGTCGCCCGGAGCTTCATCGCGGGGCTGCTGACGCACGCCGCCGAGATCACCGCGGTCACGAACCAGTTCGTCAACTCCTACAAGCGCCTGTGGGGCGGCTCCGAGGCCCCGAGCTTCATCTGCTGGGGCCACAACAACCGCTCGGCGCTCGTGCGCGTGCCGATGTACAAGCCCGGCAAGGGCAACTCGAGCCGCATCGAGTACCGCGCGGTCGACGCGGCGACGAACCCGTACCTCGCGTTCGCCGTCATGCTCGCGGCCGGCCTCAAGGGCATCGAGGAGGGCTACGAGCTCCCCGAGGGCGCCGAGGACGACGTGTGGGAGCTCACCGACGCGGAGCGCCGTGCGCTCGGCATCGAGCCGCTGCCGACGTCGCTCGACGCCGCGATCGCCGTCATGGAGAAGTCGGAGCTCGTCGCCGAGACGCTCGGCGAGCACGTCTTCGACTACGTGCTGCGCAACAAGCGCCGCGAGTGGGAGGAGTACCGCTCGCAGGTCACGCCGTACGAGCTGCAGCGGTTCCTGCCGGTCCTCTGAGCCCTTTCGCGCTCCGCCCCGTGCCGCCGCGCGTCCCGGCCCGCGGCCCGGGGCGCCGCCACGTGCGCGCCCTGGGTAGCGTGACGGCGTGAGCACCCCAGGCGCCGGCGGGCGCGGCAGCACCCTGGCCGGCCGGCTGACCCGGTCCGGGTTCGCCGACGCCGCGCGCGCGGAGCGGCTGCTCGCCGACGCCGCCCTCGCGGTCGTCGTCGACGAGCCCGAGGCGCTGCTGGGGCCGCTGTCCGAGGTCGCCGACCCCGACCACGCGCTGCTCGCGCTCGCCAAGATCGCGGGCGCGTGCGTCTCGTCGGCCGATCCCGCGCACGCGGGCGTGCTCCGCGGGCTGCTCGGGTCGCCGAGCGAGGGCCGGGACCGGCTGCTCGCCGTCGTCGGCTCCTCGGTGGCCCTCGGGGACACCCTGGCGGCGCACCCCGGCAACCTCGCGCTCCTCGTCGACGACACCCCGGGGACGGGCGTGAGCGCGGGCGACGTGCGCGCCGAGCTGCTCGAGGCCGTCGGGGCCGACCCGGCCGCGGACGTGCCGGTGGCCGCCGTCGTCGGCTCGCCCGGCGTCGACGCGATGCGCCGCGCGTACCGTGCCCGGCTCCTGCGGATCGCGGCGACCGACCTGACGGCGACCGACCCGCTCAGCCGGCTCCCCGGGGTCGCCGCGGCGCTCGCGGACCTCGCGGCGGCCGCGCTCGAGGCGTCGCTGGCGATCGCGCGTTCCGACCTCGACGACCACGGGCTCGGGGTGCGCCTCGCGGTCATCGGGATGGGCAAGGCCGGTGGCCGCGAGCTCAACTACGTGAGCGACGTCGACGTCATCTACGTCGCGGAGCCGGTCGACGGCGTCGGCGAGGACGAGGCGCTCGCGGTCGGCGCGCGGCTCGCGACCGGCCTGGCGCGCGCCTGCTCGACGGCGTCCGCCGAGCCGGCGCTGTGGCCCGTCGACGCGGCGCTGCGCCCCGAGGGCAAGAACGGGCCGCTGGTCCGCACGGTCGCGAGCCACCGCGCGTACTACGAGCGCTGGGCCAAGACGTGGGAGTTCCAGGCGCTGCTCAAGGCGCGCCCGCTCGCCGGCGACGTCGCGCTGGGCCGCGAGTACGTCGAGCTCGTCAACCCGCTCGTGTGGTCGGCGGTGCAGCGGGAGAACTTCGTCGAGGACTCCCAGGCGATGCGACGCCGGGTCGAGCACCACGTGCCCGCCGCCGAGGCCGACCGGCAGCTCAAGCTCGGCGTCGGCGGGCTGCGCGACGTGGAGTTCACGGTCCAGCTCCTCCAGCTCGTGCACGGGCGCGCGGACGAGACGATCCGCAGCCCCAACACGCTCACGGCGCTGGCCGCGCTCGCCGCCGGCGGGTACGTCGGCCGCGAGCACGCCGCGCAGCTCGCGGTCTGCTACCGGCTGCTGCGCGCGCTCGAGCACCGCATCCAGCTGCACCGGCTGCAGCGGACGCACCTCATGCCGGCTGCCGAGGCGGACCTGCGCCGGCTCGCCCGCTCGGTCGGGATGCGTGCCGAGGGCGCCGCGGGGCTCGACGAGCGGTGGCGCACGGTGCGGCGCGAGGTCCGGCGCCTGCACGAGGAGCTGTTCTACCGCCCGCTCCTGCCGGCGACCGCCCAGCTCTCGACCGAGGAGGCCCGCCTCGCCCCCGAGGCGGCGCGCGCCCGGCTCGCCGCGATCGGCTACAAGGACCCCGCCGGCGCGCTGCGGCACATCGCCGCGCTGACGGAAGGGATCTCGCGCCGCGCCGCGATCCAGCGTCAGCTGCTCCCCGTGATGATCGGGTGGTTCGCCGACGGCGCCGACCCGGACGCCGGGCTGCTCGCGTTCCGCCGGCTGTCCGACGAGCTCGGGACGACGCACTGGTACCTCAAGCTGCTGCGGGACTCCGGGACGGCGGCGCAGCGCCTCGCGCGGGTGCTGTCGACCTCCCGGTACGTCGCCGACGCGCTCTCGCGCTCGCCGGAGTCGGTCACGTGGCTCGCGGGCGACGCCGAGCTCGAGCCCCGCACTTACGAGCGGATGACCGCCGAGGCGGACGCGGTGCTCACCCGCGCGCACGAGCCCGCGCCCGCGGCGACCGCGCTGCGGGCCCTGCGCCGGCGCGAGCTCGCGCGCACCGCGGCGGCCGACGTGCTCGGCGTGGTCATCAGCACGCGCGCGTCGCAGAGCCTCACGACGGCCGCGGACGTCGTGCTCGCGGGGGCGCTGCGCGTCGCGCGGGCCGAGGCGCGCCGGGAGCACGGCCTCGACGAGGACCCGACGCGGCTCCTCGTGGTCGCGATGGGCCGGCTCGGTGGCCGCGAGATGGGGTACTCCTCGGACGCCGACGTGCTGTTCGTGCACGACCCCGTACCGGGCACCGATCCCACGGGCGCGCAGCAGTACGCCCTCACGGTCGCGACCCGCATCCGGCAGATGCTCGGCGAGGTCGGTCCGGAGCCGGCGCTCGAGGTCGACGCCGACCTGCGCCCCGAGGGCCGCAACGGCCCGCTGACCCGGTCGTTCGACGCCTACGCGGAGTACTACGGCCGCTGGTCCTCGCCGTGGGAGAGCCAGGCGCTGCTGCGGGCGCGCCCGGTCGCGGGGGACGAGGAGCTCGGGCACCGGTTCGTCGAGCTCGTCGCGCCGCTGCGCTACCCGGAGGGTGGGCTCGAGGCCGCCACGGTCCGCGAGGTGCGGCGGGTCAAGGCGCGCGTGGAGGCCGAGCGCCTGCCGCGCGGGGTCGACCCGGCGCGCCACCTCAAGCTCGGGCGCGGGGGCACCTCCGACGTCGAGTGGACGGCCCAGCTGCTCCAGCTCCAGCACGCCCACCGCGTCCCGGGGCTGCGCACGACCGCGACGCTCGAGGCGCTCGACGCCGCGGCCGGCGCGGGCCTGCTCGACCCCGACGACTGCCGGGAGCTGACCGACGCGTGGGAGCTGGCCTCCCGCCTGCGCGACGCGCTCGTGCTGTGGAGCGGGCGCACCGGGGGAGCGCACGCCGACGTGCTGCCGCACGACCGCCAGGCGCTCGCCGGGCTCGCGCGCGTGCTGGGCTACCCGTCGGGCTCGGGGGGCGAGCTCGAGGAGGTCTACCTGCGCACCGCGCGCCGGGCGCGCGCGGTCGTCGAGCGGGTCTTCTACGCCTGAGCGCCCGCGGCCGGGTCCGTGCCCGCGCGGTCGGCCGACGCGGCCGCCGGGGTCCCGGTCGCGGAGCCGTTGCGCGCGGTGCCGTGCTGCGCGTCGTCGTCGTTCCCGCCGGTGTCCGGGGAGCGCGTGGCCTCGGGGTCCTTGGGCTCGAGCGTCTGGCCCGGCTCGGCGCGCAGGAGCTCGGAGTCGACGAGCTCGTGGCGGCGCACGTACGTCCCGGAGACCGCCTGGATCGTCGCGGCGACCGGCAGCGCGAGGAACGCCCCGAGCGCCCCGAACACCGCGCCGAACGCGAGGACCGCGAGGAACGACATCGCCGGGTTGAGCTCGAGGGACCGCGCCGACACCTTGGGGGCGAAGACCAGGTTCTCGAGCTGCTGGTAGGCGAGGATGAAGACGAGCACCCCGACGGCCGTGAGCGGGCTGACCGAGAACGCGACGGCGATCGGCAGGATGCCACCGAGGTAGGTGCCGATCGTCGGCACGAACTGCGACACGACACCGGTGAACGCTGCGAGCGGCAGCGCGTAGGGCACGTGCACGATCGTGAGGAACGCGAACGTGAACGCGGTCGAGAGCGCCGCGAGGATGAGGCGCGAGTTGATGAAGTCCGCGACCTTGGCCTGCGAGACCTCCCAGATGTTCAGCACCTCGCGCTGGCGGCGCGGCGCGAGCAGCCGGCAGATCGCGGCGCGGAACCGCGGCCCGGCCGAGACCATGTAGTACACGACGAGGAGCACCGCGGACGCGACGAAGAAGAACCCGACGATCGAGCCGCCCACGCCCAGGATGCCGAACGCGAGGTCGTCCCCCCAGTCGTTCGCGAGCCGCTCGAGCACCTCGTCGGTGCCCGGGAGCACGATCCCGAAGCTCTCGTCGAGCATCGCCGTGAGGTCCGCGTACAGGCGGGGGACGTCCTGGACGAGGTCGACGAGCTGCGCGACGAACAGCCCGCCGAACAGGGCCAGCACGACGACGACGGCGACGATCGACCCGATCATGACGAGGCCCGTCGCGAGCCCACGCTTCATGCCGTGCTGCACGAGCCACTTGACGGCGGGCTCCATCGCGAGCGAGATGAACCACGAGATGACGACGATGGTCAGCACCGTGCCGAGCTGGCCCAGCGCGCGCCAGGTCAGCACGCCGAGGAAGACCGCGACGACGGCCATGACGAGCGCGCGGGGGAGCCACGCGGGTGGGCGACGGTCCGCGGCGGCGGTGCGGGGGACGGTGCGGGACGGCTCGGTCATGCAGGGCTCCAACGGCTGGGGGTGCGCCGGGGCCGCTCGGGGCCGGTGCGGACGGTTCTGGGGAGAACCTAGTGGACGCCGGTCCCGTCCACCCGTGCATGCGGCGGCGGCGCGCACGGGCCGCGCACCCGGTGAGCACCGCGGGACACCGCCGGCCGGCCGTCGACGCCGCACCGGAGGCGGTCTGAGGGGCGCCGAGCACGGCAATCGTTTTCGATAACGTTTTACACACGCTAGAGTGTCCGCCGTGGAGATCCAGCGCAGGCTCACCATCAGTGACGTCGCCCGGCAGGCCGGCGTCTCGGTGGCGACCGTCTCGAAGGTGATCAACGAGCGCTACGGCGTCTCGGCCGAGACCGCGAGCCGGGTCCAGGCGGTGATCGCCGAGCTCGGCTACGAGTCGAGCCTCGTCGCGCGCAGCCTGCGCAGCCACCAGAAGAACGTCATCGGCATCCTCGTCGCCGACTTCGAGCCGTTCAGCACCGAGCTCCTCAAGGGCGCCGCGCACGCGATCCGGGGGAGCGGCTACGAGATCGTCGCCTACTCCGCGAGCGGCGCGGCCGAGGAGCTCGTCGGCTGGGAGCGCCGGTACCTCTCGCGCCTCTCGGGGACGCTGATCGACGGTGCGGTCCTCGTGACCCCCACGGTCGTGGACGCGCGCTACGGAACGCCGGTCGTCGCGGTCGACCCGCACACCGGCCGCTCCGGCATGCCGACCGTCGACTCGGACAACCTCAAGGGCGCGATGCTCGCGACCGAGCACCTGCTCGGCCTCGGCCACCGACGGATCGGCTTCCTCGGCGGTCGCCTCGACCTCGAGTCGGCCCGCCTCCGTGAGGAGGGCTACCGCAACGCGCTCGAGGCCGCGGGGGTCGAGGTCGACCCCGACCTGATCCGCGTCGGCGGCTACCGGCCGGAGTCCGCCGAGCAGCCGGCGCGCGAGCTCCTCGCGCTCGACGACCCGCCCACCGCGATCTTCGCGGCCAACGACCTCTCGGCGATCCGCACGATGCAGGTGGCGCAGGGGCTCGGGCTGCGCGTGCCCGAGGACCTCTCGGTGATCGGCTTCGACAACGTGCCCGAGTCGGCGCTCGCCGTCCCGCAGCTCACCACGGTCGCCCAGCCCATCCAGGATATGGGCTACCAGGCGGTCCGCATGCTCATCGACCTCGTCGAGGGCCGCTCGCCCGCCCAGACGCACGTGTCGCTGCCGACCGAGCTCGTCGAGCGGCAGTCCTGCGCGCCGGCGCCCACGCGCGACGCCTGACGTCCCGCGCCCGTCCGCCGGGCGGCCGTCCCGCACCGGGACGACCGCGCACGTCCCGCGCCTGGGTCATCCCTGTCCGGACCGCTCGCGAGCGCCGGTCGGACCTGCCGGACAACGGCCGAGGGGCGCCCCTGGCAGCTGCCAGGAACGCCCCTCGCCCGCACTGACCGGGAGCAGCCGATCAGACGTCGTAGTAGAGCTCGAACTCGTGGGGGTGCGGCCGCAGACGGATCGGGTCGACCTCGTGCGAGCGCTTGTAGTCGATCCACGTCGCGATCAGGTCGGGCGTGAAGACCCCGCCGGCCGTGAGGAAGTCGTGGTCGGCCTCGAGGTTGTCGAGCACCTCGGCGAGCGAGCCCGGGACCTGCTGGATGAGCGCGTGCTCCTCGGGGGGAAGCTCGTAGAGGTCCTTGTCGACCGGCTCCGGCGGCTCGATGCGGTTCTGGATGCCGTCGAGGCCGGCCATGAGCATCGCCGCGAAGGCGAGGTACGGGTTGCTCGACGGGTCGGGCACGCGGAACTCGATGCGCTTGGCCTTCGGGTTGGAGCCCGTGACCGGGATGCGGATGCACGCGGAGCGGTTGCGTGCCGAGTAGACGAGGTTGACCGGCGCCTCGAAGCCCGGGACCAGGCGGTGGTAGGAGTTCACCGTCGGGTTCGTGAACGCGAGCAGCGAGGGCGCGTGCTTGAGCAGGCCACCGATGTACCAGCGCGCGAGGTCGGAGAGGCCGCCGTAGCCCTTCTCGTCGAAGAACAGCGGCTTGCCGTCCTTCCAGAGCGACTGGTGCACGTGCATGCCCGAGCCGTTGTCGCCGAAGAGGGGCTTCGGCATGAACGTGGCGGTCTTGCCGGCCTCGTGCGCGACGTTCTTCACGACGTACTTGAAGAGCTGAACCTTGTCGGCCGACTTGCCGAGCTCGTCGAAGCGGTAGTTGATCTCCGCCTGGCCGGCGGTGCCGACCTCGTGGTGCGCGCGCTCCACGCCGAGACCCAGCGCGTCGAGCTGCAGCGAGATCTTGTCGCGCAGGTCGGCGAACATGTCGACCGGCGGGACGGGGAAGTAGCCGCCCTTGTAGGGGGTCTTGTGGCCGAGGTTGCCACCCTCCTCGACGCGGCCCGTGTTCCAGGCGGCCTCGATGGAGTCGATGTAGTAGTACGACGCGTTCTGCTTCGTCTCGAAGCGCACGTCGTCGAAGATGTAGAACTCGGCCTCGGGGGCGAAGAACGCCGTGTCCGCGATGCCCGTCGAGCGCAGGTACGCCTCGGCCTTGGCGGCGACCTGGCGGGGGTCGCGGCTGTACGGCTCGTCGGTGTACGGGTCGACGATGTGGAAGTTGATGTTCAGCGTCTTCTCGGTCCGGAACGGGTCGAGGTAGGCCGTCGAGAGATCGGGGATGAGCTTCATGTCCGACTCGTGGATCGCCTGGAAGCCACGGATCGACGAGCCGTCGAACATCTGGCCGTCGGTGAAGAAGTCCAGGTCCAGCGAGTACGCCGGGACGTTGAAGTGCTGCATCACGCCGGGCAGGTCACAGAACCGGACGTCGACGAACTTCACGTCCTCGCTCTTGATGAACGCCAGGACTTCCTCCGGCTTGCTGAACATCCGCTGCTCCTCGGGTTGTGAAACGCCCGCTGTCCGGGCGCCTCGAGGCTAGGTGGGGGGCGTTACCCGGCCGTGTACCTCATGTTTCCGCGCTGTTACGCGGGGGCTCCGCACGTAACGATCGGTCGCACTCGCGGGCGACGGCGGCGCCCGGTCCGCTGGTTAGGCTAGCCGCATGGAGCAGCGCGCGGGGATGGGTTCGTGGCTCGAGGGCGGTCCGTCCGGCGAGGGCCAGGGCTCGCGGCTCGGGCTGCCCGCCACCGGAGCCGGCTCGCTGGCGCCGGTCGGGCGGCGGCTCGCGGCCCTGGCGATCGACTGGGCGGTCTGCCTGCTCATCTCGGCCGCGTTCTTCGACCGCGACCCCATGGCGACCCTCGGCGTCTTCGCGCTCGAGAACGTGCTGCTCGTGAGCACGCTCGGCACGACCCTCGGGCACCGCGCGCTCGGGCTGCGCGTCCAGCGGCTGGTGAGCCCCGGGACGCCGCCGGGGCTGCTGCTCGCGCTGGTCCGCACGGTGCTGCTCTGCCTCGTCGTGCCGGCCGTCGTGTGGGACGCCGACGGTCGTGGGCTGCACGACCGCACGGCGGGGACGGTCATCGTCCGGCGGTGATCCGCGCTGCGCGAGGCCGCGGGTGCGCCGGGCCGGCGAGCGCGACGCGGTCCGACGTCACCGCGGTGCCTGCCACGTGAGGCTGTAGCGCCAGTACAGGTGCCGCCGCCAGCGCGCGCCGGGAAGGTGCCGGGCGGCGGCGTCGCGCACGTCGGCGTAGGTCGTCCTGGGCTCGGTGATCGGCGAGCCGTGCTCCCACTCGCTCCGCAGCCGTCGCGCGACGGCTGCGGCGGGGACGCCGGCGACGGAGAGCGCCAGGTCGGCGGGGGAGCCGACGCGGGCGAGGCCGACGACGACGAGGTGCCCGCCCGGCGCCGTCAGGGCACGCAGCCGCCGCAGCCCCGCGTCCAGGTCGAGGTGGTGCAGCGTCGCGACGCAGGTGACGAGGTCGTAGGCGTGCTCGTCGAGGGGCGCGGTCAGCACGTCGCCGGTGACGTAGCGCAGGCGCTCGTCGCCCCTGGACGCCTGCGTCGCCCGTGCGGTCTCGGCCGGGTCGGTGTCGAGGCCCGTCGCCTCGACGGCGCCGGCGGCGACGACCCGACGGGTCAGCAGCCCCTCGCCGCTGCCCACGTCGAGCGCTCGCGTGCCGGGCCGCACGTGCCGCAGCGCGAGCGGGTGGTAGTGCGTGTTGTGGTTCCAGTACGGCGTCGGCACGACCAGGACCGTAGCGCGCCCGACGCCTCCGCCGCGGGGACGGTCGCCTCCGGTCTCGGCCGGTCTCCCGGGCGAGACCGCGCGGGGCGGGGCCGCTCAGCGCCCGCGCATGCCCTTGCGGTCGGGGCGTGCGCGCATCGGGTCGATGCCCTTGGGCAGCGGCAGCCGCGCGGCGCCGAGGGCGGTGAGGCGCTTGAGCACCTCGCCGGTCTCCTGCTTGGTGAGCGTCGGCTTGAGGCGCGTGACCGCGCGGGGGAGCTTGCGCAGGGGCACCTGGCCCTCGCCGTTGCCGGCCTGGATGAGCGTGATCGGCACGCCCGACAGGACGCGCGCGGTGCGCTTGCGCTCGGCCTCGAGGAGCTTGGCGACGCGGGGAGCGGGACCCTCGCCGACGAGGACGACGCCGGCCCGGCCGACGCCGCGGAAGACCAGGTCCTGCGTGCGCGGGTCGACCGCGACGGGCTCCTCGGCGAAGGTCCAGCCGCGCCGGATCGTGCCGAGCGCAGCGCGCGACGCGCCGGGCTGGCCCTCGATCTGGGTGTACGCGGCCGTCTCGGCGCGCCGCGCGAGGATGAACATCGCCGCGAGCAGCGCGAACGGCAGGCTCACGAACAGCGCGTAGAACGGGTGGTCCGTCAGCAGGCCGATGACGAGGCCGACCGCGATGATCCCGACGAACGCCCCGAGCACGTACCACGTGACCGCCGGGTCGTTCCGGCGGGTCATCTGGTACGCCTGCCAGACCTGGTGGTACCACCGGGTCTTCTTCACCTTGGGCGGCTTGACGGTCTTCTCGCGGGCCATGGTGGGCAAGTCTAGTCGCCGCCCGGCCCCCTCCGTGCCCGCACGCAGCCCCGTGCCGCAGCCGTCAGCGGGCGAGCAGGCTCGACGCCTCCTGGCGCGACGAGCGCTCCTCGCCGAGGTGCGCGAGCGCGGCCGGGATCTCCTCGCCGCGACGGCGCATGGCCTGGCCCCACAGGCGACCCGCACGGTACGACGAGCGCACGAGCGGACCGGCCATGACGCCGAGGAAGCCGATGCGCTCGGCCTCGTCGGACAGCGCCACGAACTCCTCGGGACGCACCCAGCGCGCGACGGGGTGGTGGCGGACCGAGGGGCGCAGGTACTGGGTGATCGTGATGAGGTCGCAGCCCGCGTCGTGCAGGTCCTGGAGGGCCTCGGCGGCCTCCTCCATCGTCTCGCCCATCCCGAGGATGAGGTTCGACTTGGTGACCAGGCCGGCCTCGCGCGCCGCCGTCAGCACCGACAGCGAGCGGTCGTAGCGGAAGCCCGGGCGGATCTCCTTGAAGATGCGCGGCACGGTCTCGAGGTTGTGCGCGAGCACCTCGGGCCGCGACGAGAAGACCTCGCCGATCAGCTCGGGCACGGCGTTGAAGTCCGGGATCAGCAGCTCGACGCCGGTCCCGGCGTTGAGCGCGTGGATCCGGCGGACCGTCTCGGCGTACAGCCACGCGCCGCCGTCGGGCAGGTCGTCGCGGGCGACGCCCGTCACGGTCGCGTACTTCAGGCCCATCGCCTGGACGGACTCCGCGACGCGGCGGGGCTCGTCGGCGTCGAAGTCCGCGGGCTTGCCGGTGTCGATCTGGCAGAAGTCGCAGCGTCGCGTGCACTGGTCGCCGCCGATGAGGAACGTCGCCTCGCGGTCCTCCCAGCACTCGAAGATGTTGGGGCAGCCCGCCTCCTCGCACACCGTGTGCAGGCCCTCGCGCTTCACGAGCCCCTTGAGCTCGCTGTACTCCGGGCCCATCGTCGCGCGCGTCTTGATCCAGTCGGGCTTCTTCTCGATCGGCGTCTGCGCGTTGCGTGCCTCGACGCGGAGCATGCGCCGGCCCTCGGGTGCGATCGTCACGTTCCTCACCCTACGTCAGCAGGCGCGGGCGCTCGCCGTGCGCAGCGGGAGGCACGCATCACAGGCCAGCGCGGGAATAACGGGACCTCCGACCCACGCCGCGGGCCCTCGCGACGGTGACCCTGGAGGGGACGAGCGGGACGAAGGTGACCGCACGACGGCGAGGGGGTTCGACATGCGCATCCTGGTGACGGTGGCCTCGCGCCACGGCGCGACGCGGGAGATCGGGACGGTCGTGGCCGACGTGCTGCGGTCCGCGGGGCACGACGTCGACGAGCTCGAGCCCGAGGACGTGGGCACGGTCGAGCCGTACGCCGCGGTCGTGCTGGGCTCCGCCGTGTACGCCGGGCGGCTCGGCGCGGGTCTGCGGAAGCTGGTCGAGCGCCAGGGCGGGCAGCTGCGGGCGCGACCCGTGTGGCTCTTCTGGTCCGGGCCCGTCGGCAACCCGCTCAGCCCGCCGACGGTGCCCGACGACGTGGGCGTGCTCGCCTCGCAGGCCGGGGCGCACGCGCCTCAGGTCTTCGGGGGACGGCTCGACCGGCGCACCCTGGGGCTCGCCGAGCGGGCGCTCGTCGCGCTGATCGACGCCGAGCAGGGCGACTTCCGCGATCTCGACGCGGTCCGCGCGTGGGCCGCGTCCGTCGCGGACGAGCTGGCCCCGCACGGCGCACGCCGCTGACCTGCGACGTCCCGCGCAGCCCGGCCGCGGGGAAGGCGGTCAGGGCAGCGCGGGCACCGCGTCCGGGGAGCCGACGGGGGCGGCGTCGCCGACGGCCCGGGACTCCGCGGTCGCGAGGCGCACCAGCGCGAGCGCGGCCTCGAGGTGCGTGCGCACGAGCGGGAGCACCTCGGCGATGCTCACCCGTCGGCCCGTCTCGGCGCTCAGGGACGTGACGTCCGCGTCGGGGATCCCGCACGGCACGATCCGGCCGAACGCGTCGAGGTCCGGCTCGCAGTTGAGCGCGAAGCCGTGCATCGTGACGCCCTTCGCGACGCGGACGCCGATCGCGGCGACCTTGCGCTCCCGGAGCGGACCGCGCGGCCCGTCGGGCTCGGCCGCGAACCAGACGCCGCTGCGACCCTCGACGCGCACGGCGGACAGCCCGAGGTCGGCGCACGTGCGGATCAGCGTCTCCTCGAGCGCGCGCACGTAGCGCACGACGTCGATGGGCTGCGCGAGGCGCACGATCGGGTAGCCGACGAGCTGGCCGGGCCCGTGCCAGGTGATGCGGCCGCCGCGGTCGACGTCGACCACGGGGGTGCCGTCGACCGGCCGGTCCCACGACGCCGTGCGGCGCCCCGCGGTGTAGACGTCCTCGTGCTCGCACAGGAGCACGGTGTCCTCGCGCGTCCCCTCGGCGACCTCCGCGTGCACCTCGCGCTGGAGGTCCCACGTCGGCCGGTAGGGCTGGAGGCGGGCACCCAGGTCGAGCTCGACGAACTGCATGGCGTCAGGCTAACCCCGGGGCTGCGCGCCGGCGGCGTGACGGTCGTCGCACCGGCGGTGCGTGCCCGGCGCGCCCCGCGGCGGTGCGGCCGGGCCGGGGCGGCTCAGGCGGTGCGTTCCTCGGCGGGGCACACGTCGCCGGGTGCGTCGTCGTCCGTGTCGACCGGCGAGCCGTCCGGCGCGCCGTCGCTCGGGCCCGTCGCCGTCGCCGGCCGGGCGACGACCGCGAGCAGCGCCCGCAGCTGCTCGACCTGCTCCGGGGTGAGGCCGCGGGTGGTCATGGCGTCGGCGGGCCGCCGGTCGGACGCCTTGACCGCGACCTCGCGGCCCGCGTCGGTGATCGCGAGGACGACCTTGCGCCGGTCGGTGGCGTGGGGCGCACGCGTCACGTACCCGGTGCGCTCCATGCGGGCGAGGATGCGGCTCATCGTCTGCTCGGTCACGCTGCACGCGTCGGCGAGCTCGCGCTGCGAGCGTGGCTCGTGCGCGAGGAGCACGAGCACCGGCAGGCTCGCGTGGTTGAGGTCCCACCCGGCGAGATGGGCGTTCCACTCGCGCTCGACGCGGCGCGCGGCGGCCGACAGCAGCCGTCCGACGGGCCAGTCGGTCGGGTCGTCCGAGGCCATCCGCGCCCAGGGGGCGGTGGGGCCGGGAGCACGTGCGTCGTCGGTCACGCCCACCCCGTCCCCCGTCCGGCGCCCTCGGCGCTCACCAGATGCTCAGCATGCTGAGCACGTGTTGCGCGGCGCCCAGCGTTCCCTCATGATACTCAGCATGCTGAGTAAATCTGGTCGGGCCGCTCTGCGCGCGCTGGCCCTCGTCGCCGTCCTCGCCGTCTGGCTCGCCGTCGGGGCGTTCGGGGGGATGGCGCAGGGCAAGCTCTCGCAGGTCCAGACCAACGACTCGGCCGCGTTCCTGCCCTCGTCCGCGCAGTCCACGCGCGCGGCCGAGGCGGGACGCGCCTTCGTCGACTCGGAGACCCTACCCGTGCTGGTCGTGCTCGAGGCGCAGGGCGGGGGAGCCCTGTCACCCGAGCAGACCACCGCCGTGCAGGAGTTCGCCCGGACGGTCGCGGACGTCGAGATCCCGGGCGCCGACGCGGCCGCCGGCGACCCCACGACGCTCGAGGACGTGCTCACCGGCCCGGCCGTCGCCGTCCCGTCCGAGGACGGCGAGGCGGTGCTCGTCCCGCTGTCCCTCGACGGCGACGCCGCCGAGGGGCGCCTCGCGGACGACGAGAGCGTCACCGGCGCGTCGGTCCGGGCGCTGCGCGACGCGCTCGAGGCCGACCTCGGGGCGAGCGCGGACGACGCCGGGGAGCTCGGGCTCCAGGCCTGGGTGACCGGCCCGGGCGGCTTCGTCGCCGACCTGTCCAACGCGTTCGGCGGCATCGACGGCGTGCTGCTGCTCGTCGCGCTCGGTGCGGTCCTGCTCATCCTCGTGATCGTCTACCGGTCACCGTTCCTGCCGTTCGTCGTCATCTTCTCCGCGGTGTTCGCGCTGTGCGCGGCCGCGCTCGTCGTGTACCAGCTCGCGGCGAACGACGTGCTCACGCTCAACGGGCAGTCCCAGGGCATCCTCTCGATCCTCGTCGTCGGCGCCGCGGTGGACTACGCGCTGCTCCTCGTCGCGCGCTACCGCGAGGAGCTGCGCGCCGTGCAGAGCCCGTTCACCGCGATGCGACGCGCGGTGCGGGCGTCGATCGAGCCCATCGCCGCCAGCGCGGGCACCGTGATCGCCGGGCTGCTGTGCCTGCTGCTCTCCGACCTGACGTCCAACTCGAGCCTCGGCCCCGTCGCCGCGATCGGCATCGCGTCGGCGTTCCTCGCGTCGCTCACCCTCTTGCCGGCGCTGCTCCTCGTGTTCGGGTCGCGCTCGCGCGCCCTGTTCTGGCCCAGCCGGCCGCAGGTCGTCGCGGGAGCCGAGCACGACGGCCCGGGCCACCGCCGGCCGACCGCCGAGGTGCTCACCGGTCTGTGGGGCGGGGTCGCCCGGTTCGTCGGCCGCCACGCACGCCCGGTCTGGATCGTCACGGTGCTGCTCCTCGTCGCGGGAGCGGCGTTCCTGCCGACCCTCAAGGCCGGCGGCACCAACCAGTCCGACGTGTTCCTCGTCGAGGTCGACGCGGTCGCCGGCGAGGAGGTGCTCTCCGAGCACTTCCCGGCCGGCGCGACCCAGCCGATCCTCGTCGTGGCACCCGAGCAGGACCTCGACGCCGTCGTGGAGACGGCCGAGGGCCTCGACGGCGTCGACGCGGTCACGGTGTACACGGGCGAGAGCAGCGGGGCGCCCGGCGGCGTCGGCGGTCCGGCCGCCGAGCCCGCACCCCCGGTCGTCGTCGACGGCCGCGTCCGGGTCGACGTCGCGACGCAGGAGGCGGCCGACACGCAGGCCGCCGTGGGCACCGTCGAGGACCTGCGCGCCGCGCTCGCGGACGTGTCGCCCGACGCGCTCGTCGGTGGCGCCGCGGCCCAGACGCTCGACACCCAGGTCGCCGGGGCGCGGGACCTGCGGGTGATCGTCCCGGTCGTGCTGGTCGTGATCCTGCTCATCCTCATGCTGCTGCTGCGCTCGGTCGTCGCCGCGGTGCTGCTCGTGCTCGCGAACGTGCTGTCGTTCGGCGCGGCGCTCGGGGTCGGGGCGATCGTGTTCAACCACGTGCTCGACTACCCGGGCGCCGACCCCGCGGTGCCGCTCTACGCGTTCACGTTCCTCGTCGCGCTGGGGGTCGACTACTCGATCTTCCTGATGACGCGGGTGCGCGAGGAGGCCCTGCAGGTCGGGACGCGCGAGGGCGTGCTACGCGGGCTCGCCGTCACCGGTGGCGTCATCACCTCCGCGGGCATCGTGCTCGCGGCGACCTTCAGCGCGCTCGGCGTCATCCCGCTGCTGTTCCTCGCGCAGCTCGCGTTCCTCGTCGCGTTCGGTGTGCTGCTCGACACGCTCGTCGTGCGGAGCCTGCTCGTCCCGGCGCTCGTGCACGACCTCGGCCGGCGCACGTGGTGGCCGAGCCCCCTCGGGCGCCTCGACCGGTCGCCCGCCGTCGCCGAGCGCTCCCCGGAGGCCGCGCCGGTCGGCTGACCGGGACCCGCCCGGTCCTGCGGCGCGGGTCACGCGGGTGCCGCCCGGCGTCGCACGCGTCGTAGGTTGGGGCGCATGAGCGAGTCCCTGCGGGTCGGGTTGGTCGGGTACGGGTCGGCGGGACGGGGCATCCACGCCCGGCTCCTGCGCGAGGTCGGGGCGCGCGTCACGCACGTCGTGAGCCGCAGCCCCGAGCGGTCGGCGCAGGCGCGCGCCGACTGGGCCGGCGTCGTCGTCGAGCCGGACGTGGCGGGGCTGCTCGCCCACGCCGCCGAGCTCGACGTCGTCGTGGTCGCGAGCCCGACGGGCGAGCACGTGGCGCACGTGCGCGCCGCGCTCGGGGTCGGCCTGCCCGTCGTCGTCGACAAGCCGCTCGCCCCGAGCACCGCCGAGGCGCGGGAGCTCGCGGTCGAGGCCGAGACCTCGGGCGGACGCCTGACGGTGTTCCAGAACCGCCGCTGGGACCCCGAGCAGCTCACGCTCCTGGGCCTCCTGCACGACCGCCGGCTCGGGCGCGTGCACCGCTTCGAGCGGCGCTGGGAGCGGTGGCGCCCCGTCCCGCAGCAGCGCTGGAAGGAGAACGACACGCGCGCCGGCGGGCTGCTGCTCGACCTCGGTGCGCACCTGGTCGACTCCGCCGTCCAGCTGTTCGGGCCGGTCGAGAGCGTGTACGCCGAGCTGCGCGCGCTCACGACCCCCGCGGAGGACGACGTCTTCCTCGCGGTGCGGCACGCCGCCGCCGACGGCGGCCCCGGCGTCGTGAGCCACCTCCAGGCGGGCGCGCTCGTCGGCGCACCCGGCCCGCGGACCCGCGTCCTCGGCGACAAGGGCGCCTACCTCGTCACGAGCTTCGAGGGGGAGCCGACGCCCTTCGCGTCGCTCGACGAGCGGCACACGCACGACGACTCAGCCCCGCGCGGGGTGCTCGGGGCGGCGACGCACGTCGCGGAGGACGAGCACGAGGGCTGGCTCGTGCACGGGCGCGACCGGGTCCCCGTGCGTCGGGCGCCCGGCGGCCACGCCGACTACTACCGGGCCGTCACGGCGTGGGTCCTCGACGGCGGACCGGTGCCGGTCGACCCGTGGGACGCGGTGCGCACCGCGGCCGTGCTCGACGCCGCCCGGGTGTCGGCGCGCGAGGGGCGGGTGGTCGAGGTGGACCCGGCGGCTGCGGGCTGACGCGGCGGGCGTGCGGCTGAGCGTCGCCGGCGCACGAAACCGGACCTGAGCCGGGCGCGGAGCGACCGTGCGGACGCCATCGGGCCTGTGGACAACGGGTCCGCGGGCGACGCCGCACGGTTCGATGACGGCATGGACCGCGCTGCCCCGCCCGACGTCGCCGCTGCGCTGCTGACGGCGGGGTACCGGGTCGTCGGCCCCGTGGGCGTCGGCGGGGACGGGCCCGCGTGGTCCGCGGTGGCGCTCGACGGCTCGGCCGAGCGCGTCGTCGTCCGCGTCGTCGACCTCACCGGTGACCCGCGGCACGCCGCCCGGCTGCACCGGCTGCGCGACGTCGACCACGAGCACCTCGTCCGCCTGCGCGACGTGCTCGACCTGCCCGACGGCCGCTGCGCGCTGCTCACCGAGCACGTCCCCGGCGCCACCCTTGCGGCGCTGCACGACGCGCGCGGGCCGTGGAGCCCGGGCGAGGCCGTGACGCTGGCGATCCCGCTCGCGGACGCACTCGCGGCGCTGCATGCCGCCGGCCTGGTGCACTCGGACGTCTCCCCGGCCAACGTCGTGGTGCGCGACGACGGCCGGCCGGTGCTCGTCGACCTCGTCAGCTGCGTCGTCGGGGGCTCCGGGACGCCGGGCTACGGCGCCCCGGAGGTCCACGACGGGCACGGGTGCGGGCCCGAGGGGGACGTGCACGCGCTCGCGCGCACGGTGCTGCGGCACCTCGCGGTGCCCGACGCCGCGGTGGACGCGCCGTGGGACGGCGGCACGCACGTCCGTGACCTGCTGGCCGAGGCCGCCGACCCGGACCCCGTGCTGCGGCCGACCGCCCAGGCGCTCGCGGACGCGTGCTTCCGTGCCGAGGAGCCCGAGCCGGTCGTGCTCCCGGACGCCGCGGTGCTCGCGCGCACCGAGCTGTCCCGGCTCGCCGGCCGTGGCTCACGCGACGCGACGGTCCGGCGCGCGTCCCGCCGGCGCACCCGCAGGACGGTCCGCACGCGCCGGGTCCTCGCGGGGCTGGCGGCCGCGGCGGTCGTGGCCGCCGTGGGCGCCGTCGCGCTGGTCGTGCCCCGTCCCTGGGGGGAGCCGACCCGGGCGGACGCGCCGACCAGCCGCCCGGCGGGGCTCGCGACCAGCCGCCGGGCGGAGGTCGAGGCGGCGGCGCGCGAGCTCACCGAGCGACGGGGCGAGGTCCTCGTGGCCGGCGACCCGGCCGACCTCGACGCGGTCGAGGTGCCGGGGTCCGCCGCCCACGCCGCCGACAGGCAGCTCCTCGACCGGCTCGCCGCCGAGGGGCTGCGCCTCACCGGGCTGAGCGTGGTCGTCACGGAGTCGGCCGCGGTGGAGGAGGCCGGCGTCCCGGCGGCGGAGCCCTCCGGTCCCGGGGTGCCCGCGGACGGCGAGGCGCACGTGCGCGTGACGAGCGCGACCTCGGCTCACCAGCGCGTCCGGGCGGACGGGTCGGTGCACGCCGAGGTGCCGGCCGCCCCGGCACGCACCGTCGTGCTCGTCCTCCGCGAGACCCCGGCGGGCTGGCGGGTGGCCGAGGTCCGTGACCCGGAGGTCAGCCCCGCGCCGTGACGTAGGCCGCCGCCGAGTCGATGTCGGGGTGCACGTGCGTGAACCCGCTGTCCGTGAGCTTGCGCGGGACGGCCCGCACCGAACCCAGGATCTCCTGGGAGAAGTCGCCGAGCCCGAGGCGCACGGCCCACGCCGGCACGGGCACGACCGCAGGGCGGTGCACGGCGCGGGCGAGCGCGGACGTCACCTCGGCGTTGGTCGCCGCCGTCGCGACGAGGTTCACCGGGCCCGCCACGGGAGCCTCGAGCAGGTGCAGGACGGCTCGGACCTCGTCCGTCAGCGTGATCCAGCTCCAGTACTGGCGGCCCGAGCCCAGCGGACCCGCGATCCCCGCCCGGACGAGCGGCACGATGCGCGCCAGCGCGCCCCCGCCGCGCGCGAGGACGATCCCGCTGCGCAGGTGCGCGACACGGACTCCCGCGTGCTCGGCGGGAGCGGTCGCCCCCTCCCACTGCCGGACCACGCCGGCGAAGAACGTGTCGCCGAGCGGCTCGCCCTCGTCGAGCACGTCGTCCCCGCGGTCCCCGTAGGCGCCGATCCCCGACGCCTGCAGCAGCACGGGCGGCGGTGACGCCAGCCCGGCGAGGGTCGTGGCGATCAGGCCGGTCGTGCGGGTCCGGGAGAGGATCACCGCGCGCTTGCGGCTCTCGGTGAGCCGGCGCGTGCCGACGTTGACCCCGGCGAGGTTGACCACCGCGTCGGCCCCGGCGAGCGCCTCGGGGTCGAGCCGCCCGGCGTCCGGGTCCCACGCGACGTCCTCGGGGTGTCCCGGCGTCCCGCGGACGAGGCGGACCACGGTGTCGCCGCGCCCCCGCAGCTCGGAGACCAGGGCGGTGCCGATGAGGCCGTGCGATCCGGCGACGACGATGCGCATGCGCTCACCCTAGGGAGCGGGCGGCGAACCTGCCGGGGGAGCGGCGCTGCAGCTCCGGGCTGCGGACGGTCTGCCGCCCCGGGGTGCGGCGCGCCGCCCGGGGCCGCGGACGGTCTGCCGACCCGACGAACGACGGCGCCCGGGCACCCGCTGCTGCGGGTGCCCGGGCGTCGTGCGGGGTGTGTCAGAGACCGACCTCGGCCTCGAACGCACCCTCCTCGATGCGGGCCTTGACCGTCGCGAGGTAGCGCGACGCGTCGGCGCCGTCGACCAGGCGGTGGTCGTACGAGAGCGACAGGTAGCACATCGAGCGGATCGCGATGACCTCGCCGCCGTCCGCGTCCTTGGTGACGACCGGGCGCTTGACGATCGCGCCCGTGCCGAGGATCGCCGACGTGCCGCCCGGGACGATCGGGGTGTCGAACAGCGCACCGCCGGAGCCCGTGTTCGTCACCGTGAAGGTCGCGCCGCTCAGCTCGTCGGGCGTGACCTTGTTGTCGCGCGTGCGGGCCGCGAGGTCCGCGATCTTGCGCGCGATGCCCGCGAGGTTGAGGTCGCCCGCGTCCCGGATCACCGGCGTCAGCAGCCCGCGCGGGGTGTCGACCGCGATGCTGACGTTCTCGTGCCCGTGGTACGTGATCTGGTTGCCCTCGAGCACGCCGTTGACCTTGGGGTGCACCTTGAGCGCCTCGACGGCCGCGAGCACGAAGAACGGCAGGAACGTGAGGTTCACGCCCTCGCGCGCCCGGAAGCCGTCCTTGGCGCTCGCCCGCAGGCGCGCGACCTTCGTGACGTCGACCTCGATGACCGTCGTGAGCTGCGCCTGGCTGTGCAGCGCGTCGACCATGCGCTCGGCGATGATCTGGCGGAGCCGGCTGGCCTTCTCCGTCGTCCCGCGCAGGGGCGAGACCTCGACCGCAGCGGCCGGCTTCGACGCGGCGGGCGCAGCGGCGGGTGCGGCAGCCGGGGCCTGGGCTGCGGCTGCGGCGCGGGCCGCCTCCTCCGCCTTGGCGGCCGCCTCGAGGACGTCCTCCTTGCGGATGCGCCCACCGACGCCGGTGCCCGTGAGGGTCGTGACGTCGACGCCCTTCTCCGCCGCGAGCTTGCGCACCAGCGGGGTCAGGTACGTGCCCGACGCGGACGCGCTCGGGGCGGGCGCTGCAGGCGCGCTCGGCGCGGGCGCGTGGGTCTCCTGCGGTGCCGGTGCCGGTGCCGGAGCGGCGGGCGCGGCGACCTGCTCGGCGGCGGGCTGCGGGGTCGGCGGTGCGGCCGGTGCCTGTGCCTCGTCCGGGGCCGCGACCTGCGGGGACGCCTCCGTGGCAGGGGCCGACGGCTGCTCCTGCGCGGCGGGGGCCGCAGACGGTGCCGGTGCCTCGGCGGGTGCGGCGGCACCGGAGCCGATCACGGCCAGGACGGCGCCGACCTCGACGGTCTCGTCCTCCTGGACGCGGATCTCCTGGAGCGTGCCGGCGAGCGGCGAGGGGATCTCCGTGTCCACCTTGTCGGTCGAGATCTCGAGCAGCGGCTCGTCGACCGCGACCTCGTCACCCACGGCCTTGAGCCACCGGGTCACGGTGCCCTCGGTCACGGACTCGCCGAGCGCGGGGAGCGTGACGTTCTCGCCACCGCCCGACGGGGCGGACGATGCGGCGGGCTGCTCGGCGGGAGCGGCCGGCGCCTCGGCGGCGGGCTGCTCGGGTGCCGCGGGCTGCTCGGCAGGAGCCTGCTCCTGCGCCGCGGGCGCCTCGGCGGCGGGCTGCTCGGCCGCGGGCTCGGCGGGGGCGGACCCGCCGCCCTCGCCGGAGCCGATCACGGCGAGGTTCGCGCCGACCTCGACGGTCTCGTCCTCCTGGACGAGGATCTGCTCGAGCACGCCGGCGAACGGCGAGGGGATCTCGGTGTCGACCTTGTCGGTCGAGATCTCGAGCAGGGGCTCGTCGACCTCGACGGTCTCGCCGACCTGCTTGAGCCAGCGGGTGACGGTTCCTTCGGTGACGGACTCGCCGAGGGCGGGGAGCTGCACGTTGTCGGACATGACCGCTCGTTCTCCTTCGATCGTGGGGTCAGTTGTGGGCGTGCAGCGGCTTGCCGGCGAGCGCGAGATGCGCCTCCCCGAGAGCCTCGTTCTGCGTAGGGTGGGCGTGCACGAGCGCCGCGACGTCCTCGGGGTAGGCCTCCCAGTTGACGATGAGCTGGCCCTCCCCGATGAGCTCGCCGACGCGCGCGCCGATCATGTGGACACCGATGACGGGGCCGTCCTTCTGGCGGACGAGCTTGACGAAGCCCGCCGTGCCGAGGATCTGGCTCTTGCCGTTGCCGCCGAGGTTGTACTCGAGGACCTCGACCGCGTCGGCCCCGTGGACCTCCTTGGCCTTGGCCTCGGTGAGGCCGACCGAGGCGACCTCGGGCTCGGAGTAGGTGACGCGCGGGATGCCCGACTCGACGATCGGCTGCGGGTTGAGGCCCGCGATCTCCTCGGCGACGAAGATGCCCTGCGCGAAGCCGCGGTGCGCGAGCTGCAGGCCGGGGACGATGTCGCCGACCGCGTAGACGTTGCCGACGCCGGTGTGCAGGCGCTCGTTCGTGAGGACGAAGCCGCGGTCGAGCGTGAGGCCCTGCTCCTCGTAGCCGAGGTCGGCGGTGCGCGGGCCGCGGCCGACGGCGACGAGCAGGTACTCGGCGTCGAACGTCTTGCCGTCCTCGAGCGAGACGTGCACGCCGTTCTCGTCCTGCGTGACGCCGGCGAACCGCACGCCCAGGTTGAACTTGATGCCGCGCTTGCGGAACGCGCGCTCGAACGCCTTCGACAGCGCCTCGTCCTCGTTCGCGACGAGGTGGGGGAGCGCCTCGATGATCGTGACGTCCGCGCCGAACGACTTCCAGACGCTCGCGAACTCCGAGCCGATGACGCCGCCGCCGAGCACGATGACCGACTTCGGGACCTCGGTGAGGTCGAGCGCCTCGGTCGAGGTGAGGATGCGGCCGCCGATCTCGAGGCCGGGGAGCGAGCGCGCGTACGAGCCGGTCGCGACGACGACGTGCTTGCCGGTGTACCGCTGACCGTCGACCTCGACGGTGTCCTTCGCGACGAGGCGCCCGTGGCCCTCGATCACGGTGATCTTGCGCGACTTGATCAGGCCCTGGAGGCCCTTGTACAGGCGGCCGATGACCGAGTCCTTGTACTGCTGGACGCCGGCCATGTCGATGCTCTTGAGCTCCGTGTGCACCCCGAAGTGCGCACCCTCGCGGGCGTCGTCGGCGAGCTGCGCGGCGTGCAGGAACGCCTTCGTCGGGATGCAGCCCCAGTGCAGGCAGGTGCCGCCGAGCTTGCTCTCCTCGACGAGAGCCACGTTGAGGCCGAGCTGGGCGCCGCGGAGCGCAGCCGCGTAGCCACCACTCCCTCCGCCCAGGACGACGATGTCGAAAGCGGATCCGGTCGTGTCGGCCACGTGCAACTCCTCAGCGCAATTCTGTGCAGGCGTGTGGTGGGCTGGGTGCTCGCCGACCATCTTGTCACCGTAGGGCCCGCCGAACGAACCGGACCAGCCACGACGCGGTGTGACGCTCCGAACAGTCATCCCATGACTCGGCGCGGTCGGCGGGCGGGAGCCCACACGCGACGTTCACGCGGCTCCCGGCGGACGCCCAGGTCCGGCCGCTACCCTCCACGGATGGGCCTGTTCTCACGCCGCCGTCGCCGCTCACCGGGGAGCGAGGAGGCCGCACCGACCGGGCGCGCCGCGCAGCAGGCCACGGTCGCGCACTTCCGGGACTTCATCGACACCCGCGTCGGCGTCGAGGCCTACGTCGAGCCGCAGACGAACGTGACCCAGACGACGCTCATGCTCATCGCGACGACGGGCGAGTGGACGCGCCGTCGCGTGCCGGACGCGCGCGCCGCGCACGAGCTCGCGCGCGGCCTGGGCATCCCGGTGTACGACGTGCAGCGCACGGGCTACCCGCAGCGGATGCGCGACTGGAACTCCCGGCAGCGCATCGAGCGTCGCCGCGAGAACGCGCGCGAGGCCGGCCTGCACTGACGAGGTCGCACCTGCGGGCGCGTGACGCCGGGCAGCCCTGGCCCGGCCCCACGCGCCCCGCAGGCGCCCGTGCGGTCAGCGGCCGGCGTGGCCCCGCTGCTCGAGGAACGTGAGCATCGTGCGGACGCCGACCCCGGTGCCCCCGACGGGCGTGTACCCGTGGGCGGCCTTCTCGTTGAATGCGGGCCCCGCGATGTCGAGGTGCGCCCACGGGGTCCCGCCCGTGAACTCCTGCAGGAAGATCCCGGCCGTGAGCATCCCGCCGAAGCGGTCGCCGATGTTCGCGAGGTCGGCGACCTTCGACTTGAGCCCCGCGCGCAGGTCGGCCGGGAGCGGCATGGGCCAGAACAGCTCGCCCGCGCCCTCGGCGGCGGCGGTGACCTCGCCACGCACCGCGTCGGTGCCCATGACCGCGGAGACCCGGTTGCCGAGAGCGATCAGCTGGGCGCCGGTGAGCGTCGCGATGTCGAGCACGACGTCGGGCTTCTCCTCGGTCGCCGCGACGAGCCCGTCGGCGAGCACGAGCCGGCCCTCGGCGTCGGTGTTGAGCACCTCGACCGTCTTGCCGCCGCGGATCGTGATCACGTCCGACGGGCGCTGCGCGGTGCCGGACGGCATGTTCTCGGCGAGGCAGAGCCAGCCGGTGACGGCCACGGGCAGCTCGAGGCGCGCGGCCGCGAGGACCGTGTGCAGCACGGCGGCGGCGCCGGCCATGTCGGACTTCATGGCCTCCATGCCGGCCGCGGGCTTGATCGAGATGCCGCCCGAGTCGAACGTGATGCCCTTGCCGACGAGCGCGACCTTCGCGGCCGGCTTCGACGGGGTGTACGCGACCTTGACGAGCCGCGGGCCCCGCACGGAGCCGAGGCCGACGCCGAGCAGGCCGCCGTAGCCACCGGCGGCGAGCGCCTTCTCGTCGAGCACGGTGACCTTGAGGGCGCGCGCGCCGACGTCCTTGGCGGCGGCCTTCGCGAGATCGGCGAACGCCGACGGGAACAGGTCGTTGGGCGCGGTATTCACGAGGTCGCGCACGCCGTGGACGGCGTCGGCGAGGACCTCGGCGCGGGCGAGCGCGGCCTTGGCCCCGCGGTCGCGCACGAGCGGCGTGACGACCTGCAGCGTCGCGACCGGTGCGGACTTGGCCGCGGCATCGGCACCGCGGTAGCGCGTGTAGGAGTAGGCGCCGAGCAGCGCGCCCTCGGCGACCGCCGCGAGCGCAGCCACGTCGGCGGCGGGCAGGGCGACGGCGACCGACGCGACGCCGGCGAGCTCGCGGGTCGCCGCACCCGCGGCGCGGCGGAGCGCCTCGGGGGTCACGGCGTCGAGCGGGCCCACGCCGGTGAGCACGAGGACGCCGGCCTTGAGGCGCCCGGCGCTGGGCAGGCGGCGCACCTCGTCCTGGTCCCCGGAGATGCCGAGCGCGACGGCGTGCGCCGTCACCTCGGTGCGCACGGCCTGCGGCAGCGCGTCGGGGTCGAGCAGCCGCGGACCCTGGTCGGTCCGGGCGACGCCCACCACGAGGGCGTCGACGTCGAGGTGGGCAGGGTCCTGGGAGGTGAGGGTCGCACGGGGCACGCGTCGATGGTAGACCGCGACCTCCGACAGCCCCCGGCAGCCCCGCCGGCCACCCGACGGGCCGGCCCGGCGCTGGGACGCGCGTCACGCGGCCGGCGACCGGTGGCGGACCGCCGTGACGGGTAGCGTGGTCGCCCGTGCCAGGCCCCCTCACCGCGCTGGTCGCGGCCACGTCCCTCGCGCTCGCGGCGTGGGCCCTGTGGTTCGTCGTGCGCGACCGCGCCGTGATCCTGCGCCAGCTCTGGGGCGGCGCCGTCGTCGTCGGGCTGCTCGTCGTCCAGGCGGTCGTCGCGGGCGTCCTGCTCGCGCAGGGGGCGGCCTCGCCGGACGTCGCGCTGTTCTGGGGGTACGTGCTGACCCAGCTGATCCTGCTGCCGCTCGCCGCGGCGTGGGCGTTCGCGGAGCGCACCCGGTGGAGCTCGGTCGTGCTCCTCGGCGCCGCCCTGACGGTCGCGTTCCTCGAGATGCGTCTCACCCAGATCTGGGCCGCATGAGCGCCGCGCCCGGCGACACGCGGCCCAGGAGCACCGCGTCCGGCCCCGGCCGGGCGCTCGTCGCCGTCTACGGGGTCTTCGCGCTCGCCGCGAGCGCACGCGCGGCCTACCAGATCGCCACGAAGCTCGACGAGGCACCGCTCGCGTACGGCCTGTCGGCGCTCTCGGCGCTCGTCTACGTCCTCGCGACGGTCGCCCTCGCGCGCGGCGGCGGTCGGTGGCGCGCGGTCGCGTGGGTCGCGGTCGGCATCGAGCTCGTCGGGGTGCTCGCGGTCGGCGCGCTCTCGGTCCTCGACGCCGGGGACTTCCCGGACGAGACGGTCTGGTCGGCGTTCGGGCAGGGGTACGGCTACGTCCCCCTCGTGCTCCCGTTCCTCGGCCTCGCGTGGCTGTGGCGCACGCGAGCGGCGGCGGGTCGCGGTCCCGTCGCCTGACGGCGGCCGGCGCGGTCGCTGCCGTCGGAGGCCGTGCCCCGGCGGCTAGGTTGTCAGCCGTGTACAGCCTCCTGTTCCGTCTCGTCCTGCGTCGCCTCGACCCCGAGCGCGCGCACGAGCTCGCGTTCGCGCTGATCCGGCTCGTCGGTGAGCTGCCGCCGCTGCGGGCGCTCGTCGGCCGGTTCACGGCGCCCCCTCCCGCGGCGGCGGTGACGGTCCTGGGCCGCACGTTCCCCGCACGGTTCGGCCTGGCGGCGGGCTTCGACAAGAACGCCCGCGCGGTCCCCGGTCTCGTGATGCTCGGGTTCGGCTTCGTCGAGGTCGGCACGGTGACCGCGCACCCGCAGCCGGGCAACGAGCAGCCGCGGCTGTGGCGCGTGCTCGACCAGCGTGCGCTGCGCAACCGCATGGGCTTCAACAACGAGGGGTCCTCCGCGGTCGCGCTCCGGCTGCGCCGGCTGCGCGCGACCCCCCGGGGCCGGTCCCTGGTCGTGGGGGTCAACATCGGCAAGACGAAGGTGACCCCGGCCGAGGACGCGCCGGCCGACTACGCCACGAGCGCCGGGCGGCTCGCCCCGTACGCGGACTACCTCGTGGTCAACGTGTCGTCGCCCAACACCCCGGGCCTGCGCGACCTGCAGTCCGTCGAGGCGCTGCGCCCGATCCTCGAGGCCACGCGCGCCGCCGCCGACGAGGCGACCGAGCGCGCCGGCCGGCCGCGCGTCCCGCTCCTGGTCAAGATCGCCCCCGACCTGTCCGACGACGACGTCGACGCGGTCGCCGACCTCGCGCTCGACCTCCGGCTCGACGGCGTGGTCGCGGTCAACACGACGATCTCCCACGACCTCGGCCCCGGCGGGCTGTCCGGGCCGCCGGTCCTCGAGCGCGGCCTCGACGTCGTGGCGCGCCTGCGCACGCGGCTCGGGCCGGACCCGGTCGTGATCGGCGTCGGCGGCATCACCACGGCCGCGGACGCGCGCGAGTACGTCGCCGTCGGCGCGACGCTCGTGCAGGGGTACACCGGGCTGATCTACCGTGGCCCCTTCTGGGCAGCGGGCGTCAACCGCGCGCTGGCAGCCGACGCCGCGCGCGCCGCGGCACGTGCGGGAGGCAGCTGATGGTGGTCCGGCCGCAGTGGGAGTGGACGTTCGACGACGCCGACGGCAGGCGCCTCGACCGGCCGGGCAGCCCCGCGTTCACGAACCAGTACGACGCCGAGCAGTGGCTCGGCGAGCAGTGGCGCGCGCTCGCGGCGGGCGGGGCGCACTCGGCCCAGCTCCTGCACGACGGCACGCCTGCCACGCCGCCGCTCGTGCTGCACGTGCCTTAGGGC
This sequence comes from Cellulomonas sp. NS3, assembly GCF_024757985.1. Taxonomy (NCBI): domain Bacteria; kingdom Bacillati; phylum Actinomycetota; class Actinomycetes; order Micrococcales; family Cellulomonadaceae; genus Cellulomonas; species Cellulomonas sp. NS3. Next base: position 2,906,644 of record NZ_CP103289.1, on the reverse strand, counting down.
GCGCCGGCGCCCGGCGCCCGTGAGCTCGGCCGCGGCGGACCGGAGCCCCCGAGCGGTGCCGGTCCGCCGCTCAGACCATCGCCTGCACGGGCGCCGAGCGGCGGGCGTCCTGCGGCATGCCCAGCGCGGCCCACGCCGCCGCGAGCCCGCGCACGCCGTTCTCGAGCACCTCGACCGGCTCGCTGAACGTGAGCCGCAGGTGCCGCTCGAAGCTCCCGTCGACCGCGAACGCCGGGCCGGGCAGCACGCGCACCCCGTGGCGGACGGCGAGGGCCGTGAACGCCGACGCCACCGGCGCCCCGAGGTCGGGCCACAGCGACAGCCCGCCCGCGGGCACGGGCACCTGCCACGACGGGATCTGCTCCGCGAGCTGGTCCACGAGCAGGTCGCGCCGCTCACGGAGCGCCGCACGACGGCCCGGCACGATCTCGTCGCGCCGGGCGAGGAGCTCGGCGGTCACGAGCTGCTCGAGGACCGCGGTCGCGATGTCGACGTGGCCGCGCAGGACCGCGAGCCGGGACACGAGGTCGGGGTGCGCGCGGATCCACCCGATGCGGAGCCCGCCCCAGTAGGTCTTGGACGCCGAACCCACGGAGACGACGAAGCCCGAGGCGGCGCCGGCACCCGCGAACGGCTCGGGCTCGGGGCCGTCGAGCGTGAGGTCGGTGAGGGCCTCGTCGCCGACGATCACCGTGCGATGGCGCCGTGCGAGCGCGCGGACGCGGTCGCGGGCCGCCGGGTCGAGGCTCGCGCCGGTCGGGTTGTGGTGGTCGGGGACCAGGTAGACGAGCCGGGGCGCGACCTGGCGCAGCGTGGACTCCAGCAGGTCGACGTCGACGCCCCCGGACGGCCCGGTGCTCACGGGCACGGGGACCGGGCGTCCTCCCGCCGCGCGCACGGTGTCGAGGGCGTGCGGGTAGGTGGGGTGCTCGACGACGACCCGGTCGCCGGGCCCGACGTGCGCGTGCACGAGCAGGTTGATCGCCTGCTGGGCGCCGCTCGTCACGAGGACCTGGTCCGGGGTCGTCGGGGTCCCGCGCTCGGTGTACCGCGCGGCGATCGCCTCGCGCAGCACCTGCAGCCCGAGCGGCTCGTAGCCGCGCCCGGACAGGTAGCGGGGGAGCGCGTCGAGCGCGGTCACGTACGCCGGGTGCAGCGCCGACGGCGCGGGCGGGGCGGCGATGGACAGGTCGGCGACGTCCGGCTGGGCCGGTCGCACGACGACGGGCGCGTGCACGCCCTGGGCGCCCGACGCGGGCAGCGTCGTGACGGTCCCGGAGCCCTGCCGGCTCACGAGGAAGCCCTCGTCGCGCAGCGTCCGGTACGCCGCGGTGGTCGTCGTGCGCGAGACGCCGAGCGCCTCGGCGAGCTCGCGCTCGCTCGGCAGACGTGTGCTGAGCGGCAGCGAACCGGCGTGCATCGCGGAGCGCACGCCGTCGGCCAGGGCGGCGTACGCGGGTCCGGGGCGCTGCCACGCCCCGAGCAGGCGCGCGAGCCCGCTCGCCGAGAGCCGGCGGTCGTTGGGCAGGTCCTCCGTGGTTGTCACGGGTCCACCTTCCCTCAAGTGGCTATTGAAGACAATGCCAACTCGCGATTGACTACTCCTATGGTCCTCTTCGCCGTCCTCGTCGCCGTCACCGTCCTCGTCGCCCTCGTGCAGCTGCCCGCCACCCTCAAGGGCGATGGCCTCGGCCACCGCCGGCCGCCCGCCTCCGAGCCGCACTGGGCCGACGGCAGCGCGCTCACCGCGGGGCTCCCCACCGGCCCCCGCATCCGCGGCCTGGTGTGACGGTCCGCACCGCGCCCGGCGACGGAGCGGTGCCGTCGGGTGTCCCGACCACGGGCTCGCCGTCGGGCGACCGCCCCGAGCTCCTGCCGACGACGCGCCGCGCACGTCGGTGGCTGCAGCTGCTCGTGGGGCTCGTCCTCTACGCCGCGTCCATCACGCTGCTGGTCCGGGCCGGCCTCGGCTCGACGCCGTGGGACGTGCTCTCGCAGGGGATCTCCCGGCGCACCGACCTGTCGTTCGGCACCGTCACGGTGCTCGTGAGCGTCGTCGTGCTGCTCGTGTGGATCCCGCTGCGCCAGCGGCCCGGCATCGGCACCGCCGCGAACGTCGTGGTCATCGGCGCGCTCGTCGACCCGTTCCTCGCGCTGCTCGCGCGGCTGCCCGAGCCGCTGCCGCTCGCGACCCGCATCGGGCTCGTCGTCGCCGGGATCCTGCTGAACGGTCTCGCGACCGCCCTGTACGTCGGCGTCCGCCTGGGCCCGGGCCCGCGCGACGGGCTCATGACGGGCCTCGTCGCCCGGACCGGCCGGTCGACCCGGCTCGTGCGCTCGACCATCGAGGTCGTCGTCGTGACCGTGGGCTGGCTGCTCGGCGGGACCGTCGGGCTCGGCACCCTCGCGTACGCGCTCGCGATCGGGCCGGTGGTCCACCACCTGCTGCCGCGGTTCACCGTCCGCTGAGCCGCTGAGCCGCTGAGCCGCGCGCCGGCCCGCCCGCCGGTGCCGGACGCACGACGGCCCGCCCTCCGCGGGAGGGCGGGCCGTCGGCGCGCTCAGCGGGACTTCGGGGAGCTCTTGGCCGTCTCTGCGGGGTCCGAGATCACCGAGTCGCCGAGGATCTCGTCGATCCGGTTGAGCAGCTCCGAGGGGATCTCGACGCCGGACGCCTTGACGTTCTCGGTGACCTGCTCGGGGCGCGACGCCCCGATGATCGCCGCCGCGACGTTCTGGTTCTGCAGCACCCAGGCCACCGCGAGCTGCGCGAGCGAGAGCCCGAGCTCGTCCGCCACCGGGCGCAGGTCCTGAACCCGCTGGAGCACCTCGGGCCTGTCGAGGAAGCGCGCGATCATCTTCGCGCCGCCCTTCTCGTCGGTCGCCCGCGAGCCCGCGGGCAGCGGCTGACCGGGCAGGTACTTGCCCGTGAGGACGCCCTGCGCGATCGGCGACCAGACGATCTGCGAGACGCCGAGCTCGGCCGACGTGGGCACGACCTCCCCCTCGATGACCCGGTACAGCGCCGAGTACTGCGGCTGGTTCGAGATGAGCTGGAACCCGAGCTCCTGCGCGAGCGCGTGGCCGGCACGGATCTGGTCCGCGGTCCACTCGCTGACGCCGATGTACAGCGCCTTCCCCGAGCGCACGACGTCGGCGAACGCCTGCATCGTCTCCTCGAGCGGCGTCGCGTGGTCGTAGCGGTGCGCCTGGTACAGGTCGACGTAGTCGGTGCGCAGCCGCTCGAGGGAGCCGTCGATCGACTCGAGGATGTGCTTGCGCGACAGGCCGGAGTCGTTGGGGCCCTGCGGACCGGTCGGCCAGTAGACCTTCGTGAAGATCTCGAGCGACTGGCGGCGCTGACCCTTGAGCGCCTTGCCGAGGACCTTCTCGGCCTTGGTGTTGGCGTACACGTCGGCGGTGTCGAACGACGTGATGCCGGCGTCGAGGGCGGCGTGCACGCACGCGACGGCGGCGTCCTTCTCGACCTGCGAGCCGTGCGTCAGCCAGTTGCCGTAGGTGATCTCCGAGATCTTGAGCCCGGAGCGTCCGAGGTAGCGGTAGTTGACCATGCCGCAACCCTACGATCGCCCGTCTCGCGCGGCCCGTCCGCGGCGTCACGGACCCCACGCGCCCGCGGGGTCAGGAGGGGTACTGGCCGTGCTTGACCTGCGGCTTGGGCAGCCGCGACGGGCGGATCTGGAACACGCGCAGGACGGCGTACATCGCGGTGCCCCGGACGACGACGTCCTCGCCGAACTTCGCGCGGAGGCGCTTCTTCAGGCCGCGCCACATGAGGTACGCGTCGAGCAGCATGACGAGGCTGAACGCGTACAGCGCGATGAGGACGACGAAGGCGGCGTTCGGGTTGACCTGCGCGAGCACGATCTGCAGCACGAGCATCACGAGCGCGACGGGCAGGAACATCTCCCCGAGGTTCCAGCGCGCGTCGACGTGGTCGCGGATGTAGCGCCGCACGGGCCCCTTGTCCTTCGCGGGCAGGAACCGCTCATCGCCGGTCTGCAGCGCCTGGTACTGGCGGTCGCGCGCGGCCCGCTGCTCGAGGCGCGCAGCCTTCGCGGCGCCCTTGCGGTCGGCGGGGACGAGGGGTCGGCGGTTGGCCGACTCGGCGACCTTGCGACGCGGCGTCGGGCGCCCCTTGCCGTCGCGGACGGCGTCGTCCGGGCCCGGGGTGCCGAGGGGCGCGGGGGAGGTGGGTCCCTGGTCCTTGCTGCTGCGTCCGAACACCCGTCCAGGGTAGTCGAGTAGCGTGCGGGTCCGTGACGAACGACTCCTCCACGCCCGCCGGCCCCACCCCCGCCGGCTCCCCGCTCGCACCCGACGCCCCGCTCACGACCGACCAGGTCGAGCAGCTGCGGTCCCGCACGGCACGCGAGTTCCCGCGCCTGCGCACCGACCTCGAGGACCTCGTGCGGATCCCGAGCGTCTCCAACGCCGAGTTCGACCAGGCGCACGTCGCCGCGAGCGCCGACGCGGTCGCCGCGCTCCTGCGCGACGCGGGGCTCGACGACGTGCAGGTGCTGCGCGTCGACGGGCCGGACGGCCGCCCGGGCGCACCCGCGGTCGTGGCGCGCCGGCCCGCACCGGCCGGCGCGCCGACCGTCCTGCTGTACGCGCACCACGACGTCCAGCCGCCGGGCGACGACGCCGCGTGGTCGAGCGCGCCGTTCGAGCCGACCGAGCGCGGCGGGCGGCTCTACGGGCGCGGGGCGGCCGACGACAAGGCCGGCGTGATCGCGCACCTCGGGGCGCTGCGCGTGCTCGGCGACGACCTCGGCGTCGGCGTGACGGTCTTCGTCGAGGGCGAGGAGGAGATCGGCTCGCCGACGTTCCTGCCGTTCCTGACGGCGCACCGCGACGAGCTCGCGGCCGACGTCATCGTCGTGGCGGACTCGAGCAACTGGCGCATCGGCGTCCCGGCGCTCACGACGTCGCTGCGCGGGCTCGTGGACCTCGAGGTCGAGGTCACCGTCCTCGAGCACGCGGTGCACTCCGGCATGTACGGCGGGCCGGTGCTCGACGCGGTCACGCTCCTGGCCCGGCTCATCGCGACGCTGCACGACGACGCGGGCGACGTCGCGGTGGCCGGGCTGACCAGCGCGCCCGACCCGACCGTCGACTACGACGAGGTCGCGCTGCGCGCCGACGCCTCGGTCGTCGAGGGTGCCCGGCTCGCCGGGACCGGTCCGCTGACGGCCCGCCTGTGGACCCGGCCGGCGCTCTCGGTCATCGGGCTCGACGCGCCGAGCGTCGCGCGGGCGTCGAACACGCTGACCCCGACGGCGACCGCGAAGCTCAGCCTCCGGATCCCGCCCGGGCAGGAGCCCGCCGCCGCGCTGGCCGCGCTGCGTGAGCACCTGCACGCGCACGCGCCGCTCGGAGCGCGCGTCACGGTCCGCGACGGGGAGCTCGGCCGACCGTTCCAGTCGCCGCAGGACTCCGAGGCGATGCGCGCGGCGCGCTGGGCGTTCGCGCAGGCCTGGGGCACCGACCCGGTCGACGTGGGCGTGGGCGGCTCGATCCCGTTCATCGCCGAGCTCCTCGAGGTCTACCCCGACGCCGCGATCCTCGTGACGGGCGTCGAGGACCCGGACAGCCGCGCGCACGGGATCGACGAGTCGGTGCACCTCGGCGAGCTCGAGCGCGTCGTGCTCGCGGAGGCGCTCCTGCTGGCCCGGCTCGCGCGGGACGCCCGCGCCTGACGACCGGTCACCGGGCGGTCCGGCGGCCGTGCGCCGTCAGACCGCCCGGTGCGCCAGGTCGAGCGCGCGGGACCACGTGACGACGGGCTCCGGCAGCGGCGGGCTGACCGGGTCGAGCCCGAACAGCTCGGCGACCTCGGGCGAGGGAACCGTGCCGCCGCTGCGCGCGAGGAAGCGCGCCACGACCCACGCGTCGGCGACGACCTCGACGGCGCCGTCGCGCCCGGTCCGCTCGAAGCGCTGGTCGAGGTAGATGACCCGCTCGTCCCACCCGAGCACGCGCGTGACGATCGTGAACCGCTCCCACAGCGTCATCGAGCGCCGGAACCGGATCGACTCGCCGACCACCACCGGGAACCAGCCCCGGGCGTCGAGCGCCGACTGCGCGCCCGAGCGCAGGGTCATGTCCACGCGCCCGATGTCGAGCAGCGTCAGGAACGCACCGTTGTTGACGTGCCGCAGCAGGTCGAGGTCGTTGGGCATGACGCGCAGCGTCGTGCGGTACTCCCCGAGCGGGGAGCCGGGCGACGGCGCGGACGGCGTGTGCGCGGACCGCCGCGCCCGCAGCCACACGAGCAGGAGGCGCAGGTACCGGTTCACCGGGTCAGACCGGGGGAGCGGGGTCGTACTGGATCCCGCGGCGCACCGCGCGCGCCTCGTCCACCGACTCGAGCCGGGCCACGAGGTGCAGCGCCATGTCGATGCCCGCGGACACGCCCGCGGACGTGACGACGTCGCCGTCGTCCACGAAGCGCGCGTCGGCGTCGATGAGCACCGTCGGGTCGAGCTGCGCGAGCTCGTCGAGCGCGCCCCAGTACGTCGTCGCCGGGCGGCCGGAGAGCAGGCCCGCCGCGGCGTACACGAGCGCGCCGGTGCACACGCTGGTCATGAGCGCGGTCGTGGACCGCAGCTGCCGGACCCACGCGAGGTGCTCGGAGTCCTTCGCGAGCAGGCGCGTGCCCTTGCCGCCGGGGTGGACGACGACGTGCAGCGGTCCGACGTCCTCGGCCGAGCGGTCGGGGACGAGGCGCAGGCCCTTCGCGCAGCGCACCCCGTTCCCGTCGCGGGAGAACGTCACGACCTCGGGCTTGAGCTCGGAGTGCTGCGCCCACCACGCGAGCACCTCGTAGGGCCCGACGACGTCGAGCTCCTCGGCGTCGTCGAACACGAACACCCCGACCCGCACCGGGCTCTGCGTGCTCATGCGCCGTACCCCGGCAGCGCGAGCATCTGGTCGAGCGCGACCCGGGCCCAGTGGGCGTCGTCCGCGTCGACGACGATGCGGTTGACGACCCGGCCGGCCACGAGCGACTCCAGCGTCCACACGAGGTGCGGCAGGTCGATGCGGTTCATCGTCGAGCAGAAGCACACCGTCGAGTCGAGGTAGTGCACCTGCTTGTCGGCGTGCGCGCGAGCCAGGCGCCGGACCAGGTTGAGCTCGGTGCCGATCGCCCACGACGACCCCGGCTCCGCCGCGGCGAGCGCCTGGATGATGTACTCCGTCGAGCCGACCATGTCCGCCGCGGTCACGACCTCGTGCTTGCACTCGGGGTGCACCAGGACGTGGACGCCGGGGACCGCCGCCCGGATGTCGGTGACGTTGCGCTCGGAGAAGCGGCCGTGCACCGAGCAGTGCCCGCGCCACAGGATCATCCGCGCGTCCTTGAGCTGCTGGGCGGTGAGCCCGCCGTTCGGCCGGCGCGGGTCGAACACCACGCAGTCGTCGAGCGAGAGCCCGAGCTGGTTCACCGCGGTGTTGCGGCCGAGGTGCTGGTCGGGCATGAACAGGACCTTGCCCGTGCCCTCGACGCCGCCGACCTTGTCGAACGCCCAGCGCAGCGCGACGTGCGCGTTCGACGACGTGCAGACCGTGCCGCCGTGGCGCCCGGTGAACGCCTTGATCGCCGCCGTGGAGTTCATGTACGTCACGGGGACGGTGTCCTCCGCGACGCCCGCCTCGACCAGCACGTCCCACGCGTCCTCGACCTGGTCGATCGCCGCCATGTCCGCCATCGAGCAGCCCGCCGCGAGGTCCGGGAGCACGACCTGCTGGGCGTCGGACGTGAGGATGTCCGCCGACTCGGCCATGAAGTGCACGCCGCAGAACACGATGAACTCGGCCTCCGGGCGGGCCGCCGCCTCGCGCGCGAGCTTGAACGAGTCCCCGGTGACGTCCGCGAGGTCGATCACCTCGTCGCGCTGGTAGTGGTGGCCGAGCACGAACGCGCGGTCGCCGAGGGCGGCGCGGGCCGCGTGCGCGCGCTCGACGAGGTCGGGGTCGCTCGCGGCCGGCAGCGACCCGACGCACTCGACGCCGCGCTCGGAGGCGAGGTCGACCCCGCGCCCGAGGAGCAGCAGCGCCGACGGGGCGGGCTCCGTGAACGTGGTGTCCTGCGGCGGTGTCGTGAGGGTCACGGCGCGATCTTCCCACAGCGCGCCGTGACAGGATCGGCGGCGTGCGCGTGCTGATCGCCCCCGACGACTTCGGCGGGACCCTCACGGCCCAGGAGGCCGCGACCGTGCTCCGTGACGGCTGGTTGCGCGCCGTCCCGGGGTCGGACGTGCGCGTGTGCCCGTTGTCCGACGGTGGCCCCGGCTTCCTCGCGACGCTGCGCGCGAGCCTCGGTGGCGAGATGCTCTCGGTGACCGTCCGTTCGCCGCTCGGCGAGCCGGTCCCGGCCGCGGTGCTCGTGGTCGCCGGCGCGGACGGCGGTCCGGGGACGGCGTACGTCGAGTCGGCGCACGCCGCGGGCCTCGCGCTCGTCCCGCCCGGGCGGCGGGACCCGGCGGTGACCAGCACGTACGGCGTCGGGGAGCTGCTGCGCGCCGCGGTCGCGACCGGTGTCCGGCGCGTGGTCGTCGGGCTCGGCGGCTCCGCGACCAACGACGCGGGTGCCGGGATGCTCGCCGCGCTCGGTGTCGGCGGCCCGCCGTCGCCGCTCGGGCGTGGCGGTGGTGAGCTCGGCGACGTCCTCGCCGAGGACCTCGACGCGCTCGCGGACGTCCGCTCGGGACTGGCCGGTGTCGAGCTCGTCGGCGCGTACGACGTCGACGTGCCCCTGCTCGGGCTGCACGGCGCGAGCGCGGGCTTCGCGGCGCAGAAGGGCGCGACCCCGGTGCAGGCCCAGGAGCTCGAGCGCGCCCTCGGGCACTTCGCGCACGTCGCGGTCGGGGCGCTCGCCGGGTCCGTCCGGCCCGACCTGCTCGCGGGCGCCCGGGCGTCGGCGCCGGTGACCCGGCTCGCCGCGCAGCCCGGCGCGGGAGCGGCCGGCGGCCTCGGCTTCGGGCTCGCGCTCCTCGGCGCGCGCCTGCTGCCGGGCTCGGCGCTCGTGGCCGACGCGGTCGGGCTCGGTGAGCGCATCGCGGACGTCGACGTGGTGCTCACGGGCGAGGGCCGGTTCGACTGGCAGTCGCTGCACGGCAAGGTCGTCGCCGCGGTCGCCGCGCGTGCGCTGCCGCTCGCGGTGCCCACGGTCGTGCTCGCGGGGCAGGTGGACGTCGGGCGCCGTGAGTGGGGCGCCGCGGGGATCGCCGCCGCGTACGCGGTCGCCGAGACGCCCGAGCAGGTCCGGGAGTCGCTCGCGGACCCCGCCGGGACCCTCGGGCGCCGGGTCGAGCGGGTCGCGCGGACCTGGGCGCGCTGACAGCCGGGCCCGAGGCCTGCGACGTCGAGCGTCCGTGCCGTGCGCGTCACGCAGGGCGTGCGCAGGAGGGCTCCGCACCGCGGCGTACGCTGAGGGAACAAGACGCGGCGCCGGGCTGTTGACGACGCTGACGAGAGTGCTGAGCACCACTCGACCTTTCCTCGAGGCACGGGAGCAACCAATGAGCGAGACCACCGAGACCGCGACGCACGGCGTCCTCCTCACCGACGTCGCCGCGGGCAAGGTCCGCAGCCTGCTCGAGCAGGAGGGGCGCGACGACCTGCGTCTGCGCGTCGCCGTCCAGCCCGGCGGCTGCTCGGGCCTGATCTACCAGCTCTACTTCGACGAGCGCGTGCTCGACGGCGACGCCCTCAAGGACTACGACGGCGTCGAGGTCGTCGTGGACCGCATGAGCGTCCCGTACCTCGACGGCGCGACGATCGACTTCGCCGACACCATCGAGAAGCAGGGCTTCACGATCGACAACCCGAACGCGGGCAGCTCGTGCGCGTGCGGCGGCTCGTTCGGCTGAGCCGACGGCTCGCAGCTCCACCGTTGACGTCGCAGGGCCCGGCACCCGAGGGGTGCCGGGCCCTGCTGCGTCCCCGCCCGTCGGCGACGGCCCACCCGCTCGCCGGCCGGGCGGCCGGCGTGGGCTGCGCACCCGGTCGTCGACCGGGCGCCGCCCGCCGGCTGCACCCCGTCGCGGGCCGCGCACCCGAGGGGCGTCGTGCGTCGCGGAGTCAGTCCGCCGGCCCCACCCGCACGCTGATCGCGAGCGCGCCCTCGGGCTCCTCGCGGGACGCGACGACCGCGTGCCCGCGCAGCCGCGCCCACGCCGGGACGTCGTGCCGCGCCGCCGGGTCCGTCGAGAGCACCGTGAGCACCGCGCCGGGTGCCGCGTCACGGGCCGCGCGGGCGAGGCGGATCACGGGGATCGGGCAGCGCAGCCCGCGGGCGTCGACCACCACGCCGTCGTGACGAGCGTGCGTGGGAGGACCCGCAGCGTCCGGCCGGTCGTCCTCCGGCCGTTCCGGCGGCTCGACCTCGGCCACCGGGCTCAGAGCCCCTCGACGCCGAGCACCGCGCGGACCCGGGCCACCGCGCCGGGCAGCACCGCGAGGAACCGCTCGACGTCGTCGTCCGTCACGTCCACGGGGAGCGCGAGCCGCACGTTGCCGTGCGTGAGCACGCCCATCGCGGCGAGCACGTGGCTCGGCTCGAGCGCGCTCGACGTGCACGCGGAGCCCGAGCCGACGGCGAACCCGAGCCGGTCGAGCTCGGTGACGAGCGCCTCGCCGTCGACGTAGAGGCACGAGAACGTCACGACGTGCGGGAGCCGCGCCTCCCGGGCGCCCACGACCTCGACGTCGGGGACCTCGGCCGCGACCCGTGCCCGTACCCGGTCGACCAGCGTGCGGCGCCGCGCGTCCTGCGCCGCACGCTCCGCGAGGGCCGACTGCAGCGCCACCGCCGCGGACAGCGCGGCCGGCACGCTCACGCCGCCCGGGAACCAGCGGTCCTCGTCCTCCGGCCAGACCGGCGCGCGCCGCACCCCCGCGCGCGTGACGACCACCCCCAGGCCCGCCGGGCCGCCCCAGTCGCCGGGATCGGCGGCGAGCACGTCCCACGCGTCGGGGACCGCCACGTGCCCCAGGCTCGCGCCCGCGTCGACCAGGAGCGGCACGCCCGCCGCGTGCGCGGCCTCGTGCACCGCCTCGACCGGCTGCACGGTGCCGACCTCGCCGTTCGCGTGCTGCAGCGCCGCGAGCGCGACACCGGGGGAGCGGAGCGCGGACCGGTAGGCCTCGACGTCGACGCGCCCCTCGCGGTCGACCTCCACCACGACGCGCGAGCCCGTCGCGGACGACCACGGCTGGGCTGCGGCGAACTCCGCGACGGACAGCACCGCGGCACGCTCGGTCGCGCCGACGACCACGTCGCGGCCGGTGCGGCGCCGGCCGCGTGCCACGGACAGCACCGCGCCGTGCAGGCCCGCGGTGTGGGACGGCGCGAGGTCGACCTCCTCGGTGCGCGCGCCGACCGCCGCGGCAAGGGCCTCGCGCGCGCCGTCGAGCAGCAGCCGGGCGCGCCGGCCCTCCGCGTGCAGCCGTCGCGGGTCGGCCCAGCCCTGGTCGAGCGCCTCGTCGAACGCCGCGCGGGCGGCACGGCTCAGGGGCGCACGGCCTCCGGCGTCGAGGAAGACGCGGGCGGCGGACGTGGGATGCGTCACACCCGGGCGCGGGTCACCGGCCGGTGCCGGTCCTCCGACGTGCGTGGTCACCCGCGCACGCTAGCGCGCCGGGCCCGAGCAGGCCCTTCTGCGGCCCGTCACGATGCTGACGCGGCGTCGCCATGCGGCTCGGTCGGAGCGAATCCGCGCCGCACAGGCGATAGGCTTCCCGGGAATGAGGACGAAGGTCCCGGGAAACCTCCGCCAGCACCCGGCGGCGTGCCGCCGGGACGTGAGTGAGAGGTCCCGCGTGCACTCGCAGAATCCCCGCCGGCACCAGCGGCCCGCCGTGAGGTGGGCGACCCTGGTCGCCGTCGTGTCCATCGCCCTGGCGGGCTGCTCCGCCGAGGTCCAGCGCGGCTGGCTGCCCGGCGACTCCGAGGCCGAGGTGACCGACCACACCGGCCGGATCACGAACCTCTGGGTCGGCTCGTGGATCGCCGCGCTCATCGTCGGCGTCATCACGTGGGGCCTGATGCTCTGGTGCATCACGGTCTACCGCAAGCGCAAGAACGACAACACGCTGCCGGTCCAGCTGCGCTACCACGTGCCGCTCGAGGTCATGTACGTGATCCTCCCGCTGATCATGGTCGGCGTGCTCTTCTACTACACCGCGCGCGACATGTCGGCGATCACCGACGTCAGCGAGGAGCCCGACCTGACGGTCCACGTCATCGGCAAGCAGTGGAGCTGGGACTTCAACTACGTCGACGACCAGGTGTACGACACGGGCCAGCAGGCGCAGGGCATAGGCGACCCGGGCGTCCTCGCCGAGCAGCCCACGCTCTACCTGCCGGTCGACGAGACGGTCCGCTTCGAGCTCGACTCGCGCGACGTCAACCACTCGTTCTGGATCCCCGCGTTCCTCTACAAGCTCGACGTGATCCCGGGCTTCACCAACGAGTTCCAGGTCACCCCCCAGGAGGTGGGCGACTACACCGGCAAGTGCGCCGAGCTGTGCGGCGAGTACCACGCGTCGATGCTGTTCAACGTCAAGGTCGTCGAGCGCGAGGAGTACGACGCGCACATCGAGGACCTGCGTGAGCGCGGGCAGACGGGCGAGCTGGGCCTGGAGTACAGCCGCGTCCAGGACCTCGACACGCCCACGAGAAGGAGCCAGGGTTCATGACCGCCACCGCCGAGCGGATCCCCGGTCTGGCGCCGCGTCGCCAGACCCTCGGTCGGACCGTCATCAAGTGGGTGACGTCGACCGACCACAAGACCATCGGGTACCTGTACCTGATCTCGTCGTTCGTCTTCTTCTGCATCGCCGGCGTCATGGCGCTGCTCATCCGCGCCGAGCTGTTCGAGCCCGGCATCCAGGTCGTGCAGACCCCCGAGCAGTACAACCAGCTCTTCACGATGCACGGCACGATCATGCTGCTGCTGTTCGCGACGCCTCTGTTCGCCGGCTTCGCGAACATCATCATGCCGCTGCAGATCGGCGCGCCCGACGTCGCGTTCCCGCGGCTCAACATGTTCGCGTACTGGCTGTATCTCTTCGGCGGACTCATCGCGGTGGGCGGGTTCCTCACGCCGCAGGGTGCCGCGTCGTTCGGCTGGTTCGCGTACACGCCGCTGTCGACGACGGCGTACTCGCCCGGGCTCGGCGGTGACCTGTGGGTCTTCGGCCTCGCCCTCGGTGGCTTCGGCACGATCCTCGGTGCGGTCAACTTCATCACCACGATCGTCTGCATGCGCGCACCCGGCATGACGATGTTCCGGATGTCGGTGTTCACGTGGGGCGTCCTCGTGACCAGCCTGCTCGTGCTCATGGCGTTCCCGCCGCTCGCGTCGGCGCTGCTCGCTCTCGGCGCGGACCGGCGGCTCGACGCGCAGGTGTTCAACCCCGAGAACGGGGGAGCGATCCTCTGGCAGCACCTGTTCTGGTTCTTCGGGCACCCCGAGGTGTACATCATCGCGCTGCCGTTCTTCGGCATCGCCTCGGAGATCATCCCGGTCTTCAGCCGCAAGCCGATCTTCGGCTACAAGGGCCTGATCTACGCGTTCTTCGCGATCGCCGCCCTGTCCGTGACCGTGTGGGCGCACCACATGTACGTCACCGGCGCGGTGCTGCTGCCGTTCTTCGCGCTCATGACGATGCTCATCGCCGTCCCGACCGGTCTGAAGTTCTTCAACTGGATCGGCACGATGTGGCGCGGGAAGATCACGTTCGAGACGCCGATGCTGTGGACGCTCGGGTTCCTCGTGACGTTCCTCTTCGGCGGCCTGACGGGCATCATCCTGTCGAGCCCCGCCCTGGACTTCCACGTCTCGGACACGTACTTCGTCGTCGCGCACTTCCACTACGTGGTGTTCGGCACCGTCGTGTTCATGATGTTCGCGGGCTTCTACTTCTGGTGGCCCAAGTTCACGGGCCGCATGCTCGACGAGCGCCTCGGCAAGGTGCACTTCTGGCTGCTGTTCGTGGGCTTCCACATGACGTTCCTCGTGCAGCACTGGCTCGGTGTCGTCGGCATGCCGCGCCGGTACGTCGACTACTCGCCCGAGGACGGGTTCACGTGGATGAACCAGCTCTCGACGGTCGGCTCGGTGGTCCTCGCGGCCTCGACGCTGCCGTTCCTCTGGAACGTCTACGTGACCTGGCGCAAGGCGCCGCTCGTCACGGTCGACGACCCGTGGGGCTTCGGCGGCTCGCTCGAGTGGGCCACGAGCTGCCCGCCGCCGCGGCACAACTTCACGTCGCTGCCGCGCATCCGGTCCGAGCGCCCCGCGTTCGACCTGCACCACCCCGAGGTCGCTGCGCTCGACCAGGCGGCACCGGACCAGAACGTCCTCGACGAGCTGCTCGGTGAGGCCGACCTCACCGGTCAGAAGGAGCTCGCGGACGAGCGGGTGCGCAACGGCACCGGTGAGCCCGAGCAGTCGAGCACGACCGTGCTCCCGGACGTGAAGGACCAGGAGGGCAACCGGTGAAGCTCGAGGCCAAGCTCTTCCTCTACGGCATCCTGTTCTTCGTCCCGGTCGGCGTGGTCTACGCCGTGTGGAGCGACGGTGAGCCGGTCGGCACGCTCGGCATCCCGCTCGTGGGCGGGCTCGTCGGGATGATCGGCGGTTACCTCGCGCTCCTGGCGCGGCGCATCGACGACCGTCCGGAGGACGACCCGCTGGGCGAGATCGAGCAGGGCGCCGGCGACCAGGGTGTGTACAGCCCGTGGAGCTGGTGGCCGCTCGCCATCGCCCTCGCGGCCGCCCTCGTCTTCGCCGGGCTCGCGATGGGCTGGTGGCTGGTCGGTCTCGGCTCGGTCCTCGGGCTGGTCGCGCTCGTCGGCTTCGTCTTCGAGTTCTCCCGCGGTCAGCACGCGCACTGACGGCGCGCGGGCACGAGCCCGCTGACGCCGAGGCTCCACCGAGAGCGCCGGTACCCCGAGGGGTGCCGGCGCTCTCGTCATGCTCGGAGCTCGACCGCGACGCCGTGCGTCCGCGCGTCAGTCCGCGTGCCGGCCTCGACGGGTCTGCCCGCGTCGCGACGACGCCGCTTCCGGAGCGGTCGACGCGCGCCTGGCGCTGCCTGCGCTCGCGAGGGGGGCGGGGACTGACCGGTGCCCGCCACGGCCGTCTCGCGTCCGCGCGCCACGTCCCCTGCGTCGCCGGCGAGCGGAGCCGCGGCGAGCGGCGACGGCTGGTGTGAGCCGAACGTGTCCGTGGCCACCCGAGCCGACCCCGGCGGCGCGAGCTCGACGCCCTTCAGGACGGCCTGGAGACGGCTCCGGCCGGCGCCAGGTCGCGAGGACCCGGAACCGGCCGGAGAAGGCGCTCTGAGGACCTCAGGCGGGGATGATCAGTCCCGCCGTCTGGGTGCGCGCACGCGCGAGGCGCTCGCCCGCGTCGGCCCAGTTGACGATGTTCCACCAGGCCGTGATGTAGTCGGCACGGACGTTCAGGTAGTCCAGGTAGTACGCGTGCTCCCAGACGTCGAGCATGAGCACCGGGACGAGGCCCAGGGCGATGTTGCTCTGCTGGTCGTAGAGCTGGCCCACGACGAGCTTCTGGCCGATCGAGTCCCACGCGAGGATCGCCCAGCCGGAGCCCTGCACGCCGGCCGCGACGGCCGCGAAGTGCTTCTGGAAGCCGTCGAACGAGCCGAAGAACTCGTCGATGGCGGCCGCGAGCTCGCCGGTGGGTGCACCGCCACCCTCGGGGGAGAGGTTGTTCCAGAAGACCGTGTGGTTGACGTGCCCGCCGAGGTTGAACGCGAGGTTCTTCTCGTGCAGGTTCACCGCGGCGAGGTCGCCGCTCTCGCGGGCCTCCGCGAGCTTGGCCAGCGCGGTGTTCGCGCCGGTGACGTAGGCCGCGTGGTGCTTGTCGTGGTGCAGCTCCATGATCTTGCCGGAGATGTGGGGCTCGAGCGCCGCGTAGTCGTACGGGAGCTCGGGAAGGGTGTAGTCAGCCATAGGTGGTGCCTCTCCTGCGTCAGGCCGCGGCGGACCGCGGCGTCGTCGGGTGCTCCGTCAGATACATATCGAGAGGGCGCCGCGCCCTGGGGGTGCGGCGCCCTCTCGGTACGACCAACTCTTGCGCGGGCTCAGCGATTCCGCGCGTCCGTCTCGGGGTTGCCGGTCTCCGGTTCGACGAGGTGCTGCCCGCCGCCGACAGACCCGATGGCCGAGCCCTCCTGCGAACCCGAGCCGCCCGTCGCGGAGCCGACGAGGCGGGTGCTCTCGTTCCGCTCCGGCGCCGCGATGGCGTCGTGCTCGCCGTGCGAGTGCGCTGCGGCCAGCTCGGCCGGGGTCACGGGCTCGACGCGGTCCTCGTAGAAGAGCCGCGAGAGGCGCTGCCGGAGGCGGTCACGCCCGTAGCCCTTGCGGCGCACGCCGCGCGAGTCCTCGGCCGGCTCGATCTCGAGCGGACGACGGGGCTCGTGCTGCACGCGCAGCCAGCGCTCGTGCTCGTCGAGCGGGCGGTGGACCTCGATGTACTCGCCGTGCGCGAACCGGACGATGCGGCCCGTCTCGTGCCCGTGCAGCACCAGCTCGCGGTCCTTGCGCTGCAGACCGAGGCAGATGCGCTTGGTGATCCAGAACGCCAGCACCGGCAGGACGAAGAACAGCACGCGGAAGACCTCGATGATGTCGTTGATCGACATCGAGAACTGCGCGCCGATGATGTCGTTCGACCCGGCGAGGACCAGGACGGTGAACGCCGTGAGGATCGCGACGCCCATCGCGGTGCGGAACGGCGCGTTGCGCGGGCGGTCGAGCACGTGGTGCTCGCGCTTGTCGCCGGTCGCGGCGGCCTCGACGAACGGCCACACCGCGAGCACGGTGAACAGGATGCCCGGGACCACGACGGCCGGGATGAGGACGTTGAGCGACAGCGTGTAGCCGCCGATGACCCACTCGGTGCCCTGGCCCGGCATGAGCCGCAGCGCTCCCTCGAGGAACAGCATGTACCAGTCCGGCTGGGCGCCGGCGGACACGGGGGAGGGGTCGTACGGGCCGTAGTTCCAGACCGGGTTGATCGTCATCGTGCCGGCCATCAGCGCGATGACGGCGAACACGAGGAAGAAGAAGCCACCGGCCTTGGCGGTGTACGTCGGGAAGAGCGGGTAGCCGACGACGTTGTTGTCGGTGCGGCCCGAGCCCGGGTACTGCGTGTGCTTGTGCAGCACGACGAGCAGCAGGTGCAGCCCGACGAGCGCGAGGATGAGGCCCGGCACGAGCAGGACGTGCACCGTGAACAGGCGCGGGATCAGGTCCTGGCCGGGGAACTCGCCACCGAAGATGAAGTACGACAGGTAGCTGCCGATGATCGGGATCGACCGCACGACGCCGTCGGTGATGCGCAGGCCGTTGCCCGAGAGGACGTCGTCCGGGAGCGAGTAGCCCGAGAAGCCGGCCGCGAGGCCGAGGATCAGCAGGACGAAGCCGACGACCCAGTTGATCTCGCGCGGCTTGCGGAACGCGCCCGTGAAGAACACACGCATCATGTGCGTGACGATCGCCGCCATGAACAGCAGCGCCGCCCAGTGGTGGATCTGGCGCATGAGCAGGCCGCCGCGGACCTCGAACGACAGGCGCAGCGTCGAGGCGAACGCCTCGGACATCTCCACGCCGTTCATCGCGGCCCAGGGGCCCTCGTAGTGCGTCTCGGCCATGCTCGGCACGAAGAACATCGTGAGGAACACGCCCGAGATGATGAGCACGACGAGGCTGAACAGCGCGATCTCGCCGAGCAGGAACGACCAGTGGTCGGGGAAGATCTTGCGCGCGAACGTCTTGACCGCGGTGCCGATGCCGGTCCGCTGGTCGAGGTAGTCCGCGGTGGCGCCGGCAGCGGCGCCCGTGCGGGTGGTGGTGGTGGTCACTTCAGGCGCTCCCAGTAGCTCGGACCGACAGGCTCGTGGAAGTCGGACTGCGCGACGATGTAGCCCTCGTCGTCGACCTCGATGGGCAGCTGAGGCAGCGGCCTGTTGGCGGGACCGAAGACGACCTTGGCGCCGTCGGCCACGTCGAACGTGGACTGGTGGCACGGGCAGAGCAGGTGGTGCGTCTGCTGCTCGTACAGAGCTACGGGGCACCCGACGTGGGTGCAGATCTTCGAGAAGGCGACGATGCCGTCGTACGACCAGCCCTCGCCCTGCTCGGACTTGAGGTCGCGCGGGTCCATCCGGATGAGCAGCACGACGGCCTTGGCCTTCTCGTCGAGCGGGTGCTCGGCCTCGTGCAGGTCCTCGGGGATGACGTGGAAGACCGACCCGATGGTGACGTCGGCGGCCTTGATCGGCTCGCCAGACGGGTCGAGGGCGAGCTTCGTGCCCTTCTTCCACCACGTGTGCTTGAACTTCGAGACGTCCCAGTCCTCGCCGACCTCACCGATGAGGGGCAGGACGATCGTGAGCGGGAAGATCGCGAGCGCGGACGCGAACGCGCCCTTGAGCACGCCGCGGCGGCCGATGCCCGAGTCCTCGGCACCGTCCTTGAGCGCTTGGATGGCGGCCGCGCGGTTCTCGTCGGAGCTGCGCTGCGGGTGGCGCTCCTCCGCGCGCTCGTGGTCGTTCATGAGCGCCTTGGCCCAGTGGACCGCGGCCGCGCCGATCCCGAACAGGCTCAGGAACAGGCCCAGCCCGAGGAAGAGGTTCGAGCGCTGCATGGTCTCGGGCGTGTCGCCGAGCGGCACCACGAAGTACGCCGCGATGAAGACGACCGTGCCGAGCAGGGAGACCAGGAACAGCGCGACGACCTGACGCTCCGCGCGCTTGCTCGCGGCCGGGTCGACGTCGCCCAGACGCGGGCGGTGCTCCTCGAGACCGGGGTTCTCGAAGCGGTCCGGGTAGTGCCCGCCGTCACGGTGGACCTCGACGGCCTCGGTGTTCCCGGGAACCGGGTTGTGCTGCATGCTCACGAGGACCTCGCTCCGATCCAGACGGACATACCGATCAGCAGGCCGATGCCCACGAGCCAGATCCACACGCCCTCGCTGACGGGGCCGAGCGATCCCAGCTTGATGCCACCGGGGGACGGCTCACGCTGCGCGTCGATGTAGGCGATGATGTCGCGCTTCTCCTCGGGGGAGAGGTTCGCGTCGTTGAAGACGGGCATCGACTGCGGGCCGGTGAGCATGGCCTCGTAGATGTGCCGGGGCGACGTCTCGACGACCGACGGGGCCCACTTGCCCTCGGAGAGCGCGCCGCCCGCGCCGACGGCGTTGTGGCACATCGCGCAGTTCGTGCGGAAGAGGGCCATGCCGTTCGCCACGTCGCCCTGCGCCGGGTCCACCATCTCCTCGCTCGGCACCGACGGGCCGGCGCCCAGCGACGCGACGAACGCCGCGAGCTGCTCGATCTGCTCGTCGGTGAACTGCACCTCCTTGGCGGGGGCCTGCGGGCCGTTCGCCTGCATCGGCATGCGGCCGGTGCCGACCTGGAAGTCGACCGAGGCCGCTCCGACGCCCACGAGCGACGGTGCTGCGTCCGTGCCCTCCGCCGACGGGCCGTGGCACGTCGCGCAGTTGGCCTGGAAGATCTTCTCGCCGGTGGCGATGTCGTCGCTGCCCGCCGCGGCCGGCGCGGCGTCGGCCGCCTGCGGTGCGAGGACCGCGTACAGCCCTCCGGTGAGCAGCAGCGCCAGCAGGAGCAGCACGGCCGGTGCGTACCGGTGGTGCCTGCGGGCTGCGAGTGCCTTCACGAATCGATCCTCGTCTCGCACGTTGGGGAAGGGTGGAACCGCGCGCCGCTGCCCGGGGGCGTCAGCGCAGGAGGTAGATGACCGCGAACAGCGCGATCCAGACGACGTCGACGAAGTGCCAGTAGTACGACGTCACGATCGCGGTGGTCGCCTCGTGGTGACCGAACCGCTTGGCGGCGAACGAGCGGCCGAGCAGGAACAGGAAGGCGATGAGTCCGCCGACGACGTGCAGACCGTGGAACCCGGTCGTGAGGTAGAAGACCGAGCCGTACGGGCTCGACGCGATCGTGAGGCCCTCGTGGACCAGCTCGGCGTACTCGTAGACCTGGCCGCCGATGAAGATCGCGCCCATGACGTACGTGAGCGTCATCCACTCGTTCATGCCCCAGCGCCCGACCTGGAGCAGCCTCCCGGTCCGTGCGGGCTGGAACCGCTCGGCCGCCCAGACGCCCATCTGGCACGTCACGGACGAGAGCACCAGGATCGCGGTGTTGATCGCGGCGAACGTCAGGTTGAGCTTCTGCGTCTGCTCGGCCCACTCGTCGGGCACCGTCGCCCGGAGAGTGAAGTACATCGCGAACAGGCCCGCGAAGAACATGAGCTCGCTGGCCAGCCACACGATCGTCCCCACGGAGACGGGGTTGGGGCGGTTCACGCTCACGTGGGGTGCGGTGCGAGGGGCAGCCGTTGCAGTCGACACCCGTTCATTATGGCTGATGACGCTCGTGCATGGGTCGTCGGACCCACCCGCGGGGAGCGGTATATGTCACAGCGTCACCTCAGCATCGTGACTCCGGGGTCCTCCGGGGGTCCCGAGCGGGGTCCCGACGACCCCGGGGACGACGCGCGGAACGGTGTCCCCGACCTGCACAACCGCCCCGTCGCCGTGCCAAGATGCCGGGGCACGCACGTCGACGACGAATGAGGACGCACCATGGTCACGGCCGACCCGCACGGAGCTGACGCGACGGACGAGCGCGAGCGCGCCCCCCGGATCCTCCTCTACAGCGACGACGTGGACACCCGGCAGCAGGTGCTGCTGGCCGTGGGGCGACGGCTGCGCCGCGGGGCCCCCGACATCACGTGGGTCGAGGTCGCGACGCCCGCGGCCGTCCTGAGCAACGTCGACGGCGGCGGGTTCGACGTCCTCGTGCTCGACGGCGAGGCCGGCAAGGCGGGCGGCATGGGCATCGCCCGGCAGCTCAAGGACGAGATCTTCCGGTGCCCCCCGATCCTGCTCCTCACCGGCCGGCCCCAGGACGCGTGGCTCGCGTCCTGGTCGCAGGCCGACGCCGTGCTCAGCCAGCCGCTCGACCCGATCGACGTGCAGCGCGTCGTCGCCGAGCTGGTCGGTGCCGCGGCGAGCGCCGGATGAGCGCGGAGCACACCTGGCCCGACCTGCTCACGGCGCTCGTCCAGGGCCGTGACCTGACGCGCGAGCAGTCCACGTGGGCGATGGGCGAGATCATGGCCGGCAGCGCCTCGCCCGCGCGTGTCGCCGCGTTCCTCGTCGGGCTGCGCAGCAAGGGCGAGACGGTCGAGGAGTTCCGCGCGCTGTCCGACGTCATGCTCGCGAACGCGCACCGGTTCACCGTGCCCGGGCGGACGGTGGACATCGTCGGCAGCGGCGGTGACCGTTCGCACACCGTCAACATCTCCACGATGGCCGCCATCGTGATCGCGGGCGCGGGCCTGCGCGTCGTGAAGCACGGCGGGCGCGCGGCGTCGTCGTCGTCGGGCTCCGCGGACGTGCTCGAGGCGCTCGGGATCCGGCTCGACCAGCCCGTCGAGCGCGTGGCCGAGCTCGCGACCGAGGTCGGCATCACGTTCTGCTTCGCGCAGGTCTTCCACCCGTCGATGCGGCACGCGGCGGTCGTCCGCCGCGAGCTCGGTGTCGCCACGGCGTTCAACTTCCTCGGGCCGGTCACCAACCCGGCGCAGCCGGCCGCGAGCGCGATCGGGGTCGCGGACGCCCGGATGGCGGTGCTCGTGGCGGGCGTGCTCGCGGCACGGGGGTCGAGCGCGCTGGTGTTCCGCGGCGACGACGGGCTCGACGAGCTCGCGCCGACCGGCCCGGCCCGGGTCTGGGAGGTGCGTGACGGCGAGGTCGGGGAGCACCGCCTGGACCCCGCCGCGGACCTCGGCCTCGTGCCCGTCACGATCGCCGACCTGCGCGGGGAGGACGCCGCGTTCAACGCCGGTGTCGTGCGGGAGGTGCTCGCGGGCGAGGCGGTCCCCTCGCGCGAGACCGTGCTGCTCAACGCGGCGACGGGCATCGTCGCGGACGGGACCCTGCCCGGCACGGCGGAGGGCTCGCTGGTGGAGCGGCTGCGCACCGGGATGGAGATCGCGCGCCGCTCGGTCGACGACGGGGCGGCCGCTGCGGTCCTCGAGCGCTGGCGGGCCGCGGCGGTCTGAGCGCGGCCGGCGACGCGCACGCGCGAGGACCGCTGCAGGGTGCACGGGAAGTCGACGTGACCGCCCCGCGGCCGCCGAGGTCCGGTGGCGGGCGGCGGCTCAGTCCTCGATGCCGAGGTCGAACGCCTGCTCGAGGTCGTGCTTGGAGTACGCGCGGAACGCGATGTACGTCTGCGTGCGCAGCACCCCCGCGATCTTGCTCACCTGGTCCGCGATCACGTCGGCGAGGGCCTCGTGCTCACGCACGCGCACGAGGGCGATGAGGTCGACCTCACCCGTGACCGAGTAGACCTCGCTCACGCCGGGGACGTCGGCGATCGCGGCGGCGACCTCGGGGATGCGGGCGGCGTCGGTGTCGATGAGCACGATGGCGGTCAGCATCCCGCCATCATGCCGCGCCGGTCGACCCCGTGCCGGTGGACCCCGCCGTGGTCGACCCCGCACCGGGACCCTCCACGCCTGGCACCCCGGCCGTGGCCTGCGCTCCGGGGACGCCGACCGACGCGGCGGTCTCGAGGTCGTGCGCGAGGTAGGCCGCGACGCGTCCCGCGGTGCTCGCCGGGTCTGCGTAGGCCTGCGCGCCGCCGACCGGGCACGTCCAGCCCTCAGGCGCCAGCACGAGCCGCACGCCCGGCTGGTCGAGCCAGGTCAGCACGAGGTCGGCCTCCTCCGGATGGCACGCCGGCGCGGGGACCGCGGGTGCGGCGACCTCCTCGCCGGACAGCCGCAGCGACTCGATCGCGGGCCAGGGGTCGGCACCGCGCGGCACGGTCGCCGTGCCGGCGAGGCGGCCGTGGCGGACGAGCACGACCTCCCACCCGCCGGCCTCCGCGCGCCGCGCCGCGACGAGCTCGGGGCACCGGGCGAGCGGCGCGAGCCGCTGCGCGCGGGCCGCTCCCCGCAGGAACGCCGCGAGCCGGTCGCGCACGACGGCCGCCTCCTCGAACCGCTCCTGGGTGACGAGGCGCCCGATGCGTGTCGCGTGGGCGCGCACGACGGGGGAGGGGTCGCCGACCATCGCCGCGCGGACCGCGGACGCGACCTCCGCGTACTGCTCGGGCGAGGAGCGGCCCGTGCACGGCGCCCCGCAGCGGCCCATCTCCGCGAGCGCGCACGCGACCGCCCCGAGCGCGGCGCGCAGCGGAAGCCGGCCGCTGCACTGCCGCACGGGGAACGTCTCGTGGAGCGCGTCGATCGCGGACTGCGCCGCGCCGCGCGACGCGAACGGGCCGATGTACGCGGGCTCGTGCCCGTGCGGCGAGGGGTCGGCGGGCGGGCGCACCTCGCGCACGACCGACAGCCGGGGGTAGGGCTCGACCGTCAGGTGGACCCACGGCATGCGCTCGGGGAAGCGCGAGCGGCGGTTGTAGCGCGGCGAGTGCTCGGCGATGAGCCGGAGCTCACGGACCCGGGCCTCGAGCGTCGTCGCGCACGGGACGGGGTGCACCCGCTCGGAGACGCGCACCATCTCGACCATGCGCGAGCGCTTCTCGGCCGCCGTGAAGTAGCTGCGGACGCGCGTGCGCAGCGACGTCGAGGTGCCGACGTAGAGGATCTCCTCGCGCGGGCCCACGAACATGTAGACGCCCGGGCCGTCGGGCAGCCCGTCGGCGAGGTGCCGCTTGCGCCGCACGTCGGACGGCACCGGGTCGGTGGCCGTCGCGAGGTCCTCGAGGTGCGTGATGCCGAGCGGTGCGAGGCGCGCGAGGAGCGCGTGCAGCACATCGACGGTCGCGCGGGCGTCGGCCAGCGCGCGGTGGTTGGGCGTCACGGTCGCGCCGAACAGCGCCGCGAGCGTGCCCAGCTTGTGGTTCGGCGCCTCGTCGCGGGTCACGACGCGGCGCGCGAGCCGCACGGTGTCCACCGTCTGGTGGCCCGGCCAGGCGTGCCCCGTCTGCGCGGCTGCCGCCTTGAGGAAGCCGACGTCGAACGGCGCGTTGTGCGCGACCAGCACGGAGCCGCGCGCGAACTCGAGGAAGCTCGGGAGGACCTCCTCGATGCGCGGCGCGCCGATCACCATCGACGTCGTGATGCCGGTCAGCACGGAGATGAAGGCGGGCACCGGGCCCCCCGGGTCGACGAGCGTCTGGAACTCGCCGAGCACCTCGCCACCGCGCACCTTGACGGCGCCGATCTCGGTGATCGCGCTCGTGCCGGGCACCGAGCCCGTCGTCTCGAGGTCGACGACCACGAACGTCACGTCCGACAGCGGTGTCCCGAGCTCGTCGAGCGCGAGCTGGACCGGCCGGCCCTGCAGCGGGGGTGCGAGGTCCACCCGGGTGACCCGGCGCGCGGCGGGGCGGTCGTGCTGCATGGCGTGGACGCTAGCCGCCGGGACCGACACGACCGGCGGCCACCCGTCGGTGCCTAGGGTGGGCGCATGGCCGACGACGCACCGGGACAGCCGGACCCCACGGTTCCCGACGCCGTCCGGACCGTTCTCGTGCGGCTCGCCGCCGAGGTGCTGACCGCGATCGAGCCCGCGGACGTCCCGGCCGCCCTGCGCCAGGTCCAGAGGTTCGCGCCGCGTCGCCGGGCGACCGCCGGTGCGCTCCCGCTGTGGTCCGCGCTCGAGGGGGACACGGCGTTCCGGGCCCGTGTCGCGCGCGTGTGGGCAGGGGCACGGCCGGAGGTCGCCGCGCTGCTGGGACGCGGCACGTCGGCGGCCCCGGACGAGGGCGCGACGCACGAGCCCGCCGCCGGGTCCTCCGACGGCTCGCCGGAGGAGCAGGCGCGACCGCCCGACGGCCCGGCGGAGGAGCAGTCGGGGCCAGGCGACGACGCGGCGGTGGACCCCGCCGCGCCTTCCGCCGTGTCGCCGCTCGACGTCGCCGTGGGGGCCTGGCTGCTGCGGCCGGACGGCTGGGTCGGCACGCTCGCCGAGGCGGCGCGGGAGCTCGTCGCCGGGCCGGCAGACGGCGACCAGCAGGCCGCCGTGGCGGGCGCGCTCGACGCCCTGCAGCGCGCGGAGGAGCGCGCGGCCGTGCTGACGGCGCAGCTCGGTGCGGCGCGCGTCCGTGCGGAGCGGGCCGAGGAGGACGCGGCGGCGCTCCGGCGCGAGCAGCGCCGGCTCCGCTCGGACGCCGACCGCGCACGCAGCGAGGCCCGGCGCGCCGCCGCCGAGGCCGAGGACGTCCTGGCGCGCGCGACGGCCGCACGGGTCGCCGCCGACGAGGCGCTCGAGAGCGCGCAGACCCTGCGCCGGGTCGCGGAGGCCGAGCGGGCCCAGGTCCGGCAGGAGGCCCGCGTGGCGCGCGACCTCGCCGGGGTGCGCGTGCGGCTCCTGCTCGACACGCTCGTCGACGCCGGTCAGGGCCTGCGCGCCGAGCTCGCGCTCCCGCCCGTCGGCGACCGGCCCGCCGACCTGGTCGGCACCCGGGCCCCCGTCCCTGTGGAGCGCGCGACGTCGCGGGGACGCGCGGCGAGCGACCCGGCGCTGCTCGACGACCTCCTCGCCCTGCCGCACGCGCACCTCGTGGTGGACGGCTACAACGTCTCGAAGGCGGCGTGGCCCGGGCTGAGCCTCGCCGAGCAGCGGCGCAGGCTGGTCGACGCGCTGGCGAACGTCGCCGGCCGCACGGGCGCCGAGGTCACGTGCTGCTTCGACGGTCAGGAGGGCCCGCGCCCCTCGGCGGGCGGCCCGCGCGGCGTCCGCGTCCTGTTCTCGGTGGGGGAGATCGCCGACGACCTCATCCGGCGTCTGGTCGGGGCGGAGCCACGCGGACGGGTCGTCGTCGTGGTGACGAGCGACCGGCAGGTGGCCGACGACGTCGAGGCGGCCGGGGCGCGCGTCGTGCCGTCCGCGACGCTGGTCGCGCGGGTCACCCGGCTCTGAGCCGGCCGGTCCCGGCGGCGGCACGGGGTCGTGGTGCCCGAGCGCTCTGTGGACGGGCGGCGCCGACGTGTCGGGGTGCGCGGCTAGCGTCCGGCGCATGCTCATCGACTGCGAGGCCTGCACGGTGCGCCCGGCGGCGTGCTCCGACTGCGTGGTGACGTTCCTGACGGTGCCGGTGCGCGCGGTCGACCTCGTCGAGGAGGAGCGAGCGGCGCTCGAGGTCCTCGCCGCGTCGGGTCTCGTGCCGCCGCTGCGCCTGCGCCGCACCGGGTGAGCGGTCCTCGCCCGGCGTCCGTGGCGGGACGGGCGCGACGAGGCGGACCCGCGCGCACGCCGGGCGGACCCGGCGTGCGCGCGGTGCCTCAGTCGGCCGGTGCCGTGTCGTACAGCGCGTCGATCTCCGCCGCGAAGTCCTTGATGACCTGCGCACGGCGCACGCTGAGCTTCGGCGTGAGGTAGCCGTTGGCGATCGTCAGGTCGGTGTCGAGGATGCGGTACTTGCGGATGGACTCGGCGCGCGAGACGGCCCGGTTGGCCCGCTCGACGGCCTTCTCGATCGAGGCCAGGACCTCGGGGTCCTCTGCGGCCTCGGCGACGGTCATCGGCTTGTGGCCGTGCGCGCTGAGCCAGCCCGGGAGCGCCTCGGCGTCGAGCGTCACGAGGGCGCCGATGAACGGCCGGGCGTCGCCCACGACGACGACCTGGCTCACGAGTGCGTGGCTGCGGAGCCGGTCCTCGAGCACCGCGGGCGCTACGTTCTTGCCGCCGGCGGTGACGATGATCTCCTTCTTGCGCCCTGTGATGCGCAGGAACCCGTCGTCGTCGAGCGACCCGAGGTCACCGGTCCGGAACCAGCCGTCGTGGAACGCCTCGGCCGTCGCGGCGTCGTTGTTGTGGTACCCGGCGAAGACGTGGGGGCCCGTGACCTCGATCTCGCCGTCCTCCTGGATCCGGATGCCGCAGCCGGGCAGCGGGGGGCCGACGGTCCCGATCTTGGTCCGGCCCGGCATGTTGACGGTCGCCGGGGCCGTCGTCTCCGTCAGGCCGTAGCCCTCGAGGACCCGGAAACCGATGCCGCGGTAGAAGTGCCCGAGGCGCTCGCCGAGCGGCGCACCGCCCGAGATGGCCCACTCGCAGCGTCCGCCGAGCGCGTGCCGGAGCTTCTTGTAGACGAGGACGTCCGCGACCTTGTGCTGGAGCTTGAGGCCGAGGCCGGGCCCGCTCGCCGTCTCGGTCGCCCGCGAGTACAGGATCGACGTGGCCGCGGCCCACTGGAAGACCTTGAGCTTGCCGCCCGCCGCCGCCTTCTGCTCCGAGGAGTTGTAGACCTTCTCGAACACGCGGGGGACCGAGAGGATGAAGGTCGGCTGGAACGACGCGAGGTCTGCCAGCAGGTTCTTGGTGTCCGGCGTGTGGCCCAGGACCGCGCCCGCAGGGATGCACAGCACCTCGACGAACCGCGCGAACACGTGCGCGAGCGGCATGAAGAGCAGCGTGCGGGCACCCGGCGTCGAGACGACCTCCTCGAGGCCCTCGACGGCGTTGCGCGTCAGGACGCTGAAGTTCCCGTGCGTCAGCCGCGCGCCCTTGGGCCGGCCCGTGGTGCCGGACGTGTAGATGATCGTCGCGACGTCGTCGAGGTCGGCGAGCGCGCGGCGTCGCACGATCTCGGCGTCGTCGACGCCGGTCCCGCCCGCGACGAGGCTCTCGACGGCGCCGTCGTCGATCACGACGACCTCGCGCAGGTTCGGCGCGTCGGCGCGGACCTCGGCGACGGTCGCGGCGTGCTCGGCCGTCTCGACGACGAGCAGCGACACGTCGGCGTCGGTGAGGATCCACAGGACCTGCTCCGCGGAGGACGTCTCGTAGACCGGCACGGGCACCGCGCCCGCGGCCCACGTCGCCCAGTCGAGCAGCGTCCACTCGTACCGGGTCCGCGACATGATGCCGACGCGGTCGCCCGGCTGGACGCCGCGCGCGACGAGGCCCTTGGCGAGCGCGACGACCTCGGCGTCGAACGCGCGCGCGGTCAGCGGGATCCAGGGGCCGTCGCCGGGGGACTTGATCTCCATCAGCGGATGGTCGGGGGTCGACGCGACACGCGCTGCGAGCAGGTCGTTGAGGTTCTCGTCGGGCCTCGCCTCGACGAGCGGGGGAGTGTGGATCTCGTCCATGCTGGCTCCAGTGACAGTAGGGCGACGGGGGTTCGTCGCACGATACCGGGACTTTGGTACTGACCGGTCACATTCACCCTGGCTAGGGTCCTGACCGTGTGCGCCGTGCGGTGCGCGGCACCGCCCGACCCCGGCGCGGGTCCCGTCCGTCACCCGTCCGTGCCGGGCGTGCTCCGCCCGTGCTCCGCACCGCGGACCCGTGCGGGGCACGTGCGCCGCGCGCGCTAGCGTGGGCTCGCACCCGTGCGCCCGGTACGGCACGGTTGTCGCGCAGCAGCCGGCGCGTTGCCGCAGCCGCCCGCGGGCGGCTCGTGCGGGCCGGCGCACACTTCGGCGGACGACGATCCCAGGAGCAAGGACGGACATGCACGCGATCGGTGTGGACATCGGCGGGACCAAGATCGCGGCCGGCGTGGTCGACGAGGACGGCGTGATCCTGGCGCAGACCCGCCGGGCCACGCAGCCCGACGACGCCGGGAGCATCGACCGGGCGATCGCCGAGATCTACGCCGAGCTGTCCGCGTCGTACGAGGTCGGCGCGATCGGCCTCGCCGCGGCGGGCTTCGTCGCCTCCGACCGGTCCGGCGTGCTGTTCGCACCGAACCTCGCGTGGCGCAACTACCCGCTGCGCGACCGTGTCGCGGAGCTCGTCGGTCCCGACGTGCGCATCGTCGTCGAGAACGACGCCAACGCCGCGGGCTGGGCGGAGTTCCGGTTCGGCGTGGGCCGCGACGTCGACGACATGCTCATGCTCACCGTCGGCACGGGCCTGGGCGGCGCGATCATGATCGGCGGGCGGCTCGTGCGCGGCGCGTGGGGCGTGGCCGCCGAGGTCGGGCACATGCGCGTCGTGCCGGGCGGGCACTACTGCGGCTGCGGGCACGAGGGCTGCTGGGAGCAGTACGCCTCGGGCAGCGCGCTCGTGCGCGACGCGCAGGCCGCCGTCATCACCCAGCCCGAGCGTGCGGTGCGCCTGCTCGAGCTCGCGGGCGGCGACGCGGAGAAGCTCGTCGGCCCGCACGTGACCGACGCCGCGCAGGAGGGCGACCCGCTCGCCGTCGAGCTCTTCACCGAGCTGGGCCGCTGGATCGGTGAGGGCTCGGCCTCGGTCGCGGCCCTGCTCGACCCCGAGCTCATCGTGGTCGGCGGCGGGGTCGGCGCCGCCGGCGACCTGCTCCTCGCGCCGGCCCGCCAGGCGTTCGGCGAGCAGCTGTCCGCGCGCGGCTACCGTCCCGAGGCGCGCATCGAGCTCGCCGCGATGGGCAACGACGCCGGCATCGTCGGCGCGGCGGACCTCGCCCGCTTCTGACGCGGACGGCCCGGGGCGGCGACGTCCCGGGCCTCCCCAGCACGCGGCGGCCGGCCGCGCCACCGCCGTGGCTGCAGCACGGCCGCTCCGGTCGGACCGCGGCCGCTCCGGTCAGACCACCGTCGCTCCGGTCAGACCACGGCGCCCGTGTCGTCGTCCGCGTCGTCGCGCCGGTGCGGCATCCGCCAGAGCAGCGTCGCGACGCCGAGCACGAAGACGGCCGCCGCGGCCTGGATGAGCGCGGCAGGGGCCGTCGGCCACGCCACGACGACCACGAGCAGGAGGACCGGCATCCCGGCGGCGGCGAACCACGCCATCGTCAGGAGCGGGTCCCCGCCGAGGACGGGGCCGGGGTCCGGGGCGACGAAGTGCTCCTCGGCCTCGTCCGCCGCGTCGGCGGCGTCCATCTGGGTGGTCCCGTCCCACGACCGGCCGGTGAGCTCGGGCGGTCCGGGCCGCTCGTGCCCGGCGTCGTCGGCGGCGGGACGGACGACGCGGGGGTCCGGGACCCCCGGGGCGACGGGGTAGGTTACGGCGGGACCCGCGGCCGGCCCGGTCGTGCTCGTGGGTCCGGACGCGTCGCCCACGGGGTCGTTCCCGCCGGTCAGGTCGGCGACGATCGCCGCCCAGCGCTCGTCGTCGGTGGGCTCGCGGGGCACGTCGGGGACGGGCTCGGAGAGGGCGCCACCGGCGCCCTCCGCGGTGCCGGGAGTGGTCCCGGGATCGGGGACGGTGTCGTCGGGGTCGTCCGGGCGTGCGGCCATGAGAGCACTCTAGAGTCGGACATGCGGTGCGGGCCGCGCGGGACATCCCCGGGCGGCGTGGTCGAGAGGTGGCAGCTTGTTCTACTGGTTGATGAAGCGGGTCATGGTGGGTCCGCTCCTGCACCTCGTCTTCCGCCCCTGGGTCCGTGGCGCGGAGAACGTGCCGAGCGAGGGTGCCGCGATCCTCGCGAGCAACCACCTCGCGGTGATCGACTCGTTCGTGCTGCCGCTCGTGCTCGACCGCGAGATCGTCTTCATCGGCAAGTCCGAGTACTTCACCGGGACCGGCATGAAGGGGCGCCTCAAGGCCGGCTTCTTCCGCGGGGTCGGGACCATCCCCGTCGACCGCTCGGGCGGCAAGGCGAGCGAGGCGGCGCTGCGCACCGGGTTGAACCGGCTGCGCGAGGGCGGGCTGTTCGGCATCTACCCCGAGGGCACCCGCAGCCCGGACGGGCGCCTGTACCGCGGCAAGACGGGCGTCGCGCGCCTCGCGCTCGAGTCCGGCGCCCCGGTCGTCCCCGTCGTCATGGTGGGCACCGACGTCGCGCAGCCGCTCGGCCGGGTCATCCCCAAGCCCGTGCGCCTCGGCGTCGTGATCGGTGAGCCGCTCGACTTCAGCCGGTACCGCGGCATGGAGAACGACCGCTTCATCCTGCGGTCGGTGACCGACGAGATCATGTACGCGCTCATGAGCCTGTCGGGCCAGGAGTACGTCGACGTGTACGCCGCGACGCAGAAGGCCCGCATCGCGACGGGCCACCCCGCGGCCGCGCCCGTGGCGGAGTCCGGCCCGACGGCGCCGGGCGGCCGGCCCGCCCCCGACGTCCAGGTGCCGGGACCGCCCGAGGACGACGCGGGCGCGTCAGTAGGATGAGCCGGTCCCCGTCCGGGGCCTCCCGCGACGGCGCCGATCCACCAGTCCCGCCGTCACGATCCCGGACCTTGGGCCCGACGACGGGCCACCGGGACGCCCCACCCTGTGGGCGCCAGCTGTGCAGAAACAACGAGAGGTGTGTCTCATGTCGGTTCGTCGCGTCGCGCTCCTGACCGCAGGCGGCTTCGCCCCGTGCCTGTCCTCGGCCGTCGGTGGCCTCATCGAGCGGTACACCGAGATCGCGCCCGAGATCGAGATCATCGCCTACCAGCACGGCTACCACGGGCTCCTCCGGGGCGACAAAATCGTCGTCGACGCCGAGGCCCGCGCGAAGGCCGGCCTCCTGCACCGCTTCGGCGGCTCCCCGATCGGCAACTCGCGCGTCAAGCTGACGAACGCGGCGGACTGCGTCAAGCGCGGGCTCGTCCAGGAGGGCCAGAACCCCCTGCACGTCGCGGCCGAGCAGCTCAAGGCCGACGGCGTCGACGTGCTCCACACCATCGGCGGCGACGACACGAACACGACGGCCGCGGACCTCGCGGCGTTCCTCGAGGAGAACGGCTACCACCTGACGGTCGTCGGTCTCCCCAAGACGATCGACAACGACGTCGTCCCGATCAAGCAGTCGCTCGGCGCCTGGACCGCCGCCGAGGAGGCCGCCGGCTTCGCGGCCAACGTCATCGGCGAGCACCGCTCGGGCCCGCGCATGCTCATCGTCCACGAGGTCATGGGCCGGCACTGCGGCTGGCTCACCGCTGCTGCGGCGGCGGAGTACCGGAAGTGGCTCGACGCCCAGGAGTGGGTCCCGAGCCTCGGCCTGACGCGTGAGCGCTGGGACATCCACGCGGTCTTCCTGCCGGAGCTGGCGCTCGACATCGACGCCGAGGCGGCGCGCCTGAAGACGATCATGGACGAGCAGGGCAACGTCAACATCTTCCTGTCGGAGGGTGCGGGCATGCACGAGATCGTCGAGCAGCTCGAGGCGTCCGGGGCCGAGGTCCCGCGCGACCCGTTCGGGCACGTCAAGCTCGACACGATCAACCCGGGCCAGTGGTTCGCGAAGCAGTTCGCCGAGAAGCTCGGCGCCGAGAAGGTCATGGTCCAGAAGTCGGGCTACTACTCCCGCGCCGCAGCCGCCAACGCCGAGGACCTGCGCCTCATCAAGTCGATGACGGACCTCGCGGTCGAGGCCGCGCTCAAGGGCGACTCGGGCGTCATCGGGCACGACGAGGAGGACGGCGACCGGCTCAAGGCCATCGCGTTCCCGCGCATCGCGGGCGGCAAGGCGTTCGACGTGTCGCAGGAGTGGTTCGGTGCGCTGCTCGCCGACATCGGCCAGCCGCTCGTGCCCGGCGGCCACTCATGACCGTCGAGGCGGACCCGCAGGTCGTCGCGGGGCTCGACCACTGGCGTGAGCTCGTCGCGACGCAGCAGCCGCGCTGGCCGGACGCCGCGGACCTCGCGCGCGTCACGGACCGGCTGTCCGCCGTGCCGCCGCTCGTGTTCGCGGGGGAGTCCGACGCGCTGCGCGCCCAGCTCGCCGCCGCGGGCCGCGGCGAGGCGTTCCTGCTCCAGGGCGGGGACTGCGCCGAGACGTTCGCCGACGCGACCGCGGACAACATCCGCAACAAGATCAAGACGATCCTGCAGATGGCCGTCGTCCTGACGTACGGCGCGAGCCTGCCGGTGATCAAGATGGGCCGCATGGCGGGGCAGTACGCCAAGCCGCGCAGCTCGGACTCCGAGACGCGCGACGGGGTGACGCTGCCGGCGTTCCGCGGCGACATCATCAACGGGTACGAGTTCACGCCCGAGGCCCGCGTGCCGAACCCCGAGCGGCTGCTCGAGGCGTACCACACGTCGGCCTCGACGCTGAACCTGATCCGCGCGTTCACCACGGGCGGCTTCGCGTCGCTGCTGCGCGTGCACGAGTGGAACCGCGGGTTCACGGCGAACCCGGCATACGCGCGCTACGAGGAGATCGCCGCGGAGATCGACCGCGCGATCCGCTTCATGGCGGCGTGCGGCGCCGACTTCGACGCGCTGCGCACGGTCGACTTCTTCTCGAGCCACGAGGGCCTGCTGCTCGACTACGAGCGTCCGCTCACGCGCATCGACTCCCGCACCGGGCTGCCCTACGACTGCTCGGCGCACTTCCTGTGGGTGGGGGAGCGCACGCGTCAGCTCGACGGCGCGCACGTCGACTACTTCTCGCGCGTGCACAACCCGATCGGCGTGAAGCTCGGGCCCACGAGCACGGGGGACGACGCCCTCGCGCTCATGGACAAGCTCAACCCGACGGCCGAGCCGGGCCGGCTCACCTTCATCACGCGCATGGGTGCCGGCAAGATCCGCGACCTGCTCCCGGCGCTCGTGGAGAAGGTCGCGGCGGACGGCCGCCCCGTCACGTGGGTGTGCGACCCGATGCACGGCAACGGCATCACCTCGGCGAGCGGGTACAAGACGCGGCGGTTCTCGGACGTCATGGACGAGGTCGCCGGGTTCTTCGAGGTGCACCGCGCGCTCGGCACGGTCCCGGGCGGCCTGCACATCGAGCTCACCGGCGACGACGTCACCGAGGTCCTCGGCGGGTCCGAGGAGATCGACGACGAGGGCCTGGGGCGCCGCTACGAGACCCTCGTGGACCCGCGCCTGAACCACCAGCAGTCGCTCGAGCTCGCGTTCCAGGTCGTGGAGCTGCTCCGCAAGGCGTGAGGTCCGGCCCTCCGGTTGTGACGACGGCGCGTGACCCGACGGGGTCACGCGCCGTTCTCGTGCGCCCGTGCGCGCAGGACGCGTCAGACGACGGTCAGCGTGATGGTGCTGCCCCTGGGGACCTTCTCGCCGGCCGGCGTGCTCTGCGAGCGCACGGTCCCGAAGATCCCCCCGAGCACGTTCTCCCGCTTGACCGCGAACCCGAGGGCCTTGAGCGCGGCCTCGGCCTCGGCGAACTGCTTGCCGGTGAGGTCAGGGACCGCGATGGGCTCCGGGCCCTGCGACACCGTGATCGTCACGGTGTCGGTCCGGTGCCCGGCGGTGCCGGCCTTGGGGTCCTGGGCGATCACCTGGCCCGCGGGGGCGGTGTCGGACCACGCGGGCACGGGCTCCGGCCTGAGCCCTGCGTCGGTGAGCTGGGCGGTGGCCTCGTCCTGGCTCGCGCCGACGACCGAGAAGATCGTCACCGGGGCGGGCCCGTCCGACAGCGTGAGCACGACGGCCGACCCCCGCTCGACCTGCTGGTCGGGCTCGGCCGACGCCTCGAGGACGGAGCCGAGCGGTGCGCTGTCGTCGTAGTGGTCCTCGCCCGGCGCGTACTCGGCGACGAGGCCGGCGGCCTCGAGCGCGGCCTGCGCGTCGGCCTGCATCGCCCCGACGAGCCCCGCGGGCACGGCGACGAGGTCCGGTCCCTTGGACACCGAGAACGTCACGGTGCCGTCCTTGCGGATACGGTCGCCGACGGCCGGGTCGCTCGCGAAGACCGTGCCGACGGGGGCGACGCTGTCGAACGCGTCGACCGGCTCGCCCTCGAGCCCGTGCCCGCCGAGCGTCGCGAGCGCCTCGTCGCGCGTGAGGCTGATCAGCTCCGGGACCCGTGTGTAGGCGCCCGGACCGGACGTCATGTACCACCAGGCACCCGCCCCGGCGAGCACCAGGAGCAACGCGGTCACCACGAGCCAGCGCCGCCGCCGGCCGGCGGGCCGGCTCCGGTCGGACGCCGGGTCCTCGTGCCGGGTCGACACCGCGGTGCTGCGCAGCCCGGTGCCGATGGGCAGCGCCACGGTGCGGCCGGCCTCGGCCACGTCGAGCCGCGTCGTCTCCTCCTGGCGGCGCGCGGCGTCGAGCCCCGCGGACGCCTCGCCGGTCGTGAGCTCGTCGTCCTCCGCGGGCCGGGGGTCCGTCGCGCTCGGCAGGGTGATCGTGGGCGGGACCTCGGCGGCGCGGGCGAGCGTCGGCGCGTCGAGGGTCGCGCGCGTGCGGCGCAGCTGCTCGAGCGCCGCGGCCGCGTCGACCGGACGGTCCGCGGGCTCGCGGGCCGCCAGCGCGGTGACGAGCTCGTCGACCTCGACCGGCAGCCAGCGGACGAGGTCCGACGGCGCCGGCACGTCCGAGTTCACGTGCTGGAACGCGACCTGGATCGGCGTCTCGCCCGTGAACGGCTGACGGCCGGTGAGCATCTCGAAGAGCAGGATCCCGGCGGCGTACACGTCGGTGCGTGCGTCGCTCGCGCCGCGGGTCACGAGCTCGGGCGCGAGGTAGGCGACCGTCCCGAGGACCGTGCCGGTCGTCGTCGAGGTCACCTCGGTCACCGCGCGGGCGAGCCCGAAGTCGGCGAGCTTGACGCGGCCGTCGACCGCGATGAGCACGTTCTCGGGCTTGATGTCCCGGTGCACCAGGCCGACGCGGTGCGCAGCGCCGAGCGCGTCGAGCACGCGCTCGAGGATCCCGAGCGCGTCGCCGACCGTCAGCGCGCCGCGCTCGGCCAGGTGGCGGCGCAGGTTCGTGCCGTCGACGTACTCCATCGTGAGGTAGCTGGTCTCGCCGTCGACGCCCTGGTCGAGCACGCCGACGAGCCCGGGGTGCGTGAGGCGGGCCGCGGCACGGGCCTCCCGGCGGAAGCGCGCGACGAAGTCCGAGCCGGCGCCGCCCTCGGCGAGGTGGGGGTGCATGACCTTGAGGGCGACGTCGCGGTCGAGGCGCCGGTCGACGGCGAGGTACACGGTCGCCATGCC
Organism: Cellulomonas sp. NS3; assembly: GCF_024757985.1. Taxonomy (NCBI): domain Bacteria; kingdom Bacillati; phylum Actinomycetota; class Actinomycetes; order Micrococcales; family Cellulomonadaceae; genus Cellulomonas; species Cellulomonas sp. NS3. Next base: position 2,870,793 of record NZ_CP103289.1, on the reverse strand, counting down.
GCCGCGGGCGATCCGGGAGACGACCTCGTACCGCCCGTCGACCAGGCGGCCCACGAGCGGATCGGTGACGGTGGCTCCCACGCGGGTGAGTCTACGGTCGCCGCGGCCTCACATCGTGGAGGCCGCGCCTCAGCGGAAGCGCGTCATGTGCGTCTGCACGTTCGCGACGTAGCGCCGCGTGTCGGCGTACATGCCGTTGCGCTGGACGGAGGAGGCGCCCTGGTAGTACCCGGCGATCGCGGTCGGCAGGTCCGGGCTCGTCCGCACGAGCGAACGCAGGATCGCGACGCCGGCCACGACGTTGTCGTCCGGGTTCAGCAGGTCCAGCCTGCGCCCGACGAGCTGCGAGGCCCACTCACCGGAGGACGGGATGACCTGCATGGTGCCGATGGCGTTCGCGGGGGACACCGACGTGTGGTTGAAGCCCGACTCCTGGAAGGCGACGGCCTGCGCGAGCGCGGCGTCGACGCCCATCGAGCGCGCCGTCGCGGCGACCTTCGCCTGCATCTCGGCCTTCGACGGGACCCCCGCGGCCAGCAGCGTCGCCTTGTTCGCGTTGGCGGCGGCCACGACCGGGCTCGCGTAGGTGCGTCCCGCGAAGGTGTTCCCGACGAGCTGTGCGGCCGGCGCGGCCGCGGGCGCAGCGGCGCCGGGGACGGCGAGCTTCTGCCCGACGCGGATGAACGCGCGCTTGTCGAGGCCGTTCGCGCTCACGATCGCCGGGACCGTGGTGCCGTAGCGCTTCGCGATGCTCGAGACGGTCTCGCCCGACCCGACGGTGTGCGTCGCCGCCGCGGCGGGGGCGGCGGCGGGCGCGGCGGGGGCCGGTGCGGACCGGGCGGCGCCGGGGATGGCGAGCGTCTGGCCGGCACGGACGAACGCCCGGGCGTCGAGACCGTTCGCGCTCACGATCGCGGCCACCGTGGTGCCGTAGCGCTTCGCGACGTGCGAGACCGTCTCGCCGCGCGCGACCGTGTGCGTCGCCGCGGCCGGGGCAGGGGCGGCAGCGGCGGCCGCCGGGGCTGCCGCGGGCGCCGAGGCGCCGGTCGGGATGACGAGCTTCTGCCCGATGCGGATGTGCGAGGCGTCGGCGAGGGCGTTCGCGCGGGCGAGCGCCGCGACGGTCGTCCCGGTGCGCGTCGCGATGTGGCTCACGGTGTCGCCGCTGCGGACGGTGTACTGCTCGTCGGCGTGCGCGGCGCTCGCCGACGCGGCGACCGCGGCGGCGGCCAGCACGAGCGTCGCGCCGGTGCCGGTCCCCAGCCGGCGCACGAGCTGCGGGTCGATGCGCTGCGGACGGGGCCGCGCGTCGGCCGTGCGCGGAGCTGGCGCGGCGGACGGGGCGGTGGCGTGCTGCGTCATGTCGACCTCGTGTGGCAGATGTGATGGATGGTGCCTGTGTGACTCGTGTGACTTGACTGCGAACGTAACGCAGGGAATGCGGCCGCGAAAGCGCCGTGCCGGAATTACGGCATTGTCATTCCCGCGCATACGGGTGATCTCCGGGGTGCGTACCCTGTGGCGGTGACTGAATCCACACCACTCGACCAGCTCGTCGGTTCCTGGCTGCCGCTGCCCGACGTCGCGGAGCGCCTCGGGCTCGACGTGGGGAAGGTCCGCCGGCTCCTGCAGGAGGGCCGGCTCGCCGCCGTCCGCCGCGGCGAGCCGCGTGTCCTGTCCGTCCCGGAGGCGTTCCTCGTCCCGAGCCACCTCGCGAACCCGTCCGCGCCGTCGCGCGAGGCCTCCGGTCCCGACGCCCCGGAGTGGACGGTGCTGGCCGCCCTGCAGGGCACGTTCACGCTGCTGTCCGACGCGGGGTTCGACGACGAGGAGGCCGTCGCCTGGCTCTTCACGCACGACGACTCGCTCGGTGCGACGCCGATCGAGGCGCTGCGGACGGGCCACAAGACCGCGGTGCGTCGTCAGGCCCAGGCGCTGCTCTGAGCCCCGGCTCCCGCGCTCCCGCTGTCCGGGGCGCGGGGGAGCCCGCCGTGCTCAGGCGCGCCGGTCGACCGCCGCGTGCGCGAGCCGCACGAGGTAGGTCCGGCCGGGCTCGTGCAGCGGGAGCCGGTCGAGCGCTGCGAAGGCGTCGCCCGCGAGCTCGTCGATGAGCCGCTCGACGTCGTCGGGCGCGCCCGTGCGCGCGATCGCCGAGGCCAGCGCGGCGACGCGCTCCTCGGACAGGTCCCGGACCCCGAGCTCGGACCGGAGCCGGGCGACCGTCCCGTCGTCCCCGGAGGCGAGCGCACGGGCCATCGCGCGAGCGACGAGGACGGTGCGCTTGCCCTCGCGCAGGTCGTCGCCGGCGGGCTTGCCCGTCGCAGCGGGGTCGCCGAAGACCCCGAGCAGGTCGTCGCGGAGCTGGAAGGCCTCGCCCAGCGGGAGCCCGAGGGACCGGCACGCCGCCAGCGCGTCGTCGTCGGCCTCCGCGAGCGCCGCCCCGAGCACGATCGGGTGCTCGACGCTGTAGCGCGCCGACTTCGACCGGATGACCTCGCGCGCGCGGTGCTCGTCGGCCTGCGGGTCCTCGCCCCAGGGGAGCGCCTGGGCCAGCACGTCGAGGTACTGGCCGACGGTGACCTCGGTGCGCATCAGGTCGAACACGCCGCGCACGCGCGAGCGCAGCTCCGCCGGCTCGGGGTCGAGCGCGCGGGAGAACACGTGCTCGCTGCGCACGAGCGCGAGGTCGCCGAGCAGGATCGCCGCCGACTCGCCGAAGCGGCGGGCGTCCCCCGACCAGGCCGCGTCCTCGTGCAGCGCCGCGAACGTGCGGTGCGCCGCGGGCAGCCCGCGGCGGGTGTCCGAGTCGTCCATGACGTCGTCGTGGAAGAGCGCGGCCGCCTGGAACAGCTCGAGCGCCGCACCGACCTGCACGACGACCTGCTCGCGCGCAGTCCCCGGGACGCCGCCGTGCGCACGCCAGGACCAGTAGCAGAAGGCCGCGCGCAGCCGCTTGCCGCCGCTGAGCATCTGCTCCACGGCACCGGCGAGCCGGTCCGCGTCGGCGCTCGAGGCGGCGAGGCTCGGGCGGAGGTCCTCGACGTGGAGGCGGAGCGCAGCGTCGACGCGGCGGCGGACGTCCTCGACGTCGACGAGTGAGGGGGAGGAGGTCACGCGGGCAGCCTAGGTGCGCTCACGGGGCGGTGCGCACCCGTCCGCCGAGGGTGAGCGTGCGCACCCCGTCACGGTCGAGGACGCCCACGATGACGATCTCCTGGCCCTCGCTGCGGCTGAACGCCGCCTGCGCCGCCAGGCCGGGCTCGGCAGCCGTGCCCGCCGTCTCGGAGAAGCCCGCGGCCAGCACGGTGGCCCGGACCCCGTCCAGCAGCGCGGCCGCGTCCTGCGGGCTGCGGAGGTTCAGGCTGATCTCCCGCAGGCCCGCGGCGTCCGGCGGCCGGGCCGACGAGACGAGGACCTCCGCATCGGCCGGCACGGTCACGAGGTCGGTGGGGAAGCCCTCCACGAGGCGACCGACCGCGGACGAGGTGTCGGGACCGGCGGTCAGCAGCGGCTCGGTCGGCGTCGGGGTCGACGCGGCGACGCTCGCGGTGCCGGTGGCCGTGCCGGTGGGGTCGGGCGCCGGGTCGGCGTCCGCCGTGCACCCGCCGAGCGCGCTCACGGCGACGACGGTCGACACGAGCGCCGTGCAGGCACGTCGGAGGGGGGAGGGGCGGCGCACGCGCACACCGTAACGAACGTCCTCCCGGACCGTGGCGCGGGTGGTCGGGCGACCCCAGCGTCCGTGGGTCGAGGGGCGGTCCACAGGGTGCGGAGGCCGCCGTCCGGCGAGGGGCGCGTGCTCGCTTGGGTACGGGCATGGACACCACCACGATCCGGGTCAGCGAGCCCCGGGAGCTGCTCGCCTACCTTCCGCACCAGCTCGGGTTCCGGCCGCACGAGAGCGCCGTCGCGGTCAGCCTGCGACCACCCCGGGGGCGGATCGGGCTGGTCGCGCGCGTCGACCTCGCCGACCTGGGGGACGTGGTCCACGGCCCGCAGGTCGCGCGCGGTCTCGTCGCGCACCTCGACGCGGACGGCGCCGAGCGCGCGGTGCTCGTCCTGTACACGGCGCACGACCCGCGCGGGCCGGGCAGCCCGCCGGTCGCGAGGGCCGCGGCGGAGCACTTCCGGGAGGCCGCGGCCGCGGGCCTGTCCGACGTCGCCGTCTGGGTGGTGACGGCCGACGGCTACCTGGCGCTCGACTGCGACGACCCCGGCTGCTGCCCGCCCGGCGGCCGGGCGCTCCGCGACCTCGAGTCGACCGCCGTCGGGGCACAACTCGTGCTCGCCGGGTCCGCCGTGGCCGACTGCCGGGCGGACGTCGCGCGCATCCCGTCGGCGGGCGGTGACGCCCGCCGGTCGGTGGCACGCGTCGCGGCACGCTGGCGCGGGCGCCACGACCGGGCGCTCGCGGACGGTCCGGCGGCCCTCACCGCGTGGCGCCTCGCGTCGCTCGCGGCGTGGCGGGACGAGGTCGCCGCGGCGCTCGCGGGGGCGCCGTGCGGGCGGGCGCCGGCGCTCGGCCGCCTCGATGTCGCGCTCGCCGACACCCGCGTGCGCGACGCGGTGCTCGTCAGCATGGTGCCCGGCCCGCCGGACCTCCCCGAGCGGTCGCTGCGCGAGGCGCCCGGTGCGACCGACGCGCTCGTCGCCGAGGCGGTCGCCGGGATCGTCGACCAGCGACGGGGCGTCGTCCCACCGCGGGCGCTCACCGCCGCGCACGTGACGGTGCTCGAGCGCGTCGTCGGCCACGGTCGGCGCCGCGCGCAGGCGCCCGCGTGCACCCTGCTGGCCCTGCTCGCCTGGTGGCAGGCGGACGGTGCGCGCGCGGGGCTGCTCCTCGAGCGCGCCCTCGAGGAGGATCCGGACCACCGGCTGGCGCGGATCCTGGACCGGACGCTCGCCGTCGCGATGCCCCCGGGCTGGGTCCGACGCGCCGGTTGACCAGGCCCGTCGTCCGGCGTGCGTTCGTCGCGGGGCCTGCGCTCCGGTAGCGTCACGGCAGGGGCAGGACGTCAGTGCGTCGAGAGCGGAGGACCGATGGGCATCGTGGTCGGGTACCTGGCAACCCCTGAGGGGCGTGCGGCGCTCGAGACGGCGTCGGGCGAGGCCGAGCGGCGCGGCGAGTCGCTCGTCGTGGTCGTGAGCGAGCGCGGCGACGAGACCGACGAGCACCGTCAGGAGACCCAGGCGGCGCTCGACGCGGTCCGGTCCGAGCTGAGCTCACGCGGCATCGAGCACGACGTCCGCGTGCTGGCCCGCGGGCGGGACGTCGCGGAGGACCTCATCGGCACCGCCGAGGAGGTCGGGGCCGGGCTCATCGTCATCGGCCTGCGTCGTCGCAGCCCCGTCGGCAAGCTCATCCTCGGCGCGAACGCACAGCGCATCCTGCTCGACTCCCCGTGCCCCGTGCTCGCGGTCAAGCCCGCCGCGAGCTGACCGCTCCGTCCGCCGGGCACGCCTCGGCGGGCGTCCGGGAACCACGCGCACCTCGCTGACCCGGCGCGAGAGCTGCTGCGACCGACCAGACGGGATCCGCGCGGCCCTGAGCCCGTGCGGGCGTGGTGGTGACCGCGAGGTCCCGCGCCGGCCGCGTCGGCCCGCGAGCGGGAATCTTTCCTCGCACCCGCACGTTGTGATCGTCGTCAGTCTCGAGAGAGCGGCGGGCACCGGGTCCGCGCGCGATCCTCGAGCGTCGCGTCCTCGCGCCGTCTGCGCCGGGACCCCGCCCACGCTGACCCGAACGGCCCTCTCGGCCCGCTGTGCCGAGGTGCGGCCGGTACAATATGGGAGCACCCGCCGATCTGATCCGGGTCTCTCGCTGCCGAAAGGTCGTTTGTGTCGCTCCAGCCTTCGCACCCCGCACTCCCGCGTGAGTTCGAGCATCCCGCCATGCAGGAGCTCGTCCGTCGTGGCCGGACCCACGGAAGCGTCGACGCGGTCGCCCTGCGCACGGCCTGCGAGCAGGCCCAGGTCCAGGACGCCAAGCGTCTCAAGGCCGTCGTCCGCGGTCTCGCGACCGCCGGGATCGCCGTCGAGGAGCCCGTCCCCGCGGCGCGCGCCGTCGCTGCCACGAGCGCGAAGACGCGCCCCGCCGCCAAGGCCGTCGTCGCCGACGGTTCCGCCGAGGCCCCCGCCGCTCGCAAGCCCGCCCGCGCCAAGGCCGCTCCCAAGGCGCCGTCCGCCGCCAAGGCGGCCGCCGGCGCCAAGGTCGCCTCCGCCAAGGTCGCCGCCCCGAAGACCGCCACGCCCGACGGCGAGGTCGCCGAGGACGAGGTCGAGCTCGAGGACGTCGAGCTCGAGGACGTCGAGCCTGCCGTCGCCGAGGTCGAGGCCGTCGCCGGCGAGCTCGAGGAGGACGCCGAGAAGCCGGCGAAGCCCGCTGCCGCCGCCGACGAGACGACCGAGGAGAGCGTCGGCTTCGTCTACTCCGACGCCGACGACGACGACGCCCCTGCGCAGCAGGTCGTCACCGCCGGCGCCACGGCCGACCCGGTCAAGGACTACCTCAAGCAGATCGGCAAGGTCGCGCTGCTGAACGCCGAGCAGGAGGTCGAGCTCGCCAAGCGGATCGAGGCCGGCCTGTTCGCGGAGGAGCGTCTCAACGCGGGCGTCACCATGGAGCCCAAGCTGCGGCGCGAGCTCGAGTGGATCGCGTCCGACGGCCGCCGTGCCAAGAACCACCTGCTCGAGGCCAACCTGCGCCTCGTGGTCTCGCTCGCCAAGCGGTACACGGGTCGCGGCATGCTCTTCCTGGACCTGATCCAGGAGGGCAACCTGGGCCTCATCCGTGCGGTCGAGAAGTTCGACTACACCAAGGGCTACAAGTTCTCGACGTACGCGACGTGGTGGATCCGCCAGGCCATCACCCGCGCGATGGCCGACCAGGCCCGCACGATCCGCATCCCCGTGCACATGGTCGAGGTCATCAACAAGCTCGCCCGCGTCCAGCGGCAGATGCTCCAGGACCTGGGCCGCGAGCCCACGCCGGAGGAGCTCGCCAAGGAGCTCGACATGACGCCCGAGAAGGTCGTCGAGGTCCAGAAGTACGGCCGCGAGCCCATCTCGCTGCACACGCCGCTCGGTGAGGACGGTGACAGCGAGTTCGGTGACCTCATCGAGGACTCCGAGGCGGTCGTCCCGGCCGACGCGGTCAGCTTCACGCTCCTGCAGGAGCAGCTGCACCAGGTCCTCGACACGCTCTCCGAGCGCGAGGCCGGCGTCGTCTCGATGCGCTTCGGCCTGACCGACGGCCAGCCGAAGACGCTCGACGAGATCGGCAAGGTCTACGGGGTCACGCGCGAGCGGATCCGGCAGATCGAGTCCAAGACGATGTCGAAGCTGCGTCACCCGTCGCGCTCGCAGGTGCTGCGCGACTACCTCGACTGAGTCCTCCCCTCAGCAGGCACGACGAAGGCCCGGTGCACGTGCACCGGGCCTTCGTGCTGCCCGGCCCGCGGCGCGGAGGCTCGTGGCCCGGCGCGCGGCGCGGCCGCCCTCGGTCACCCGGCAGCGGTGCCCGGCTCGCGCTCCAGCAGCGGGCGGAGGTGCTCGTGCGCCCAGGAGGCGAGGGTCGTCGGCGTCGTCGTGCGGGTGGAGCGGCTGTCCTCCGGGGTGAAGTCGCCGCGCAGCCCGCGGGACATCCCCACGACGGCGTCGACCTGCGCGTCGGTGAGGCCGAACCCGCGGAGCTCCTCGGCGACCTGCTCGTCGGTGACCCGGGCCGCGACGACGGTGTGCCCCGTGACGTCGGTGAGGATGCGCGCGACGTCCTCGAACGACAGGTCGGCCGGGCCGTGCACCCCCTGTGTGGTGCGTCCGGTCCACGCCGTCGAGAGCAGCCGGGCTGCGGCGACGTCGCCGATGTCGCGCGGGTCGACCCACGGGATCCGCTGGTCCGTCGGCAGCGTCGTCGTCAGGGTCCCCGACCGGAGCTGCTCGACGTCCATCAGCAGGTTCGTGAAGAAGTACCCGCAGCGCAGGTGGGTCACGTGAGCGCCGGTCGCGTCGAGGATCTCCTCGGTGCGCGCAAGGCCGTCGATGTCCCCGAAGCCGTGCCGGGCCTCGGCCCCGACGCTGCTCTGCAGCACGACGCGCGGGATGCCGTTCGTCCGCACGGCGTGGGCCGCCGAGGCGCCCATGCGCTCGTGGCCTGCGACGGGGTCGTCGTCGGGCGTCGGGGGGTCGACCCAGTAGAGCGCGTCCGCGCCGGCGCTCGCGCGTGCGACGGCGTCCGCGTCGCCGAGATCGAGCTCGACCACGTCGCACAGCGCCCGGAGCCCGGCGTCGAGCCGGGTGCGGTCGCGCAGGAGGACTCTCGGGCGCTCACCGGCCTGGGCCAGAAGCGTGGTGACACGTGATCCGACGTGTCCCGTGGGGGTCGTCACGACGATCGTCATCGGTCGCGCCTCTCGTCGACGGTTGCCTGCCGCGCGATCGTCTCGCGGGCCACCGACATCGCCGCCGTCGCGCCCAGGGCCCGACGTCACCGCCGTCTGGTCAGGAACCGACACCGCCGCCCTCTCCCGGAGCACCGACCACGCCCGGGTCGGTGGCGTGCCGGGGGACAGGAGCCGGGCAGGAACGACGAGAGGGCGCCGCCGGGGTGTCCCGGACGGCGCCCTCTCGAGGGTCGAGGTCAGCGCGCGGCTGCTGCTCCTGCACCTGCTCCATGCTCGGCAAGAAGGCGGTCGGTCTCGTCCTGCACGTGGGTCGCCACATCGGCGAACTTCGGCGCGTGCGCCCGGTAGTGGTGCGCGCAGAAGAGCAGCTCGCCCACAGGAAGCAGCACACGGACGTAGGCCTGCGCGCCACAGCGGTCGCAGCGGTCGGCTACGGTCAGCGGTTCGGTCGTCGTCCCAGTCACATGGACATACAACCATCCGCACCGGGGAAACTTCCCCTCGAGCGCGGGTGGTTCGCTCCCCGCGTACACGACCCCGCCCGGGAATACCCCAGATGTCCCGGAACGGGCGGCTCGACGGCCCGGCGTGCGGCCCCTGTGGGCACCGACGGTTACCATCGGGCCTCGTGTCGACAGCATCCGCGGAGTCCAGCTACACGGCGCGCCACCTCTCGGTCCTCGAAGGGCTCGAGGCCGTGCGCAAGCGCCCCGGCATGTACATCGGGTCGACCGACTCGCGCGGTCTCATGCACTGCCTGTGGGAGATCATCGACAACTCCGTCGACGAGGCGCTCGGCGGCCACGGCGACCGGATCGAGATCGTCCTGCACGCCGACAGCTCGGTCGAGGTCCGGGACAACGGCCGCGGCATCCCGGTCGACGTCGAGCCCAAGACGGGCCTCACGGGAGTCGAGGTCGTGTTCACCAAGCTCCACGCGGGCGGCAAGTTCGGTGGCGGCTCGTACGCCGCGTCGGGCGGTCTGCACGGCGTCGGCGCGTCGGTGGTCAACGCGCTGTCCGCGCGCCTCGACGTCGAGGTCGACCGCGGGAGCAAGACGTACCGGATGACGTTCCACCGCGGTGAGCCCGGCACGTTCGCCGACACCGGGGCGCCGGGCCCCGACGCGCCGTTCGAGCCGTTCGTGTCGGGCTCCGAGCTCGCGGTGGTCGGCAAGGCGCCGCGCGGGCGCACCGGGACCCGCGTGCGGTACTGGGCCGACCGCCAGGTCTTCCCCACGAGCGCGGTGTTCTCCTACGACGAGCTCGTCACGCGCGCGCGCCAGACGAGCTTCCTCGTGCCGGGCCTCGCGATCACGGTCCGCGACGAGCGCCGGGTCCCCGGGACGCCGGGCGAGCACGGGCCGCACGAGGAGACGTTCCTGCACGCCGGCGGGACGGTCGACTTCGTCGAGCACCTCGCGCCCGACGCGCCGGTGACCGACGTCTGGCACCTGACGGGCGAGGGGACCTTCACGGAGACCGTCCCGGTGCTTGACGGCCGTGGCCACATGAGCCCGCAGGAGGTCGAGCGACGCTGCGAGGTCGACGTCGCGCTGCGCTGGGGGACGGGGTACGAGACCGAGGTCCGCACCTTCGTCAACATCATCGCGACCCCGAAGGGCGGCTCGCACCTCGCCGGCTTCGAGACCGCGCTGCTGCGGACGCTGCGCAAGCAGGTCGAGGCGAACGCGCGCCGGCTCAAGATCTCGACGCGCGACACGAGCGAGCGCATCGAGAAGGAGGACGTGCTCGCGGGGCTCACGGCCGTCATCACGGTCCGGCTCGCCGAGCCGCAGTTCGAGGGCCAGACCAAGGAGGTCCTCGGCACGGCGCCGGTGCGGGGGATCGTGGCCAAGGTGATCGACACCGAGCTCGGCGCGATCTTCACGTCGACGAAGCGCGAGCACAAGGCGCACTCGGCGCTGCTGCTCGACAAGGTCGTCGGCGAGATGCGTGCCAGGCTCTCCGCGCGCAAGCAGAAGGAGATCTCGCGCCGCAAGAACGCGCTCGAGTCGTCCTCGCTGCCCGCGAAGCTCGCGGACTGCCGCAGCGACGACGTCGCCCGCAGCGAGCTCTTCATCGTCGAGGGCGACAGCGCGCTCGGCACCGCGAAGCTCGCGCGGAGCTCGGACTTCCAGGCCCTCCTGCCGATCCGCGGGAAGATCCTCAACGTCCAGAAGGCGTCGATCACCGACATGCTGAAGAACGCCGAGTGCGCGGCGATCATCCAGGTGCTCGGTGCCGGCTCGGGGCGCACGTTCGACCTCGAGGCGGCGCGCTACGGCAAGGTCGTGCTGATGACGGACGCCGACGTCGACGGCGCGCACATCCGCACGCTGCTGCTCACGCTCTTCTTCCGGTACATGCGCCCGCTCGTCGAGGCCGGCCGGGTGTTCGCCGCCGTCCCGCCGCTGCACCGCATCGAGACCGTCGCCGTGGGCAGCCGCAAGGGCGAGTACCTCTACACGTACTCCGAGGCCGAGCTGGCCGCGACGCTCAAGAAGCTCGACAAGGCCGGGCGGCGGTACAAGGACGACATCCAGCGCTACAAGGGCCTCGGCGAGATGGACGCCGACCAGCTCGCGGAGACGACGATGGACCCGCGCCACCGCACGCTGCGCCGGGTCACCGTCGAGGGCGCGCAGCGGGCCGAGCAGGTGTTCGAGCTGCTCATGGGCTCCGACGTCGCGCCGCGCAAGGACTTCATCATCGCGGGCGCCGACGAGCTCGACCGGAGCCGCATCGACGCGTGAGGCACCGCGCGCCGGCGCCGGGTGGGGTGGTGCTCACAGCGCGGCGTCGGTATTCGCCTTGCCCGTCGCACGGTGGCACCGGCATCGTGGCGCGGTGAGCACCGTGTCCCTCGCCCCGATCGCCGTCCGCGCCGCCGCCCCCGCGGAGCCTCCCCAGCCCCCCGCCGAGCTCGGGCTCGCCTGGCGCCCGCTCGTCCCCGACGACGCTCCGGCTCTGTTCGCGCTCGTGGCCGCGATCGAGGAGGCCGACGCCCTGCCGTTCCGGCGCTCCCTCGAGGAGGTCGTCGAGATGTTCGAGGGCGACTGGAAGGACCACGCGCGGGACACGCTGGTCGGCCTCGACGACGACGGCGTGATGCGCGCGTACGCGCAGGCCACGACCGCGCCGGGCGACGAGTCGCTCGTGCGGGCGTTCCTGCTCGGCGGGGTGCACCCCGAGTGGTGCGGCCGCGGGGTCGGCCGCGCGGTGGTCGCCTGGCTCGAGGGGCGGGGGCGGCAGCTGCTCGCCGAGTCGGGCAAGGACGTGCCGGGCCGGCTCGCCGCCTACCTCGAGGACGCCGCGCCGGCCGCGAGCCGCGTGTACGCCCGCGCGGGCTTCGCGCCGATCCGCTACTACGCCGAGATGCGCCGCCCCCTGCGCGACGGGGTGCCGGACGTGCCGCACGTCGACGGCGTGCGGATCGTGCCCTGGTCGCCCGAGCTCGACGAGGCGACCCGCGTCGCGCACAACGAGGCCTTCGCCGACCACTGGGGCAGCCAGCCGCGCAGCGCCGAGGCGTGGAGCCACGGCCGGAGCATGTTCGCGCCGTCGTGGAGCTTCCTCGCGGTCGACGAGGCGACCGGGGAGGTCGCCGGGTACCTGCTCTCCGGCCGCTACGAGCAGGACTGGCCCGTCGCGGGCTACCCGTCGGGGTACACCGAGCTGCTCGGCGTGCGGCGCGCGTGGCGCGGGCGCGGGCTCGGGGTGGCTCTGCTGACGGCGGCGATGCACGCGTACGCCGCGGACGGCATGCACTACGCCGAGCTGGGCGTGGACACCGCGAACCCGTCGGGCGCGCACGGGCTCTACGCGAGCCTCGGGTACGAGGTGTTCCAGGGCTCGTCGATGTGGTCGATCGAGCTCTGACCGGCTCGTGCGGGGCGCTGCAGCGCCCGCCACCCGCGCCGGGCGGCGTGCACGGGGGCCCGCGCCGGGGCGCCGCGCGCGAGGTACGCGCCGGGTGCCGACTCACCGCGGGAAGCACGCGCCGGGTGCCGACTCACCGGCGCCGCGCGCGGCCGGGGCGAGCCCCGTCGTGGACACGCCCCGGCCGTGCGGCGGTGCGTCAGCCGACGGCGTGGATCGGCGCCGCCAGCGGCAGCCCGGAGCCGTCCCGCCGCGGGTCGACCGCGGGCAGCTCGACCGGCTGCCCCGCGGACGTCGTCGCGTGCGGCGGCACCGGGCCGACCCAGGCGAGCAGCAGCGTGTCCTCGCCCTTGAGGAACCGGTGCGCACGGACCCCGCCCGTCGCGCGGCCCTTGCCCGGGTAGACGTCGAACGGCGTCGTCTTGACCGAGCCCGGCTGCGTGCCGGGCAGGGCGCTCGACGTGCCGGCGACAGTGACGACCGCGGCCTCGACGCCGGGGCGCACCGCGCCGAAGTGCACGACCCGCTGACCGCTCCCGAGCTTGATCCCGGCCATGCCGCCCGCGGAGCGGCCCTGCGGACGCACGGACGACGCGGCGAAGTGCAGCAGCGACGCGTCGGACGCGACCAGCACGAGCTCGTCGGCGTCGGTCACCTCGGCGCACCCGACGACCTCGTCGAGCTGCTTGAGGGCGATGACCTCCCACGCGTCCTTGTTGCCGGGGACGTCGCCGGGGGAGACGCGCTTGACGACGCCCTGCGCGGTCCCCAGCGCGAGGCTCGGCGCGTCGGGCGCCAGCGACGTCAGCCCGACGACGCGCTCGCCGGCCTCGAGCGTCACGACCTCCGCGAGCGGGACGCCGCCCGACAGGGTCGGCGCGCCGTCGGTCGGCGGGAGCGAGGGCAGGTGCAGCACCGAGACGCGCACGACGCGGCCGCGCGAGGTCACGGCACCGACCTCGGCGCGCGCCGTCGTCGCGACCGCACCGCGCAGCACGTCGTGCTTGGCGCGGCGCGACCCGGCCTCGGCGCGCAGCGGTGCGTCGGGGCCCGTGGTGCGCGCGAGCAGGCCGGTCGCGGAGAGCAGCGCCCAGCACGGCGAGTCCTCGATCTCGAGCGGCGTCGCCGAGCGGGACGCCGCGGCGGCGCCCGTGATGCTCGTGCCGCCGGCCGACTCGAGCAGCACCGTGCGACGCGGGGTGCCGTAGGTCGCGGCGACGTCCGCCATCTCCTCGGACACCACGCCGCGCAGGCGCTCCTCGTCGGCCAGGATCGTCTCGAGGTCGGCGATCTCGCGCTGGAGCTGCTCCTGCTCCTTCTCGAGCTCGATGCGCGAGAACTTCGTCAGGCGGCGCAGCCGCAGCTCGAGGATGTACTCGGCCTGCGGCTCCGACAGGTCGAACACGTCGCGCAGGCGCGTGCGCGCGGTGTCGGAGTCGTCGGACGTGCGGATGACCTGGATGACCTCGTCGATGTCGAGGATCGCGATGAGCAGGCCCTCGACGAGGTGCAGGCGCTCGCGCCGCCGGGCGAGCCGGAAGGTGGTCCGGCGGCGCACGACGTCGATGCGGTGCGCGACCCACACCTGCAGCAGCTCGCGCAGCCCGAGGGTGCGGGGCTGGCCCTCGACGAGCGCGACGTTGTTGATCGAGTACGAGTCCTCGAGCGGGGTGTACCGGTAGAGCTGCTCGAGCACCGCCTCCGGGTTGAAGCCGGTCTTGACCTCGATCACGAGCCGCAGGCCGTGCTGGCGGTCGGTGAGGTCGACCGCGTTGGAGATGCCGGAGAGCTTCTTGGACTGCACGCCCTCCTTGATCTTCTCGATGACCTTCTCGGGGCCGACCGTGTACGGCAGCTCCGTGATGACGATGCCCTTGCGCTTCGCGGTGACGTTCTCGATGCGCGCGGTGGCCCGCGTGCGGAACGCCCCGCGGCCGGTGCGGTACGCGTCGCGCACGCCGTCGAGGCCGACGATCTTGCCGCCCGAGGGCAGGTCGGGGCCGGGCACGAAGCGCATGAGGTCGTCGAGCGTCGCGTCGGGGTGCGCCACGAGGTGCCGCGCCGCGGCGACGACCTCGACGAGGTTGTGCGGGGCCATGTTCGTCGCCATGCCGACCGCGATGCCGCTCGCGCCGTTGACCAGGAGGTTCGGGATCGCGGCGGGGAGGACCTCGGGCTGCGTGAGCTTGTTGTCGTAGTTCGGCACGAAGTCGACGACGTCCTCGTCGAGCCCGGTCGTCATGGCCGCCGCCGCGGGGGCGAGGCGCGCCTCGGTGTACCGGGGCGCGGCCGGACCGTCGTCGAGCGAGCCGAAGTTCCCGTGGCCGTCGACGAGCGGCAGGCGCAGCGAGAACGGCTGGGCCATGCGGACCATCGCGTCGTAGATCGCGGTGTCGCCGTGCGGGTGGAGCTTGCCCATGACCTCGCCGACGACGCGCGCCGACTTCACGTAGGGGCGGTCGGGGCGCAGGCCCATGTCCGCCATCTGGTAGAGGATCCGGCGCTGCACGGGCTTGAGGCCGTCGCGGGCGTCGGGCAGGGCCCGCGAGTAGATGACCGAGTAGGCGTACTCGAGGAACGAGCCCTCCATCTCGGTCGCGACGTCGATGTCGACGATCCGCTCGACGACGTCCTCGGGCGGGACGTCGGGGGTCGCGTTGCGTCGCGCCATGGGTGAGCGGCTCCTCGGGGGACGTGCGGACGGGCGGGTGCTGCGGGCTCTGCGGGGCCGTGCGGGTCGTGACCGGCGGTGCGTCGGCGCGCACGGCGCCGCCATTGTCGCGCGTCGGACGGCGTGCGCGAACCATGCCACGCGGGTCGGACACCGTCGCCCGCCCGGCGCCGCGCGACGGCGACCGACCGTGTGGTCGGGCACCGGCGCACTAGCCTGGACGGCATGGCTGAGGTGACCGACGGCGACGGGGCCGCGACGTCCCCCGTGCCCACGCCGGCGTACCCGGCCGGCTGGGAGGCCGACGTCGTCCTGCGCGACGGGTCCACGACGCACGTGCGGCCGATCCGGCCCACCGACGCCGAGGCGCTCCAGGCGTTCCACGTCGCGCAGTCCGAGCGCTCGACGTACCTGCGGTTCTTCGCCAACCTCGACCGGCTCTCGGACCGCGACCTCGCGCGGTTCACGGTCGTCGACCACGCCGACCGGGTCGCGCTCGTCGCCGTGACGGCGGACGAGGAGATCATCGGCGTCGCGCGGTACGACCGCATCGGGCCCGACGTCGCGGAGGTCGCGTTCAACATCGCGGACGCGCACCACGGGCGCGGCCTCGGGTCCGTGCTGCTCGAGCACCTCGCCGCGGCCGCCCGCGAGCGCGGTGTCCGGCGCTTCACCGCGGAGGTGCTGCCGCAGAACGGGCGCATGATCGCGGTGTTCCGCGAGGCCGGGTACGCCGTGCGGCAGTCGCTCGAGGACGGCGTCGTGACGGTGGAGTTCGACATCGACCCGACGGGGCGCTCGCTCGCCGTCATGGCCGACCGCGAGCACCGCGCGGAGGCCCGCAGCGTCCAGGGTCTGCTCTCGGCGCGCTCGGTCGTCGTCGTCGGCTCCCCGGACGTCGCGCGGGGCTCGATGGACGACCTGCTCGCACGCCGCGTCGTCTCGGACCTCGAGGCCGGGGCCGACGGCGACCTCGAGCTGCACGTGGTCGCGCAGCCGCCCGACTCCGACTCCCGGACGCCGGGGGTCGCCACGCAGCACTGGCCCGACGTGGCGTCCGTGCCGGGGCCGGTCGAGCTCGCGGTCGTCGCGGTGCCCGCGGCCGAGGCCGTGGCCGCCGTCCGGGCGCTCGCGCGGCTGCAGGTCCGCGGCGTCGTCATCCTGTCCGACGGGTTCGCGGAGACCGGTCCGGATGGCCTGGCGCTGCAGCGTGCCCTGCTGCGCACCGCGCACGCGGCGGGCATGCGCGTCGTCGGGCCCAGCTCGTACGGCGTGCTGTCGTCGACCGGGGGCCGGGTGCTCAACGCGTCCCTGGCCGCCGACCCGCCGCCGCCGGGGACGATCGGGCTGTTCTGCCAGTCCGCGCCGATGGCCGTGGCGCTGCTGGGCTCCGTGCGCAGGCGCCGGCTCGGGCTCTCGCACTTCGTGTCCGCCGGGCACCGGGCCGACGTCTCGGGCAACGACCTCATGCAGTTCTGGCGCGACGACGACGCGACCGAGGTCGTCGGGCTCTACCTCGAGTCGATCGGCAACCCGCGCAAGTTCTCGCGCGTCGCGCGGCGGCTCGCGGCGGTCAAGCCGGTCGTCGTCGTGACCGCGGGCCGCTCGGGTCAGGTCGTCCCGCCCGGGCACGCGGTGCGCGCCACGCGGGCCCCCCGGCGCACGCTCGAGGAGGTCATGCGCCAGTCGGGCGTGATCCGGGTCGAGAACACGCACCAGATGCTCGAGGTGGCGCAGGTGCTCGCGCTCCAGCCGCTGCCCACAGGCCGCCGCGTCGCGATCGTCGCGAGCTCGGCGCCCATGGCCGCGCTCGTCGCCGAGGCCGCCGCCGCGGTCGGGCTCGTCGTCGGCGGCAAGGCCGCGATCGTCCGGGAGGACGCCGAGGACGAGGCGCTCGCCGCCACGCTGACGCGCCTGTACGCGGACCCCGCGGTGGACGTCGTCGTCGCGGTCCACGTGCCGACCGTCGGGCACTCGCAGGTGCGGGTCTCGCGCGCGCTCGCGGCCGTCGCGGCCGGGTCGGGGCGCACCACGGTCGCGTGCATGCTCGGGCTGCACGGCGCGACCGACGACCTCACCGCGGAGGACGACGACGGGCGGCGCTGGACGATCCCCGCCTACACGACCCCCGAGGACGCGGTCCTCGCGCTCGGCCAGGCGGAGCGCTACGCGGCGTGGCGCTCGGCGGACCGCGGGAGCCCGGTGCAGCCCGACGGGGTCGACACCCGCCGGGCCCGCCGCCTGGTCCTCGCGAGGCTCGCGGACGTGACCCCGGGGGACGCGGTCGACCTCAGCCCCGCCGAGACCACCGAGCTGCTGGCGTGCGCCGGCATCGCGGTGCTCGAGTCGGTCCCCGTCGCGACGCCCGACGAGGCGGTCGAGGCCGCGCGCCGGATCGGCTGGCCGGTCGCGCTCAAGACCACCGTGCCGGCGCTGCGGCACCGCGCGGACCTCGGCGGGGTCCGGCTCGACGTGCACGACGAGGCCGAGCTGCGCGCCGACGTCGAGCAGGTGCTCGCGCTCGCGCAGGGGCACCCGCTCGACCCCGGGCGCGCGCCGCTCGAGGTGCAGCGCATGGCCCCGCTCGGCGCGGCCTGCGTCGTGCGGTCGGTCGAGGACCCGCTGTTCGGGCCGGTCCTGAGCTTCGGGCTCTCCGGCGACGCGTCCGACCTGCTCGGGGACATCAGCTACGCCGTCCCGCCGCTCACGGACGTCGACGTCGCCGAGCTCGTGCGGGCCGCGCGCGCCGCGCCCCGGCTGTTCGGTTACCGCGGGCTCCCGCCGCTCGACGTCGACGCGCTCGAGGACGTCATCGCGCGGCTGTCGGTCCTCGCGGACGACCTGCCCGAGCTGCGCAGCCTCGAGCTCAACCCCGTCGTGGTCTCCGAGCACGGCGCGACCGTGCTCGGCGCGCGGGCCCAGCTCGGCACGGCGGACCGCGCCGACGGCTCCCGGCGGGCGCTCCCGACGTGACGCGGGGCCGGCGGGGCCGCGCGGGATGGGAGGATGGACCCGTGCCCGCCGCGTTCACCGAACTCCGCCACGACCTCCACCGGGCCGGGTACTACCCCGACCTGGTCGCCGACGTGCTCGACGTCGCGCTCGCCGACGAGCCGGTCGTGGCGCACCTCGTCCATCCCGAGACGACGTTCGACGACGCCGAGGTGCGCCGGCACGTCACGGTGCTCGTCCTGACGCCGTCGCGGCTCGTCGTCGCGCACGTCGACGACCACCCCGCGGACAGCGAGAACCCGTCGGCGAGCGCCTCCGCGACGACCGAGTCGGTCCCGCTCGCCGAGCTGCGGTCCGTCGCCCTGACCCACGTGGTCGCGAAGCCCGAGAAGCACCGCACCGGCGACGCGGCGTCCGAGCTCACGCTCGCGATCGGGTGGGGCGCCGTCTCGCGCGTCGACCTCGAGCCCGCGACGTGCGGGGACGCCGGGTGCGAGGCGGACCACGGGCTCACCGGGACGCTCACGCCCGACGACGTCGTCGTACGCGTCTCGGCCGTCGCCGAGGGGGCGGGCGCCGTGCGCGCGGCGTCGACCTTCGCCCGCGCTCTGTCCGCCGCGACCTCCGGCCCGCGATGACCGAGCCGTCCTCGTCGCCCCTGACGGGCGCGACGCCCGCCGACGCGCCCGCGGCGGACGCCGCCGTCGACCCCGCCGCCGAGGTCGGTGCGGCGCTGTCGACCGCCGGGCTGCTCGTCCCCGCGTTCCCGGGCCGCCACCTCGGTGCCGTGCTGCCCGCCGTGGCCGCCGCGCTCGGGGCCCGCGACGCGCGCGGTGCCGCCGACGCCCGCGGGCGGCTCGGGCTGCCCGGCGCCCGGCGCGCGTGCGTCGTCCTGGTCGACGGGCTGGGCCGGCACAACCTGAGCGAGCGCGCGGGCCACGCACCGTTCCTGCGCTCGCTGCTGCAGGGATCGCCCGCGCTGCGCTCCGGCTTCCCGTCGACGACCGCGGCGTCGATCGCGTCGTTCGGCACGGGGACGCCGGCGGGGCGCCACGGACTGGTCGGCTACAGCGTGCGGGTCCCCGCGACGGGTGCGCTCGCGAACATGGTGTCCTGGAACGACGGCGCCGACCCGCACCTGTGGCAGCGCGAGCCCACCGTCTTCGAGCAGCTCGCGGACGACGACATCGCGGTCACCAGCGTGGGCCCGGCGCGGTTCGCCGGCTCGGGCCTCACCGAGGCGGCGCTGCGCGGGGCGCGCTACGTCGGCGCCGAGTCGCTGCCGGAGCGCGTCGACGCCGCGGCGGCCGAGCTCGTCGGCCGGTCGCTCGTCTACCTCTACTGGGGCGACCTCGACAAGGCCGGGCACCACCACGGCTGGGGGTCGAGCCAGTGGGGCGACGAGCTCAGCGCGGTCGACAGCGAGCTCGCCCGCCTCGCGCGGTCGCTCCCGCGCGGCACGTCGCTGTACGTGACGGCCGACCACGGGATGGTCGACGTCGACCCCGCCCGGCGCTGGGACGTGGCGACGACGCCGGCGCTCGCCGAGGGCGTCGTGGTCGTCGCCGGCGAGCCGCGCGCGCTGCACCTGCACGTGACGCAGCCGGGGGAGGACGCCGGGCCGGACGAGGTCGCCGTGCGCGCCCGCGGGGTCGTCGGGCGCTGGCGGGAGACTCTCGGTCCCGCGGCGGTCGTGGTGACCGGGGTGGACGCGGTCGCGGCGGGGTGGTTCGGGGACGTCGCGGAGCACGTGCGCCCGCTCATCGGGGACGTCGTCGTCGCGATGGCCGGCCGGGCGACGGTCGTGGACTCGCGCACGCAGAGCCCCGGCTCGCTCGAGCTCGTGGGCGTGCACGGATCGCTCACGCCGCACGAGGTCGTGGTGCCGTTCCTCGCGGTGCAGGCGTGAACGGGGCTCGCGTGAGCGGGGCCGTCCGTGGCTGAGCTCGCGTTCTTCTCCGGCACGATGGACTGCGGCAAGTCGACGCTCGCGCTGCAGATGCACCACAACCACGAGGCCCGCGGGCGCGACGGGGTCCTGTTCACCCGGAACGACCGGGCCGGCGCCGCGCGGCTGTCGTCGCGCCTCGGGCTCAGCGTCGACGCGCACGAGGTCGCGGACACCACCGACTTCTGGGCCGAGGTCGTCGCGCGGCGCACGCGGGGCCGGGCCGTCGACTACCTGATCTGCGACGAGGCCCAGTTCTACACGGCCGAGCAGGTCGACCAGCTCGCGGCGGTCGTCGACGAGCTCGGCGTCGACGTCTTCGCGTTCGGCATCACGACCGACTTCCGGACCCGCCTGTTCCCCGGCTCCGCGCGGCTCGTCGAGCTCGCGGACCGCGTCGAGGTGCTGCAGGTGCGCGCGCTGTGCTGGTGCGGGGAGCGCGCGACCCACAACGCCCGGACCGTCGGCGGCGTCATGGTCGTCGAGGGCGAGCAGGTCGTCGTCGGGGACGTCGAGGCGGACGCCGACACGGTCGGCTACGAGGTGCTGTGCCGGCGCCACCACCGCCACCGGCTCACGGCGGTGTCCGCGCGCGCGGCGTCCCCGTCGCCGCAGACGCTCGGGGTGCTGGCCGACGATGCCCCGGCCGCCCACGCCTGACGGGCGCGGCGCGCCCTCGGGCTCGCGGCGTGCGGGAATAGCGGCGCGCGCCCGGCGTTGACGACGGTCGTGAGCAATTCCGTGACCGTCCACGTCTGGTCCGACATCGCCTGCCCGTGGTGCTACATCGGCAAGCGGCGCCTCGAGAAGGCGATCGAGCAGTTCGACGGCGAGGTGCTCGTCGAGTACCACGCGTTCGAGCTCGCCCCCGACACCCCCGTCGACTTCGAGGGGACCGAGGTGGACTTCCTCGCGGGTCACAAGGGGCTGCCGGCTGCGCAGGTCGAGGAGATGCTCGCGCAGATGACCGAGCTCGCCGCGGGCGAGGGGCTCGCGTACGACTTCGACGCGCTCCGGCACACCAAGACGCTGCTCGCGCACCAGGCGATCCACCACGCGCGGGCCCTCGACCGCCAGGGCGCGCTCGTCGAGCGGCTGTTCCGGGCGTACTTCGAGGAGGGCCGGCACGTCGGGCGGGTCGACGAGCTGGTCGCGCTCGCCGCCGAGGTGGGGCTGGACGCGGGCGAGACCCGGGCCGCGCTCGAGTCGGGCCGGTACGCCGACGCCGTCCAGCAGGACATCGCCGCCGCGCAGGAGATCGGGATCCGCGGCGTGCCGTTCCACGTCGTCGACGGCCGCTACGCGGTGTCCGGCGCGCAGAGCCCCGACGTGTTCCTCTCCGCGCTCGAGCGCGTGCGCGACGAGCGGGCGGTCGCGCGATGAGCGACGCGTCGCCCGCCCTGCGCGCTGTCCCGCTCCCGGTCCTCCCGGGCCTCGCGCTCGTGCCGCTCGGCGACGACGACGCCGGGGCGTGCGTCGACGGGGTCTGTGCGGTTCCCGCCTCGGAGCCGCACCCGCCGCGCGGCTGACGCCGGGGAGCCGCACCCGCCGCGTGCCTGACGCCGCGGGAGCCGCGCCCGCCGCGTGCCTGAAACCGGGGAGCCCCACCCGCTGCGCTCGTGACGCCGCGGGAGCCGGCCTCCAGCCCTGGCGACGCGCGCGGCCGTGCGCTTCAGTGAGCACATGGGCGAGTCGCTGGTGTTCGGCGCCGTGGCCTCGAGCGCGCTCGTGATCGGGGCGCTCGTCGGCGGCTGGGTCACCGTGCCGAAGCGCGTGCTCGCGGGGATGCTCGCGTTCGCCGCCGGGGCGCTCATCACGGCGCTCGCGTTCGAGCTCTTCGAGGAGTCCTACGAGCGCGGTGGCCTCTGGCGCGCCGTGGCCGGCCTCGTCCTCGGAGCGGTCGTGTTCACGGTGCTCAGCGCGCAGCTCGACAAGGCCGCGCGCGCCGGGTCAGCGACACGGGAGGGCGAGGAGGCGAGCGACAAGCTCGACCTCGACGCCGCCGCGTCCGACCGGCGCGCGTCGTCGGCCTCGACGCAGGGGGCAGCCGGGCTCGCGCTGCTCGCTGCGGTCACGCTCGACGGCGTCCCCGAGAACCTCGCGCTCGGCGTGTCCCTCGGCGAGGGCACCGGCGGGCTCGCGCTGCTCGCGGCGATCTTCGTGTCGAACTTCCCGGAGGCGCTCGTGGGGGCCGCGTCGATGCGGGCGCAGGGACGCTCGCACCGGTACGTCGTCGGGCTGTGGGTCGTGTGCGCGGTGCTGCTGACGCTCGCCGTCGTGCTCGGCGCCGGCCCGCTCTCGCAGACGTCCCCCGAGACGATCTCGCTGCCCCTCGCGTTCGCGGCGGGCGCGGTGCTCGCGTCCCTCGCCGACACGCTCATGCCGGAGGCGTACGAGCGCGGGGGCCCGCTCGTCGCCCTCAGCACGACCGGCGGCTTCGTGCTGTCCTTCGCGCTCTCGCTCGCGTGACCCGCGGGGTGCGCGGCGGAGATGCGCGGCCGAGATGCGCGGCGCGCCCGCGCTGGTGACAGTAGAGGCACACGGCACGCCCCGCGACGACGAGAGCGAGACCACCATGACGCAGCAGGTCCACGAGGCACGCGCCACCGCATCGGCGAGCCGGGTCAGCACGCCCGACGGCAGCCTCGACGTCGGCCTGGCCGTCGCCGGTGACGCCGACGGGTCGGACGGCGCGACGTCGCCCGAGCACCTCATGGCCGCGGCGCTCGCAGGCTGCCTGCACCAGGCGCTCCAGGTCGCGGCGAGCTCGCAGGGCGCGTCCGCCGTCGACGCCCACGTCGAGGCGACGGTCACTCTCGAGTCGGGCGACGGCTCCGGGTACACCTCCTCGTTCGTGCTCGAGGTGACCGGCCTCCCGGCCGACACCGCGGACCGCGTGCTCGAGCAGGCCGCCGCGCTGTGCCCCTTCACCAAGGCGCTCGCCGGAGAGCGGCTCACGCTGCGCACGGCCTGACCGGCGGCGCCCGCCGCCGTGCACCGCCGACCGCGGTGCACGACGGCGGTGCACCGCCTGACCCGGGGCGCACCCCGGCGGCGCACCGGCGTAGCCTCGGGAGGACCCGGCGCGACGCGGCGCCGGTACCGTCCTCGCCGGTGACCGGGAGGCAGCCCATGGCGGACGACGTCTCCGTCGCGGAGCTCGTCCTCGCGGCGCGCGGGGGGCAGCAGGCGGCGTGGGACGACCTCGTCGTGCGGTTCACGCCGCTCGTGCACGGCATCGTGCGCCGCTACCGCCTGCAGGGCTCGGACGTCGAGGACGTCGTGCAGACGCTCTGGCTGCGCCTCGTCGAGCACCTCGACGACCTGCGTGAACCGGCCGCGCTGCCGGGCTGGATCGTCGCGACGGCCCGCAACGAGTGCCTGCGGCTCCTGCGCGCCCGCCGGCGCACCCAGCCGGTCGACCCGCTCGGGCCCGGGATCGACCACGAGCCACCGGCGACCGCGCGCCTCGACGAGGAGGTCGTCGAGGACCTCGACCACGCCGGTCGCCACGAGCTCCTGCTGCGGGCGTTCGCCGAGCTGTCCGCGCAGCACCGGGAGCTGCTCCTGGTCCTGGTGGAGGACCCGCCGCCGAGCTACGCGGAGATCAGCGCCCGGCTCGGCATCCCCGTCGGCAGCATCGGGCCGACCCGTGCGCGTGCGCTGCAGCGCATCCGGGAGCACCCGGCCGTGGCCGCGTGGATCGCGGCGTCCCCCGAGGGCTAGGTACGCACCCAGTCGGTCACGACGGTTCCCGACGGGGTCGTGCAGCGCAGCCGGACGCGCGCGCCGGGGGGCGCGGAGAGCGTGAAGCAGCCGGCGTCGTCCGTGGCGACGGGTCCCTCCTGCGCCGACTGCGTGTCGAGCACCACCTCGCCGGGGCCGGGCGGCACGAGCTGGCCCACGAGCCGGCCCGCGGTGACCTCGAGCTCGACGGTGAGGTCCGCGGCGTCGAACACGAGGCTGCGCGGCGCGGCCGCCGCCCCGCGCACCAGGACGCGGTCGTCGAGCAGCGAGTCGTAGCTCAGGGTCGCGAGCTCGGCGTCCACGGTCCGCCAGGTGTACGCGGCCCGGGCGGCCTCGAGCTCGCGCGCGCTCACCGGTGCGCCCTCGCCCACCGGTGCGCCCCCGCCCAGGGCGCTGCGCAGGTCCGCGAGGAGCTCGTCGTCGTCGGTCCATCGTGGCTGCGTCATGACCGTCACCGTCCACTCGTCCGCGGGGGCCGGCGGTGCGCCGCCGGTGCCGGAGCCCCGGTCCCAGCGTCCCACCGCGGTGCGCTCTGCGCGTCCCCGGGTGCAGGTGCACCACCCGGGGGAGCCGCGACCCGGCGCCCTGATACACCGGGTCGACGGCCGTGCCCGTCGGGGCGGCGCGGGGTGCTCATGCGGGCAAGGCCGCGGCGACGGGCGTGCGCCCCGGCACCGCGTCGGCCGGCTCCAGCGCCGGGGCCCGGGCGGGCGTCGGTCCGGGTGACGCCGACGCCGGGCGGTCGCCGTGGCCGAGCACGACGAAGCCGGCGGCCGCCGCCCGGGACTGCGGGTCCGCACCGGCGAGCGCGAGCTGGGCGTGCGCGAGCGCGTCGGCGGGGGTCCGGCCCCGGCCGAGCTCGCGGTGGTAGGCGACGACGAGCGCGACGGTCTGGGCATCGGCGACGGGGACCACCGGGGCGACGAGCGTCGCCGTCCCCCCGGCGAGCAGCGCCGCGGTGAACCCGAGGATCTCCCCGCCCCCTACGACCTCGGAGCGGGCCGTGTCGCACGCGGCGAGCACGACGTGGTGCGGCGCGCGCGGGACGCGCTCGAGGTCGTGCACCGTGAACGGTCCGTCGGCGAGCGTGAGCGCGGAGAACATCGGGTTGTCGGAGCGCAGCCGCCCGTGCGCGGCGAGGTGCACGAGTGCTGCTCCGTCGAGGGCCTCCCCGACGGGGGCGGCGGCGGCGTCCGGGCCGACGAGCAGACGCGCGCCCGGGTACCCGGCCGCGACCGCGTCCGCCTCGGCGCGTGCACCGGGCAGCCCCGGGCCGGCGACGACGACCACCCGGCCGTCGGCAGGGGCCTCGCGCCCGGCTGCGGCGTGCCACAGCGTCGCCGACGGGCTCACGCTCACCGCACGGCCCCGGCACGACGGGAGGACCGACCAGGGCACCTGCTGCAGGACGCCGACCGGGACGACGACGAGCGGACGGTCGCCGACCGTGCCCCGCAACGGGAGCACGAGGAGCGCGTCGAGCCGCGCACCGGCGCGCTCGAGCACCGTCTCGGCGGCCGCGAGGCTCGCCGGGCGCCCGGTCCCCGCCGCGAGGCGCCGCAGCGCGAAGCCGACGAGCTCGACCTGCGCGCGGACGTCCTCGACGGACCCGAGCGCGTGCAGCCGGACGTGGCCCGCGCTCACCGTGACCGCGAGCAGCCGGCCCTCGTGCTCGACGTACTCGACGAGCGCCGCACCGCCCAGCGCCTGCTGCAGCTCGGCGACCGGCCGCGGGCGCACGGGTGCGTCGCCGCCCTGCCCGGGCAGCTCGCGGCAGTGGTCGCGGATCGTGCGCTCGAGCACGACCTGCTGCTGCACCGTGGACGACGTCGGGGCCCCGGCGGTCCGCCGCTCCTCGATCGCGGTCATGGTCGCGCGCAGCTGTGCGAGCAGGTCGGCGAGCACCGCGTCCTCGGGCGGGTGCACGCGACGCAGCAGGGTCGCCGTGGCACGGTTGCACTCCGCCCACCACAGGACGTGCCGGGCGTCGCGGTCCTCGAGCGCGAGGCGCAGGCCCATCCGGGCGATCGCGCCCCGGTGGACGGTGACGTGCGCGCGCAGCTCGGTCGCCCCGAGCGTCGCACGGTGGTCCTCGACGACCCGCAGGCCGGCGCGCAGCGCGGCGACGGCACCGTGGCGGCTGCCCGTCTGCTCGCGGAGCATCGCCTCGGCGAGCCACGCCCGGGCGCGCGCGTCCGCCGGTCCCGCCCGGCGCGCCCGGCCGGCCTCGGCGAGGTCGCGGCGTGCACCGGCGGCGTCGCCGCGGCGCAGGGCGAGCCGGGCCGCGAGGATGCGCGCCTCGAGCGCGGGGACCGCCCACCCCGACTGCGCGAGCGCCTCCGCGACCCGGCGCACCTGCGCCGGCGTCACGGCGCGGTCCGCCTCGACGAGGGCCTGGACGCGCGCGTACCGGGCGAGCGTCGTCCACTCGGTGCGGCCCATCCGGCCGAAGTCGTGCATCGCCGTCTCGGCCGCCGCCCGGGCCCGCTCGGCGTCGCCCTGGACGAGCGCGATCGTCGAGAGCAGCAGCCGGGCCTCCGGCAGGTGGTTGCGCCGCCCGTCCCGCTCGTCGGCGGCGACCGCTGCCTCCGCGGTCGCCCGTGCCTCGTCGACGAGACGCACCGAGAGCAGCAGCTCGGCGCGGTCCGTGAGGATCGACCCCGGCGCCAGCCCGAGCCCCGTGAAGGCGGTCTCGGCGGAGGCGAGGTGCCGCAGCGCGGCCGGGACGTCGCCGCGCTGCGCGTGCACCCACGCGAGGTTGTGCGCGACGATCGCACCGGGCAGCCGCAGGCCGTGCTCCGTGCAGAGGCGCCTCGCGGCGACGAGGTCGGACTCCGCGGCGGCGAACTCGCGCCGCGCGGTGTGCAGCAGCCCGCGGTTCGAGAGCGCGCGCGTCGCCCACTGCACGTCCCCCGCCCGGCGCAGCACCGGCAGGGCGCGCCGCAGGTCGTCCAACGCGTCGTCGAGGCGGCCGAGCTCCTGCGAGATCGCGGCGCGCTGCGTCAGCGCCCGGGCCGCCGCGACGCCGTCGAGCTCGGCGAGCGCGCGGCCGATCTCCTGCGCCGACTGCCGGGGCTGGCCCCGGAGCATGAGCGCGGACGCGAGGCTCATCCGGGCCTCACCGGTCAGCCCGGCCTCGGCGGCGCGGTGCCCGGCCCGGACCGCGGCGCGCAGGTGGACGAGCGCGTCGTCGAGCCGGGACTGCTGCATCGCCGCGACGCCCAGGGCCCGCTCCGCGACGCACGCCGCGGCCCAGTCGCGCGCCGCCCGGGACGCTGGGACGACGTCGCCCGCGAGCAGGACCGCGGCGGCGGGGTCGACCCCCGCGAGCCGTAGCGCCTCGTCGGCGTCGACCCTGAGCTCCGTCACGTCCCCGCCTCGTCCTGGCTGCGCACGCGTCCTGCTCCGACGGTCGCGCGTGCGGGGCGCTTCGTCAACGGGCAGTCCGCGAGCCTTTCGGGGCGAGGGTGCCGCTGGGAGACTGACGGAGGATCCCGCCGGCCACGGAGGCGCACATGTCCGAGCAGACCCCGAGGCGCGCCACCGCGACGCCGTCCGCGACCGCGGACCTCCTCGTCGCGGCCGAGCACGACGGGCTCGTGCGCACGACGCTCGACCGCTGGGGGGCGACCGGCTACGCGTACGAGAGCGACGAGGCACTGGGCCTGAGCCGCCTCGCGTTCCCGCGCGAGCACCTCGAGGGGCTGCTGGACGGGTGGCGCGAGCGGCCGCAGGACTCCGGGCCCGACGACGTGCAGGACGACGCCACGGTCCCGCGGCTCGACCCGGGGTACGCGAGGCCGCTGCGCCGGGCCGTCGACGGCGGGCTCGAGCCCGACCACGCCGACGAGCTCCTGACCCTGCTGCGGGCGTCGTTCCGCGACCGGTACTCGGGCTGGTTCCCGACGATGGGCAAGAACCGGTTCGTCGGGCTCGTCACGAACGGCGGCGGGACCGTCTCGCACGGCGGCGGCCCGCCACCGGAGCGCACCGACCAGCCCGTGCGCTTCGGGGGCCGCGGGGGCGCGGGGATCAGGGTCGGCGTGCTCGACACCGCGGTGTCCCCCCACCCGGCGCTCGCGGGTCGCTTCCTCGCGGACCCGCCGGACGACCTGGTGGCCGGCGACGGGCCGTTCCCCGTGGCTGCTGGGCACGCCACGTTCGTGACCGGGCTCGTGCTGCACCGTGCGCCCGGCGCGACGGTCCGGGTGCGGCGCGTGCTCGACGACCGGGGTGCGGCGTCGTCGTGGGACGTGGCGCGCGGCATCGTCGCGCTCGGGCGCAGCGGGATCGACGTCCTCAACCTCTCGCTCGTGTGCTACACGTCGGACTCGCGTCCGCCGCTCGCGCTCGCGACGGCGGTCGACCGGCTCCCGCCCGAGGTCCTCGTCGTGGCGTGTGCCGGCAACCACGCGGACCCCGTCGTCGCCCAGCAGGTCGGGGGGACCGGGCCGGACGGCGCGCTGCGGGTCGACGCCCGCGAGCCCGCGTGGCCGGCGGCGCTCGACGACGTGGTCGCGGTCGGCTCGGCCCGGGCTCGCGAGTCGAAGAAGAAGAAGACCCGCTCGGCGACGCTCACGGCGTTCACGCCGCCGGACTCACCGTGGATCGACGTCGTGGTTCCCGGTGAGGGGCTGCTGAGCACCTACCTGACCGGCCCGGTCGAGCTCGACGACGGCACGGTGCAGGAGTTCTCCGGCCAGGGCCGCTGGGGCGGGACGTCGTTCTCGGCCGCGCTGCTCACCGGTCAGGTCGCCCGCCGCGCCGCGAAGCAGGGCGTCCCGGTACGGGAGGCGTGGTCGTCGCTCGTGGCCGGTGCTGCGGCGGCCGACGGCGACGGGTACGTGCCGCCGTTCGTCGACGTCCCGCTCTGACCAGGGCCGAGCGACGACGGCCCGCCCCGCACCCGCCCCGGGCAGAGCCGGTGGGCGGGGGAGGCGACGGGCCGTCGCGGGGCGTCAGCGGGGGAGGGACACCTCCGCCTCGACGGCGCCGGGCAAGGTCAGCGCGAACGACGCCGACGCGTCGCCGGCGGTGACCCGGTAGTCGCCGAGGAACCCGCGGACGGCGACCCGTCCCGACGCGTCGGAGCGCAGCGTCGTCGGCCCGTGCCACCACTCGTCCCTGACCAGCCCGTGCAGCGCGTCGTACGACGGCTTGGGGGTGCCGTCCGCGCGCACGAGCCCGACGGGTGCGCCGAGCCACGCGCCCTCGTCGGAGATCCCCCAGTAGTTCACGGCCTGCACCGCGGGGTGCGCCACGAGCGTGCGGTAGTGCCGCACCATCTCCTCGGCCTGCCGCTCCTCGCCCTCCGGGGTCGAGGGCCACGACGGGACCTGGTAGTCGTTCAGGTCCTTGATGTGCGGCGGCATGAGGTCGCCCGAGAGTAGCGTGCTCTCGGTCAGGTGCAGCGGCAGCCCGTACCGGGCGAAGCGGTCGAGGATCCGCAGCGTCTTCTCCTCGCCCCAGTAGCCCTGGTGCATGTGGCTCTGCAGCCCGATGGCGTCGATCCGGATGCCCGCCTCGAGCACGCCCTCGATGAGGCACTCGTACGCGGTCGACAGGTCGAAGTCGTTGAGCAGGAGCGTCGCGCGGGGGTTGGCCGCGCGCGCCTCCTCGAACGCCATCCGGATCGTCGCCATGCGGCCCCGCTCGTAGCAGAGTCGCGTGATGCCGTTGCGGTGCTCCTCGTTGTCGAACACCGGCATGATCACGACCTCGTTGATCGCGTCCCACACGTCCACGACCCCGGCGAAGTCGGTGACCTCGCGCCGGATCCGGGCCCGCTGCGCGGCCTCGACCTCGTCGGTCGAGAGCTCGCGCAGCCAGTCGGCGGTGACCGTGTGCCAGACCAGCGGGTGGCCCTTGACCGTGACCCCGCGCTCGGCGAACCACTGCGCGGTGCGCAGCAGCCGCGCCGTGTCCGGCTCGCCGCGGCGGGGCTCGAAGCCGCCCCAGTAGAACGGCAGCGTCACCGTGTTGAACACGTCGAGGAACAGGTCCGCGAGCCGTGCGGCGCTCGCGGGCGGGGCGCCCCCGAACGGGCTGTCCGGGAGCGCCTCCGTCTCGTCGTTCGCGAGCCCGATGAAGTCGAAGCCGATGTTGCCGAACGCGAACGCGTGACGCGTCTGCTCGACGACGACCTCGGTGTCGGCCAGGGGCCGCCCGCCGGCGCCACGCACGGTCAGCGTGGCGTCGGCGGTGCGGTGCCGGAGATCGACAGCCATCAGAACGGCCACCATCCCCACCACCACGACGGCTTGGCGAGCTGCACGGTCACCGTGGTGTCGGCCGTGACCTCGCCCGAGGTGCCGCGCAGCGTGTACTTCCCCGGCAGGACCCCGCGCGGGACCCGGACCTCGGTCGTCGCGGAGCCGTCCGCGCCGACCGTGACGTCGCCGAGGTCGACGCGGGCCACGACCCAGCGCCCGATGCGCCGCTCGAGCACGAGCTCGACCGTGCTGCTGGGGAGGTAGCCCTCGAGCGTGACCTCGAGCTGCGCGCCGGCGCGGACCTTCCGGTCGGCCGAGACGCTCGGGTCGGGCTCGGGGACGACGACCGCGGGGACGAGCTCGGCGACGCCCCAGCGGGCCGTGCTCTGGTAGCCGCGACCCGTCGGGTCCGCCCACGCCCGCACCGCGGTGCGCGCGCCGGCCGTCGCGTCGTTGACCTGGAAGTCCAGGCCGTGGAACGTCCCCACGCCGCCGGCCTCGAGCAGGCTGATCGACGCCTCGACGACGTAGCCGCCCTCGACGGTGCTGGTCCGGCTGACGAGACGGTTCTGCTGGAACGCCTCGTCACCCGTGCCGAACGACGTCTCGCCCAGGTAGCTGATCCGGATCTGCGTGTCGTCGTAGCGGTAGGGACCGTTCTTGACGTTGCCCGCGTCGAGGAAGATCTCGAGCGAGTCCTGGACCCACGGGTCGGAGCCCGTGGCGTCGAGCGTCGGGTCCGCGACCTCGGCCAGCACGTAGAGGGTGTTCTCGCGCCACAGCGTCCGCACGTCCGCGGTCGCCCCACCCTGGCCCTCGATCTGCTTGTCGGTCGTGACGGCGTTCGCCGACGCCCACGCGGCGTCGACCTGGCCGTCGATCACGGGCGCCGCCGCGGCCTCGACCACCTGGGTGGTGGACAGGGCCTCGACGAGCGTGAGCGTCCCGAGCACGCCCGGCTGGTTCCACGCCGCGGTGCTCTCGCCGTCCGTGACCTGGACGTCGAAGCTCACCTGGTCGCCCTCGGCCGACGTGCGCGGCAGGTGCGCGACGACCGCGTACCCGCCGTCGACCGCCTCGACGACGGCCTCGACGTCGGACTCGCCGTCGCGCCCGACCGTGGACGACTCCTCGCCCACGACGAACGTGACCGCGTCGGACGCGTCGACCGTGGCGTCGGTGACCCGGGCGTAGACCGACAGGTGGTCGGCCTCCCAGCGCACCGAGAAGCCCGCGACGTCCTCGACCGTCTGGAGCGGCAGCTGCCGCCACTCGACCGCCCCCGTGGCACCCGCGGCGACGGGGACGTCCCCACGGAACGCGTTCGCCGCACGCTGGCGGGCCGGGAGCTCGCCGTCGACCGCGCCGTGGTACGCCGGCTTGGCCTGCAGCGCGTCGTCGAAGAGGAGCGGGGCACCCGAGTCGACGCGCCAGCTGCGGCCGTCGGTCAGACCCCACACCGTCACGGAGAACAGGTCCTCGGCGTGCTCGCGGAAGATCCGGAACGCGTCGCGGTAGTAGTAGCCCTGCTCGATGAGGCTCGCCTGCGTGACGGGCGTGCCCGTCGTGACGTCGAGCTCCGAGACGACCTGCGTCAGGCCCAGGTCGTCGAACGCGACGATCGCGTCCTCGAGCGCCTGGACCGGCATGGCCAGGCTCACGTGGAACTGGTGGCCGACCGCGTCGACCGGGACGTCGCGCGCGAGCAGCCGCTCGACGAGCGCGTGCAGGCGCTGCTGCTTGCCGGCCTGCTCGGTGTTGTAGTCGTTGATCGTGAGCGTCACGGGACGCTCGCCCTCGACCGCGAACTCGCCGTTGAAGGCCTCGTCGGCGTACCGGAACGCGAGGTCGATGAACTCCTCGCCGAGCACCCGGTACCACTCGCTGCGGCGCAGCCCGTCCTCCTCGCTGCGACCGTCGGAGACGACCTCGTTGACGACGTCGAACGCGACGACCGGGTTGGTCTCGCTGCCGAAGAGGCCGTAGCCGCCGCCGGTGCTGAGCGCCTCGGCGACGTCGAAGATGTGCGTCCGCATGCGCATCCGCAGCTCCTGCTTGTCGGCCTCGCTCGCGGTGAGGGGCGTGCCGTCCTCGTGCGTGAAGAACCACGCCGGGGTCTGGCTGTGCCACACGAGCGTGTGCCCGTAGACGCGCACGTCGCTCTCCTGCGCGAACTCCATGAGCGCGGTGGCCTCGGGGTGCGTGCGGAACTCGCGCGCGTCGGTGTACCAGGCCTCGGGCTTCATGTGGTTCTCGCCCGTGATCTGGTCGAAGTGTCGCAGGAGCAGCTCGGCCGCGGGGCCGGTGGTCTCGCGGCTGTCGATCGCGACGCCGACGGGGAAGTCGACGGTGTCCTGCAGCGGCGTGAGGTCCTGGACCTCGCTGGGCTGCTTCGCGGAGATGACGACGTCGTCGACCAGGAGGTCGGCCGTCGAGCCGTCGGGGTAGGAGGTCTCGAGGTACAGGAACGCGGACTCGGCCGCGGGCATCTGGTAGGTCGCCCGGATCTCGTGCCACGCACCGGACGTCACACCCGTGAGCTGGGCGACGGTGTCGTACGTCGTCGCGCCCTCGGCGGTGCGCTGCACGCTCAGCCAGACGTCGTCCGTCGCAGCGCCCTCACCGAACCGGACCCACGCGCTGATGTCGTACGTCGTGCCCGCGGTCAGCAGCCCGGTGACGTCGCGGCCGATGCCGTCGCCCTGCGACGAGCGCCCGCTCACGAGCGCGGCCTGCGCGCCGCCGTGCGCCTGCGTGGTCGTGAGCTCCACGGTGGGGTCGCCGTCGGCGTCGCCGCGCGGGACCCAGCCGTCGAGGCCGTCCTCGAAGTCGGTGCTGAGCGAGGTGACGGTGGGGGCTGCGCCGCCCGACGGCAGCGTGAACGTCCAGCCCTCGGCGAGGCGCTCGCCGATCACCGTGCGGACGGCCGCGATGCCGTTCGCACGGTCGCCGCCGCCGTCGTGCACCAGCACGATCGCGCCGGGCGTGACGGCCGCGCGCAGGTTGGCGGTCAACGTCTCCTCGGACAGGTCGTTGCCGTCCCAGTCGGAGATGACGTTGCCCAGGCCGAGCGGCTGCATGCCGAGCTCGACCGCGACGGCCGGGGTCGCGCCCCAGCTGCCGTTCGGGGCACGGAAGTACGGGACCTCGAGCTCGGGGTCGCCGGCGGCCTCGCGGATGATCGCGAGGTTCTCGACGAGGTCCGCACGGATCTGCTCGGGCGTCCAGCTCCCCATGTCGGCGTACGTGGTCGTGTGGTTGCAGACCGTGTGGCCCTCGTCGACGATCCGGCGCAGCAGCGCGGCACCGCCCTCGACCTGGACGTTCTGGCCGATGACGCAGAACGTCGCGGTCAGGTCGTTCTCGGCGAGGAAGTCGAGGAGGTCGTCGGTCTCGCCGGGGTTCGGGCCGTCGTCGAACGTCAGCGCGGCGACGTTCCCGGTGCTGCGTGCGGTGGTCACGGGCGTGGGGACGGGGTCGACCGCGCCGCCGGGGACCACGTCCGGGTGCGGCTCGATGCTGCCGCCGGTCGCGGTGAGCACGATGTCGTCGACGAGGTAGTCGTACGGCGCAGCGAGGTCGCCGGTGCCGAGGTAGACCTGCAGCGCCGCCGGGTCGGCCGCGGCGGGTGCGGTGAACGAGCCGGTCACGGTCGTCCACGCGTCGGCGGTCATCGACGTGTTCCCGACCCAGGTGTAGTCGGGCTTGACGACGAACCGCACGCCCGCGGAGCCCGCGGTGCCCTCGGCGAGCCGGGCCCGCATCGAGAACGTGTAGGAGGTGCCGGGCTCGAGCAGCCCGGTG
Organism: Cellulomonas sp. NS3; assembly: GCF_024757985.1. NCBI lineage: Bacteria > Bacillati > Actinomycetota > Actinomycetes > Micrococcales > Cellulomonadaceae > Cellulomonas > Cellulomonas sp. NS3. Next base: position 2,837,176 of record NZ_CP103289.1, on the reverse strand, counting down.
GGGGACTGGATGCCCTCGTAGTCGGCCGCGCGGCCGCTCACGAGGAGCGCCTTGCCGCCGTCGACGTCGACGACCGAGAGCGGCGCCGCGCCGCTCTGCGTCCACGGCGCCCAGGAGCCGTCCTCGAAGTCGGTGCCGAGGACGACGACGGGCTCGGCGGCCGCGGCGAGGTCGGTGGTGGTCGGGACGGCTGCTGCGCCCGGGGCCACGGCCGCTGCCATGACCACGGCCAGCAGGGCTGCCCCTCGTGCTGTCCAACGCGCGGATGAACGCGTCATCTATCGCCCCTTTGCGACTGATTCCGGGTGGATGCGCCCTCACCGTAAGCGGTGCGGAGCGCGGCGTACAGAGGTGGAGAACGATTTTTGTAAAACGGTATCGACATCCTTACCGAGTGGTCGCGCTCCCGCATGTCCGAGCGTCCCGGAGCGTGGGGCGGGACCGGCGGGACCGGCGAGACCGGCGCGCGTATCACGGACCTGCCGTTCTCCTCCCTGGGTGCGCCCCCGGACGGCGGGGGAGCCGACGCCGCGACGGCGACGCGGCGACGAGCCGGCGCGACCGGGGGTGCGCCGACCCCCGACCAGGGGTGTGCCGTGGCCGAGCTCCGCATCGCGACGTTCAACGTCGAGAACCTCGACGAGACGCCACCCGGCGTGCGCCCGTCGCTCGCCGAGCGGATCACCCTGATGCGCCCCCAGGTCGCCCGGCTGCGCGCGGACGTCCTGTGCCTCCAGGAGGTCAACGGCCAGGAGCGCGACGGGCTCCCGCGCGGGCTGCACGCCCTGACCGGGCTGCTCCAGGGAACCCGGCTCGAGGGCGCCACCATGACGAGCACCCGCACCCAGGGCGGCGAGGTGTTCGACGAGCGCAACCTCGTGGTCGTCAGCCACCTGCCCGTGCTGTCCGTGCAGCAGCTCCGCAACGACCTCGTCGCGCCGCTCACGTACCGGCGCCTCACGGCCGTGCCGCCCGACGCGGCCGCCGTCGTCGTCGGGATCGAGCGCCCCGTCCTGCACGTCGTGCTGCAGCTCCCCGACGGCACGGCCCTGCACGTCGTGGACGTGCACTGGAAGTCCAAGCTCGCGACCGACATCCCGGGTCAGCGGGTGGACAGCTTCACCTGGCGCACCGCGGACGGCTGGGCCGAGGGGTCGTTCCTCTCGTCGATGAAGCACATGGCCCAGGCGCTCGAGACCCGCCGGCTCGTCGACCAGGTCCTCGACGCGGACCCCGCAGCGCGCGTGGTCGTCGCCGGCGACTTCAACGCGGGGCCCGACGAGGTCTCGGTGCTCGCCGTGCGCGGCAACGTCGAGGACACCGGCAACCCGGACCTGGTGCACCGCGTGCTCGTCCCCGTCGAGAGCACGGTCCCGGAGCCGTCGCGGGTCACGCTCTACCACCAGGGCCGGGGGCAGATGCTCGACCACATGCTCGTCACCCGGAACCTGCTCGAGCACTACCGCGGCACGGAGATCCACAACGAGGTGCTGCACGACGAGTCGGCGGCGTTCGCCGTCGACCGCAAGTACCCCGAGTCGGACCACGCGCCGGTGGTCGCGACGTTCGACCTGGGCTGAGGGCCCGGCACGGCCGCCCAGGCCCGGGCCGGCGCCGGGCAGGCGGAGCGCTCAGACGACGACCGTCGAGCGCGTGGCCGGGCGGCCGGGCTCGAGCCACGCGGCGATGGTCCGGGCGATCTTGCGGCCCCCGTGCGCGGACGGCTCGATGGGGTTGGCGAAGTCGGCGTCCTCGGCGCACACCACGCGCAGGTCGAGCACCGCGACCCCGCGGGCCGCGGCGGAGCGGGTGATCACGTCGTTGAAGAGCGCGAGCGCGGTGCGCACGACACGGTGGCTCGGCTCGGTCAGGCGCGTGTCGTAGATGGTGCACACGGCGGTCGGCAGACCGGTCCCGAGCAGCACGGTCAGCATCGCGTCGTACCGCTGGGCGAGCTGCTCCTGGGCGCCGGCCAGCAGGTCGACCGCCGCGGCGACGGACCGGGCGTCTGCCCACAGCAGGTCGGCGGACCCGAGCGCGTCGTTCCCGCCGGCGCTGACCACGAGGTGCGTCGCGTCGAGCGGCAGCCCCTGCAGCTGCCGCTCGACGCCACCCACCACGTCGCCGTCCACGGCGAGCAGCGTCGAGGACCACGCGGCGCCGAGCTCACCGCGCAGCTGCCGGACGACGTCCGGCTCGCCGGGCACGTAGGCGCCGTTGTCGAGCACCGAGTCGCCGAGGAGCACGACGTGCCCGCCCGGCGCCGGGCCGGCCGCCTGCGTCACGACGCCCCGCCGGTCGGGCCGGCGAGCGCCCGCACCGTCTCGATCGTGTCCGCGTCGCCCGCGGCCTTGTCGTCGCGGTAGCGCACGACGCGGGCGAACCGCAGCGCGAGCCCGCCGGGGTACCGGGTCGAGCGCTGCAGGCCGTCGAACGCGACCTCGACGACCTGCTCGGGCCGCAGCCGCACGGTCCAGCCGTCGTCCTCGACCGCGAGCTCGCCGAACCGCCGCGTCTGCCACGCGAGCATCTCGTCGGTCATGCCCTTGAACGTCTTGCCGAGCATCACGAACCCGCCCGACCCGTCGCGCGCGCCGAGGTGGATGTTCGAGAGCAGCCCGCTGCGCCGGCCCGAGCCGCGCTCGACCGCGAGCACGACGAGGTCGAGCGTGTGACGCGGCTTGACCTTGACCCAGGCGGACCCGCGCCGACCCGCCTCGTACGGCGCGCCGAGGTCCTTGACGATCACGCCCTCCTGCCCGGCGGCGACCCAGCCGGTGAACGCCGTCTGCGCGGCGCCGGCGTCCTGCGCGACGACCCGCTCGACGACGTGCGCGCCGGCGACGGCGTCGAGCACCTCCAGCCGCTCGACGAGCGGGGTGTCGAGCAGGTCCCGGCCGTCGGCGTGCAGGACGTCGAAGAAGAACGGCCGCAGCTCGACCTCGGCGGCGAGCTCGGCGTCCCGGGTCGCGCTGCGCGACGCGGTCTCCTGGAACGGCCGGGGCCGGCCGGCGTCGTCGAGCGCGAGCGCCTCGCCGTCGAGCACCACCGTGCGCACCGGCAGGGAGCGGACGACGGCGACGACCTCGGGCACCCGCGCGGTGATGTCGTCGAGGCTGCGCGTGAACACCCGCACGTCGTCGCCGTCGCGGTGCACCTGCACCCGGATGCCGTCGAGCTTCGCGTCGACCACGACGGGCCGGCCGTCGAAGCCCGCGACCGCCGCCGGCACGTCGGGCGCCGACGCCGCCAGCATGGGGCGCACGGGACGCCCGACCGTGAGCCCGAACCCGCCGAGCGCCGCGAGGGCCTCCTCGGGCGACGCCGCGCCCAGCGCGGTCACCGCGACCGGCTCGGTGCTGCCGGCGAGCATCGCCGCGCGCCGGACCGCCTCGGGCGCGACCCCCGCGGCGTCGGCGACGGCGTCGAGCAGCAGCGCGTCGAGCGCGCCCTGCCGCAGGTCGCCGGAGACGAGGCCGCGCAGCAGCCGCTGCTCGGGCTCGGTCGCCGCCGCGAACAGCTCCGACGCGAGCGCCGTGCGGGCCGTCGTCGAGCCCGGCCCGGACAGGCCCGCCATCTCCTCGAACGCGGCGTCGACCGCGGTCACCTCGAGGCTCGGCTCCGTCGCCGGGGCGGGGAGCGACGCGAGCGAGCGCCACCCGAGCCCGGTGCGGCGCTGGCGGAGCTCGCCCGCGAGGTAGCGCGCGACGACCGGCACCTCCGTGGGGGCCGTGCGGCGCAGCAGCTCGACGAGCAGCGCGCGCTTCTGGAGGCGCGACCGGGTCGCGGCGAGGGCCGTGGACGTGGCGGCGACGTCGGCGAGCAGCACGCCGCCATCCTGCACCTCGGGGCGGATCCGCGCGGCCCGGGGCACCGGCAGGTCGCCGCCGGTGTCGCTCCGGACGATCCGGGCATATGTTCGCCTCAGAGCACGATCACGCCGATGGGGGAGAGTGATCGCCGTGGCCACTCCGGCAGCGGTCGAACCGCAGGGGGCGCAGCGCGCGAAGGCCCCGCTCGTCGATCGCCGGCTGCGGGTCCCGTTCTACCTCCTGCTCCTGTGCTTCGCCGCGTGGGGTGCGGCGGCGAACCTCACGGACGTGCTCGTCGGGGTGTTCCGCAGCATCTTCGACATGTCGAACTTCCAGGCCTCGCTCGTGCAGTTCGCCTACTACGGCGCGTACTTTCTGCTCGCGCTGCCGGCCGCGTTCATCAACCGGCGGTTCGGCTACAAGGCCGGTGTGCTCACGGGCCTCGGGCTCGCGGCCGTCGGCGGCTTCCTGTTCGTGCCCGCGAGCCAGCTGCTGGTCTACGAGTTCTTCCTCATCGCGCTGTTCGTGCTCGCCGCCGGGCTGTCGATCCTCGAGACGTCGGCGAACCCGTTCGTCATCGCGATGGGCTCGGAGCGCAGTGCGACGCAGCGGCTGAACCTCGCGCAGGCCTTCAACCCGGTCGGCGCGAATGTCGGCGTCCTGCTCGGGGCGCTGCTGATCCTGCCCGCGCTGACGTCCGAGGCCGCCAAGGTCATCATGTCGCCCGAGGAGATCCGCGAGAGCCAGCAGCAGGACCTGTCGCTCGTGCTGGGACCGTACGTCGGGATCGCCGTCGTGCTCGTCGCCATCTGGCTGCTGATCGCGTTCCAGAAGATGAGCGTGCCCGTCGAGGAGGAGGCGACCGCGCTGCCGCGCAAGGGCGTCGGGCGCCGGCTGTGGCGCAACCGCCACTACCGGTTCGGTGTCATCGCCCAGTTCTTCAACGTCGCCGCGCAGACGTGCGCCTGGACGTTCACGATCATCTACGCCCAGGACGTCGTCGGCTTCGCACCGGAGCAGGCCGGCTGGTTCCTGCAGGCGAGCCTCCTGGTCTTCCTCGTCTCGCGGTTCGTCATGGTGTACCTGCTCGGCATCTTCCGCCCCGCGCTGCTGCTGCTCGTGATGGCGGTGTTCGGGGTCGTGTGCTGCCTCGTCGCCGTCGTGGCGCTCAACATCGTCGGACTCATCGCGGTCGTCATGATCTCCGCGGCGCTGTCGCTCATGTTCCCCACCATCTACGGCGTCGCCCTGCGCGGCCTCGGCGACGACGCGAAGTTCGGTGCCGCCGGCCTGGTCATGGCGATCCTCGGCGGCGCGCTGCTCCCGATGGTCCAGGGCGCGGTCATGGACGCGTCCGGTCGCACCTCCCTCGGGTTCGTCGTCCCCGCGGCCTGCCTCGCGGTCGTCGCCGCGTATGCGCTCTTCGACCTGCGCACGACCCGCAGCGAGGACGCGCACCAGCTCGCTCCCGCCCTCTAGACCGAGGAGAGACCATGCGCACGCGCCGTCGGCCCGGCCCGCACCCGCAGGCGCGCCGGTCGCGCGCGCTCGCGCTCGGCGCGGCGTGCGCGCTCGTCGCCGTGCTCGGGGCCTGTAGCGGTGACGAGCAGGAGGAGGTCACGATCGGGCTGATCACGAAGCAGGAGACCAACCCCTTCTGGGTCGCCATGAAGAACGACGCGCTCGACGCCGCCGACGACCACGACGTCGAGCTCCTGACGGCGACCGGCTCGTCGGACGTCGACGTCGAGTCGCAGGTCGAGGCCATCCGCCGGATGACCGCGGACGGTGTCGACGGCATCCTCGTCGCGCCGACCGACTCCCAGGCTGTGGTCCCGGCGATCGAGGAGGCGCGGGCCGCGGGCGTGATCGTCATCGCGGTCGACACCCCGACGGACCCCACGAGCGCGGTCGACGCGGTGTTCGCGACCGACAACCAGCGCGCCGGTGCGCTCGTCGGCGGGTACGCGCGCGAGAAGGTCGCCCAGCTGGGCATCGAGCCGCGGGTCGCGCTGCTCGACCTCGCCCCCGGGATCGCGTCGGGCGAGCTCCGGCGCGAGGGCTTCCTCTCGGGCTTCGGGATCGAGGAGGGCGACCCGGTGATCTCCGGGTCGGTCGACACCGAGGGCGACGAGGACCTCGCGCGCGTCGCGATGCGTGAGCTGCTCGCAGAGGACCCGGGCATCAACGTCGTCTACACCGTCAACGAGCCGGCGGCTCTCGGGGCGATCGCCGTCATGCGCGACGCCGGGATCGACATGGCCGAGGTCGTCGTCGTGTCGATCGACGGCGGGTGCGCCGCGATGAAGAGCGCCGTGCGCCCCGGGGACCTCGACGCGACCGCGCAGCAGTACCCGGAGAACATGGCTGCGCAGGGCGTCCGGCAGATCGCCGAGGCGGTGCGCGGCGGGGACCGCCCGAACGGGTACCTCGACACCGGCGTCACGCTGGTCACGCGCTACCCGGTGCCCGGGGTCGGCTCCGAGAACGTGCCGTTCGGCGTGCGGAACTGCTGGGGCTGACGGTCCGCTCCTCCGCGGGCGGGACGGCCCACCGCGGGCGGGACGGTCTGCGCCGGCACGACGGTCGGTGGGGCGCGGTCCGCGTCGTCGTCGTAGCGTGGTCGCACGGCCGTGCACGTCCCCGCACGGCCGGTGTGCGACGACGACCGACGGCCCGCACGGGGGTGGCGATGCACGACCAGGACCCGCACCGCCGCGCCGTGCAGTACCGGCTCGACCGGCTCGCCGAGCAGGACCGGCAGGACTCCGGCGGCCCGCACGAGGGGGGCCCGGGGGAGTCGTCGTCGGCGCCCTCGACCGCAGCGGACCCGGCTGCGGACCGTCCGCCGGCGCCCCGGCCACCGAGCATGGCGGCGCGCGGCTCGTTCGCCGACGAGCTCGTCCGCCAGGCGATGGCCCGCGGCGAGTTCGACGACCTCCCGCTCACCGGCAAGCCGATCCCCGGGCTCACGGGCCGGCACGACCCGGACTGGTGGCTCAAGGCGCTGATCGAGCGCGAGCAGATCACGGGCGTGCTGCCCGAGGCGCTCCAGCTCCGCAAGGACGACGCCGCGCTCGACGGACGCCTCGACCAGGAACGGACCGAGGAGCGCGTGCGCGAGCTCGTCGAGGAGCTCAACGCCCGGGTCGTCGCCGCGCGCCGTCAGCTCCTCGGCGGCCCGCCGGTCGTCACGCCCCTGCGCGACGTCGACACCGAGGTCGCGCGCTGGCACGAGCGCCGGCGCATGCGCCGGGCCGAGGCGGCGCAGCGCGAGCGCGAGGAGTCCGCGGCTGCCGCCGTCGAGCACCGGGCGACCGCCCGGTCCCGGTCCTGGCCGCGCGTGCTCGGGCGGCTGCGCGGCCGGGCGCACGAGTACGACCGCCCGCCGGGCTCGGGTGCGTCGGGTGTCGCCGGATCGGGTAGTGGCTCGGCAGGCGGCGGCTCGGCAGGCGGCGGCGCCCCGGGCGGTGGTGACGCGTGACGGTGCCCTCGGGCCGCTCGGCGGCGCCTGCTCCGGGAAGCCGTCCGCTGCCCGACCTCCTCCGCAGCGGTGGCTCGGCCGGCGAGCTGCTCGGGCTGTTCGACGCGCTGCCCCCGGTGGACGTGGACGACGTCGTCGGTGCGTGGCGCGGCGCCGAGGTCCCGACCGGGCACCCGTTCGACGGCCTGCTCGAGCGGCTCGGCTGGCACGGCAAGCGGTTCGCGGGGACCGAGGACGGGTACCCGCTCGTGTTCCGGGGTGCGGCCGGCGCGCTGTGGTCGCTCGACCCCGGTCGGCTCCCGCTGGCGCTCCTCGTCCGCCGGCCCGGCCTGGCGCGCCTCCCGCTCGTCGGCGGGGCGTTCCGGCGGGTCCTCCCGCTGCTCGCCACGCGCGCGCCCCGCTCGCGCCTGCGCACCGTCGAGCACCGGGGCGTGCGCACGGCCGCGATGGTCTACGACTCCGTGCCGATCATCGACGTGTTCCGCCGCGTCGACGAGCGGACGCTGCTCGGCGTCATGGACCTGCGCGGGATACCCGAGCCGTTCTTCTTCCTGCTGCGCCGCGCCACGGCGTAAATGGCGTGCACGCGTCTCGGGCGCCGTGGCAGGCTCCCGTCCGCGGTCGACACGAGCCCGGTCCGGGCCCGCTCGCCGCGACGACGCACGCACCGGCCGGCCGGCCGGCCACCACGCACGAGGAGCACACGATGGACCGCCGCATGACGCGCACGCACCAGGCTCACAGCCTGCGCTGCGCCGTGCTGCCCCCCACCGCGGGAGCGTCGTCCGCGAACCCGTACGCCGAGCCGCTCGACCGCGCGAAGCGCGAGCCCCGCGCCGCCCACGGAGGCCCCGCGACCTGACCGGACACCGTCTGGCACAGCGTCGCGGAGCCGCCCGGGAGTCGTCCCGAGGCGGCTCCTCGCATGTCCGGGCGTCTCCGGCGGCGGTCCGACCGGCCCGACCGGCCTGACCCGCACGACCGCTCGACGCGCTCGACCCGCACCACCCGCACCCCCGTCACCGGGGCGTGCTCGTGGCCGCCGCCCGCCGCACGCGGACGCCGGTCTGACAGCTGCACAGCGAGAGAGGACGACCGCGCACGCCGACCCGCCCGGGCCGGGGGAGCGCGGCGTCGAGAGCATGCGCCCGTAGCCCAACGGACAGAGCGCCGCACTACGGATGCGGAGGTTGGGGGTTCGAGTCCCTCCGGGCGCACAGGTCGGCACGGCGACCGTTCACCGTGCACGCCGTCGGCCTGCGCCGACGGCGGGACCGGGACGTGGGCCGTCCGAAGCAGCAGGTCGGGGGTTCGATCCCCTCCGCGCACCGCGGGCCCACCTCAGCCGGACGTCGAGCCGTCCGGCTGACCCGTCCGCGCCTGGCTGCCGGCGCGGTCCGCAGGGTCCGCACGACCGGCACGCTCGGCCCGGAACGCCGCGGCGAGCTGCTGGGACTGCGCCTGCACGAGGTTGAGGAGGAACGCGTACTCCGGCCCGTCGCGCTCACCCAGCGGCCGCACGAGGAGCCACGCGTCCCGGGCAGCCCGGATGTCGTCGTCGGTGACCGCGCCCATGTCCATCCGCACACCGTGCACCCCGCCACCCACACGCACCTCTCCCGCCCGCAGACACCGCAGCCACCCCCAGCCCGCAGCACGACCCACCACGAGAGGAAGGACGGACCGTGAGCACCCGCAGCGTGCAGGTCCTCAACGCCGGCTACGAGCCCCTGCACCACGTCTCGCTCCAGCACGCCATCACGATGCTGGCCCGCGGCGTGGCGATCGTCGAGGAGTTCGTCGAGGGCGCCACCTTCGGGCCGCACCCGCTGCCGACCAAGGTCCGCCTGCTGCGGTACGTCGCGATGGGTTGGCTGCAGCGCCGTGCCGCGGCGTGCACCAAGGCCGGCGTCCGGGCGCGCGACCGCCACCGGTGCGCGTACTGCGGCGGCCGGGCCGACACCGTCGACCACGTCGTCCCCGCGTCGCGCGGTGGGGCGTTGACCTGGCTCAACACCGTCGCGGCGTGCCGCGCGTGCAACAACGCGAAGGCGGACCGGACGCCCGCGGAGTGGGGCCGGCCGCTGCTCGTCACGCCGTACGTGCCCGAGCGGGTCGTCGCGCTCCGCGCGGCGTTCGCCCCCGTCTGACGGAGCGCACCGCCGCACCCGCCCGGCGTCCGTCCCTGCCCGTTCGGGGCGGACGCCGGTGCGGGCCCGCGACCGGTGGACGCGCGGCCGGATCGCTGTGAGGCTCGGGTGGCAGGCGTCCGGTGGACGACGCTCCGGCGCCGCCCCGTCCTCGAGGGGAGCACACGCATGGCCGTGTCGAGGGAGCAGAGCTCGATCTGGCGACGGATGCCCGTCGACCGGATGGACGACGTGGAGAGCGCGAGCGGGGCGGGACGGCTCACGAAGAGCCTCGGGCTGTGGCAGCTCACCGCGATCGGGGTCGGCGGGATCATCGGCGTGGGGATCTTCTCCCTCGCCGGCCTCGTCGCCCACGGCGACGCCGACAACCCCGGGGTGGGGCCGGCGGTGCTGATCTCGTTCCTGATCGCCGGCCTGGCGTCGGCCGCGGCGGCGCTGTCCTACGCCGAGTTCGCGGGCATGATCCCGCGCGCCGGGTCGGCGTACACGTACGGGTACGTGGCGCTCGGGGAGATCGTCGGCTGGTTCATCGGCTGGGACCTGCTGCTCGAGTACATCGCGATCGTCGCGGTCGTCGCGATCGGCATCTCGGGGTACCTCGACGCGTTCCTCGCAGGGTTCGGCGTCGAGCTGCCGACGGCCGTGACGGCGAGCCCCGAGGAGGGCGGCGTCGTCAACATCCCCGCGGTCCTCATCTGCCTGCTCGTGACGTTCATCCTGAGCCGCGGCACGAGGACGTTCGGGCGGTTCGAGCTCGTCGCCGTCGCGATCAAGGTCGTGCTCATCCTGTTCATCATCGGCCTGGGCATCTTCTACGTCGACACGGCCAACTACGACCCGTTCCTGCCCAACGGCTTCGGTCCGGTCCTCACCGGCGCGGCCACGGTCTTCTTCGCGGTCTTCGGGTACGACGCGATGTCGACCGCGGCGGAGGAGGCCGAGGACGGGCGCAAGCACATGCCGAAGGCGATCATCCTGTCCCTCATCATCGCGATGCTCCTGTACGTCGCCGCCACGCTCGTGCTCACCGGCCTGCAGAGCTACGAGGACATCGACCCGACCGCCGGCTTCGCGTCCGCGTTCACGAACGTGGGCCTGCCGGTGATCGCGAGCATCATCTCGGTGTTCGCGGTGCTCTCGATCCTCACCGTGATGCTGACGTTCCTGCTCGGTGTGACGCGCGTGTGGTTCTCGATGAGCCGCGACGGTCTGCTGCCGACGTGGTTCGCGGGCGTCGACGAGCACGGCACGCCGCAGCGCGTCACGTGGATCGCCGGCATCGCGTCCGCGCTGCTCGCGGGCGTCTTCCCGATCCGGGCCGTCGCGGACCTCACGAACATCGGCATCCTGTCCGCGTTCGTCGTCGTGTGCGTCGCCGTGATCATGTTCCGGTACACGCGCCCGGACGCGCCGCGCTCGTTCCGGCTCCCGTGGATGCCGTTCGTGCCCGCGTTCGGCGTGCTGGCCTCGCTGTTCCTGATCCTGCAGCTGCACTGGGAGACGTGGCTGCGGTTCGGGGTGTGGCTCCTGATCGGCCTCGCGCTCTACTTCGGGTACGGGCGGCGGCACTCGCTGCTGAACCCGGACAGCCCGCACCACGCGCGCGCCGGCGCACCCGACGCCTGACCCGGCCGGGCGGTCCGCGCGACGGGTGGTCGCGCCGCGTCCGGCCCCGCCCCGACGCGTCAGATCCGTCCGCGCACCGGCGTCCGCTCGGCCGGGTCGGCGTCGTCGGGCATCGCCATCTCGGCGCGCACCCCGAGCAGGCGCACCTCCCGGTCCTCGAGGCCCTCGGCGAGCGCGAGGGCGGCGGCCACGACGTCGGCGCCGTCCCGGCTCGGCGCGGCGAGCTTGCGGCTCACGACCTTGGTCTCGAACGGCGCGTAGCGGACCTTGAGCGCGACGCGGACGACCTCGCGCCCGTCCTCCGCGGTGTCGGTGACGACCGCGCGGGCGAGCTCGTCGACCGCGGCGCGCACCTGCTCGGGGGTCGTGAGGTTCTGCTGGAACGTGGTCTCGCGGCTGTGCCCGCGCGGGACCCACGGCCGGTCGTCGACCGTCGTGGGCCCGAGCCCGTGACCCAGCTCGTGGTACCAGACCCCCATGCGCGGTCCGAACTCGGCGACGAGCGCCTCGGTCGGGGCGGCGGCGAGCTCGGCGACCGTGCGGACCCCGAGCCCCGTGAGCCGGCGCGAGACCTTGGTGCCGACACCCCACAGCTCGATCGTCGGCCGCTCGCCCATGACGTCGAACCAGTTCGCCTCGGTGAGCCGGAAGATCCCCGCGGGCTTGCCGAAGCCGGTCGCGATCTTGGCCCGGACCTTGGTGTCGCCGATCCCGACGGAGCAGTGCAGCCGGGTCGCCGCGAGCACCGTCTCCTGGGCCCGGCGGGCGAGGGCCTCGGGGTCGTCGGTCACGGCGCCGAGGAACGCCTCGTCCCACCCGAGCACCTCGACGACGACGCCGAGCCCGCGCAGCGCCGTCATGACCTCGTCGGAGACCGCCTCGTACGCCGGGCCGTCCACGGGCAGGAACACCGCGTCGGGCGCCTTGCGCGCGGCGACCCGGAGCGGCAGGCCGGAGTGCACGCCGAGCTCGCGCGCCTCGTAGGACGCGGTCGACACGACGCCGCGCTCGGTGGGGTCGCCGCGCCCGCCCACGACCACGGGCCGCCCGGCGAGCTCGGGGCGGCGCAGCACCTCGACGGCGGCCACGAACTGGTCGAGGTCGACGTGCAGGACCCAGGGCGTCGGAGCGCTCATGCCCCGAGTCTGGCGGTGCCGGGCGGCCGGGGCACGCGCGCCGCACGATCGCGCGACCCGCCCCCGTGCGGGCCGGCCCTGGCCCGCGCCGGCACCGGGCGCGCGGGCCTCCCGGCCCGCTCCACGCGGGACGTCAGGGCGTCCGGAGCCGGTGCAGCACCTCGCCCGCCTGCGGGACCACGAGGGTGTCCGGGTCGGCGGCCCACGCGTCGACGTCGACCTCGGCCGGGTCGAGGTAGTCGAGGTTCGCCGCCCGCACGACGTCCTCAGGGATCCCCGTCGCGAGCGTGACCGTGACGCGGCACCGCTCGCCGTGCACGTCGTCGTAGGTGCCCTGCCCGCGCAGGTGCGTCGAGTGCGCGAGGTCGCCCCACGGCAGGTGCTTGAAGCGGTCCCACTGCTGCACGAAGTAGTCGCGGCAGTGGTACCCGATCTCGAGGATCTGGGGGTGCATCACGGAGATCTCCGTGATGTGCGGCGCGTAGAGGACGACCTGGCCGCCGTCGGCGACGACCGGCTCGACCTTGTAGAACCCCTTCGCGCCGGTCCACATGTCCTCGTACTTGGTGGGGATCACCGACAGCACGCGGCGCACGGGCGCGTCGAGGTACCGCACGTGCGTCTCGGCGGAGACGTCGGCGGCGGCCGCCCAGGCGTCCTCAGGGCTCCCGAAGCTCGCGGCGTGCAGGGCCCCGGTGCCGGACTGCGCGACGACGCACAGCGCGTACCGCTCGCCGGGCACGAGCGCGGCGGCCTCGTCGATCAGCGCCCGCACGGGGGTGATCCCGCGCGTGCCGATGATCTCCGAGCTGCTGATGAGGGCGCCGAGCCAGTGCGAGACGTTGATGACGTCCTTCACGGCGACGCCCGGGAACAGGTACTTGTTGCCGCCCGAGAACCCCACGACCTCGTGCGGGAACACCGGGCCGATGATGAGCGTGACGTCGTGCTCGACGACCGCGCGGTTCAGGCGCACGTCGACGTCGCGCACGAGGCGTCCCTCGGACAGCTCGGACAGCCGCGCGGCGGTGATCGTGCCGACGGACACGAACGTCGCCTCGTCCCACCACTCGTGGTTGAGCACGGTGGTGCCGGGGAAGGTCCCGGCGAGGTCGCCGGCCCCGTACCCGAGGTGGCGCGCCAGCTCCGGCTCGGCCATCGCCGCGTGCGTGCCGAGCGCGACGAGGAACGTCAGGTGCGCCGCGCCCGCGGCCGTCGCGGCCTCGTGCACCGCCCCGAGCAGCAGAGGCAGCGGGCAGCTGCGGGTCCCGTCGGGGACGACGACGCACAGGGTCCGGCCCGCGAGGTCGATCTCGGCGAGGCGCTCGGTGACGAACGCGCGGACGGTGGCGTCGTCGAGCACCTGGCCCGGACCGCCGATCGAGCGGGCACCGACGCGGTCCGCGGTCTGCGTGTGGGCTGTCATCCGCCCACCCTGCGCCTCCGCGGCACCCGGGGGCAACGGCTCGTGGCAACGTGCGGCAACGCCCGGACCCGGCGGCGGCTCAACCGTGCCGGACGGGTGCCGCGCGAGCCGGTGCGGGCGAGGACGACGACGCCGACGCGGACGCGGACGCGGACGGGAACGCCGTCGCGGTCGACGCCGACGCGGAGCCGGACGCCTGCGCGGGCGCCGCCGCGCCGGGCTGGGTCCACGCGTGGCGGCGCCGGCCGGGCGTGGCCGTCGAGCCGCGCACCACGAGCTGGGCGGGCAGCACCGTCGCGCGCACCGCGTGCGGCGTGGTGTGCCCCAGCTCGCGCAGCAGCGCGCGCACCGCGTGCGACCCGAGCGCACGCAGCGGCGCGGCGACGGTCGTGAGCGGCGGGCTGCAGAAGTCGGACCCGAAGATGTTGTCGAACCCCACGACGCTGACCTCCGCGGGGACCCGAGCGCCCATCGACGCCAGCCCGCGCATGAGCCCGATCGCGACGAGGTCGTTGTAGCAGACCACCGCCGTGGCGGGCGCCTCGGCGAGCGCCTGCGCGGCGTCGAGCCCGCCCCGCACCGTCGGCTCGAACCGGCCCAGGCGCCGGACCTTGAGCTCGAGCTCGTAGCCGGCCTCGCGCATGCTGCGCCAGCGCATCCCGTCGGCCCACGACGCCTCGGGCCCGGCCGCGTACGCGACCGTGTGGTGCCCGAGCTCCCCGAGGTGCTCGACCGCCCGCCGCATGCCGCGCGAGTTGTCGGTGACCACGCTCGGCACCTCGGTGAGCACCCGGTTGAGCATCACGGTCGGTCGCTGCTTGGCCATCACCCGGATCGTCGAGTCGGACATGCGCGACGTCGCGAGCACGACCCCCTCGACGAGGGGCAGCACCCGGTCGAGCGCCTGCCGCTCGGCCTGCGCGGACTCCTGCACGTCCGAGACGAGCACGGTGTACCCGGCCGCGGTCGCCGCCTGCTCCGCGCCGCGGATGATCTCGAAGAAGAACGGGTTCGTCACGTCCGAGACGACGAGGGCGAGGAGCGCGGTCCGTCCGGTGGGCAGCGCCCGGGCCAGCGGGTTCGCGCGGTAGCCCATCGACTCGGCGACCGCCCGGATACGCGCCGCGGTCTCGGCGTTGACGCGGCCCGGCCGGGAGAAGGCCCGGGAGACCGTGGACGGCGCGACGCCGCACTCGCGGGCCACGTCGTAGATCGTCGGTCCGCGGCGCTGCGGGCCCTGATCGTCGGGCATACCTGCACCGTACGGGCGGTGACAACCCACGGCAACCGCTTGTCGTCGCGCCGGGCGCGGCGGTGAATGGGGGTGGACGCACACCGCACGACGGCCCCGCCGGCACGCCCGGCGCAGAGGAGGAACCCCATGCTCCGCCCCCAGGACACCCGGACGCGCGAGCGCAGGTCCCTCGCCGGGATCTGGCAGCTCCGGCTCGACGCGGAGGGGGCGGGCCGCCGCGACCGCTGGTTCGCCCGCGCCCTCGACGGGGCGGTCGACATCCCGGTGCCCGCGAGCTACAACGACGTCCTCGCCGACGCGGCGGTGCGCGACCACGTCGGCGACGCCTGGTACTAGACGACCGTCCGCGTCCCGCGCGGGTGGGCCGGGGAGCGGGTCGTGCTGCGGTTCGACTCCGCGACGCACCGGGCCGTGGTGTGGGTCGGCGACACGCAGGTCGCCGAGCACGAGGGTGGGTACACGCCGTTCGAGGCGGACGTCACGCACCTCGCGGTGCCCGGCGAGGAGCTACGCGTCACCGCGGTCGTGAACAACGAGCTCTCGTTCCAGACCATCCCGCCGGGCCTCGTCCAGGAGACCCCGCACGGGCGCCGGCAGCGCTCCTTCCACGACTTCTTCAACTACGCCGGCCTGCACCGCACTGTGTGGCTCTACGCGACGCCGACGACGTACGTCAGCGACGTCACGGTCGTCACGGAGCTCGACGGCACCACCGGCGTCGTGCGCTACGCGGTCGAGTCCACCGGCGACGCGGCGCGCACCACGCGCGTGACGCTGCGCGACGCCGACGGCCGCGTCGTCGCCACGGGCGAGGGCGAGCAGGGCGAGCTGCGCGTCGAGGACGCCCACCTGTGGGCGCCCGGCGACGGGTTCCTCCACGAGCTCGACGTCGAGCTCGTCGGCGAGGACGGCGCGACGCTCGACAGCTACCTCCAGACGGTCGGCATCCGCACGGTCGAGGTCCGCGGGATCGAGTTCCTCCTCAACGGCGAGCCGTTCCACTTCACCGGCTTCGGCAAGCACGAGGACAGCGCCGTGCGCGGCAAGGGCCACGACGACGCGTTCCTCGTGCACGCCTTCGCGCTGCTCGACTGGATCGGCGCCAACTCGTTCCGCACGTCGCACTACCCGTACGCCGACGAGGTGTACGACTACGCGGACCGCCACGGCGTGGTCGTGATCTACGAGGTCGCGGCCGTCGGGCAGAACATGGGCCTCGGCGGCGGGATCTTCGGCACGCAGGGCTACGTGACGTTCTCGCCCGAGACGGTCAACGACACCTCGCGCGAGGTGCACGCGCAGGCCATCCGCGAGCTCGTCGCCCGTGACAAGAACCACCCGAGCGTCGTGCTGTGGTCGATCGCGAACGAGCCCGAGTCGGAGACCGACGCGGCGCGCGCGTACTTCGAGCCGCTGTTCGCCCTCACCAAGGAGCTCGACCCGACCCGGCCCGTCGGCTTCGTCAACGTCATGCTCGCGCCGCACGGACAGCGCCAGGTCTCGCAGCTCGGCGACGTGCTCATGCTCAACCGCTACTACGGCTGGTACGTGCACAGCGGGGACCTGGTCGCCGCCGAGGCCGCGTGGCGCGAGGAGCTCGAGGCGTGGGCCGGCGACGGCAAGCCGATCATCATCACCGAGTACGGCGCGGACACGCTGCCCGGCCTGCACTCGGTCACGCCCGTGCCGTGGACCGAGGAGTACCAGGTCGAGTACCTCGACATGAATCACCGGGTGTTCGACGACATCGACGCGGTCGTCGGCGAGCACGTGTGGAACTTCGCGGACTTCGCGACGTCGTCGGGCGTGATGCGCGTCGGCGGCAACAAGAAGGGCGTGTTCACGCGGGACCGCCAGCCCAAGGCCGCCGCGCACGCGCTGCGCCGGCGCTGGACCCGCCAGCCGTGACCGTGCAGCCGCGGCGCTCCTCGCCCCTCCTCCCGCTGGCCCGCGCGACCGTCCCGGCTAGGGTCGGAGAGGTCGCCCGCGGCCGCGCCGAGAGCGTGGTCGTGACCCGCCCGATCCCCGCTCAGGAGGCCTGATGCCCCGGAACGTCGAGCGGCCCTGGCTGCGGCTCCTGGAGGACGAGGACCGCGATGCCGTCGAGAACCTCTCGACCGCGCTGCGGTCCGCCGTGCCGTCCGGGCGCCTCGGCGTCGCGTTCTCGGGCGGGGTCGACTCGTCCGTCGTGCTGGCCCTGGCGGCCGAGGCGCTCGGCGCGGCGCGCGTCGTGGCGGTCCTGGGCGTCTCGCCGAGCCTCGCGTCCGACGAGCGGGCCGCGTCGCACGACGTCGCCCGGGTCGTCGGCGCACCGCTCGTCGAGGTCGAGACCCACGAGGGCGACAACCCGGAGTACCGGCGGAACGGGCCGGACCGCTGCTTCTTCTGCAAGGACGAGCTGTTCACGCGCATCGGCGCGGACGTCGTCGCCGCGCACGGGCTCACCGCCGTGGCCTACGGCGAGAACGCCGACGACGCGCGCCGCCCGGACCGGCCCGGCTCCCGGGCGGCGACCGAGCACCGGGTGCTGCGCCCGCTCGCCGACGCCGGGCTCGACAAGGCGGCGGTGCGGCGGGTCGCGCACGCGCTCGCGCTGCCCTCCGCCGACAAGCCCGCGGCGCCCTGCCTCGCGTCGCGGATCCCGCACTTCGAGGAGGTCACCCCCGAGAAGCTCGCGCAGGTCGAGGCCGCCGAGGCCGAGCTCCGGCGCCTCGGGCTCGGGGACCTGCGCGTGCGGCACCACGGCGACGTCGCCCGGCTCGAGGTCCCGGTGCGCGACCTCGCGGCCGTCGTGGGCGACCCGCTGCGCGACGAGGTGTGGCGGGCCGTGCGCTCGGCGGGCTTCCGGTTCGTCGCGCTCGACCTCGCGGGCGTCCAGTCCGGTGCGTTCACGCTCCCGCTCGTCGGGGTGCGCGGTGGCTGAGCGCTGGGCGCCGCCGCCGGCGCTCGCGGACTTCGTCGAGCTCGACCACGACCGGGCCCGACGCCGCGGGTTCCCCGAGGCCGTGCTGTGCGAGTCGAAGTCCGTCGAGCAGGTGCGCGTCATCGCGGTCCAGGTCCGCACGCGCGACGCGCGGACGCTCTTCACCCGCGTGACCGACGCCCAGGTCGACGTGCTCCTCGCGGAGCTCCCGGGGGCGGCGCACGACCCCGACGCGCGGCTGGTCGCGTGGCCGGGGGAGCCGCCCGAGGCGACGGGGGGCCTCGTCGTGGTGCTCGCCGCCGGGACGTCCGACCTCCCGGTCGCGCGCGAGGCGGCGCTCACCGCCCGCCACCTCGGGCGTCCCGTCGAGACCGTGGTCGACGTCGGGGTCGCGGGCCTGCACCGCGTGCTCGGGCACCTCGACCTCGTGCGCTCGGCCCGGGCGCTCGTGGTGGTCGCCGGTATGGACGGCGCGCTGCCCGGCGTCGTCGCGGGGCTCGTCGAGGCGCCCGTCGTCGCGGTGCCCACGTCGGTCGGCTACGGCGCGGCGTTCGAGGGGCTGGCGCCGCTGCTCACGATGCTCAACGCGTGCGCCCCGGGCGTCGCCGTGGTCAACATCGACAACGGCTACGGCGCCGGGCACCTCGCCGCGCAGGTCGCGGCGCCGTGGGGGCACTCGGGCTGACCGCGAGCCGCTGCGAGGCTCACCCCGCCCGGCTGCCGTCCCAGGACGCACCCGCGACCAGCCCGGCGGCCTCCGCGGCTGCGTGCGCGTCGGCCAGCACGCGGGCGGCCGGCACGCCGGTGGCGTCCGCCAGGGCAGCCACGTCCTCGAACTCCGGCATCGCCTGGACGACGAGGCCCGCGCGGTGACCGACCTTGATCCGCACGACGCCGGTGCCCGGCGCTCCCATGTCGGTCGGGGCGACAACCGCGTGAGGGTGCGGGTGCCCGTGGCCGGCCTCGGCGCGGGGACCGGCACCGGCGGTCGTCACGTCGACCCGCACCGGGACCCAGGCCCGGTCGAGCACGTCCTTCTCGACGGTGCTCACCCGGACCCCGAGCGTCGTCGTGTGGGCGAGGACGACCGCCCGGAGCGCGTCGGCGACGGACGGGTCGGCGAGCACGTGGAGCGTGTGCGCCGGGCGACCCTTCTTCATGAGGATCGGGGTGAGCCACGCGTCGGACGCCCCGGCGGCGAGGAGGTGCGCGAGAACCCCGGGCCACAGCCGCGGGTCGAGGTCGTCGACGTTGGTCTCGAGCAGGACGGCGGGCTCGGTGTGCGGCCGCGACCCGGCGTGCGGCGCGCCGAGGTGCGCCCCGGTGCCGAGCGCGAGCCGCAGCACGTTGGCGCGGTCGGGCCGGTCCCGCGTGCCCGCCCCGATGCCGGTGCGCTCGACGCGCATGGCGGGCAAGGGGCCGGACTCGGAGGCCAGCGCGGTCACGAGCGCGAGGCCCGTGGGCGTCGCGAGCTCACCCCGGCCGCCCGCGACGACGTCCCAGCCGCGCGCCAGCTCGAGCACCGCGGGCGCGGGCACCGGCAGGGTCCCGTGGTGCGCCTCGATCGTGCCCGAGCCGAGCGCGACGGGGGAGACGACGACGTGCGCCGCGCCGAGGCTCGCGACCCCGGCGCACGAGCCGACCACGTCCGCGATCGCGTCGAGCGCCCCGACCTCGTGGAAGTGCACGTCCTCGGGCGGGACGCCGTGCACGCGGCCCTCGGCGTCGGCGAGGCGCGCGAACGCCGCGAGGGCCGCGGTGCGGACCGGCGGGTCGAGGTCGGCCTCGTCGAGCAGCGCGCGGATGGTCGACCACGTGCGGTGCGGCGGGTCGTCGACGAGCACCTCGACCTCGACCTTGGTGGCGCGCAGCCCGGCGCGGGTGACGGTCGACGCCGTGAGCCGGACGGAGCCCGGGATAACGGCGTCGACGGCAGCCTGCAGCGCGTCGAGCGCGACGCCCGCGTCGACGAGAGCGCCGAGCAGCATGTCGCCCGCGACCCCGGCGGACGCGTCGACCCAGAGCACGCGACCGGTGCCGCCGGTGGACACCTGGGGTTCGACGGTCATGCCGCCACCCTGCCGTGCGCCCTGACCTGCGGCAACGGCGGGGCCGCCGCAGCGCGCGCGCCCCCCGGCGCACGGGACGAGCCCGGACGCCAGCGGTCGGGATCGTCGGCGCTCGGGGCGCGGGCACCCCGGCAGGGTGAGGTCGGCTCGTCGCTCACGCGGGGGTCTCGGTGCGGTCGCGGGTCCACTCGGTGTGGAAGGTGCCCTCGCGGTCGGTGCGCTGGTAGGTGTGCGCGCCGAAGAAGTCGCGCTGGGCCTGGATGAGGTTGGCGGGCAGCCGCTCGGCGCGGACCCCGTCGTAGTACGCGAGCGAGGAGGAGAACGCCGGGGTCGGCACGCCCGCGAACGCGGCGGCGGCCACGATCCGGCGCCAGGCGGCCACGCCGTTGCCGACCGCGCCGACGAAGTAGGGGTCGGCGAGCAGGAGCGGCAGGTTCGCGTCGCGTTCGTAGGCCTCGGTGATCCGGTTGAGGAACCGGGCCCGGATGATGCACCCGCCCCGCCAGATCCGGGCCATGGCGCCGCGGTCGATGCCCCACCCGAACTGCTCGGACGCCGCCGCGATCTGGTCGAAGCCCTGCGAGTACGCGACGACCTTGGAGGCGTACAGGGCCAGGCGCACGTCCTCGATGAACGCGTCCCGGTCGGTGACCTCGAACGGCTCGGCGTGCCCGACCAGGGTGCCGGCGGCGGCGGTGCGCTGCGGGACCGACCCCGACAACGCCCGGGCGAACGTGGCCTCCGCGATGCCGGTGATCGGGACCCCCAGGTCGAGGGCGTTCTGCACGGTCCAGCGCCCGGTGCCCTTCTGCTCCGCGCGGTCGAGGACCACGTCGACGAACGCCTGACCCGTGGCCGCGTCGGTGTGGGTGAGCACCTCGGCGGTGATCTCGATCAGGAACGACTCCAGGTCCCCTTCGTTCCAGGTCCGGAAGATCTCCCCGATCTGCGCGGCCGAGGCGCCCAGGCCCTGCTTGAGCAGGTCGTAGGCCTCCGCGATGAGCTGCATGTCGGCGTACTCGATGCCGTTGTGCACCATCTTCACGAAGTGCCCCGCACCCTCCGGCCCCACATACGTGCAGCACGGCACCCCATCGACCTTCGCGGCGATGTCCTCCAGGATCGGGCCCAGCACCGCATAGGACTCCCGCGACCCACCGGGCATGATCGAGGGACCCAGCAGCGCGCCCTCCTCCCCGCCGGAGACCCCGGACCCGACGAAGTGCAGGCCGTGGGCCTTGAGCTCGCCCTCCCGGCGCACCGTGTCCGGGAAGTGGGCGTTGCCCGCGTCGATCACGATGTCCCCCGCCTCCAGGAGCGGGACCAGCTCGGCGATCACCGCGTCGGTGGCCGGACCGGCCTTGACCATGACCACCACCTTGCGCGGACGGGCCAGCGAGGCCACGAAGTCCGCCATCGACTCCGAGGCCACGAACGTCCCCTCGTCCCCGTGCTCGGCGACCAGCGACTCGGTCTTGGCCCAGGACCGGTTGTGCACCGCGACCGTGTACCCGTGCCGCGCGAAGTTCCGCGCCAGGTTCCGACCCATCACAGCCAGACCCGTCACACCGATCTGAGCAGCTCCTCCGGGCATCGCACGATCCTCTCCTCGTGAGCGTGACGGTCCCGGGGACGTGCCCGGACGCCGCGGGGACGTGCCGACGTCCCGCACCCCATTGACCGCCGCGGGCCACGTGCGCGGCAAGCGGTTGTCGCGACTTGCCCGGGCCGCGGGCCCCGCCACGGGCGCTGCGCCACGTGCCGTCACCCGGCTCCGGCGCGGCCGTCACGCCCGGGCGTCGTCCCCCGGTCGGTACCCGGCGGGCGTGGAGCGTGCAGGCCGAGGTGCAGGCCGACCATCCGGATCGTGAAGCACGCCGCGGCCGCTCCGAGCGCCGCCGGGAGACCGAGCACCTCGTCGACCCCGCCCGTCGCCGCGGCGACGGCGAGGGCCGCGCCGACGAGCGCCGGGATCGCGTAGACGCCGCTGCTCAGCACGCTCGGGACCTGCCGGACCAGCACGTCGCGCAGCGTCCCTCCGCCGACCCCGGTGACGGCCCCGAGGATGATCGCCTGCATCGGCCCGGCGCCGAGCTCGAGCGCCCGCCCCGCCCCGGTCACCGCGAAGAGGCTCAGGCCCGCGGCGTCGAGCACCTCGATCGGGTTGCTGAACCGGCTGAGCCCGCGGCTGAACGCGAAGGCGACCAGCCCTCCGCCGGTGGCGACGGTCAGGTAGCGCCAGTCCACGAACGTCGCGGGCGGCAGGGCGCCGAGCAGGACGTCGCGCAGGATGCCGCCGCCGACCGCGGTGATCGCCGCGAGCGTCACGACGCCGACGATGTCGACGTGCGCCACGCGGATCGCGGTGAGCCCGCCGGTCAGTGCGAACGCGAACGTGCCTACCAGGTCGAGCACGACGAGCACGGTCGTCGTGGTGGTCACGACACGGGTCTACCGCACGCTCGGTGCCCCGGCAGGGCCACGCCCGCTGGCTACGCTCGGGACGTGCACCTGCGCCCGTACCGCGACGACGACGCCGCCGCGACGCTCGACGTGTTCCACCGCGCGATCCGGCTCCTCGCGAGCCGCGACTACACCGCGGAGCAGGTCGACGCGTGGGCGAGCCCGGACATCGACCCGGTGGTCTGGGCCGGTCGACGCGCGGCGGCCCGGACCCAGGTCGCGGAGGCCGACGGCCGCGTCGTGGGCTTCACGGACGTCGACGAGGACGGGTACGTCGACATGCTCTTCGTGGAGCCCGACGTCGCGCGGCAGGGTGTCGGCTCCGCGCTCCTGCGCTGGGCGCGGGCGACGGCCGTGGAGCTGGGGGCGCACGAGCTCACGACGAACGCGAGCCTGACCGCGCGGCCGGCCTTCGAGGCGCACGGCTTCGTGGTCGTCGCCGAGCAGCACCCCGTGCTCCGGGGGGTCGAGCTGACGAACTTCCGGATGCGGTGCGATCTCGGTCCCGGGCCGGGCGCCGCGGCCGGCTGACCGCGGGTGACCTCCCGCGGCCGCCCTCCTCGTGCCGACCCCGGGCGGTCCGGCCCGGGCGACCTGCGCCAGGACGCTCAGGGCGCCCGGAGCACGAAGTCCTGGATCGCGACGACGCCCGCGCCCCGGGCCCACTGGGTGAAGTCGCCGGGCCGGGTCACGAGATCGAGCGGCGAGGTGCGCGGGTCCCGGTCGCGCGCCACGGCCACCCGCAGCGCCGCCGGGTCGGCGTCGACGAGGGCGACCCCCTCGCCGGTCACCACGACGCGCTCGGGCATCGTGAGGTTGGCGACCGCGGCGACGAGCCGGCCGAGCGCACCGACGGCGTCGCGCACGATCAGCCGCGCCGCGGGCTCGTCGTCGCGCGCGAGCGTGAGCAGCTCGTCGTAGGCGACCGGCCGGCCGAGGGCGACCGTCGCCTGGGCCGTGAGCGACGGGATCGTGAGCATCGCGCTCGCGCAGCCGCGGTGCCCTGCGAAGCAGACCGCGCCGTTGGGGTCGAGCGGGTAGTGCCCGACGAGCCCCAGGCCGCTGTCCCGGTGGGTCACGAGCCGCCCGTGCTGCACGAGCCCGTAGCCGACCCCCGCGCCGATCGTGAGGACGGCCAGGCTGCGCAGGCCGCGGCCGGCGCCGAACCAGTGCTCCGCGGTCGTGAGCGCCACGACGTCGTTCTCGACGACCGTCGGCAGGCCGGTCGCCTGCTCGGCACGGGTTGCGACCGCGACGTCGTCCCAGCCGAGGAACGGCGCGCTGCGCACCGAGCGGTGGTCGGGGGAGTGGCCGCCGAGCGCGATGCCGAGCCCGGTGACGTCCGAGCCGCCGGCGAGGTCGCGGGTCAGGGCGGCCACCACGCCGAGGACGTGGTCCGGGTCGTGCTCCGTGAGGGGCGCGCTCGCGTGCGCGAGCACCATGCCGCGCAGGTCGACGAGCACCGCGTGTACGGCGTCTCCCGTGAGCTTCACGCCGGCGAAGTGGTGCGACCCCGGGACGACGTCGAGCGGACGCGCCGGACGGCCGGTCGCCGGGTCCCGCGCCGGCTCGGTCTCGACGAGCATGCCGGACTCGAGCAGCGGCTTGGTGAGCCGGGTGAGGCTCGCCTGCGAGAGCTCAAGGCGGCGCGCGAGCTCGGTGCGCGAGAGCGGGCCGTGCAGCAGCACCTCGAGCGCGACGTCGCGCGTCGATCCACCGGCGGGCGTCCACGCGGTGACGTCGGTCATGTCTTCTCCTCCGCACCCGGTCCCGCCCGTCGCACGCCCGCTGCGCGCAGCATCCTGCCAGCCCCTGGGGCTGGCCGAGGACCACGATACCTCCGTCACGGAAGTCCAGCGGGCGCGCAGATGCCGCATTGTGTGATGCAGGTCTCCGCTTGACGCTTCGGGACTTCCGGAGCAACACTCGGAGTCATCCGATCGGACCAACGTCTGGACTCCTGTGGCACCGTCGCACCCCCTCCTGCTGCACCTGCGCTCCGCGGGCGTGAGCCTCGTGCTCGACGTCGAGGGCGAGCGTCTGCCCCGCGTCCTGCACTGGGGCGCCGACCTCGGCGACCTCCCCGACGACGAGCTCGCCGACCTGCGCGCCGCGAGCGTCCCCCCGCTCGCGCCCGGCTCGACCGACGCCCCGGTGCCCGTCTCGCTGCTCCCCGAGCAGTCGCTCGGCTGGCTCGGGACGCCCGGGATCACGGGGCACCGCGACGGCGCCGACTTCTCCGTCGCGTTCGCCTCCGCCCGGACCGAGCACGCGCGGCGCCCCGAGGCCGGCGTCGAGCACCGCGTGCGGGTCACGGCACGCGACGACGTCGCCGGGCTCGGCCTCGCGCTCGAGCTCGAGCTCCTCGGCAGCGGGCTCCTGCGGACACGGAGCAGCCTCACCAGCACGGGCGACGGGACCTACACCGTGGGTTCGCTCGACGTGATGCTCCCCGTGCCGTCCGAGGCCGACGAGGTGCTCGACTTCACCGGGCGCCACCTGCGCGAGCGCTCGCCGCAGCGCGCACCGTTCGACGTCGGCACCCGGCTGCGCGAGAGCCGACGCGGCCGGGCGCACGACGCCACCGTGCTGCTGCTCGCCGGTCGGACGGGCTTCGGCTACCGGTCGGGCGAGGTGTGGGGCGTGCACGTCGCGTGGTCCGGCAACACCCGCACGCTCGCCGAGCGGACGTCGTCGGGCGTCCGGCTGCTCGGGGCCGGCGAGCTGCTGCTCATGGGGGAGGTGCGGCTCGCAACGGGGGAGACGTACGCGAGCCCGTGGGTGTACGGCTCGTACGGCGTCGGGCTCGACGAGCTCGCGGGACGGTTCCACACGCACCTGCGCTCACGTCCACAGCACCCGCGCACGCCGCGCCCCGTGCTGCTCAACGTCTGGGAGGCCGTCTACTTCGACCACGACCTCGACCGGCTCCGCACGCTCGCCGACCGGGCGGCCGCACTCGGTGTCGAGCGCTACGTGCTCGACGACGGCTGGTTCCGTGGCCGGCGCGACGACACCGCGGGGCTCGGCGACTGGTACGTCGACGAGGACGTCTGGCCCGACGGCCTCGGGCCTCTCGTCGACCACGTGCGCGGTCTCGGGATGCAGTTCGGGCTGTGGTTCGAGCCCGAGATGGTCAACCCCGACTCCGACCTCGCCCGGGCGCACCCCGAGTGGCTGCTGCAGACCGGCGGGCGGCTCGGCCCGTCCGCGCGCCACCAGCAGGTCCTCAACCTCGCGCACCCCGACGCGTACGCGCACGTGCTCGAGCGGATCGACGCGATCCTCACCGAGCACCCGGTCGACTACGTCAAGTGGGACCACAACCGCGACCTGATCGACGCCGGCCTGTGGCCGACCGGGCGCGCCGGCGTGCACGAGCAGACGCTCGCGACCTACCGGCTGCTCGACGAGCTGCGCGCCCGTCACCCCGGGCTGGAGATCGAGTCCTGCGCGGGCGGGGGCGGGCGCACCGACCTCGGGATCATGGAGCGCGCCGAGCGCGTGTGGGCGTCGGACACGATCGACGCGCTCGAGCGGCAGGGCATCGAGGCCGGGATGGGTCTGCTGCTGCCGCCCGAGATGATCGGCTCGCACGTCGGCGCCCCGACGGCGCACACGACCGGGCGCACGCACGTGCTCGGGTTCCGCGCGGGGACCGCGTTCTTCTCCCACCTGGGCATCGAGTGGGACCTGACCCGGGCGGACGACGCGGACGTCGCCGCGCTGGCCACCTGGGTGCGCGTGCACCAGGAGCACCGCGCGCTGCTGCACAGCGGCACCGTCGTGCACGCGGACACGCCGGACCCCTCGCTGTGGGTGCACGGTGTCGTCGCGCAGGACGGCAAGGAGGCGGTCTTCGCCGTCGTGACGCTCGGCACCTCGGCCACGAGCCCTCCGGGGCGCGTCCGGCTCCCCGGTCTCGACCCCGCCGCGACGTACGACGTGCGGCCGCTGCCGCCTGGCGACGCCGCCGCGCACGGGGACGCGATCTACCCCGTCCCCTGGTGGACGGACGGCACGCGGCTCAGCGGCCGCACCCTCGCGGCGGTCGGGATCCAGGTCCCGTCGCTCTTCCCCGAGCGCCTCGTGCTGCTGCACGTGCGCCGGGCACCCAGCGGCCCGACCGCCGACTGAGCCCGTCGACCCCCCGGAAGGGGCACCCGTCATGGCACCACCCCGCACCGTCGCGAGGCTCCTCGTCGTCGGGCTCGCCGCCTCCGCGCTCACCGCGTGCGCCGGCGGGTCCGGCGAGCGCACGGAGCTCACGTTCTTCCAGTTCAAGCCCGAGGCCGTCGCGTACTTCGAGCAGCGCGCCGCGGAGTTCGAGGCGCAGAACCCGGACATCGACGTCGTCGTCGACAACGTCCCCGACCCCGAGACCGCGCTGCGCACCCGCCTGGTCAAGAACGACGTGCCGGACGTGCTCACGCTCAACGGCAACGGCACGTTCGGAGAGCTCGCCTCGGCGGGCATCTTCGAGAACTACGCGGGCGACCCGCTCCTCGAGGACCTCAACGAGGGCTACGTCGAGATCCTGCAGGACCTCGGCGCGAGCGGGGAGGGCGCCGTCAACGGCATCCCGTTCGCCGCGAATGCGAGCGGCGTGCTGTACAACGTCGAGCTCTTCGAGCAGCAGGGCGTCGAGGTCCCGCAGACCTGGGACGAGCTGATCGCCGCGGCGCAGACGTTCCAGGCCGCGGGCGTCACGCCGTTCTACGCGATGCTCGCCGACGCGTGGACCGCGCAGGCGCCGCTCGCGCCGCTCACCGCGCAGACCGCGCCCGAGGGCTTCTTCGAGGCCCGGTTCGCGGGTGACGCCACGTTCGCCGAGGGCTGGCGCGAGGCCGCGGAGAAGGAGCTCGAGCTGTTCGAGTACACCCAGCCGAACCCCGCGGCCTTCGGGTACCAGGAGGGCACCGTGGCGTTCGCGGCGGGGGAGTCCGCGATGCTCCTGCTGGGAAGCTACGCCGTCCCGCAGATCCGCAGCTTCGAGCCGGACTTCACCGTCGGCAGCTTCCCGCTCCCGGCGACGGACGACCCGGCCGACACCCGGCTCGTCTCGGGGGTCGACGTGCTCGTGACCGCGGGCGCCGGCGGCGCGCACCCCGAGGAGTCGCGCCGCTTCATCGAGTTCCTGATGGAGCCCGGCGCGGTGCAGGACTACGCCGAGCAGCAGGTCGCGATCCCCGCGCTCGAGGGCGCGAGCAACCCGGACCCGGCGCTCGCCGGGATCCAGCCCTACATCGACGAGGAGCGTCTCGTGGGATTCGACGACCACCAGTTCATCCCCGCGATCCCGCTCGGGCCGCTGCTGCAGCAGCTCCTGATCGACAAGGACGCCGACGCGTTCCTCGACGGGCTCGACGGCGCGTGGGACCGCGTCGCGCAGCGCCGCACCTGGGGCCTCGGGGCGGTGAGCTCCTGATGGCCACGTCGACCCAGGCCCCCGCCCGGCGGACCGGTGCGCCGGCCCACCGGCCCGACCGGAACCGCATACCGCGCACGTTCTACTGGATGGTCCTGCCGGCGGTCGTGCTGTTCCTCGTGTTCCACACCGTCCCCGTGCTCCAGGGCGTGTTCTACAGCTTCACCGACTCCCCGGGCTACGGGGACTGGAGCTTCGTGGGGCTCGAGAACTACGTCGCGCTGTTCGCCGACCCGCAGGTGCGTGCGGCGTACGGCTTCACCTTCCGGTTCGCGCTCCTGGCGACGATCCTGGTCAACGCGATCGCCCTGGCGGTCGCGATCGGGCTGAACGGGAAGATCAAGTGGAAGAACACGCTGCGGGGCGCGTACTTCGTGCCCAACGTGCTCTCGATCCTCGTCATCGGGTACGTGTTCCAGTACCTCTTCTCGGGCTCGCTGCCCGCGATCGCCACGGCGCTCGGGATCGACCGGCTGTCGACGTCGATCCTCGCCGACCCGCAGCTCGCCTGGGTCGGCATCCTGGTCCTCGCCGTCTGGCAGGCCACCGCGTTCAACATCATCATCTACCTCGCCGGTCTCCAGACCGTGCCGGGGGAGCTCTACGAGGCCGCGTCGCTCGACGGCGCGAGCTCCTGGCGGCAGTTCCGCAGCATCACGTTCCCGATGATCGCCGGCTTCTTCACGATCAACATGGTGCTCGCGCTGAAGAGCTTCCTGCAGGTGTTCGACCACATCATCGCCCTGACGAACGGCGGGCCCGGGACCTCGACCCAGTCCGTGGGCGTGCTCATCTACCGCGGCGGGTTCCAGGGCGGCGAGTACGGCTACCAGCTCGCCAACGCGGTCCTGTTCATGATCGTGATCGTCGCGTTCGCGGTCGTCCAGCTCCGGGTCCTGCAGCGCAGAGAGGTGTCCGTGTGATGACCACGCCGACGAGTGGACCGAACACCATCGCCGCACCCCCGCGGCCCGCGCGCGGCGCCGACCCGGACGGCCCGGACCTGCCCGGCCGGCCCGGGGGCAGGACGCGACGCCCCCGGAAGTCACGGGAGGAGTACCGCGTCAACTGGTGGCTCACCGCGCTGCTGGTCGTGCTGAGCCTGACGATCCTCGTCCCGCTCTACTTCACGGTCGTCACGGCGCTCAAGACCCAGGACCAGCTGGGCGGCACGGGGTTCGCGTTCCCGACCGAGTTCGCGTGGGGCAACTTCGCGGAGGCCTGGCAGCTCACCGAGTTCCCCCGCACCGCCCTGAACAGCGCGGTGATCACGGTCGGTGCGGTCGTCCTGACGCTCCTGACGAACTCGATGGTCGCCTACGCGATCGCCCGGAACATGCACCGGCGGCTGTTCAAGGGCCTGTTCTTCTACTTCATCTCGGCGCTGTTCGTGCCGTTCCCGATCCTCATGCTGCCCGTCGCCAAGCAGACGGCGCTGCTGGGGCTCGACAACCAGGTCGGCCTGATCCTGCTGTACGTGGTGTACGGCCTGTCGTTCAACATCTTCATCTTCGTCGCGTACATCAACTCGATCCCGCGGGAGCTCGAGGAAGCCGCCATCGTCGACGGCGCGAGCACGTGGACGCTGTTCTGGAAGATCATCTTCCCGCTGCTGTCCCCGATGAACGCGACGGTCGGGATCCTCACGTGCCTGTGGGCGTGGAACGACTTCCTGCTCCCGCTGGTCATCGTCTCGGACCCCCGGGGCGCGACGCTGCCGCTCGTGCAGTACGTGTTCCAGAGCCAGTTCACGACGAACTACACGGTGGCCTTCGCGTCCTACCTCATGGCGATGGCACCGCTGCTCGTCGTCTACGTGATCGCCCAGCGGTGGGTCATCTCGGGCGTCACACGCGGCGCGATCAAGTGACGGCGCGCTGACCGGACGCCACGACGCCCTCGCCGCCGCGTGCGACGAGGGCGTCGCGGCGCACTCGAGGGCGTCGGGGCGCGGCGGGCGCCGGGGTGAGGCGCGGACCGGGTCGGGGCTCTGTCCGACGTGCCGGCGGCGGTCGCCTGGCTCGTCGCGGCGTTCGGGTTCGCCGAGCGGCCCCGGATCGGGGACGGGGTGCTCGTCGCCCCCGAGATCCGACCTCGGCGGTCCACGTCCGAGCGGGCCGGCCGGCCCCGACGCGGTCGACCGTCCGGGCCTCCCGGCGTCGAGCGGCGGGACGGCGACCCCCGGACTCGTCAGCCGAGCGGCCGGGAGCCGAGGACGGAGAGCAGCTGCAGCTTGTCGTAGCTCTCGGTGCCGGGCGCCGCGGTGTACACGAGGAGCAGGTGCGACTGCTGCGGGTCCAGCAGCGTCTGGCAGTGCAGCTCGAGCGCACCGACCTCGGGGTGCACGAGCCGCTTGACGTCGTGGGGCACGAGGCCGACCTCGTGGGTGTCCCACAGGCGCCGCAGCTCCTCGCTCTCCGCGAGCGCGAGGTCCGCCAGGAGAGCTGCCCGCGAGCCGGGGCCCCGCAGCGTCACGAGCGTGCGCAGGTGCGACGCGTACAGCCGGGACAGGAACGGGTGGTCCTCGGCGGCGTAGAGCTCGCGGGCAGCCGGGTCCGTGAACCACCGGTACCCGAGGCTGCGTGCCGGGCCCGTGTACGCGGTCGTGTCGCCGGTCAGGGCCGTGCCCAGCGGCGTCTGCCGCAGGGTCTCGCCGAGCTCGGTCACGATCTCGGCCGGTGTGTCGGGCAGGCGGTCGAGGATGCGGAGCAGGCCGGGGCTGACGTGCTCGCTCTGCGCCCCGCGCGGCGGCGGCTGGTGCCCGGCGAGGCGGAACAGGTGGTCGCGCTCGTCGAGGCTGAGGTGCAGGCCCTGGGCGATCGAGGCGATCATCTGCTCGGACGGCTGGGGACCGCGCTCCCGCTCGAGCCGCGCGTAGTAGTCGGTCGACATGTGGCACAGCGCGGCGACCTCCTCGCGCCGCAGCCCCGCCGTCCGTCGCCGCTGCCCCCGCGGCAGGCCCACGTCGTGCGGTTGCAGCGCCTGCCGGCGGCGGCGCAGGAACCCCGCCAGCCCTGTCCTGTCGATCACGGGTCCACCCTTCGTCGGATCGGTGCGTCCCGTTCCTACCCCGCGCGCCCGCCTCGCTGCCACGGCCCGGCGATCCCCCCCTCAGCACGCTGCGCCCTGCACACCCCGCGCAGGCACGGATCGGCAGGCCCTGGCTCCGAGCTGCGGCCGCCGTGAGGCTGGCTGCACACCCCGACCGAGGAGAGTCCCGTGACCTACCTGCCGACCACCGCCCAGCCCGGGCTCGCGCACGCCGATCCCGGCGGCGCGCGCTCGAGTCCCAGCGCGACCGCCCGGAGCGTGCTCGGGCTGCCCGAGCCCGTGGTGCAGTCCGCGGCCCGTGCCGCCACCCGACGGACCCTCGAGCGCGTCGGCGGGCCGCTCGGCCTCGCCACGGCGGCGGCACCGACGATCGCCTTCGTGGCTGCGGACGCTGTCGCGGGGCTCGGGCCGGCGTTCGTGGCGCTCGGCGTCACCGCCGTGACAGCCTGCGCCGTACGGCTGGCCCGCCGCGAGTCGCCCGGGTCGGCGCTCGCCGGTCTGCTCGTCGCGGCGGTGTGCGCGACGGTCGCGGCCGTCGCCGGCGAGGCGCGCGCGTTCTTCCTGCCCACGATGGTGCTCCCGGCGGTCTTCGTCGTCGCGTACGTCATCTCGTTCGTCGCCGGCCGGCCGCTCGCCGGGGTCATGGTGAACCGTCTCTCGGGCGGCCCGCGCGACTGGCGCCGGCACCCGGCGCTCCGGCGTGCCTACGTCGTCAGCTCGCTCGTCGGCCTCGCCATGGCGGCGGCGAACCTCGTCCTGCGGGTCGTCTTCTACGTCGCCGACGAGCCCGCGGTGCTCGCCGCGATCCAGGTCGGGGCCACCACGCTGTTCGCCCTCCACTTCGCGGTGACGCTCGTCGTCGCCCGCCGGCTGGCCGCGCGCCCGCGCACCGCACCTGCCCTCTCGACACCCACCACCCGCTGACGACCCCCGAGCACAGGAGCCGAACCATGCCGCGTCCCCCTCACCTGACCCTGCCCGACCTGTCCGGCCGCCGCGCGCTCGTCACCGGCGGCAGCGACGGGATCGGCCTCGGCATCGCGCGCCGTCTCGCCGCCGCTGGCGCCGAGGTGGTCCTCCCGGTCCGCAGCAGCGCCAAGGGCGCGGCCGCGGTGGACCGGATCCGCCGCGAGCACCCGGCTGCCCGCGTGTCGTTGCGGGACCTCGACCTCGCGTCCCTCGGGTCCGTCGCCGCTCTCGGGCGGCGCCTGGGCGACGAGGGCCTGCCGATCCACCTGCTCGTGAACAACGCCGGGGTCATGACCCCGCCCGAACGGCAGACCACGCACGACGGGTTCGAGCTCCAGCTCGGCACGAACCACCTCGCCCACGTCGCGCTCGTCGCCCACCTCCTGCCGCTGCTGACCGCCGGGCGAGCGCGCGTCGTCTCGCAGCTCAGCGTCGCCGCGCGGAGCGGGGAGGTGCACTGGGCCGACGTCAACTGGGAGAGCTCCTACGACGGTCGGCGGGCGTACAGCCAGTCCAAGATCGCCTTCGGGCTCTTCGCGCTCGAGCTCGAGCGCCGGAGCAGCGCCGGCGGGTGGGGGATCACCAGCACCCTGTCGCACCCCGGGGTGGCACCGACCAGCCTGCTCACCGCGCGCCCGGAGATCGGCCGGGACCGGGACACCCCGCAGATCGCGCTGATCCGCAGGCTGTCCAGGGCCGGGATCC
This sequence comes from Cellulomonas sp. NS3, assembly GCF_024757985.1. Classification (NCBI taxonomy): domain Bacteria; kingdom Bacillati; phylum Actinomycetota; class Actinomycetes; order Micrococcales; family Cellulomonadaceae; genus Cellulomonas; species Cellulomonas sp. NS3. The sequence goes on along the minus strand of NZ_CP103289.1, from coordinate 2,804,679 downwards.
TCGTGGGGACCGTCGACAGCGCGCCGTTGCCCGCGCTGCTCGCCGCGACGTCCCCGCAGGCCGTCGGCGGGCGGCTCTACGGACCGGCGGGACCGGGGCACCTGGGCGGCGGCCCGGCGGAGCACGCCCTGTTCCGCCCGCTTCGCGACCCCGCGGAGGCGGAGCGGGTCTGGAGGGTCTCGGAGGAGCTGGCGGGCGTGTCGTTCGCGGGGGTGGCGGCGGTGTGAGCGGCGGGCCGGGGGCCTGCGCCCCGGCCCGCCGGCGTCACCGCAACGGCGACGTCACCGCAACGCCGGCGTCACCGCAACGCCGGCGTCACCGCAACGTCGACGTCACAGCGGCGCGGCCGGCGTCACCGCAGCCAGCGGCGCAGGCGCTTGCGGCTCGCCTTGCGCCAGACCGACGGCAGCCGGTCCTCCGCCTCGCGTGCGCGGACCTGCTCGAGCGCGTGCAGCCGCCCGTAGTCGAAGGCCGTCATCGGGTCCGTCGCGCTCGCGGCGAGGTCGCGCAGGCGCTCCCGGAGCACGACCGAGTCCTGGTGCCGGCCGAGCACCTCCTGCGTGCTCTCCATGGCCGCGGCGAACGCGCGCGCCTCGTCCCCGAACACGGCGGTGGCGAGCTCCGCCGCGTAGCGGGCGCGCTTGGCGGCCTTCCGGGCGTCGTGCAGGGCGTCCTCACGCTCGGCCTCGTCGCTCACGGTGGTCGCCCGCCGCACGAGGCGGCGCACGTCGGCGTACTCCCGTGCGACCCCGCGCCGCAGGACCTTCCGGGCGGGCCGACGCCCGCGCTCCGGCACGGCAGGGTCCGTCACGAGGCGCTCGAGCGAGTGCAGCAGGCGGCCGTACCGCTCGCCGTCGAGCTCGACCAGCAGGGCCGCGCGTGCCGCCGCGTGAGCGTCGTCCCACGGGCGCAGGTCGGGGTCGCGGTCCGGGCCGGCGTCGGCTCCCTGCAGGTGCTCGGACGGCCCCTGCAGGGAGTCCACGACGCGCTCGCGCATCACCTCGGCGTCGCGCACCGCTCCGAGCACCCCCGCGAACCACTTCAGCTCCGGGAGGAGCGGCCGCAAGGCGTCCCGGTCGAACGCCTTGCGGTAGGTGACCAGGGCGCTGCGCAGGCGGCGGGTCGCGACGCGCATCTTGTGCACGCTGCCCGGTGCGTCGAGCCGGACCAGCAGGTCCTGGGTGCGGAGCTGCTCGACCTGGTCGCGCACGTACGCGAGCGGCACCTGGCTCGTCGCGGCCCGCGCCGCCTTCGCCGACCTCGCGGGCTTCGCGGGCCGGCGGGAGCGCCCGCCGTCGTCACCGGCCTGGCTGCCCGGGTCGAGCCCGAGCACGTGCGCCACCTTGGACGTGTGCGGGGCCGGGCGGAGCCCGCGGGAGACCAGCTCCGCCGCGGCGACGTCCACCAGCGCGGTCCCGTCGTCCAGGGCCTCGACCTCGAGCTCGCGCCACGTGATCTCCGGACCCGTGGCGGCGCCCGTGCCGCCCAGCGGGAGCACGCGCCGGGCGCTGACGCGGTCGTCGGCCAGCTCGAGCACCGGGCGGTCAGTCGCGTCGAACAGCCGGCGCACCGTCCGCCGCGTCGTGACCTTCGCGACGGGCACGAGGGGCCGGTCCAGCGTCTGGGCCCGGACCATGCGGCGCAACGGCTCCGGCAGCGCGGAGCCGGCGCGACCGGGAGGCAGACGGACCTCGGACCGCGCCGCACCCGCGTCGGGGACCTTGAGGTGCCAGCCCGAGTCGCTGCCCCCGGCGCGCCGGCGCAGCGTGAGGCCGTGGCGCGCGAGCGCGAGGTCGTCGGTGTCGTAGTACGTCGCGCGCAGCACCTGGGTCGCGGGCTCGCCTTCGACCCACGGGGTGGCGGCGTCGGAGGACCGCACCAGCTCCAGCAGGCTCGGCACGTCGAACGCGTCGTCGGCGACGAGCGTCGCCTCGATCTCACGGTGGACCTCGGTCATCCGTCCAGTCTTACCGCGGCGTCGCGCTCCCGTCGCCTCGACGGGCCTGCTCCGGGACCTCGGCGTCGTCATCGGGTCTCGCCGACGAGTGAACTGGCGTCCGGGTTCGGCCAGCTCCGGACCCGCGCGCGGCAGCTGGGGCGGAGCGAGGACCGTCTGCCCAGCCGCTGAGGCCGTCGCCGCGGTACTGGTGCGGAGTGCCGGACGTTCGAGTGCACCTGTCGCCGTGAGAGCGGGCCGTCCGGTGTGGTGCGATGGCCCGATCGGCCACCTGTCAGCGCGTGCGGCGCGTCATCAAGCGGCCGACGAGCGTCTCCGCCCACGGCCGGAACCGCGTGTTCTGGAACGCAGCGACCTGCCACCGGCCGGTGGTGAAGGTGAGCAACGTCGTGCTCGTCGACAGCCGCTTCCGGGACGGTGCCGTGCGACCGCGCTGCCACGACATGACGACCCCCCCGCGTTGGACGACGACCGCCGCCTCGGGGGTGACGAACCGGACGTCGCGGTGCTGCGTCACCAGGCGCGAGTCGCGCAGGATGCCGGTGAAGAGCGCGCGGTGCCCGTCCGCCACGCCCTCGGCGCCGCGCATCACCGTGCCGTCGAAGGCGACGTAGCTGCACGCCTCCGTGTGCAGCGCTCCGAACCCGTCGGCATCGCCGGAGGCCCACGCCCGCTCCAGCTCCTCCATGACTGCCAGCACGCCCTCGTCGTCCGACCGGGGCGAGGCGGCTCCTACGTTCGCGCTCATCGGGACCTCCCTGGTTCACTTAGATCCGGTGTAGCAAATGCTACGACGAAGTTAAGTAATAGGAGCGCGCCGTGTCAACCAGCCCCCACGAGACGTCCGGCGGCAGCGACCTGGGGCGCGAGCTCAGCGCCGCCGTCGTCCTGTTCCATCAGGCGGTCGCCGCGCAGGTCGGCCTCTCGGCGGGGGACCTGAAGATGCTCGACCTCATCGCTCGCGACGGCCCGTTCAGCGCGAGCGAGCTGGCCGAGCGCACGGGGCTGACGCAGGCCGCGATCACGAGCCTCGTGGCCCGGCTCAGCCGGGGGCACCATGTCGTTCGCGAGACGGATCCGGTCGACCGGCGGCGCGCCGTCATCCGCGCCGCCCCGGACCTCGATCCCGCTCTGGCGGACGCGTACGGGCACCTCGGCGCGGCGATGGGGCGCCTGTTCGCCGACTACACGAGCTCCGAGCAGGCCGCGATCGTCGACTACCTCACGCGCACGGTGAGGGTGCTGCAGGAGGAGACGGTCCGGCTGTGCGGCGGCGCGTAGCCGGATGTCCGCGAGATCGGCTCGGGACCCCTCGGGCACGCACGGACGCGGGTGACAGGTCGGCTCGCCGGTGCGGCCCGGGTCGGTCCGGTGGTCTCCATGGTCACAGGGTCTGCCCTGCGCAGACGCAGTGCCCCGAGTGGGATTCGAACCCCGACAAAGCGGCATATCGGACACGTCCTCGACCTCGTCACCGGCCTGACCTGCGGTGACGTGAGGATCGGTGTCTGTGTCCCCGCGGGGGACGGGTGTCCGGATGCCGTGAGCGCGGAGCCCGGGAGGCCAGCAGAGCCCGCCTGTCGGCGGCGGTGTGCGCCGAGCGACCGGACGCTCGCTCCGAGAACGGCTGCGTCCTCACGGGCTACGTTGCGTCCCGGCCGCGGCTGATCCTCGACAACCTCGACGGTAGCGCTGGTGATGAGTGCCGCGACCTGGGCTGGGGAGAAGCGGATGCGGCCCTTGCCGAGTCGCAGGTGGGCGACGCGCTCGCGGCGGGCCTGCTCGCGGACCCACCAGGCTGACGTGCCGAGCATGGTTGCGACCTCCTCAGGGCTGTAGGTCGCCGGACGATTGGCCGCGCTCGGAAGCGCGGCCGGCTTGGGCTGCCGTGGTCGATAGTCGACATGTCCGCAGCGGCTTTCGTCAGGAAGCGGGAACCGGCCCGCATCCCGCTCGTGGCGGGCGTCAACCCTCGGGTATGGACCTCACTCGCAGGTAGGCGCGGCGAGAGTCAACTTCGAGCGGCTTCTCAGACGGCGCTGCAGGCGCGCAGCGCTCCGTCACGGGAGATCGCCGCCGACCCGTCTCTGGCGCTGGACGGTGACCATCGCGCCGCGGCGACCGGGCGTCAGTAGGAGAACGTCGAGAGCCGTTTGCGCAGGTCCGTGGACAAGCGCGCCAGCTCGGACACGGACGACCCCATCTCGGCGAGCACGACCGACGAGTCGGCGGAGGCGCGCGCCAGTGCCGTCACCCGGGCCGCGATCTCCCCGGATCCGCTCGCCGCATCGACGACGGAACGGGCCATCTCGTTGGTGGTTGCGGTCTGCTCCTCGACTGCCGAGGCGATGGTCAGCTGGTAGTCGTTGATGTCGGTGATGACGTCCGCGATGGAGGTGATCGCGGCGACGGCAGACTCCGTCCGGCGCTGGCTGGCCGCGATGCGTGCCCCGATGTCCTCGGCGGCCTGTGCCGACTCGCGCGCGAGCTCCTTGACCTCGCCGGCGACGACGGCGAAGCCCTTGCCGGCCTCGCCGGCGCGCGCGGCCTCGATCGTCGCGTTGAGCGCCAACAGGTTGGTCTGCTCCGCGATGCTCGTGATGAGCTTGACGACCTGGCCGATCTCAGCCGAGCTACGCCCGAGCTCCGTCACGATGGCGGCGGCCGAGCGCGACTGCTCGACGGCCTCGCCCGCGATCTTCGCGGCGTTGTTCGCGTTGTGTGCGATCTCGCGGATCGAGGCGCCCATCTCGTCCGCGCCGGCTGCGACACCCTGCACGTTGCGCGACACCAGCTCGGCGGCAGCAGCGACAGCCTCCGCTTCTCCGGAGGCCTCGCGGGACGCTGCAGCAGCACCGCTCGCCGACGTCGACAGCGCGACTGCGGCACCGTCCACCGTCGTCGCAGCGTCCGCGACTGCGACGAGCGTTGCCCGCAGAGAGGTCTGCGCCCGACCGAGCGCCGCGGCCATCTGGCCGATCTCGTCGTGCGAGCGCACGTCTGGGGTCGTCATGAGGTCACCGACGGCGAGCGCGTCGAGCGCAGAGCCGACGGCCCGGACGGGCCGGACGATCGAGCGCGTCAGCACGAGCGAGAGCGCCACGACAGCGACGAGCAGCGCCCCGGCGCCCGACCCGATCGCGAGCGACGAGCGCTGGCCTGTCGTCTCACGCGCCTCACTCAGCTCGACGATGCGTTCACGCACCGACGCGTCGACCTCGTCCGCGACCCCGAGGATCTCCTCGTACGCAGCGCCGGCGTCACCGGTGTTGATCGACTCGATAGCCGCACGGTGGCTTGCCGCCGTGTCGTCGCGAATCCACTCCACGACGGCGTCGTCCCAGGTGTAGTAGTCGTCCCACGCGGCCCGCAGGCGCGCGAGCGCGTCGGCCTCATCGGCGTCCATCCCCGCTGTGTCGAGCTCATCGAGCCACGTGTAGACGGCGGCCTTGGTCGCCAGCATCCCGTCGCGGTTGACCGCTCCGGGCGCGAGCGCGGCATCGGGGCCGTAGACCATGGCGTCGGCGACGACGAGCGCCTGCCAGCCCGTGGCGTCGGCGATCTGGAACCGCACAGCCTCCGCCATCGCGAGATGCTTCTCCGCCGCCTTCAGCCGGTCGCTGTAGGAACGTTCGAGCTCGCCGAAACCCAGGCCGGTCGCGGCGGTCACAATGAAGAGCACGGTTACCACACCGAACGACGCTGCTAGGCGATGACCTACGGAGGCGCGGCGAAGCGAGAAGTGCACGATCACTCATTTCCAGGGACGCGGACTTGAAGACGCAGGCCATCCAGCGGAATCGACGACCTCAACGCCAGGGTGAGAGGGCCGACCGGGTGAACGCCGGGACCGACCTTCGTCGAGGCTGCGACCGTCCCTCACGAAAGAGGCCATCCGGCTGCAGTCGGTGGGTGGTCGGGGTCGGAACTCCGCACCGCACCCTCGACCGCTGGGACGTCGCCGGGGATACCGCTCCAGGAGTGTGGACGGCGCCGCCTGCGAGCCGCTCGGCCGCGTCCGGGGGCGAGCGACGGAGGCCCGACTTGGACCGAGACCGAGATCGGGTCGCTCGTGACCGGGGGCTGCGCAACCGCGAGATCGCCCCGCGGCCGTTCGTCAGCGAGTCGACGGTCGAGGCGCACCTCATCCGGGACCGCGCGGAGCTGTCGGTGCGTGTGTCCGGACCGGGGGAGCCGTCGGGAGTCTCGCCGCTGTAGCGGTTGCCCGTACGACGTCACGTTCGTACTGGTCCGGCTCGCCAGGACTTCGCGGCACTTCGCGGACGAAGGGTCAACGCCCGATCACGATGATCACGACCCGTGGACGTGCTACTACCCGCGCCGTACAGCGAGCGATACCGCGGCGGCCGGAGAGGCCTCCATCGGGGACCATCTTCGCGCTGGGTCGGGTCAGCTACCCGTTCTGCAGACCCTCGCGTTTGGCTTGGTACATGCGGGCGTCAGCGATGTCGAGGAGGGCTGCTGCGTCACGGCCGTCGCCGGGTGAAACGGCGAAGCCGATTCCGGCGCTGAGCTGGAGCGTGCTGCCGACGACCTCGACGGCGGGTGCCAGGGAGGTGTGGAGGTGCTCGACGACGTGCCGTACCGGCTCGTCGTCGCCCGCTCGCAGACCTGTCATGACGAGGAGGAACTCATCACCGCCGAGACGCCCGAGCAGGTCACCCGAGCGCACAACGGACCGCAGCCGGTGCGCCGCGATGATGAGCGCTTGGTCGCCTGCGGCGTGACCGAAGCCGTCGTTGATGTCCTTGAAGCGGTCGAGGTCGATGAAGACCACCGCGACGCCTGCTCCTGACCGGGCGCTGCGAGAAAGTTCCGCTTCCAGGGCTTCGAGTACGCGCGCTCTGCTGGACAATCCCGTCAAGGGGTCGTGATGAGCGAGGTACGTGGCGCGTTCATGACGGTCGATGCGGTCGCTGGCGTCGACCTGGTTGCCGATGAAGTGGGTCAGGGCGCCGGTGGCGTCGTGGACGGGGCTGATAGTGATCTCATTCCAGAACGTGGTGCCGTCGCGGCGGTAGTTCAGCAGCGTCGCCTGCACAGCGCTCCCGGCGAGCAGGCGGCGGGCGACGATCCGCGCCATGGCGTGATCGGTGGCTGGCCCCTGTAGCAGGCGGCAGTTCTTCCCCAGGACCTCGTGCTGGGTGTAGCCGGTCATCTGCTCGAACGCTGCATTGACGTAGACCAGCGGCATGTCGGCAGCCTGGGCGTCGGCGATGACGATCCCGTTGCTGGCGGTGGAGATCGCCCGCGTCAACAGAGCAGGCAGCTCGGCCGGGGGCACACCCAGCAACGATGCGGCCGGGTCCCGGCCCTTCGGGGCTGCACCGGGGGGTGAGGCCCCGTCTGCTCCCCGGCCCGCTGGCGAAGATGCGTGCGGCTCACGAGCAGGTCCAGGGCCCGGGCGCTGACCCGGCCGCGGGTCGGCAAGGGGGCGCGCCGACACCTTGGACATCAGCAAGCCGGCCGCCGCGATGACCTGGTCCCGGTCGTAGGTCAGCACATACTCCAGGCGGCGCTGCTCCGTGCCTGGGACCGCGGCGGCCGCTGAGCAGTCGAGCAGTCCGTCTGACCGGACGCCCTTCGGCACGCTGACCTCCCGGGCGGCGAGCGCGGCGGCGAAGTGCGGGGAAATCACCGTGACGACCCACTCCTGCGCCAGGGGATCGTCTTCGCGAAGAGCGGTGCCTCGCACGCCAGGTGCGGGTTCGTCCGGGACGCCTGGGGCCAGAACAGCGGTCAGGGCGGTGACCTGGGCCAACGACTGGTAGCGGCGGAGGGTGGCGGGGGTGAGGAAGCGGACGTGCTGGAACGAGGCCAGCACCACAGCCATGTCGTCCAACAGCATCGCCTGCCGTTCCACCTGCCGAGTCAGTGGCGCCAGCAGCGCAGGAGTGGTCAGCTGAGCAGGCACGGTGCTGCTGATCAGCTGGAAGGCAGTTGTCGCCGACGGCTGCCGCGGCCGTGCAGCGGGCAGCCGCAGAGCAGCGTCCCATTGCTGGGGGAGCGGACCTGGGTGGGCAAAGTGCCATCCCTGCCCAAGCCTGGCTCCCAGGCTCAGGGCGCGCTGCAGGTGCTCCGCGGTCTCGATGCCCTCCGCCAGCACGAGCGCGCCCGAGCGCTGCGCCTCGGCGTTGACGGCGTTGACGATGGTCGCCACCTCAAGCGTGGGTCGGGCGCGGACCAGAGCCAAGTCCAGCTTGATCACGTCAGGACGCAGGAACGGCACCAGTGCCAGCGCGTCCGGCTCGGCTCCCACGTCGTCGACGGCCACCCGCCAGCCCAGCTCGCGGACCCGCTCCACGCCAGCGAGGAGCGCCGCCGGCTGCCGCAGCAGGTCACGTTCCGTCACCTCGACCACCACGTGCACCGTCGGCGCCAACAAGGCCGCCATCTCCGCCAATGCCCTGCGCGACAGCGTTGCCAGGGTTGCCGGCTCCACGTTGACGAAGAGCGTCGCGTCGGCCCCCAGGTCGGACGCGGACCCGATCACGCACCGCATGCACGCCTCGTCCAGGCGCACCACTGCCGCAGGGCCCGACCGCCCTGCCTCGGCGAAGAGCTCGGCCGGGGAGACGGTCAGCCCGTGACGTGCCCCCCGGACAAGGCCTTCGACGGCCACCGGGCGCCCGCTACGCAGATCTACGATCGGTTGATAGACGGCGCGAAGCTGTGCTCCGCCCGCAGCCGCCCCGCTGTCGTGCTCATCGCAGGACGCCGCCCCCTCAGGCGCCTCCGACCGTGAACCGGTCACCGCACAACACTGCCTCGACTGCTGATGTATGAGCCCACGCCCCACCATAAGGACATCTGCGAAGCGGAACAGTGCAAGCGTTTACCAGGCCAGACAAGGCCAGCACGCCGCGACGTGGGCGGGGGAGCGGCTGCAAGTTCGCCGGACTGCAGGAACGCGAAGCGGTCGTGCAATGAGGGGAGCGCGGGCGTGCCTCGCGTTGCGTGATCGCTCGGCATGCCATGGCGTGCTGGTGGCACGGAGCGTGGCAGCTCTCGCGGATGCGAGGCGGCTGCCGATGTCGTGACCGGAGTCTGGTCTGGCCACCGACGAGGGGGCACGCTGAGAATGGGTAGGTCGACGTCCGCTGAGTCCGCCTCGGTTCGGCAGGGGATGCGGGCAAGGCCTCGCGAGCGGTCGTCGGCTTCGGCGCGCGGAACACGGTGGCCACCACCGTGCGCACGCGCACGGTCGCGAGCGTCGCGTTGGTTCACGCGCGACCTCCCCCGCCGCGTGAGCGAGGCTCTGCGCCGAGGCTTCCGCATCGAGCGCGACGTCCAGGAGTGTGAGCGCTTCCTGAATCGGGGTCATGGAGCGAGTCCCGGACGATGCCTGCGGTGCCGACCGCAGAGTCTTCCTCCAGTGCGCGGCGTCGTGGAGGCGCTAAACGCTCGCTCTCGTGCGCGCTTCCGCGTCTGTGTCAACTAGGACGTGTCTCTCAATCGTGCGGAGCGGGGAACACGGCCTGCCTGCCCGGAGGGTGCGAGCGGCGGTGGGCGGGCAGGTCACGCGGTCCCCGGGCCGCGCAGGAGCCGGAGCTCCTGCACGTAGGGCCCCGCCTTGCTGTGGCCGTCGGGCGTGAAGCCGTGCTTGCGGTAGAAGGCTTGGGCGCGAGGATTGGGGTCCGCAACCCAGACAGCGGCCGCTTCGTGTAGGTGCAGGACGGCGTTCAGCAGAGCCGGTCCTGCGCCTGAGCCGTGGTGGGCGGCATCGACGTAGAGCACGAACAGTTGAGAGGTCCAGGTGGCATCCGGGTCCTGGCTGGGGCCGGACATCGCGATGCCGATCACGGCGCCGTTGCGCTCGGCCACTGCGACCCGGTTGCTGCTGTAGCGCTCATCGGTGAGGGCGCCGGTCCAGAAGCGTTTGCGGGTGTGGAGGAGTTCCGGGTCGTCCAGGACGGAGTCCGACATGAGGCCCCGGTAGGTCTGCCGCCAGGAGTCGACGTGCACGCGAGCCATCTGATGGGCATCGCCGACCACGGCGCTTCGGACCGCGAGAACAGGAGTCATCCGGTGATCGTAGATGCGCGAAAACGGGCCTCTACGGCATGTCTCGAGGGGGTGTGCGGAGCCAGGCGAGGATTGCGGCGAGCACGGCACCGCCGCGGTAGGTCAAGGCGAGTTTGTCGTAGCGGGTGGGCAGTCCCCGCCAGTGCTTGAGGGCGTTGAAGGACCGTTCGACGACGTTGCGGCCACGGTAGGCGTCGATGTCGTCAGTGACAGGTCGCCCGCCGCGGGAGCCGCGCCGTTTGCGATGTCCTTGCTGGTCGCGTGGCTCGGGGATGACCGCACGGATCCCGCGGCGGCGCAGCTGGGCGCGGATGGCCCGCGAGGAGTACGCCTTGTCCGCCAGCACCGAGTCCGGCCGAGTGCGAGGACGCCCAGGGCCCAAGCGTGGGACGTGGATCGCATCGAGCACGGGCAGGCACATCGGTGCATCTCCGCCTTGCCCCGGTCCGACCAGGACGGCCAGCGGCCGGCCTCGCCCGTCGACGGCGTGATGGATCTTCGTGGACAGTCCGCCTCGGGACCGGCCGATCGCGTCGTCAGCCGGCTCGGATATCTGACTTTTGTGATTCGCGTCGGCTCCCCGTGTCGTGCGGCAGCGTCGCGGCGTGCTGATGTGTCCGGTTGATCGTCGAGTCGATCGACACCGCCCAGTCGATGGCCCCGGCCGCGTCAGGCCGCGTCAGCCTGCGCAAGCAGCCGGGTCAAGACGTGGTCCCAAGTCCCGTCCCGGGCGAACCGGGCGTGACGCTTCCAGACCGTCTGCCACGGACCGAACTCCGTCGGCAGGTCCCGCCAGGCGACGCCCGTCCGGTACCGGTAGACGATGCCCTCCACCACCTGCCGATGATCGCGGAACCGGCGACCAGGCTTCCCCGCGTCCGAGGGCAGCAGCGGAGCGATTCGCTCCCATTGAGCATCGGTCGATACCGCACGACAAGACACCCGCACAGCATCCCCGGCAACTACAGAGGAGGTTGGGAGACGCGCCCTAGATCGGTCTCAGCGTCACTCATCGCGTCAAGATATGACATAAGGGTGGGTCGAGATCGCCATGACGGGCATGCCTCAGATGCCCTCGCCGGCGTGCGGCTTCGACGATCCTGCCTCGGGCTTCGGAGGCGCATTCTTGCGCTCCGGCGTGTGACCGTCGTGGCCCTGACCGAGGCCATTTCTGCGGACCGCGTCGGCCGCTACCCCGATCGCCAGGCCGAGGTCCGCCAGGGCGCAGCGACCTACGAGGAGGTCCGGACCGGCTCTTCCCCGAGCCGCGCAAGGTCGGCGAGGCGGTCGGCAACGTCCCTCACAAGGGACTCCACCTCACCGAGCCGTTAGCTGCCCAGGGGCGGTGTTCGTGTCGCTCGAACACCCGATGCGCCCAAGAGCCCGAAGCCGGTCGCACGGCCTGGTGGGCCAGAGAGTGGCGGCGTTCAGCGAGTTCGTTGCACACGGCGCTGATGCGCTCGGAGTCTGCGCTTACGCTCGGGGCGTCGGACGCGTTGCGACTGGGGGGTCGACGTGCTGGGTGCTGCTAAGGGGACGGGCGGGGCGCGCCCGGGTGAACCGGAGCGACGCGTGCCTGTTGTTGATTCGCCGGGCGCGTGGACGGTCAGGGCTGAGGCCTATGGTGCATTGCTGGAGCGGAGCTCGGCCGGGGTGCTGTTCACCGACCCGTCGGGTGCGATTCTGTCGGCGAACCCGGCGGCGTGCCGGATGCTCGGACGTGACGAGGCGGAGCTGCGCCGTGTTGGCCGGGTCGGCTTGATTGACACGGGCGATGATCGGTGGATCGACGCGATCGCGGTGCGCAACGCCGAGGGCTTCTTCCACGGCGAGCTGCGCGCGAGGCGCGCAGATGGTTCGACGTTCCCGGTGGAGCTCTCCTCCGCGATCGTCGGTACCGGTAGAGCGATCGTCCTCGTCCGAGACGTTTCGCACTACGTGGATGCCGTGGAGCGAGCTGGTGAGGCCCAGCGCGCGGCTGAGACCGTGATGGACATCCTGGAGTCGATCAGCGATGCCTATGTCGCGGTCGACCGGCACTGGGCGCTGACCTATCTCAATCGCCGCGCGGAGCACCTGCTGCGACTCGACGGGTCGCAGGTGATCGGGCGGGATCTGTGGGAGGTCTTCCCGTCGGTGCGCGAGACGATCTTCGAGGAGCGCTACCGGACGCTGATGCGTACCGGTGCGCCGGTGGAGTTCGAGGGGTACTACGAGGGAACCGGTCTGCGGTTCGAAGTGCGTGCGTTCCCGTTGTCGGGGCAGGGCATGGGGGTGTACTTCCGCGACATCAGCGATCGCCACGCCGCCCAAGCGGAGCGCGAGCGGCTGCTGGTGAGCGAACGAGCAGCGCGCGCCACGGCTGAGGCGGCGCAGCGGGAGCTGACCGTCCAAGCCACCCATGACGAGGTCACCGGGTTGCTGAACCGGTGGGGTCTGCTCCGGGAGGTCGCCGACATCCAGACCCGACGGCCAGGCTCGCCACTGGCGCTGCTGTTCATCGACCTGGACCAGTTCAAGCTCGTCAACGACACCCTCGGGCACGTCGTCGGCGACGAGGTCCTCGCCGCCGTGGGACGGCGCCTGAACGATCTTCTGCCCGAGGGGGGACTCCTCGCGCGTTTCGGAGGCGATGAGTTCGTTGTCGTCGTTCCCGACTGCTCGGCCGAGTGCGGGGAAGGCCTCGCACGTCGGGTCGTGACCACGGGGACCGATCACATCACCACCAGATCGACCCAGCTGTCGATCACGGCGAGCGTCGGGATCGCACGGGCGGCGCACGGGGGCGACATCGACACGCTGCTGCGCAACGCTGACGCCGCCCTGCACCGGGCCAAGGACGCCGGTCGCGACGGGTACGCCTGGTTCGACCAGGCGCTCCACAACAGGACCGCGCGACGACTGGACATCCAGCACCACCTGCGCCGAGCCCTCGAGAACCAGGACGAGCTGGGACTGCACTTCCAACCGGCGTTCGACCTGCGGACGTGGCACGTCGCTCACGTCGAGGCGCTCGCTCGCTGGCGTCACCCCGCATGGGGTGGCGTGCCACCACTGGACTTCATTCCCGTCGCCGAGGAGTCCGGGCTCATCCTGTCCGTCGGGGAGCACATCATCGCCGCGGCGACTCGCCAGGCCGCCCGATGGGCGCACGTTCCCGGAGTGCGGGTCTGGGTGAACGTCTCCCCGCGCCAGCTCGCCCTGCCCGGACTCGCCCGTCTCCTCGAGCACCACCTGTCTGCGGCAGGCGTCCCGGCGGAAAGGTTCGGCATCGAGGTGACCGAGTCCACCGCGGACGACGGGCGCCTCGTGGCGAACCTGAGAGCAGTCCGTGACCTGGGCGTCGCGGTCGCGATCGACGACTTCGGCACCGGGTTCAGCTCGCTCTCGCGGCTCGCCCGCACACCGGTCGACGTGGTGAAGATCGACCGTTCCTTCGTCGCTGCGTCCGGCACACGCACCGGGGACACCCTGCTCGCCGGGATCGTCAGCCTCGCCCACGCCCTCGGCGCCCAGGTCATCGCCGAAGGTATCGAGACCCCGGCACAGCTCGACGCCGTCACTACGGCCGGCGCGAACGCCGCCACCGGTTTCCTGCTCGCCCGACCCCGCTCAGCCAGCACGATGGCGTGGCGCAGCGAGCACACCCAGCCCTGACCTGGCTCAGGCCCGGGTCCGGCGCTGCCACACCTCCGGGTGGTCAGGAGGTGTCGACGGCGCGTCGGGGGAGCGCGGTCGGGAGGTCGGGGGTGGTGTCGAACACCTCGAGGTGCCCGGGGCCTTGTGCCTTGGCCCGGTACATCGCCACGTCGGCCTCGCGGAGCACCTTGCCGAGCTCGTGCCCGCGGGCACGGGCGAACGCGACGCCGATGCTGGCGCTGCAGCGCAGCTGCACACCATCGGCGGTGATCGGCCCGATCAGGGCGTCGCGCAGGTGCCGGGCGGTGGCGAGGGCATCAGCGGGGTCGGCGATGTCGTCGAGGACGACGACGAACTCGTCGCCGCCGAGCCGGGCGACGGTGTCTCCGGCCCGCACCGTGGCGCGCAGCCGGTCCGCGACGGCTGCCAGGAGCGCGTCACCGGTCGCGTGGCCGTGGGTGTCGTTGACGTCCTTGAAGTGGTCGAGGTCGACCAGGAGCACCGCGACGTCACGGCCGGTGCGATGGGCGTGGGCAACGGCGTGCTCGAGCCGGTCGGTGTACAGGGTGCGGTTGGCCAGCCCGGTGAGGGGGTCGTGCAGCGCGGCGTGCTCGAGCTGGGCGGCGAGCTCGCGTGCGCCGCGGGCGCTGGCGGCGAAGGAGGAGGTCAGCACCCGCACGGTGATCCCGGTGACCAGGACGACGGCGGTGAACAGTACGGCGAGCCCGATCGTGATCAGGTTGCCGTGGGCCGCCTGCCAGAGCAGCACCCCGTCGCAGCCGACGAGGATGAGACTGGTCAGCACCTGGACCTGTCGCCGGGGCAGCACGGCGAAGACGAACGGGACCCGGCTCATCAGAGCGAGCGGGATGCCAGCGTTCGCCACGCCCTGGATGAGCGCGAAGCTGACGACGAACATCAGCACATCGACACCGATGATCACTGCGTACGTGCGGGGGTGACGTTCACGTCCCCGGGTCGCCAGCAACCACCCGGCAGCAGCGCACCGCGACAGGAGCGAGACGGCCTCGACGGCATGGAACGCGCCCGGTGCCGGCATCGCCATGACCAGGACCTGGATGAAGGCGGTCAGCAGCAGCAGCACGACCAGCAGCAGGTCCGCCTGCTCGCCGCGCACCGCCACGTCCGGGCTCATGTGCACCCCCTCGCGCCAGCATCCAGATCGAACCTCGCCCCCGCAAGCCGGGTGTGACGAGCGTCGGCGGCACCTGCGGATCGAGCAGGGCGGCGTGCGGAGCGGTGGGTGGTCTTTGGCCGATCGGACGTCGCGCACCCGTGGTGCGCGTTAGCGTGCGGGAGTGCGTGACGTCATGGAGGGCTCCCGGCGCCGGCGGCGATCGCCAGATCGGCAGCCGCAGCACCTGGTCTGTGCGTGGGGGTGGGGCGGTGCCGACTCCTCCAGCTGACGTGCAGTCGGGACACAGGCTGCACCTGTCCGGGGAGATGCGCAGCGCCCGGCGCGCGCGGGCCCTGGTGCGCGAGGTCCTGACCGCCGCCGGGCGGGTCGAGTGCCTGGACGCGGCCGAGCTCGCGTGCACCGAGCTGGTGACGAACGCCGTCCTGCACGCCCACACTGATCTGGTCCTCACCGTGCGGATCGGGCCCGGTGACGTGCGTGTCGAGGTCCGTGACTTCAACCCTGCGCTGCCGGTGCAACGGCACTACGGCGTGGAGTCGACGACCGGGCGCGGGCTCGGGCTCGTCGCGTTGGTGACGGACACCCATGGCGTCAGCGACGTCGACGAACACGGCAAGACCGTGTGGTTCACCGTCGGAGCCGCCGGTATCGGTCCTGCGCAGCACACCGCGCAGTGGGAACCCGAGAGCGCGGTTGGAGTGAGCAGTGCTGGCGACCGTGGGACGGGCGGAACGGTGCAGCTGCTGGGGATGCCGGTGGGGTTGTGGCTGGCGGCGTTGGAGCACCACGACGCGTTGCTGCGCGAGCTCGCCTTCGTGCACGTGCGCCACCCCGTGCACGGCGTGGATCTCGCGGCCGCTGACCGCGCCCGACGGAGAATCTCGTCGGCGGTCCTTGCCGCGCAGGCCTCGAATGAACCCCCTCCCGTCGGGGCATCACCGCACGGGTGCCTGGCGGGGTCGACTTCCTCGTACGAGGCGCGAGACATCGTGCTGGACGTGGCCGAGGGGATGTCCGCGGACGTTGCCGCGCTGCAGGAGGCGCTCGACGTGGTCGAGGCGTTCGCCCGGCAAGGGCGTGCTTTGGTTCGTCCGGGACTCCCGGAGATCGTGGCCGTGCGGGACTGGGCGTGTGGGCAGATCATCGCCCAGCTCGGTGGTGTCGCCCCGGCGCCGTGGCGGGGCCGCTTCGACGAGCACAGGCGCTCCGCGACTGACCCCGACGCGGCGATCCAGTTCGAGGGGGTCCTCGCCGACGTGCGCCGCTCGTCGCGCAGGCTGGTCGCCGCAGACGACACCAACCGCATCGTCGCCGTGAGCGGTCCCCTCGCATCGACACTGGGTTGGAGCCCTGACGAGCTCGTCGGCCGGCGCATCGTCGTGCTGATCCCCGAACGGCTCCGCGACGCGCACGTGGCCGGCTTCACCCGGCACCTGACCACCGGCCAGAGCCACGTCCTCGGCTCCCCGCTCGCCCTGCCCGTGCTGCGAGCCGACGGCACCGAGCTCGATTGCCACGTCCTGATCGACCAGATCCGGCACACCCCGGCCCGCACGCTCTACCTGGCCGCGATCGACCCCGACCCACTGCACCCGCCGCAGGTCGCTTCCGCTGCCAGTCCGAACCGATGACCCACGGAGGTCCAGCGGACCGGCGCGAGCACGCCAACTGACGAGGTGACCCAACAGTTCACAGCCTGAGCCGAGGTCATGACCCCGGCCGCGCCCTGGTCACCTCGTCCCGTGGCAGGATCAGCGCTGTTGCTTCGGCCACGAGAGGCGGCACGACATGTCCCCGGGTGCGCACCCGCCCGACCCGGACGGCCCCATCGGGTTCGTCCGGGTCGTCCCCACCGCTGATGCGGTCCTCGTGACGCTCACCGGAGAGATCGACGGCGAGCTGGGTGACGCCCTGGACGCAGCCGCTCAGACGGTGCGCGACCTCGCGCTGCCGGTCATGGTCGACGCCACCGCCGTGACGTTCATGGACTCCACCGGGGCCTGGTTCCTGTCCCGGTGCTGCACCCTCGTCCCGATCGTGGTCCGGGCATCACCGCAGGTGAGGTTCCTGCTCAAAGTGCTCGCGATGGACGATGTCCTCGCTCCCGACCCACCTGCCGATCCCAAGCCGGCAGCCGAGGGCTGACTCGCACGCGCCGAGCAGAGACGAGGACCGACCTCCCTGCGGGCGTCGCAAGCCTGCGCCCTCAGTCTGCGGTGCGGACGGGCGCTTGCGGGGCCTACCGAGCCGCCACCAGGCGCCCGGCCCTTTCCCGGGTGAGACTGAGGGTGCCGACGGTGTGAACGCTGCGGGCAGGCTCGGGGGGGGCCACACGACATGGAGCTTGTCGCGCGCGCAGAGCTGTCGTTCGTCACACAGGCCCGACGTCGGGTCGCGGAGCACGCGGTGCGGGGCGTCAGCGCAGCAGAGCCGGGTCGCCGCGCTCCTCACCAGCGAGGCGGTGTTCGACGCCGTCGTCCACGGAGCGGCGGGCGGGCCGATCCACGTCGTGGCCGACGCGCTGGGACGTCGACTGACCGTGTCCGTCCGTCACCAGACCCGGCACTCGGACGACCAGGCGGTGCTGCCGTCCGACTGCCCGTCCGACCGAGAACAGCTCTTGATGATTTATCTGGCCGAGTCGTGGGACATCGCGAACGAGCCGGGTGCTCAGGTCGTCCGTTTCGTCCTGGCGATCGACGCCCCGGCAACGCGACAGGACCAGACCGGCACCACGGTCCACCAGCTCGCACGGCACTGGGCGGCCTGCGACCTGCTGAGCTGCGTCCCCCAGCCGCGGTGCCCGTGAACCGGCCGCTCCGGCGCCCACGACCCGGAAGCGGCGGACCTCGGCCTGTGCTGCGGGGACGCACCGATGCGCGCCTGCGCGGGTTCGCTGCGCCTGGCACTCGACCGCGGACTCACGGCGCCGGTGCATCCGGCACCGCAGCCCGGCGCTGGTGGCTACGGCTCGGACGTCGGCGCGCAGGCCGACCCGCGCTTCGTGACGTACGCGCGCCAGCACGTGGTGATCAATGCGCTCCGCTTCGGGGCGTCCCTGGACGCGAGCTTCACCATCGAGGTGCTCACGAGCGAGCTCGTCACCAAGGCCGTGCTCCATGGACGCGCCTGCGGATACGTGCAAGTACGCGCCAGCTACTCAGGCGGAGCGTTCACCGTCGCGGTCAGCGACCAGAACCCGCAGCTGCCGATCCTGCGCCAGTCCCACCCGGAACGACCCGTCCGGACGCGGCCTGCACGGGGTCCACACCCTCGCCACCGCCTGGGCATCGACCCGGCCACGACGGGCAAGACCGTCTGGTTCACCCTCCGCCTCGCCCACGGACACGACCAACCTGTCAGGGACGCCTGAACTGACCGGCACACGCACCACGCGGTGATTCGGCGTCAGGCTCGGGGCATCACCGCAGACGGCGGGTGCGTGCCTCGATCACGCGACGCACCGCCCCGTGACGCTTCCTTGCGTGCTGGGGAGGCGCCCGCAGCAGGCGGCGTACCGCTCACCTAGGATAGGCGAGCCTTCAATCACCCTGCGTCCGCGCGAGGGCTCGGGCACAGTGGACCCTCCGTACCCATGACAGCGAGGATCCATGCAGGTTGCAGCGAAGCGTGAGGCGGCTCGGCTCGGTCGACGGTGGACGAGGCGTATCGCGCGTACGTACGGCGCCGATGACTCCACCGTCCAGCTCGTCGAACTCCTGACCAGCGAGGTCGTGACGAACGCGGTGAAGTACGGCCAGAACACGGGGCCCATCGACATCGACGTGCAGTGCCACGACGACACCCTGACCATCGCCGTCAGCGACGACAACCCGACCCCGCCGACGCTCAAGCACCGCCCGCCCCATGTGCCCGGCGGGCGTGGCATCCAGCTCCTGGAACGCCTCACTACTGAATGGGGCTGGCGCCCTCAAGCGCATGGCAAGAGCGTCTGGTTCACCGTCGCCCTACCCTGAGTGCGCCACGCACCTCGTCAGCGTCGCCCGACCCGCCGCCGACCGCAGCAGCTGCTGGTGTCTGAACCCGGCACTTCACCCCAACGAGGACCCGCTCAGCACGCCTCGTGCGACGGCCCGCGCTGCGGCCCTCGTGCTTCGTCCCATGCACCTTGGTGCCGGCTCTCGTAGCAGCGCAACGACGAGGGCCAGCACGGGCGACGTGTCAGCGACGCACGCGTGGACCGGGCAAGACGGCTGGTCCCGGCCCGGCCCGGCTCCGGCGACGAGGCCGGCCCGGATCGACGTCCTGGGCCGCGGGTGGGGTCCTAGGATTCCCCCGACTCCGGGGAGAGCATCTCCTCCATGCCCGGACCTGGATCAGGAACTGCACCGGGCGGGAGGCTGCGACGGTGACGGCGCCGCGCAGGTATAGGCGCGACAGGAACGCCGCGCCGGCGGAGTCCATGAATGTCACCGCGCGAGCGTCGACCATCACGGGGAGCCCGAGCGCACGGATGACGGCGACGGCGGCGTCCAGGTCGTCGACGAGCTGACGGTCGACTTCGCCCGCCAGTGTCACCCGCACCGCGTCGAGGCACGGCGCGACCTGCACCGTCCCGGCTGCGCTCGGCAGACCGCTGGTCCTCTCGCTGTCCACGCCCCAGGTGCTTCCTGGGCAACGAGCAACGCCGCGCCATTGTCCACGAAGGAATCACGTGTCCTCGGTCTAGCACCAGCGACCTCGCGCACGCAGTTGCGCGGCCGCGGGTCTCAAGGAGCAGTTTCGCCTGCGTGCGCCCGGACGAGGACAGGGACATGCACGGCGAAGCCGTTGCAGTAGGTAGTGGAGACACCCGCATGCCAGGCCCGACGGAACCCGCGGAGGAAAGCTGCTCCTCGAGCACACGTGGTCGTCAGTGGTGCTGCGGGCAGGTACCTCGGCATGGCACGATCTGCCCGACAGTACGAGGTGAGAGGCGGGAGGGACGTGAACCGCAGTGAGGGCGTCGCCGGGCCTGACGGCACTGCTGGGGCGATCCGGCGGGAGATGCGCGGGGTTGCGCTGCACATCACGTTGACCGGAGAGATCGACTGCGAGCTCGACGACGACCTCGCCGAGGCCGCGCACACCGCAGTGCAGCGCCGGGTGCCGGTCATCGTTGACGCGAGCGCCGTGACGTTCATGGACTCCACCGGCGCGGCCTTCCTCTCCGGCCTGTACCGGGAGGTTCCCCTCACCGTCATAGCCTCGCCTCCCGTCATGTTCCTGATGAAGGTGCTCAGCCTCGAGGACGTCGTGGCCGCTCCGCACCTGTCGGCCTGACGCGGACGGTCACCTCGAGACGCGGGGGCTTCCCCCAGCGCTTGCTGCTGCATCCGTGATGTGGGCGCGGAAACGTCACGATCGTTTAGGTGCATCTGGGCAGGTAGGTGGTGGCTGGCGACGAGCTCGGCCCGGATGACCTTTGTCGGATGTGGGCGGCACCAGACGACTTCGACGGACAGGCGCTTGGCGATCTGCAGTCCGAACCCCTTCCGCCTGGCGGCCGGTCGCTGGCGATGAGTGGCTCGCTGCTCGGGTCGTGGTCGGCCACGGTGAGCAGGAAGTGGTCCCCGTGCTGGTGCAGCTCGACGATCGTGGGTGGCAGTCCGTGGCGAATGGCGTCGGTCGCGAGCTCGGAAGCGACTGGCACCTGGTTCTTGCCTATGCCGTCGAGGCGCAGCTCCGTGTCCGCGGAGGGTGCAAGCGTCGATCTCCAGGCGCACTGCCTCGCGCAGGGCGTGCAGATCAGGGGGTGTGAAGGCGCCGCACGACGCGTTCGTGCTACCTGGTGCGGAACGGCGCTGCGCGGGTCTCATCACGTCCTCACGCCTCGCGCGTCGGTCGTCCTTCCGCTAAGAGATGCGCTGGTGCGGCGCTCTGTGCACGTTCGTCGTCGAAGTGAGCACCCGTGAGCACCGCGGAGAGTCCACGCTGCTGGGTGAGGGGCACCGCGATGAAGGCGGCCAGCAGGAGAGCGTTGGCCAGGAGCTGCGCCGCGTCCCCCAGGGCTGTCCCGGCCTGCCAGCGCGCGCAGAACAACGCCAGCGCGTAGGGGCCGGCGATGGCCGCCGCTCGGGCGAGGCGCCGGCCCGGGGAGGGAGCGTGCGCCCAGAGCGGAACCAGCCGTACCGCCCGCTGCCCCAGGGACGCTCCATTGCCTCCTGCCCATGCGGGCAGGAGGAACACGCACAGCGCCGGCAGCAGTGTGTAGAGCGCCGCCCCGGCAAGCGTGGACCGGGAAGGCAGATGACCCGTCGCGGCCAGGACCACCATCCGGTATCCGATCAGCAGGGTGTAGCCGAGGACATGGAAGGTCGTCAGGTCTAGCGCCATGCCCAGCCAGCGCCGTGCGCTCGTGACCGGTCGCGGCAGCTGACGGGTGGCGTCGAAGGAGTGCGGAGAGGGCACCCACCACAGCACCCACCGCGCCAGCGCCGCCCCGAGCAGGGCGCCAAGGGTGTTGGCGAGCAGGTCGTCTACGTCCGCCACGCGGTAGGCGCACTGGTAGATGCCCCACACACCGCTCAGCTGGGTGCCTTCGATCAGTGCCGAGACGAGCAGGCCCGATGCGGTCGCCACGGTGAGCGACCGACCCCAGAACCCCCTGACCATCAGGCCCCAGGGGACGAACAGGATGACGTTGAAGAGCACCTGCAACGTCACCCGACTGGTCAGCAACCCCGATGGCCCGGCTCCGGCCTGGGCTATGTCGGCGACGAAGTGAAGGGGACGCCACTGCGATCCCGCGGCGGCAGTTGCGCACCAGTCCCCGCGGCTGGCCGGTAACGGCAGCAGCGTGTAAGCGAACAAGGCGGTGCCGTACACGCCCACTGCGGCCGCGCCCACGACCCGACGAACGCTGAACTGCCCGTAGCGCCGGTACTGGTACGCCAGGATCGGTACCAGCAGCAGCGCGAACGTGAGCACCCCGACGAGCACACCGAAGTACGCCGGCCACACCCACACGTCCATCGCCGCACCCCCGTCTCATCCAACGTCACCGAGCGGTCTGCGCCAAAGCGCCGCGCCGCACGCCCACGGCCAGCGGCGAGGTCAGCCGGGAACTGCCGCCCCAGCACGCAAAGACCATCCGACCAGGACCGACGTGCTGACCACGAGCAGACCGGCCCACGTGAGAAGCTGTCGGTGCTCGAGCATCACGGCCACGAACTCTCGCAGGTACGCGCTGGGCCAGAAATATCGCGCCGTCGGTGCACCGATCGCTTGAGCATCGATGCCCAGGCGGCGCGCGAGCATCGCAGCACGAGGGGCGTGGTAGTTGTTGGTCACGATGACGTACGGCCCTTCGTGGCCGTTCTCCTGCAACAGCTCGACGCTGTAGCGCAGGTTCTCCCGCGTGGTGCGAGCGCGGTCCTCGACGAGGATGTCCTCAGTGTCAACACCATGCTGGCGCAGCCACTCAGCCATGGCGTCCCCCTCGGCGACAGGCTCGTCCCCGCCACGCCCGCCGCTGGGCACGAAGAGAGGCCGTTCCCCTGATCGAGCACGTGCTTCGGCCGCATTGAGGGCGCTGCGCAAGCGGGCCGCGAGCAGCGGTGAGACGGCTCCGTTCACCAGGCCGGCGCCCAGCACGACGATCGCGCGCGCCGGGGCGCGCCGGGCCAGGCGCGCGTACAGCGCGGTGTGCACCACGAACACGAGGAACAGAAGCCCGGCACAGGCCTCGGCCGTCAGTAGGCCCACAGCCAGTCCGCCGGTCACCGGGTTCTCGTGGCGCACCAGCACGACGAGGACGGCGGGCAGGAGCAACAGCGCCAGGCCGGTCAGCAGCGAAAGCGCGTTCCCCAGCGACCGGCGCTCCCGGCGCAGCATCAGCACCCCGTCAGCGATGAGCAGCAGCGGGAGCAGCAGCAGCCCGAGGCCGATGACGCAGCGCACGATCAAGGACACAACTTCGGCAGCAGTCTCCAGGGCACGCGTGCTGGACACCACGAACACGAGGAAGCCCAGCACGTAGTGCAGCAGAACGATCAGCAGGAAGCCGTTGCGAAGCGAGCGTGGATCCTGCTTGAGGGACCACGCGAGCAGGCCGGCAACCACCAGCACGCCGACGAAGGCGATCAAGGCCTGAACGAGGAAGCTGGTAGTGACGCTCACCCCCGTGACCCTAGACAGACGAAGCCAGGTATGGAGGGTCAACGGGTACGGTGCGGCCGGCCCCCGCGTCGAGCGTCAGGCGTGCGCGCGCGCTGGCCGCCGCGCCGGAGTCTCGCGGGCAGCGGTGGTGCACGGCTCGAGCGCGCCCAGCAGCTCATCGTCGCCCCGGTCACTCAGCGATCGCCGCCGATCGGCTCGAGCGCAGCGAGACGCGCTCGGTCTCGGCGAGCAACGACGTCTGGTCGGCTGCCCAAAGCTCCGCGGCGTCGCGCAACGAGACCGCGCCGGCGGTGACGGGCGAGTCCAGCACTGAGTCCCCAGGCCGAGGATCAGGCCCTGTACTGGTATCGAGGAAGGACATGTCGGTACTGGCGGGCTCGGGCGCGTCGCTCTCTGGTGCAACGTCAGCCGGGACCGGCGGCTGCTTCGTCGGGATCTCCTCCGCGTGCCACCCCGACATCCCGGGGGCAGGGCGGTGCTGCCCGGTCAGCCGTCCCCGGACGGCGGGCACGTGCTCTCCTGCGCCCGTCCGGCGAGGCGGTCGAGGGTCCAGCGCTCGAGCTCGGCGGTCAACGGGGAGTCCGGCTCCAGGACGCTCATGTGCGTGCGGCCGGCGTAGGGCCGGAACGCCACGGGGACGCCGCGCTCGCACAGCATGGCGACGTAGTTGTCCTGGATCGCGGGATCGATGACCTCGTCGCTCTGCCCGTGGGCGACGAGCACGGGCGCCGGCCACGGCCCGAGCGGCACGTTCTCGCTGAGCCGCCGCCCGAGCACGCCGGTGGTCGGGTCGCGTCGCAGGATCGGGTCGCGGGAGATCGCGACGCCGGTGAGCGCCGTGACGAGCGTTCCCGGCTCGCTGGTGCACCGCGCCGCCGCCTCGTCCACGAAGGGGCGCGCCGAGGGGTTGACGGCGTCGTCCAGAGTGATGTCGGGGTACGTGCGGGCGTATGCCGCGGCGACGAACGAGATGCCGAGGCTGGCACCGGGCACCCCCGGGTGCCCGGTGACGGAGACGGCGAGCGCGACCGGGTCGCTCGCGGGCGACAGCGCAGCGGTGCCGACGACGTCCAGCTCAGGGGCGTACTCGGGTACGAGCTGACCGGCCCACAGCGCGGCGTGCCCGCCCTGGGAGTGCCCCCAGATCACCGTCTGGTCGGCCAGCCGCAGGCCATCGACGTCGAGCTCGTGCGCGGCCCGCACCGAGTCGAGGACGGACCTGCCCTCCCCTTGTCCGACGAGGTAGGGGAAGCTGCCCTCGGTGCCCTGGCCGATGTAGTCGGTCGCCACCATGGCCCACCCGTTGCGGGCGAGCGCGTCCATGCTGGGCATCCCCTGGGTCGAGACGGCGTTGCGGCCGAGGCTCGGTGCGCACGCGCGTGCGATGCCCACCGTGCCGTGCGCCCACGCCACGAGCGGCACGGGCTGCTCCGGCGGGTCCGACGGCACGGCCAGGACCGCGCTCGCGAGGCCCGGGACGCCGTCATCGGCGGTCGTCGTGTACAGGATCCGGTACGCGACGAGCCCGGCCGGCAGGTCGCCGTCGTAAGGCTCGCTGCGCAGGAGCCGCCCCGGCTCGGCAGGGACCGTGGGCGGCGCGTCGTAGAACCCGTCGAGCACGGGGACGCCCTGGCGGAAGGCGTGGCTCACCCCGAGCGTCCCGCCCGCGACGAGCAGGAGCAGGACCGCGGCGACCCACCGCGTCACCGTCCGGGCCGGCGTGCGGGACGACGTCGACCGGCCGGGTCGGACCGGCGGCTCGACGCCGTCCTCCGGGCCTCGCGCGGAGCGCGCACCCGAAGCGCGCCAGAGCAGCGACACCCCGAGCACGACGCTGCGCATGCCGAACAGCAGCGCGACGACGACGAGGGTCGCGTCGGGCCACAGGAGCGCGGCGGCGGCGAACGCGATCTCGGACAGCCCGAACAGCGCCGCGACGGCGCGGTCCGGGGTCACGCCCCGGAGCAGGTCGAGGAGCCTCGACACGCCGGTGACGAGCAGAAGGACCGCGACGGCGGGTCCCAAGACAGTGAGGCTCTGCCGGAACCAGACCAGCACGACGACGCCTGCGACGACCCACAGGACGCCGGTGACCAGCGATCGTCGGCCGTCCTCAGGGGTGCGCCCGACGAGGTCGCCGACCCCCGAGATGACGGCGCTGACGCCGATGTAGACCCCGAGGACTGCGAGCGAGCTCAGCGGCCGCGTGACGAGCAGGACGCCCAGGACCGTGACGGCGAGCCCCGCCACGACCAGGACGGCTCGCGGTGCCCGCTCGAGCAGGCGCGGCAGAGCACGGACGCGGGAGCTGACGCGCTGGTACGGGGTCGGGCGTGTCATGCGTCGCCTTCCGTCAGGGGCCGTCCGGCCACTCTACGGACGCGCGTGCGCTCCGATCGCGCGAGGCGATCGACGGGTCTGCTCGGTGTCCTTGAACGAACGTTGAGCACATGTACTGAGTGGGGCCGTGGAGCACACGGTGCGGACCGTGAGCGGGTGGAAGGGGTTGAGGACGGTTCTGGCGAGGGTGACGCCGCGGCGTAGGGCGCCCATGCGGAGGACCTGTCGCGCCTCGTCGGGGCTGACGCGCAGGGTGCCCATGAGGAAGCCCGCGGCGAGCTCGGTGTCGTCGAGCTCGGTGAGGGCTGCAGGGCCGCGGTAGGCGTCGTCGAGGGCGCGCCTGGGCAGATCCTGGTTCGGAACCGGCATCTCGCCGGGCGTGCCAGCAGCGGCGAGCACGGTCGCGAGGTCCTCGAAGGCGTGGGGGTCCGCGGAGTAGATCGCGAGGCACCCAGCGGCCCCGCCAGAGGTGCGCAGCGGCAGGGCGAGGCTGGCGGCGCAGCGGGCATCGGGGTCCCGTGCGCGTTGCTGGTGCCAGGCGGCCTCGTCGAGCTAGAGCTTCGCGCGCGCAGAGCACGCGCCGGACAGCGAGTTCGAGGAACGGTTCTTGCGACGAGGGCGCAAGAGGCGACCCCTCCATCACGACGCGTACTCGGGATCGAGCGCTTCCAGAGTGGCGCGCAGCTGATCAGACAGGCGCTCCGCTTCGTCTGCGGCTCCCGAGGCACGTGCGGCGCGGATCGCGTCCACGTACAGCGTTTCGGAGCAGGATTCCGCGAGCAAGCCATGTGTAGCAGTGAGGATAGCGCCCCGGAAGTCGCCGGTGGCGACGAGCCCTGTCGACAGGACGTGCGCGATGTCGACGATGGCGGCAACCATCGTCTGCGCGTCGTGTTCAGCCCAGCTGACTCGCTGCCATCGGTCCCGCAGAGCGGGCGATCCCGCACGAGCTCGTGGGTCCCGAGTGGCGCTTGGACGCCGTCTGTGTCTGTCGCGAGACCTTGTTCCGCCAGGCGCTGAAACTCGCCGCAGTCGGATGTCACGTCGGGGCCGAGGCGGTAGTGGCCGTTGGCGTCGACGGGCGGGAGGTCTTGTGCGCCGACGCGTTGGCGGGTTCGGTGGATGAGGCCGTTGCGGATCTGGTTGTCGACGCGCGGGCCGTGCCATAGGACTGCTCGGCCCCGCAGCGCGGGGTGCTCGTGGTCGGGTGTGCGGCCACGGGACAACGAGCACCCTGGGCCGATCAGGGGGCGACGAGCACCTTGCCGGAGCTGTCGGCGGCGGCTCGTTCGAAGGCGACGGCGACGTCGTGGAGGCTGTAGGTCGTAGAGATGATCTCGTCGACGGGCAGTCCGCCGTCGGCGGCGATGGCGATCGAAGCGTGGACGTCGGCTTCGGTGTAGGCGGCGCAGCCCTGGATGCGCAGCTCCCAGTCCTGGACGATCGGCAGGTTCACGGTCCCGGGGCGCGGCGGGACTCCGACGAGCAGCAGGGTGCCGGCACGGCGCAGGAGCTCGACGGCCTGGGCGATGGAGCGCTCGTTCGCGACGCAGTCGAAGACGACGTCGGCGGGGCCGCCGAGGGCGTCGGAGACCTGTGCGTTGACGTCCGGTGCGGATGCCAGTGCGCCGCCGGTTGCGCCGATGCGTACGGCGCGGTCGAGCTTGGCGGCGTCCATGTCGGTGACGACAACGGTGGCGGCGCCGGCGCGGAGCGCGGCGACGACGCACAGCACGCCGATGGTCCCGGCGCCGAGGACGACGACGCGGGCGCCGGTCAGGTCGCCGGCGATGCGGGCGGCGTGGACGGGTGTGGCCAGGCACTCCACGAGGACGGCGGCCTGGTCGTCGACGCCGTCGGGGACGGTGAAGAGGTTGGTGTCGGGAGCGAGGAAGTAGCCGGCCATGGCGCCGGACCGTTCGCGTGAGGGGTCGCACCCGATCCAGGCGAGGGTCTCGCACGCGTTGCTGCGGTCGACGCGGCAGTTCACGCACGTGCCGCAGGCGACGTTCGGCTTGAGCAGCACCCGCTGTCCGACGCGTGAGGTGTCGACGCCCGCGCCGACCTGGACGACGACGCCGGTGGCTTCGTGGCCGGGGACGTAGGGGGCGGTGAGGAAAGGGTGGTGGCCGGCGACTGCGTGGGTGTCGGAGCCGCAGATGCCGACCAGGGTGCTGCGGACGAGGACGTCGCCGGGGCCCGGGGCCGGGATCTGGGCGGCCTCGAGTCGCACGCCGGTGGTCGGCTCGGCGACGGCGCGGAGCATCGTGCCGGAGGTGGTGGGTGAGGTGGGGGCGTTCTGGACGAGGCTCATGAGGTGCTCCGCTCGGTGAGGTCGGCCGCGCGCCGGGGCGGCGTGCCGGTGGTGTTGTGCCGGGATGTGCGGGTGCGGGCTGGGCGGGCCGGCGGGGAGTCGGCCAGGTCGGTCGCGGTCGGGAGGTCGGCGCCGGGTCGTGACACCGTGAGTGCGGCGGCCCGCGTCGCTCGGGTGAGTGCCCGGGTGATGCGGGTGCGGTCGGCTGCGCGGAGCTCGTCGCGGTGCGCGGCGCCGAGGAGGTCGGCGAGGGCCAGCCCGTCGAGCAGCGCGGCCATGAACGAGTCGCCGGCTCCGACCGTGTCGGCGACCGCGACGGGGACTGGCGTGACCTCGAGCGGGCCCTGGCGGGTGAGGACGTAGGCGCCGAGGGCGCCTCGGGTCACCACGACGAGGGCGGGGCCGAGGTCGAGCCAGCGTTCGGCGACGGCGTCGAGTGTGGTGTTGGGGGTAGAGCCAGGCGATGTCCTCGCTGCTGGCCTTGACGACGTCGCTGAGTGCGACGAAGCGCTCGACGGAGGCGACGGCGTCGCGCCGCGGTCCGCACAGGGCCGGGCGGATGCTCGGGTCGAAGCTGGTCGTCGCGGTGCCCCGCACGTCGTGCATGAAGGTCTCGACGAGCGCGGCGCCCGGGTGCAGGGCCGTGGCGATCGAGCCGGTGTGCACGTGGGTGACGGACGCGGCCGGTCCGGCCATTCGGGGATCGAGCGTCCACCGGATGTCGAAGTCGTACATCGCTGACCCGTGGGCGTCGAGCACTGCTCGGGCGCTCGAGGTCGGTGATGCGGTGGTGCGGGCCTCGACGTGGACTCCTGCGGTCGTGAGTGCGCGACGGATCAGGTCCCCGTGGTCGTCGGCCCCGAGCTCGGTCAGCAGCGTGACGGGCCGCCCGAGGCGTGCGAGCCCGAGCGCCACGTTCGCGGGGCTGCCTCCGGCGTGGCTGGACCGTGTCCCGTCCGGGCGGACGACCTGGTCGACGAGCGCTTCGCCGACGACCAGGTACGCGGCGCGGTCCTCGGTTCGGGTCGTGGTCATCCCGCCACCGCCGCCGGGTGCGCAGCAGCAGCGGCGGCGGACCGCCGGGTCACGCGGCGCTCGACGATGCCGGGCTGGTGGGGGTGGATGAACAGCGTCAGGACGGCGCCGACGACGTACAGGCCGGCGTAGGCCCAGCACACCCCGCCGGGGCCGAAGGAGGGGAGCAGCACCGTGGCGATCGCCGGGCCGAGGAAGGTCGAGACGCCGGCGGCGAGGTTGTGCGCGGAGATCGCGGCACCGCGGTGGTCGGGTGCCAGGGCCGGGAAGATCGCGCCCATCGGGACGAACGCGGAGACCGCGATGCCGAGCAGGACGGCGGCGCCCATCATCAGCGGCAGGTTCGCGCCGAACCACTGGGGGATGTAATAGAAGGACAAGGTCGCCACGACGCAGCCCAGGCACCCGTACCAGCGCATCTGGCGCATCCAGCCGAACCGGTCTCCGATGCGGCCCCACATGATGTTCGTGAACAGGGTGACGGCGAACATCAGGCCCCAGATCCGCATCCAGTCCGTCACCTCGAACCAGGCGCGCCCGCCGCCGTCCTCGCTGGCGAGGTAGAGCGGCATGATCACGGGGAAGCCGAACAGGGTCAGGTTGCAGATGACCCGGACCATCGCGGCGAGCAGGATCTGCCGGTTCTCCCCGAGGATCGTCGCTCCGCGGGCGAGCTCACGCAGGCGCGCACGGCGGTCGTCGAGCTTCTCGACGAGTGCGGTGGCGCCGACCTGACGCGGGACGAGCACGACGCACAGCACCACGCCGGCGGCGACCCACGGCAGGGCGAGCCACAGCGTCGCGCGCTCCCCGACCAGCGGGATGAGCCAGCTGGGGAGGTAGGTGCCCAGGACGCCGATGCCCATCGAGTACGCGGCCCAGTACCAGCCCATCGCCGAGGCGAGCTTGCTGCGGTCCACGGACTGGGCGATCAGGACCACGAAGGCGTAGATGAACAGCGGGTAGGCCAGCGCCCGCGCGCCGTAGATCGTCAGGATCAGCGGCAGGCTGCCCGACCCGATCCCGAAGGTGAGGAACAGCACGTGCAGGACGAGCCACATCACCCCGCCGGTGATCATGACGCGCCGGGCCCCGAACATCTCCGCGATGACCCCTGAGCTCCACGCCGAGATCGCGGCGACGAACCCGTAGACGGTGAACACGAGAGCCGCGTCGACCTGGGAGTAGCCCAGGTCGACGAGGTACTTGGACAAGAACGTCAGCTCGAAGCCGTCGCCGGTCATGAACAGCGCGACGGCGACGAACCCGAAGATCAGCTTGCGTGGAAGACCGAGCAACATGTTGCCACCTCGAAAGAGGGGGACGGGCACCACCGTGTGCCGCGCCGTCCCGGTGTGAGCAGGACCTCAATCGTCAGATCCGGACGAACCGGTATCTAGCGCGGCAGAACTCGGTGAACTGATACTGAATTGCACGGTGCGCGCCGGTACGGAGTGCTGCCGTGCACGTCAGGCCCACCAACCGGCGGAGGCGCGATGACGCCCACCTCGAAGGTCGCGCCGCGCTCCCGCGGGTCCTTCCTCGCGCGTGATGCGGGCCGGGTGCCGGTGCGGGAGGCCGTCATGGCGGACCCGGACAGCATGGTGCGCTGGCACGAGCACGACTACCCGCACCCCCTCGCGCGCTGGCACACCCACCCGGAGGTCGAGTTCCACCTCATCCGTGCCAGCACGGGCCTGACCCTCGTCGGTGACCACGTCTCGGCGTTCCGGCCCGGGCACTTCGTCGTCGTGGGTTCGGGACTACCTCACGACTGGATCAGCGACCTCGAGCCGGGGGAGGTCATCGAGAAGCGCGACGCGGTGCTGCAGATCCACCCCGACCGGATGCGTCAGCTCGCCGAGGTGGTGCCGGAGGCGGGTGAGGCGGTGCGCCTGTTCGACTCGGCCGCGCGCGGACTGGAGTACACCGGGCCTGCCGCCGTGGACGCCGCCGGCCACCTCGAAGCGGTGGGCACCACGACCGGGGCAGAGCGCCTGCACCACCTCTTCGCCCTCGTGGCCGTGCTGGCGCGGGCGCCCGCAGACCAACGGCACACGCTGGCCACCGCGCGACTCGCGCGGTCCGCTGACCCCGGCGTCCAGCAACGGGTGGACACCGTGCTGCGGTACGTCACCGAGAACCTCGCGTCAGACGTGCGGATGAGCCACGCCGCGGAGCTCGTGGGCATGAGCCCCTCGACGTTCTCGCGGTTCTTCCAGCGCGCGGCCGGGCGCGGTTTCTCCGACATGGTGCGACGCCTGCGGATCGTGCACGCCTGCCGGCTGCTGGCCGAGACCAGCATGCCGGTCGTCGAGGTCTGCTACGCCGTCGGGTACACCAACCTGTCGAACTTCAACCGGCAGTTCCGCGCCGAGACCGGCACGACGCCCCGCGAGTACCGCCGCGCCGCGCCCTGAGCCGTCGGGCGGGGGAGGCCGTGACGGCCAGGACGTTCGTGATGACGACGATGCCGATGCCGACCAGCTCATGCGCGGCCAGTTCCTGACCGAGCAGCACCAGCCCCACCAGAGCCGCCAGTGCCGGCTGGGCGCTGGACAGCACCCCGAACAGCCGGGGCGGGACGGTGCGCAGCGCCACCAGGTCCACCGCGTACGGCACCACGGAGGACAGCAGCCCTGCAGCCACGACGCTTGCCACGGTCGAGGTGTCCCATCGGTCGTCGAAGGTCAGGACTACCAGGACCGGCAGGTATCCCAGCGCGCACAACCCGCTGGCCAGTGCCGGCGCCTGCAGCCCGGGCAGCCGCGCCCCGACGACCCGGTTCAGCACGATGTAGCCGGCCCAGCACGCCCCCGCCGCGAGGCCGAGCGCCACGCCCGGCAGGTCGCTCGCGGGGCCGGGCAGCACCAGCACGTACACCCCGGCCGCCGCGACGGCTGCGGTCACCGAGTCCAGCCGGGTGCGGGACGCGGCCAGTGCCACCGCCAAGGGCCCGAGGAACTCCAGCGTGATCGCCAGAGCCAGACCGATCCGCTCGATGGCCGTGTACAGGGTCAGGTTCATCGTGGCGAACACGAGCGCGAGCAGCAGCGTCGGCCACCACTGCGACCAGCTCATCCGGCGCACCGCTGGGCGCGCCACCGGCAGCAGGACAGCGGCGGCGACGACCTGCCGCGCAGCCACGACGCCAGCGGGCCCGACGACGTCGAACGCCTGCGCGCCCAGTCCCGCACCGACCTGGTTGCTCGTCGCGCTGACCAGCACGGTGACGACAGCACGCCATCGTGGTGTCGTCCGCTCGCCAGCATCGTCACGCAGGGAATGCGGAGCTGCGCTGCGGATCATCTGGCTCTCGGAATGGCCCATAGGACGAGCCTGATGACCCGACAGCGATGCGTGAAATGCAACGTGCGCAGTGCCATACGCTGTGCGTATGGCTGTGGAAGTGCGACACCTGCGGTCGCTGGTTGCGGTCGTCGACGAGGGCACGTTCACCGACGCGGCGATCGCCCTGAACACCTCGCAAGCCTCGGTGTCGCGCGCCGTGGCGGACCTTGAGCGATCGGTGGGCGCGCGGCTTGTGCAGCGCACCAACCGTGGTGCCCTACCCACCGTGGCTGGCACCCGCGTGGCCACTCATGCACGCCGGGTTCTCGAGGAGATGGACGCGATCGCGCAGGTCGCCACTGTGACCGGGACCGAGGTGCGGGTCGGCTACGCCTGGGCCGCACTCGGCCGGCACACCACCCCGCTCCAGCGACGGTGGGCCGCCGAGCACCCCGGCTCCACGGTGGTCTTCGTCCAGGCCGGCACGGCCACCGCAGGCCTGCTCGAAGGTGCCGCCGATATCGCCGTGACGCGTCGCCCGCTCGACGAGCGCCGGTTCGCCTCCGCCCTTGTCGGCGTCGAAGCCCGGTACGCCGCGCTGGCCACGGACCACCCCCTGGCGCGCCGGCGCAGCGTCCGCATGCGCGACTTCGCCGGGACCACCGTCGGCATCGACGCCCGCACCGGCACGACCACGGAGGACCTGTGGCCCCCCGACGCGGCGCCCGCCCAGACCCGCGACACCCACAACGTCGACGAGTGGCTCACCCTGATCGCCGCCGGGCAGGCGATCGGCATCACCTCCGAAGCCACCACCTGGCAGCATCCCCGTCCCGGAATCGTCTACCGGCCGGTGCGCGACGCCCCACCCGTCCCCGTCTGGCTCGCCTGGTGGCGCGACGGCGACCCCCCGCACGCCGCCGCGCTCATGCACCTCGCCGCCGAGCTCTACGCCGACGCCTCATCCAGCTGACCGTCGGTCCGCTCTGGGTGTGCTCAAACGAAGGTTTGAGTACATGTACGCGTGTCCAGCGGATTCTCTACCCAGGGGTCGGCGGGGTCGGGTCCGGTCCGGTCCGATCCGTTGCCTCATGGTTCAGCGGTCGCGGCGGAAGAGCCGGCGTCAGCGTGCGCGCCGCTGCTCGCGGTGCCGCTCGTCGCACTTCCAAGGCAACGTCTTCCGCTGAACCAGAACATCCCGCCCGCCTGAGGGTCCGGTTCGGGCGCTGCCCGGACGACCACCCCGACCCGCGCGCCGCGCGCCGGCTCAGCGGGCGCACTGCCCCGTGCGCTCGCCGCGCACCGAGAACCAGTTCGTCTCGGTGATGCCGCGCGGCCCCGTGTTTCCGGTGCAGACCAGGTCGCGCGCGACCGAGACATACCCGAGGTCGATGCTGTGCTGGTTGTCCTCGAGCACGAGCGAGCCGGTGACGAGCACGGAGCAGTACCGCTGGTCGCGGCGCGGCTCGGCGCCGATGCTCGCGAAGTCGGTCAGGCCGCTGACCCGGAGGTCGCCGGCGATGGTCGCCCCGCAGATCATCACGTCCCCGGACCCGGCGCTCGTGAGACCGCCGTAGAACGTCGCGGTGTGCACGATCAGCCGCCCGCCGCTCGTGGCCGCCGGCCCGATCAGCTGCGAGCGGCGGATGCGGGTCGCGTCGCGCACGTCGACGTCGTAGGCGCCCCACACCGTCGCCGCCTCCAGGAAGACCTCGGCCGCCTCCCCGGTCACGTCCCCGTCGATCGTGCCGCCGCCGCCGTCCCCGACCCAGACCTCGAGGGACGCGGTCTCCCGGCTCGTCAGCACGACGTCGCCGGACACCCCGGAGTCCCCGAGGCTCAGGTGCCCGGCCACCTCGACGTTCCCGTCGATGCCGCCTCGCCCGACCGAGAAGCTCGCCCCCGGCAGCACCGTGACGTCGCCGTACACCCTCCCGCGGAACATGTAGCACTCGACGTCGACGACGAGGTCGCCCTCGAGGCGCTCCTCCATGAAGTACGCGTTCGGCACCTCGCTGCACAGCGTCGGCGGCGGGTCCTCGGCCGCGTCGGCGGACGACGCTCCCGTCACGGCCAGCACCACCCCGACGGCCCCGGCCCACCACGCACGATGACGTCCCACCTGACCAGACATGGATCCCCCCGAATCCTCACGCGCCCCGCCATCGTGGGCCCGGCCGCCTCGCGGCACAAGCCCCGGCCGCGCTACGACCCCGGGACGGGCGGCGCCGGTGTAGGCCGCACACGCTCAGGTGCGCGGCTGATCGGCCAGGTGTACCTCAACGATCGTTTGAGTGCATGTACGGCGGTCAGCGGTGCTGGAGTCTCCTCCGAAGCAGCTCCAGCTCCTCGGTGGGGAACGGGTGCTCGACCCACGTGTTGCGGTACCGCTCGGGCCCGTAGTCGTCGAGCACGGTCTGGGCCCCGCGCAGGAAGGCGTCACCGAGCGCGGGAAGGGTCTGGCGCGTCTGGAAGACGAGCTCGGCCTCTCCCTCGGCGTCGTCATCGACCGCGAAGACGCGCAGGGCGACACGGTCCTCCTCTCGCACGAAGTGCCACCGGTCGAAACCCGGTTCATCCGTCCAGGTGCACTCCGCCTCCCGCGCGCCGGCGAGGACTCGGTTCACGGTCCTCAGCAGGTCCCCGAGGGCGTCGCTGAGGAACGACGGCCCCATGCTCGTCGCGTTCGTGCCGTCGGAGAGGGTCGCCTCGGCCCACCCTCGTCCGCTCAGACGGAACGTGAACTCCAGCTGCGGCGCCACGGACTGCTCGTCGGTGTGAGGCTTCCGCGGCTTCTTCGAGTTCTTCGACATGGGAAACATCGTCCCCGACCACGCCGAGCGCGCTCATGCGTGGGTGTACTCAAACGAAGGTTTAGGTACGGCAGACATGAGACATGGGTCCCGGCGACGGCGTCAAGGCGCCCCGACGCTCCATGCGAGCGACAGAGCGGGCCTGGTCTGCAGCCGGAGGGTGGAGACGTCGTCGCTCTCGCGATGTACGGCTCGGGCGCACGCAGCAGGTCGTCGTGGCGCGCGTCGCTCAGGTCGGCTCGAGCTCATCGGCCTGGCCGGTGCGCTCCGGGACCTCCTGACCGGCCCTCCCGTATGGGGCAAGCCCATGGACGGTGCGGCGGCGCATCACGGCTCGTCGATCGGCAGCTCGACGTCCACGGCTCCCGACGGTCGGGGCGCCCCCGACGGGCACGTGCTGTTGTCGAGCTCGACGACCGTCTCGCGGCCGAGGTCGAACGACAGCTCCGCGCACAGCCGGACCCTGGCCCGCGGGGGCAGCATCCCGCCCCCCGATGCGACAGCGGTGAAGCTGACGTCCCAGACGGAGGTGGTCGGGGTGCCGGATCTCTTCTCGGCCCAGTGCCTGTGCTCGTTCGCCTCCATCGCGTCGTCGAGCATCCGGAGCAGCGGAGCGTCGCGTGCCTGCGAGATCAGCGCGTACTCCTCGGTCATCTCGAAGAGGAGGTTGCTCGCGTGCCGCGCCGCATCATCCCGTGCACGCTGCTCGAGGTCGCTGGCATCGACTTCCGGCAGGCAGCCTCCGACACCCAGGATGCCGACGAACATCACGACGAGCGCGGCCGACCTGGAGCCTCTCACGGGTTGTCCGCGCCGCCGGCGAGCGCCCGGGTCATCACCTGCGCGTAGGCGTCGTACCCGTACTGGTCGAGCCAGCCCCGACGCCGGCGCCGGCGGCCGCTCAGCGACTCGAAGCTGACGAATCGACCCACGGGCATGCTGGTGCGAGGGAGTGACGGGCTGAGATCGGGATAGGCGTCGGCCCACGCACTCGCTCGCGGGTGATCGCTGTGCACGCGGACGTCTTCCATGCTCGTCATTGTGGGAGAACGTCACGCCGCCGGCCAGACGCGGGCCGGAGTCCGGGTTTCGCACGTGTACCTAAAGGATCGTTTGAGTACATGCACGCCTCAGACGCCGGGGCCCCCGTCCCCGACGAACGGGATTTCACCACCCGTGTGATTGACCCGCGCCGACCACTGCGCGGGCGCGGCGAGCACAGGCTCGATGTCTGACCACGGCAGCCGCGCGCTCACCGCGTCGCCGGGCCGCAGCGCGGCGTCTCGCCCAGGCAGGACGTCGTCGAGGCGCGCCGCCACCGAGCCGCCGCTCGCGCGCGCGAGGCTGAACTCGTGCGGCACGACGCACGGCCCCAGGCCGACGTGCGTCAACCACACCCGGCCGGTGAGCTCCGACTCCTCGGCGCCGCTCCCCGGCGACTCCGGCCCGCCCACGGACGCGACGAGGTCCTCCGCGGGGCAGTCGCCCCACCTGCCCGCCTCCAGCGGCGGCTCGTCCCCCCGCGGCGGGCCGTACCCGAGCGGCTGCCACGGCCCCACGGTCATGGCCGCGCCGTCGACCACGTCGAACGGCGCCTCGAAGCCCGGCAGTCCGGGAACTGCGACGACGAAGGAACCGTCCGCCATGCCGACGCCGACCGTCTGTGGGGTCGTGGTGTCCGCGGCCGTCCCGTAGCCACGCCAGGCGAGCTGCGCCGCCGCCGACGCGCGCGGCTCGAGGCGCACCTCCGCCGGTGCGTCGACTGCAGGCAGGAGGTCGGACCCGTGGTCGATGACGAGGAGGAGGGGACCATCTTGGTCGAGGGTCAGCGGCGGCGTGCCCGCCAGCGTGCACGCCCGAGCGGCGCGGTTCACCGCCCGCAGGCGGGCCCAGCCGTTGCCCAGGGTGCGGTCGACGACCTCGACGGCGATGTCCAAGTCCGCCGGTCCGCACGCCGGCGCGGCGCCGCCCGAGACGGGCGGCGCCGGCAGCGCGGGTCCGAAGCCCGCAAGGCGCACCTCGGGGGACGCCCGAGGTGTGCCGTCGTCACCATGCCCCGTGACGAGCAGGGCGACGACGGCGACGAGCGCGATGGCGCCGACGGTGAGGGTCATGGCTCTGCGCATGACCGCACGCTCGCACGCCGTGCGCCGCGGCCGCCCGCATCGCACACACGCCACCACGAACGTTCACAGCACCCCCGCGACCTAGTCGGGACGTCCCCGCGCTGGCCCGGCCTGACCAGCACGACGGCCCTGTACCTAAACGAAGGTTCAGGTGCATGTCACTCATGGGGGGTGTCGGCAGGCGGCTAACGCTCGCTTGGTGCGGCCACGGTGAGCAGGTCGCCGGGTTGGCAGTCGAGGGCGTGGCAGATCGCCGTGAGCGTCGAGAAGCGGACGGCGCGAGCTCGGTCGTTCTTCAGCACGGAGAGGTTGGCTACGGTGACGCCGGTCCGTTGTGCGAGCTCCACCAGGGTCATCCCTCGGGCCTCGAGCAGGGCGCCCAGGTGGCACCGGACCTCGTGACCGGTCGAGTCATCGGGCTCCGCGGTCACACGAGGCCGTCGGTGTCTGCGGCGAGCTGGCGGCCGTGCCAGGTCGCGAAGGCCAGCACGGCGAGGGCGATGACGAAGCCGAGCGGCCAGTAGTCGGGTCGGAGGACCGGCTGCCACGTTCCCGCCTCGTCGGCGAGGCCCGTGACCACGGTGCCCGCGGCGGCGACCGGAAGCAGCTCGGCGGTCGCCCATCCCACGAGCGTGACGGCAGCGGCGAGGGCGAGTCGTGGTGCGTTGCGCGGAGCGAAGGGGTCGCGCGATGCGGTGCTCCGCAGGACGGGGACGAGGATCAGCGCTGCCGTTCCGGCGGCGATCGGCCCTGCCCAGACATCGGCACGGGCGAGGATGCGCGTGGGCGCCGCGACGTCGTCGTAGACGGACAGCATGAGTGGGCCCTGTCGGGCGATGGTCACCGGCGCGCGCCCGGGCAGGCCGGTGCCGTTGACCACGGCGGAGACGCTGTCGGGCACGTTGGTCTGCGCTGTGCTGACGACCAGGACCGCTGCACCCGAGCCGCCTGCCGCGGTGCTGGCACCGACTGCGACCGTGATGCCGGCGAGGATCCCGAGCAGGCCGAGGACGGTCACCGCGCCGACGAGGAGCGCGACGCCCGGGCGTCGGGTAGGTGCTGCGGGTGCTTCCACTGCTCGCATCTGACGGCTCCATCTCGATAGTCGATACGCGTGCTGTGCGTATCGACATTCGATGCGACGACTTGAGGTGTCGCGGCCACCGATTCGCGAGCAGGCCGGTGGGCGCCCGGCCACGTGCACCTAAACGATCGATTAGGCACATGTCTCACGCGGTCTGCGGGCGCCGGGGCGCTCACCGGGTCGTATCGAGTTGCTGACGCAGGGTCGATCGCCGGTGGTGCGCGAGTAGCGAGGCGCTTGTTGTCGCGGCGGCGAGGGCGATGGAGAGCATGGTCATCCCGCCGCCGGTCCAGCCGCCGAAGTTTGGACTCATCACTGCTGCCAGCAGAGGGCTGAGGAACAGCGCCGCCATGATGCCGAAGCCCACGCCGGGGTTGCGTGTCCGCGGACGACTGCGCGGCGGGGACAGGCGTCCGGGCTGGTATAGCGCTTCGAGGAAGAGGTGGGCGCCCAGGCCGCCGAGCAGGATCGCGACGGGCGCGGTGATCGCGAGTGTGAGTGTCGTCGTGGCCGGGGACGGGAGGAGTGCCGCGGGCCAGCCGATGATCTCGGGGGCCGAGGCCAGCACCTCCATCACGGACTCGAGCAGCGGACTGCTCAGGGCCGCGAGCATCGCCAGCCAGGCGACGGGGACCAGCGGGGCGCAGCGGGCGAGGAGCGCGGATGTGGCGCCACCGGCGACGGCGCCGAGGACGGGCGCGGTTGCCACCACCACGATCAGTCCGTTGGGGCGCAAGCTGAGACCCCCAGGCCAGGGCCAGCCCAGAACGGTGACGACTGCGAGGACCGTCCCGAGACCTTGAATGGCGAGCATGACGAGTGCTCCTGCGAGGAGCGAGGTCACGACGTCGCGAGGGCGGGCCGCGATCCCGCGGGCGATCAGCTGGGCCGCGGTGCGGGTTGCCTCGGTGTAGTACCAGGCCGAGGCGCGCCGCCGGCCGCGGTGTTCGCGGTGGTGCTGTTCTTCCTCGGTGAGGTCACCGAGGACCTCGTTGCGAGCCTCCGGAGAAGGAAGCAGCCCGGCGAGTGTGAGCTCGGTCAGATACCTCACGGGGTGACCTCGGTGAACCTGAAGCCCCACGTGCGGGCCGCCGCCGTGCGGGCGCGAGCCATGGCCTGGTGCCCAAGGGCTGTGACCACGTACTCGCGCCGGGAGCGGCCACCCCGGACAGCGAGGGGCTCGCTTGCGACCGACGCCACGAGTCCTTTGGTCTCCAGGCGAGCCAGCGTGGTGTAGATCGCACCCACCGAGTACGCCCGGCCTCGCTCCTCGCTCACGACACGACGCACCGACAGCCCGTACGCCGGTCCGTCACCCGGTGCAGCCACGGCTCGCAGCACCGACGCCTCCAACCCTCCGAGCAGCTCACTCACAGGCTCGACTATGTAGAACAAATCGTCGCGCGTCAACGCCTCATGGTGATGCTCGGCAGACTTGGCTGTGCCTGAACGAACGTTTGAGTACATGTACGCGTCTCGACGTCCCTGCGAGCTGCGGAGCGCACTCGAAACGCCCGCTCAGGGCGGCTACTCGTCCTCTGTCCAGTCGAGCAGCATCTTCGCTGCGCGCTCGTCGGCCGCGGCCGCGCGGTGCAGCAGGTCGAGGGGTGTTGCGCCAGGCCCGCACACGGCGACCAGTGTGGCCTCGGCCTGGGCACGCACGTCCGGCGGGAGTCGCCATACGACCCCGGTCAGCACCTGGAAGAGCCAGCGTGGGTATGGAGCGGGTTCCTTGGCGTGCTCGAGCACGTGCGGGAGCAACACGCCGGTGGATAGAGGGAAGCAGGTGAGAGCGAACTGCACCGGACGCAGTGACGTATCTTCGCCTGGCCATGGCCCGCCGCCCCACTGACCGTTCCAGCCGTCCTCGCTGTCGAACACCTGGGCGCACAACCAGTGGCCGGCGGCGTCGCGCGCGGCTCCGCCGCTGTCGGTCAGTCCCTGCACGACGTCCCGCGCTCGATCCAGAGCGGCCGCGCGTGTCCCCGAGGTCCACTCCCGCAGGAATGCCGCCCAGGCGGGTGAAGCCGCATCCGGCATCGGTGCGGCGAGTAGCTCCTCGAGCGTCACTACCGTCCTCTTCCATCTGAGTTGCGCCTGTACCGATCGATCACCCATGAGCTCACGAGACCTAGGCCGATTGCGCCGCCTGCGGCGGCGATCACCGTCAGGACCTCGATGAGGCGTCACCGCGGTGACGCTAGCCCGAGGCGTCAGTGACGCGCCGGCGAACCTCCGACGGGGTGACGCGCATCCACCCGGCACGCCGCTGCGCGGTGTGGCGAGCGCAACTGCGGCCCTCTTCTGAGAGCTGACACCCGTCTCGCGACCTGTACTTAAACGAAGGTTTGGGTACGGCGCACGCGACGCGTCAGGCGCTTGGTGGCGTCTCTGAGAACCCGGCGCGAGCGATCAGCTCGCGGATCCAGGGCCAGTCCTCCTCGTCCCATAGCGTGAAGCGGGACGCGGTGCTGCCCTGGCCCAAGGGCAGCTCGACCAGCCACTCGACGGCGGAGTGCTCCACCACCTCCACGGGGAACGAGGTCTGGTGGTGGATGTGGGCCGCGAGGGCGCGCGCCTGTACCTCGCTGATGCCGGGAATGGCCCGGGCGTCGTCGGTCACTCGGCGATTGTGCGTCACCCTGACCTCCCGCGAGGCAGGTCAGGCGCCTTCGCAGGCACGTGCACTTAAACGATCGTTTGAGTACATGTACTCCTGTGGACGAGCGCGATGGGCCCTAGAGGCCGCGCTGGCCTGGTGCAGGGGACGCGCCCTACGGGCGGGAGCGGTCGGTGGGTGAGCCAGGCCGCGCGTGCGGCTCGGCGGTTCAGCCGCTCGAGCGCGGTCTTCGACCGCCGCGGTGACTCGACGCCCAGGTCTCGGCACCTCGCGCGCCGCCTCTCCGCGGGCGGCTTGGCCGATCGGCGAACCTGGGTAGGTTTCGGTCCATGTTGGGTCGGACACGCAGCGAGGCCACGACGACGTTCACAGACGCAGTGAGCCTCTGGCGTCTGCACCACGGGAACACTGCCGAGGTCATCGACGCGGCTGTCGAGTGCCTCCTGGCGGAGCTGGACTCGCCGACGCTCTGCGAACTCGCTGGGGAGTCACCCGCCCGCTCACGGTTCGACCTAGCGCCGATGATCGAGCAGACGCTGCAGGAGCTGGGCCTGGCGAATGTCCTGACCGTCAGTCCTGACGCGGGCGCGATGGCCGTCATGGCTCGTCGGTTCGAACGAGGTGAACTGAGCGCCCGGGATCTCTGCGACTGGGCCCACCGCAGCATCGGTCACGACGGCGACGGCAGCTGTCAGGTCTTCGTCGAGCTCGACGACGTGTTCGACACGGTCGAGTACTACGACGACGAAGACGAGGAGAGCCTCGAGCGGCGCACTGTAGAAGCCGTGCACGCGTTCCTCAACGCTCGGCGATAAGCGCCTGCGGTCACGCTCGTGAGATGGATGCGGATCCCACAGCGCCTTGAGGGTGTACCTAAACGAACGTTTGAGTACATGCCTCAGGCGGAGAGCGCTTCAGGCGCCGTCCGGGCGCAGCGACGTTCGCCTCAGCGGTACTCCGCCGTCACCTCGATCGGGCCGACGAGGTTGTCGTTGAACTCGTCGAGATCTTCGGCGGGAATCCAGTACTCAAGGATCGTCTGGCCACCAGCCTGCTGAACCTCGTAGCGGTCGAGGAACTCCCTGCGGACCTGAAAGCGGGTCACGTACCCCACGCCGCTCTGAGGAACGTTCCACTCCCGAGCAATCTTGGTGGCGTACTCCTCGTTCAGCACGGGGTAGAAGATCGGCTGCTCCGGCAGGCGCGGTGGCCAGGCACTCCAGCCGGAGGCCTCGACCAGAGCAAGTTCCTCCGGTCCGGTGGGGCGCCACAGCTCAACAACGTCATCCATGTCAGCAGTGTCGCAGGCAACGCAAGCACGTGGCGGCCGCCGCTCCGAGCCGTGCACGAGCGACGACCTCGTGTACTCAAACGATGGGTTGAGTGCGTCCGTGGTGCTCAGCGCGTCGGTGCGAGGGCTGGGTGTTCGGAACTCGCGTACTTACGTCAGTTGTCGACGGGCACGGGCTGAATGAGTTGTGTGACATCGCCTGGAGGTGGGCGGGGTCACCGAGCGGGGAAGGCGCGGAGGTCGGTCATCCACTGGTCGGTTGCCGCAGCGAGCTCGTCGGTGGTGCAGGTGATCGGTACGACGTACTCGTACAGGTCGGTGTCCTTGTCGTTGAGCCAGGGTGGGCGGCTCTCGAGGGACAGGTGCACCCGGAGTGTGAGGTCGACGTCGCTGCGTCGGGCGAGGCTGAACGCAAGGTCCGGCTCGGTGAAGCGCAGGAGGAGGTCCTCGTCGTCGGCGCCGGTGGAGTCGATGGGCTGCACGTGCCCGGCGATGACCTCCCGGAGCCAGGCGGCGAGGTCGCGGGCGTCCCAGGTGGTCAGGCTGGGGTCGCGAAAGGACCACGCGCGCCCGTCGAGGGTGCGCGCGTGACCGCCGAGGAGGAGCCAGTTGGCGTCCCAGTCGCCGCGGGTGCCCGGGGTGGAACCGAACTGGTAGCCGAGCAGCCGCAACTCCACGGCGGCACCGTCGCGGGATTCGAGTCTCACGGGCGCGGCTCCGGTTCGGATTGTCCGGTGGCGGTGACGGGGGTGGCGGGTCGGGGTGGCATGTGGCGGTAGAGGGTGGCGCGGGTGATGCCGGTCTTGGCGGCGATCTCGGCCATG
Source organism: Cellulomonas sp. NS3 (assembly GCF_024757985.1). Taxonomy (NCBI): domain Bacteria; kingdom Bacillati; phylum Actinomycetota; class Actinomycetes; order Micrococcales; family Cellulomonadaceae; genus Cellulomonas; species Cellulomonas sp. NS3. Next base: position 2,762,019 of record NZ_CP103289.1, on the reverse strand, counting down.
GTGTGTCCCGACTCGCGCACGCCCGGCCGTCACCGACGGTGGGCCGCGACGGGCATCTGCCCGATGTGAGGTCCGATGTGATCACGCGCGCGGAGCCGGTACCCGGCTCGTGTGTCGTCGCCGACGCGCATCAGGAGGCCGATGTGCTCGTCGACGACGTCGTCCACCGCGGGGCCGTCGGTCCGTGTTGCTTTCGCGACCTCGATCGCGAGACTCAGGTGCTGGCCGTTCGCGTTCAGGAGCTTGACGGTGAGCTCGGCCTGGCGCTTGTCGTCGAACGTCAGGAACTGCTTCTTGGCCGTCGTGGGGTCCCGCCAGACGACCGCGGTACGCCGTCGAGCCGTCGCTGCGTTGTCTCGACTCCAGACTCGCCACGAGGACGAGCCCACGCCTCGTGGGGACAGAATCGGCCTTCCATGGGGACAGAAGCCTTGTCCGCAGGGTCTGACCTGCGCAAACGCAGTGCCCCGAGTGGGATTCGAACCCACACTGGATCGGGTTTGAGCCGAACGCCTCTGCCGATTGGGCTATCGGGGCCGCGCAGCAGGGTACCGCGGCCCGCTCGGGCCGACGTGCGCCCGTCGTGCCCGAACCTGCGGTTCCGGCATTAGGCTGTGCGCCGTGAGCACCAAGGACGCGAAGCCGAGCATGCCCTCCACCGACGAGTCGGCCACCGCTCTCGACCTGACCGCCACGGGGGAGCCGACGCAGGCCCCCGAGCTGCAGGACGAGGCGCCGGCGCGTCCGGCACGCCGGGCCGTCGTCGCGGAGGACGAGGCGCTGATCCGCATGGACGTCGTCGAGACGCTCCGCGAGGCCGGCTTCGACGTCGTGGGCGAGGCGGGCGACGGCGAGCGCGCCGTCGAGCTGGCCACGGAGCTCAAGCCGGACGTCGTCGTCATGGACGTCAAGATGCCCGTGCTCGACGGCATCTCGGCGGCGGAGCGGATCGGCAAGGCGCACCTCGCACCGGTCGTGCTGCTCACGGCGTTCTCCCAGACCGAGCTCGTCGAGCGGGCGCGCGACGCCGGCGCGATGGCCTACGTCGTCAAGCCGTTCTCGCCCGCGGACCTGCTCCCGGCCGTCGAGATCGCGATCTCCCGGTACGCGCAGATCACGGCGCTCGAGTCCGAGGTCGCGGACCTGGCCGAGCGGTTCGAGACGCGCAAGCGCGTGGACCGCGCGAAGGGCCTGCTCATGACCAAGATGGGCCTCACGGAGCCCGAGTCGTTCCGCTGGATCCAGAAGACGTCGATGGACCGCCGCCTCACCATGCGCGAGGTCGCCGACGCTGTCATCGAGCAGGTCGGCGGCGGCAGCGACTGACCCGAACGAGTGAAGGGCCCGGACCGGTCGACCCGGTCCGGGCCTTTTTCACGCCGTCGCCGTTGGTTACAACTCGGCAACAAGATGAGCCGAGACGGTGCAAGTCACATCGTGGACACAAAGGATGGGTACGTTTCCCGCACAGTTCGACCCTCGGCACTCGTGCCGAGAGGACCGTGACCGAAGGGGTACCTCGTATGACTCGATCGACCGGGCTCCGCGCCTTTGCTGTTGCCGGCGCGCTCGCCCTCGCTCTGACCGCCTGCACGTCCGACTCGGGAACGTCGGAGGAGCCGTCGGAGACGAGCGCCGCCGGCAGCACCGACGCGCTCGTGATCGGCACCCTGCTCCCGCAGACCGGGACGCTCGCGTTCCTCGGCCCGCCCGAGATCGCCGGTGTGAACCTCGCGGTCGAGGAGATCAACGAGGCCGGCGGTGTCCTGGGCAACGACGTCGTCGTCGAGCACGCCGACTCCTCCGACTCGGACCACGCCGAGGTCGCCACGCAGTCCGTGACGGACCTCCTCGGCAAGGGCACGCAGGTCATCATCGGCGCCGCGTCGTCGGCGGTCACCCGCAACGTCGTCGACGACGTCACGAACGCCGAGGTCGTCATGATCTCGCCGGCGAACACGGCGACCGACCTCTCGGGCCGCGACCCGTTCTACTTCCGCACGGCGCCGTCGGACCTCATGCAGGGTGCGGCGCTCGGCAACCTCGTCCTCGGCGACGGGCACACGAACGTCGGCGCCCTCGTCTTCAACGAGGACTACGGCACGTCGCTGCGTGACGTGCTCAAGGCCACGGTCGAGGAGGCGGGCGGCACGTTCGTCTACGGGAACGCGGGCGAGGAGTTCGACCCCACCGAGCAGAACTACTCGACGATCGTCAGCAACGCGCTCGCCGCGAAGCCGGACGCGCTCGCGATCATCGCGTTCGCGCAGACGCAGCTCATCGTCCCCGAGCTCAAGGCCCAGGGCTTCGACATGTCGAAGGTGTACTTCGTCGACGGCAACCTGTCGGACTACAGCGCCGACCTCGAGCCCGGCACGCTGACCGGGGTGCAGGGCACGCTGCCCGGCGCGTTCCCGGACGACGAGTTCCAGGGCCGGCTCAAGGAGATCGACCCCGAGCTGAAGGACTTCTCCTACGCGGCCGAGTCCTACGACGCGACCATCCTGGCGGCGCTCGCCGCCGTCAAGGGCGGTGGCACGGACGGCAAGACCATCCAGGCCAACCTCGCGGCGGTCTCCGGCGCGAACGGTGGCACCGAGGTCGCCACGTTCGAGGAGGGCGTCGAGGCGCTCGAGGCGGGCGACGAGATCACGTACAAGGCGGTCTCGGGTGCGGGGCCGTTCAACGACGACAACGACCCGTCCTCGGCCTTCATCGGCATCTACAAGTACGGCGAGGACAACAAGTACACGTGGATCAAGGCGGAGTTCGGCGAGCTCTGACCTGACCACCCTCGTGGCGTCCTGAGGGCGTCACCGGGCGCGACGCACGGGCAACGGCCCGGTGGGTGACACACCCACCGGGCCGTTGCTGTGCCCGGGGTGCGCCGGTCGGTCGGGTCGTGCCTGCGACGGTCGGCCCGGGGGACCGCCCCCCGGACAGCGCGCGGGGCGGGCTGGGCACGCTCACCAGGAGCCTCCGCGAGGCGCACCCCGGGGCGTGGCCGCAGGGCCCGGAGCCCGGGCCGACGGGGACCGCGGCGAGGGTCGTGCCCCCACATCGCCACGGCTTCTGACCCTCGGGAGCCCACGGCCGCTGGGCAGCACGAAGGGCCGGGGTCGTCGACCCCGGCCCTTCGTCGCGTCCCGCGCCGGCGTCAGAGCGCCGGGTCACCGCCGAGCGGCTTCGTCGTCGACACCGCCGCGGGGCTGTCCGCGGCGTGGCTCGCGGCGCTCTCGACGTCCGTCGCGAGCGTCCCGAGGTACAGCTCGATGACCTTGGGGTCGTTCATGAGCTGGCGGCCCGGGCCCGAGTAGGCGTTGCGGCCCTGGTCGAGCACGTACGCGCGGTCGCAGATCTGCAGCGCGCGGCGAGCGTTCTGCTCGACGATGACGACGGAGACGCCGGCCTTGTTGATGCGCCGCGTGCGCAGGAACGTCTCGTCCTGGCGCACGGGCGACAGGCCCGCGGACGGCTCGTCGAGCAGCAGCACCGACGGGTTCATCATGAGCGCGCGTGCCATCGCGACCATCTGCCGCTCGCCGCCGGACAGCGAGCCGGCGCTCTGCTTGCGCCGCTCCCCGAGCGTCGGGAAGAGGTCGACGATGAAGTCGAACCGCTCGTTGAAGGTCTTGGGCGCCTGGAACACGCCCATCTGGAGGTTCTCCTCGATGGACAGCGAGGGGAACACGTTGTTGTTCTGCGGCACGAACCCGACGCCGCGTCGCACGAGCGAGTCGGCGCGGTGGTTGGTGATGTCCTCGCCCTTCAGCGTCACGCTGCCGGAGCGGATCGTGACGAGGCCGAACAGGGCCTTGAGGAGCGTGGACTTCCCGGCGCCGTTCGGGCCGATGATGCCGACGAGCTCCCCGGGGTGGCACACGAGGTTGCACCCGTTGAGGATGTCGACGCCCGGCAGGTACCCGGCGATCAGGTCGGTGGCGGCCAGCAGCGGCTCGCCCGCGGGAGCCCCGCGGTGCAGGTCGGCGCTCGTCGCGCTCGGCTGGGCGGTCATCGCTGCTCCTTCTCGACGAGGGCCTCGGCCTCGAGCTGCTCGGCGACGTCGTCGGTGAGCAGGCTGTCGTCCCCGAGGTCGGTGTCGTGGTGGGCTCCCAGGTACGCGTCGACGACGGCCTGGTTCTGCATGACGGTCTCGGGCGGCCCCTCGGCGACGATCCGCCCCTCGGCCATGACCACGACCCAGTCGGAGATGTGGCGGACCATGTGCATGTCGTGCTCGACGAACAGCACCGTGGTGCCCTCGTCGCGCAGCGCCTGGATGTGCCCGAGCAGCGACTGCGTGAGCGCCGGGTTCACGCCGGCCATGGGCTCGTCGAGCATGACCATCGTCGGCTTCGTCATGAGCGCCCGGGCCATCTCGAGGAGCTTGCGCTGGCCGCCCGAGAGCGAGCCGGCGAAGTCGTCCTTCTTCTCGAGCAGCTTGAAGCGCGCGAGCAGCTCCTCCGCCTGCGCGGTGATCTCGGCCTCGCGGCTGCGCCACAGCGGGGGGACGAGCGCCGTGAGGAGGTTCTCCCCGGGCTGGTGCGTCGCCCCGAGGCGCATGTTCTCGATGACCGTCATCCGCGAGAGCGCCTTGGTGAGCTGGAACGTGCGCACCATGCCGGCCCGCGCGACCTTGCCCGCGGGCACCCGCCCGAGCGAGCGGCCCTCGAAGCTCCACGTGCCGGTGTTCGGCCGGTCGAAGCCCGTGAGCAGGTTGAACAGGGTCGTCTTGCCGGCGCCGTTGGGTCCGATGAGCGCCGTGATCGCGCCGCGCTGGACCTGCAGGTGGTCGACGTCGACGGCGGCCATGCCGCCGAAGGTCCGGGTCACGTTCTCCGCGACCAGGATCGCGTCGGGCTTCGGTGCGCCCGGAGTGTGCGGGACGTCGGCGAGGTCGCGCGCGACCTGCGCCTTGCGGCTCGCGGCGGGCGCCGCGGGCACGGTGGGGGTGGGGGTCTCAGCGGACATCGATCGCCAGCTCCTTGCGGTCTCCGAGGATGCCTTGTGGTCGGAAGATCACGAGCAGCATGAGCGTGAGCCCGACGAGGACCCAGCCGAGCATCTCGATCTGCTCCGAGCGCATGACGGTCGTGGGGACGACGTCGCGCAGCACCGTCTTGATGAGCATGAGGGTGGTCCAGAGGAGGATCGACCCGAGGACGGGTCCGAAGACCGTCGCGGCGCCGCCCAGCAGCAGGATCGTCCAGACGTAGAACGTCATGGGGCGTCCCATCGAGTCCGGTTGGACCGCTCGTGGCAGCGCGTAGACGATCCCGGCGACGGCCCCGAACGTGCCGCCGAGGATGAGCGCCTGCATCTTGTACGAGTACACGTTCTTGCCGAGCGAGCGCACGGCGTCCTCGTCCTCGCGGATGCCCTTGAGCACGCGGCCCCACGGGCTGCGCATCCAGAGCCAGATCGCCAGGCACGCGAGCGCCACGAGCGCCCACCCCACGATGCGGATCCACCAGCTGTTGGACAGGTTGTTGGAGTACTCCCACGGCCCGATGCCGAAGTTGCCGTCGGGCAGCGGTGACAGCTCCTGGAACGAGCCCTTGAAGCTGTCGCCGGCGAGGCCGGCGTTGCCGCCCGTGAGCCACGTGAGGGACGTCGAGCGCCCGACGAGGCGGACGATCTCCGCGGCGGCGATCGTGACGATCGACAGGTAGTCGCCGCGGAGCTTGAGCGTCGGGATGCCGAGGATGAGGGCGAAGACGACCGCGCACGCCATGGCGACGAGCACGGAGGCCCACACCGGCCAGCCGGCCATCGAGGCGATCGCGAAGCCGTAGGCGCCGATGAGCATGAAGCCGGCCTGGCCGAAGTTCAGCAGCCCGGTCATGCCGAAGTGCACGTTGAGGCCGATCGCGGCGAGCGCGTAGGCGGCCGTGGTCGGGGCGATGATCTCGCCCGCGACGTTGGTCAGGATTCTGGTCCAGTCCATGGGGGAGGCCTCCGTCAGCCGATGCGCTCAGCCCGGCCCAGGATGCCCTGGGGTCGGACGAGAAGGACGAGGATGAGGATCACGAGCGCCCCGGCGTAGCGCATGTCCGACGGGATCACGAGCGTCGACATCTCGACGACGAGCCCGATGACGACCGAGCCGACGAGGGCGCCGAACGCGGTGCCGAGCCCGCCGAGCGTCACGGCGGCGAACATGAGGAGCAGGATCGCCCCGCCCATGTTCCACGCGGTCGCGTTGAAGTAGAGACCCAGGAGCACGCCGCCGAGCGCGGCCAGGCCGGCCCCGAGCGTCCAGACGATGCGCACGATGCGCTCGACCGAGATGCCCGACGCCGCGGCGAGCGCGGGGTTGTCGGAGACGGCGCGCGTCGCCCGACCCGTGCGGGTCCCGAGCAGGAAGTACCCGACAGCCGCGATCGCCACGATCGCGATGAGCGCCGAGAAGATCGACTGCTGGTTGAGCAGCAGCGGGCCGATCCGCACCGGCACCGGGTTCTCCCGGACGATGCGCAGCGGGCCACCTCCCACGAAGTACTGGAAGGCGTACTGCAGCACCATCGACAGGCCGATCGTGACGATCATCTGCTGCGTCGCGCCGAGCCGGCGCTGCCGCAGCTTGTGCCAGATCCCCGCGTCCTGGGCCCACCCGGACGCCGCGCCGACCGCGACCGCGAACAGGCCCGCGACGACGAGCGGCTGGCCGAGCACCTGGACGCCGAAGTAGGCGAGGAGCGCCCCCAGCGTCACCTGCTCGCCGTGGGCGAAGTTGCTGAGCCCGGTCGTGCCGTAGATCAGCGACAGGCCGACGGACGCGAGCGCCAGCAGCAACCCGAAGACGAGCCCGCTGACCGCCTGCTGGAGCACGCGCTGGCCCGTGATCCCGCCCGCGGTGCCGCCGGACGGGGCGTTCGTGCCGGGGGCGGCGCTCGCGCCGGGGTCGGGCTCCTCGTCCCCGCCGCCCGTCCCGCCGGCGGCGGCTCCGCCGAGCGGGAAGAGGGCTCCCGCGGACGAGCCCAGCCGGACGACGACCGTGCGGGGGTTGCCCGCGGGGTCGCGCAGCTGCTCGCCCGTGGGGAGGGTCGACTCGTCGAGGGTGACGGTGTAGTCGCCGGCTGTGGTGACGGCGGCGGACCAGCGGCCGTCGGCGCCGGTCTCGGCCTCCACGGTGCCGCCGGGGCCGTCGACGCTGAGCTGCACGCCGACAGCGGGCTCGCCGGCCGCGGTGCGGATCGTGCCGCCGACGCACGCGGTCGCCGGGTCCGCGACGCACTGCGCGGCGGCGGCCGTCGCGGGACCTGACGACGTCAGGACGGCGAACGAGGTGAGGAGCAGGGTGAGCATGGCGAGCGCGAGACTGCGGCGCACGCGGAGCTGGGAACGGCCCGTGGTCGCGACTCGGCGCACCTGGGACCTCCATCCGTGGTGTTCTGGCATCAGGGGTCGGGCGAGCATCTCTCCCGGCGACGTTGCCGGGTGGCGCGGTCCTCCAAGTGGGCAGGACCTTAGGTGGGGTTTGTGTCCGCCATGTGACACGACGCGCGGTGGTGCGAGCGCCATTCGACCATCTTTCCCCATCCGGTGTGACCTTTCGGACGTTCGCGCAGACGTCATCCGGTCGGGCGTCCAACCGGACTAGGCAGACGCGGCAGGCTTTGCCATGATCGAGGGGCATCGTCGCCCTGGTCGCCGGAACCCCCACCCGCGACCCCGCCAGCACCGTGAGGAGGCCGACGCCCGTGCGCCCTGGTGTCCAGGTCCGCCCCGCAGAGCCGGGCGACCTCCCCGAGATCGTGGACCTGTGCCTCGTCGCGCGCGCGGAGTCGACCGTGGGCGCGCAGCTGTGCAGCAACGACCGCGAGCGGCTCCGCCAGCAGATCGGCACGCTGCTCGCGACGCCGGGCGGGCAGGTCCTGGTGGGCGCGCTCGACGGCCGCACGAGCGGCCTGCTGCTCGGGCGCCTCGTCGGCCCGAGCCCGTTCACCGACGAGGCGAGCCTGACGCTCGAGGCCCTCTACGTGGCGCCCGAGGCGCGCCGCCGTGGCCTGGGCCACGCGCTGCTGTCGGGCGCGCTCGAGCTCGCCGCCGAGGCGGGCGCGAGCGAGGTGTACGCGGCCCCGCTGCCGGGTGCGCGCGGGATGCTCCGGTTCTTCGCCCGGCTGGGCTTCGCGCCCGCGGCGGCGTACCGGGTGGTGAGCACGAGCTCGTTGCAGCGCCGGCTCGCGGGGGACTCCGCGGGGGCGCCCGTCGTGCGTCGCGGGGCGGCGCGCGGGCTGGAGGACCTCATCGCGCGGCGCCGCCAGGTCCGGGCCGCCGCCCGGTCCGAGACGGCCGAGGTGCGCTTCGTGCCCCCGGCGGCCGGCGCCGATCAGCCGCGGCGGTCCGCGATGAGCATGCAGGTCAGCCGCGCGGTGCAGACGCGGCGCGACTCGGGGTCCTCGACGACGACCTCGTAGGTCGCGAGGGTCGACCCGAGGTGCACCGCGGTCGCGGTGCCCGTCACGAGCCCGCTGCGCGCGGAGCGGTGGTGCGTCGCGCTGAGCTCGATCCCGACCGCGATCCGGCCCTCGCCCGCGTGCGCGTTCGCCGCGACCGACCCGAGCGTCTCGGCGAGCACGGCCGAGGCCCCGCCGTGCAGCAGCCCCTGCGGCTGGGTGTTGCCCTCGACCGGCATCGTGCCGACGACGCGGTCCGGTCCGACCTCTTGGATCACGATGCCCATGCGCTCGATCAGGGTGCCCGGGTAGGTCGGGGGGTGCTGCGGCTCGCGGCCGGCGTCAGTCATGCCCGATAGGTTGGCACCCGTGACCGACGCATCGCCAGCCGGCGCCCTCGCCGCCTCCACGCCCCCGTTCGCCCCCGCGCCGGGCGCCCCGCGCCTGCTGCTCATCGACGGGCACTCGATGGCGTTCCGCGCGTTCTTCGCCCTGCCGGCCGAGAACTTCTCGACCACGAGCGGCCAGACGACCAACGCGGTCTACGGCTTCACGTCGATGCTCGCCAAGATCCTGGCGGACGAGGCGCCGACGCACCTCGCCGTCGCGTTCGACGTGGGCCGCACGACGTTCCGCACCGAGCAGTACCCGGCGTACAAGGGCACGCGCGACGAGACGCCGCAGCCCTTCCAGGGTCAGGTGCCGCTGATCAAGGAGATCCTCGCGACGATGCGGGTCCCCGTGATCGAGAAGGAGAACTACGAGGCCGACGACGTGCTGGCGACGCTCGCCACGCAGGCCCGCGCCGCCGGCATCGAAGTCCTGCTCTGCTCGGGCGACCGCGATTCGTTCCAGCTCGTCAACGACTCCGTCACGGTGCTCTACCCGATCCGCGGTGTGTCCGAGCTCACGCGCATGACGCCCGAGGCGGTCCTCGCGAAGTACGGCGTCGGGCCGGAGCGGTACTCCGACCTGGCCGCGCTCGTGGGGGAGACGAGCGACAACCTCCCGGGCGTGCCCGGCGTCGGCCCCAAGACGGCCGCGAAGTGGATCACGGCGTACGGCGGTCTGGACGGGATCATCGCGTCGGTCGACCAGATCGGCGGCAAGGCGGGGGAGAGCCTGCGCGCGCACCTCGACCAGGTGATCGTCAACCGCCGGCTCAACCACCTGCTCACGGACCTCGAGCTCCCGCTGCGGCCCGAGGACCTCGCGGTGCAGCCGTGGGACCGCGAGGCGATGCACCGGGTGTTCGACTCGCTGCAGTTCACGGCGCTGCGCGAGCGGCTGTTCGCGTCCCTGCCCGAGGCTGCGCCGGCGGTCGAGCCCGGCGACGCGGTGCCGCTCGACCGGCTGGAGCCCGGGGGCCTCGCCGCGTGGCTCGCCGAGCGCGCGGGCCGGACGCTCGGCCTCGACGTCCGGGGGAGCGCGCGGCCGTCGGGCGGGGACGCGTGGGGCGTCGCGATCGCCGACGCCGGCTCGTCGGCCGTCGCGCTCGACCTGGCGTCCCTGGACCCGGCGGACGAGGCGACGCTCGCGGCGTGGCTCGCGGAGCCGAACGCCGAGAAGGCCGTGCACGCCGCGAAGAACGCGTGGCACGCGCTCGTCGGCCGCGGCTTCGACCTCGCGGGGGTCGTGTTCGACACGGAGCTCGCCGCGTACCTGTGCCACCCCGACCAGCGTGCGTACGACCTCGCGTCGCTCGTCGTGCGCTACCTGAAGCGCGAGCTGTCGGCCGCCGAGTCCCCGGACTCCGGCACGCAGGGCGCGTTCGACCTCGAGCTCGACGGCTCCGACGAGAACCAGAGGTCGGCCGGGCAGGCGGCCGCGGTCGTCGAGCTCGCCGAGGTGCTGCACGGGGAGCTGGCCGACCGGGGTGCGGCCGCGCTGCTCGCCGAGCTCGAGCTCCCGCTCGAGGACGTGCTCGTGCGCATGGAGCGCCGCGGCATCGCCGCCGACACCGGCTACCTGTCCGGGCTCGAGGCGGAGTTCGACGCCGCGGTCAAGGACGCGGCGGCCGAGGCGTACGCGGTCATCGACCGCGAGGTGAACCTGGGCTCCCCGAAGCAGCTCCAGGAGGTGCTCTTCGACCAGCTGCAGATGCCGAAGACCAAGAAGAACAAGACCGGCTACACCACGGACGCTGCGGCGCTCCAGGACCTGTTCGAGCGCACGCAGCACCCGTTCCTCGAGCACCTGCTCGCGCACCGCGACGCGATCCGCCTGCGCCAGACCGTCGAGGGGCTGCTGCGCTCGGTGGCCGACGACGGGCGCATCCACACGACGTTCCAGCAGACGATCGCCGCGACCGGCCGGCTGTCCTCGACCGACCCGAACCTGCAGAACATCCCCATCCGCACGGAGGCGGGCCGCCAGATCCGGCGCGCGTTCGTCGTCGGGCCCGGGTACGACACGCTGCTCACGGCCGACTACTCGCAGATCGAGATGCGCATCATGGCGCACCTGTCGGGCGACGAGGGCCTCATCGAGGCGTTCCGCTCGGGCGAGGACCTGCACTCCTACGTGGGCTCACGGGTCTTCTCCGTGCCGACCGACGAGGTCACGCCCGCGATGCGCTCGAAGATCAAGGCGATGAGCTACGGGCTCGCGTACGGGCTGTCGTCCTTCGGCCTGTCGAAGCAGCTGAACATCGAGGTCGGCGAGGCCGCGAAGCTCATGGAGGACTACTTCTCGCGGTTCGGCGGCGTGCGCGAGTACCTGACCGGGGTCGTGGACGTGGCCCGCGCGACGGGGTACACCGCGACGATCATGGGCCGGCGCCGCTACCTGCCGGACCTCACCAGCGACAACCGCCAGCGACGCGAGATGGCCGAGCGCATGGCGCTCAACGCCCCGATCCAGGGCAGCGCCGCGGACCTCATCAAGGTCGCGATGCTCGGGGTGGAGCGCGAGCTCACGGCGCGCGGGCTCGGGTCGCGGCTGCTCCTGCAGGTGCACGACGAGCTCGTGCTCGAGGTGGCGCCCGGGGAGCGCGAGGAGGTCGAGGCCCTCGTGCGCGCGCAGATGGGCTCGGCGGCCGAGCTCTCGGTGCCGCTCGACGTCTCGGTCGGCATCGGGACGAGCTGGCACGAGGCGGGTCACTGACGCCCTCGCACGACCGCTGACCACACGGCGCGTCGCCTCCCGGGCCCGGGGAGCGGCGCGCCGTTGGCCTGGTCGGAGCCGTCGAAAACGGTATCCACATCGCTGGCAATCCGGTGTGAACTACGCCACAGTAGTCGCCGGGTGGCGACGAGGCCACTCCCGAACCCCCTCGGAGGACGTATGGCCGACGTGGTAGAGCATCCCGAGACCGACTACGAACGCGTGCAGAACTCCCAGGAGTTCCAGCAGCTGCGCCGGCGCTTCCGGAACTTCGTGTTCCCGATGACGGCGTTCTTCCTCGCCTGGTACCTGCTGTACGTGCTCCTCGCCGCCTACGCGCACGACTTCATGAGCATCCGCGTCGCGGGCAACATCACGGTCGGCCTGCTGTTCGGCCTCGGCCAGTTCGTCTCGACCTTCGCGATCACGATGATCTACGCGAGCTGGGCCAACAAGCGGCAGGACGCCGTCGCCGAGCGGCTCCGCCGCCACATCGAGGACGGGGAGATCGTATGAGCGCGGTCCTGGGCTCCGCGGTGCTCGCCGCCGAGACCGAGCAGATCGGGGACCCCGTCCTCAACATCGCGATCTTCGGGGCGTTCGTCGTCGTGACGCTCGTGATCGTGTTCCGGGCGTCGAAGAACAACAGCACCGCCGCCGACTACTACGCCGCGGGGCGGTCGTTCACCGGCCCGCAGAACGGCACCGCGATCGCGGGCGACTACCTGTCGGCCGCGAGCTTCCTCGGCATCTGCGGCGCGATCGCGATCAACGGCTACGACGGGTTCCTGTACTCGATCGGCTTCCTGGTCGCGTGGCTCGTCGCGCTCCTGCTCGTCGCCGAGCTGCTGCGCAACACCGGCCGGTTCACGATGGCCGACGTCCTGTCGTTCCGGCTGCGCCAGCGCCCGGTCCGGATGGCGGCGGCGCTCGCGACCCTCGCGGTCGTCTTCTTCTACCTGCTCGCGCAGATGGCGGGCGCGGGCGGCCTGGTGGCGCTCCTGCTCGGGATCGAGGGTGTCGCGGGCCAGGGGCTCGTGATCGCCGTGGTCGGTGCGCTGATGATCCTGTACGTCCTGGTGGGCGGCATGAAGGGCACCACCTGGGTGCAGATCATCAAGGCGATCCTGCTCATCGCGGGCGCCGGGATCATGACGATCTGGGTGCTCGCGAAGTTCGGCTTCGACCTCTCGGCGCTGCTCCAGGGCGCGGTCGACACCGCGGGCGAGGGCGGCGAGGCGCTCATCGAGCCGGGCAAGCAGTACGGCGCCTCGGGCATGAGCAAGCTCAACTTCCTCTCGCTCGCGCTCGCGCTCGTGCTCGGCACCGCGGGCCTCCCGCACGTGCTCATGCGCTTCTACACGGTCCCGACCGCCAAGGAGGCGCGTCGCTCGGTCGTCTGGGCGATCTGGCTCATCGGCGTCTTCTACCTGTTCACCCTCGTGCTCGGGTACGGCGCGGGTGCCCTCGTCGGGCCCGAGGCCATCAAGGCGGCTCCGGGCGGCGTGAACTCGGCGGCGCCGATGCTCGCGTTCGAGCTCGGCGGCGTGGTGCTGCTCGGCATCATCTCGGCGGTCGCCTTCGCGACGATCCTCGCGGTCGTCGCGGGCCTGACGATCACGGCGGCGGCGTCGTTCGCGCACGACATCTACGCGTCGGTGATCAAGCACGGCGAGGTCAACCCCGACGGCGAGGTCAAGGTCGCCCGGATCACCGTCGTCGTGATCGGCATCCTGGCGATCGTCGGCGGCATCTTCGCCAACGGGCAGAACGTGGCGTTCCTCGTCGCGCTTGCGTTCGCGGTCGCGGCCAGCGCGAACCTGCCGACGATCATCTACTCGCTGTTCTGGAAGCGGTTCAACACCACCGGGGCGCTGTGGAGCATGTACGGCGGACTCATCTCCTGCATCGTGCTCATCGCGTTCTCCCCGGTCGTGTCCGGGAAGGTGGACCCCGCGACCGGGGCGAGCCTGTCGATGATCCGGGACACGTCCGTCGACTTCCACCTCTTCCCGCTGGACAACCCGGGAATCGTCTCGATCCCGCTCGGGTTCCTGCTCGGCATCGTGGGGACGCTGGTGAGCAAGGAGCGTCCGGACCGGGAGAAGTTCGCCGAGATGGAGGTCCGCTCGCTCACCGGGGCGGGCGCCGAGAAGGCGACGGTGCACTAGCGGCACCGCGCCGGTCCGCCGGCGCAGCACGGTTCCGAGGTCGCGGTGCGGGGACACCCCGTGCCGCGACCTCGCCGTGCCGGCGCCGGATCAGGGGGCCGGGCCGGCGGCCGGGTCAGCGGTGCGTCACGAAGATCGCCGTCCCGGGCAGCAGCGCCCCGCGCACCGGACCCCAGCCGCCCCACGTGCGGTCGTGCCCCTCGGGCCACTCGGGCTCGACGAGGCGCTCGAGCACGAACCCGGCAGCCACGAGGTCGGCGACGTGGTCCCCGAGCGTGCGGTGGTACTCCGCGTAGAGCACCGAGCCCGACGCGCCGGTCTCGACGTAGGGCCGCCGGTCGAAGTACGAGCGCGAGGCGGTCAGGCCGTGCTCGGAGGGGTCGTCGGGGAACGCCCAGCGCAGCGGGTGGGTGACCGAGAACACCCAGCGCCCGCCGGGGCGCAGCACGCGCGCCGCCTCCCGGTGCACACTCACCGCGTCGGGCACGAACGGGATCGCGCCGAACGCCGTGAACGCCACGTCGAAGCTCCCGTCGGCGAACGGCAGCGCGCGCGCGTCGGCCTGCACGAGCGGCGCCGCGGGGTGCCCCGGTCGGTCGTACGCCGCTCCCGCGGCGAGCATGCCGTGCGCGACGTCGGTCGCGACGACCTCGACCCCGCGGGCGGCGAGCCACCGGGAGCACTGCGCCGCGCCGGCGCCGACCTCGAGCACGCGCGCGCCGGTCAGGTCGCCCAGCAGGCCGGCGTCGGCCTCGCGGACGCCCTCCGGGCACCAGCAGAAATCGGCGGTGCCGAGGAAGTCCCCGTGCTCGGCGAGGTACTCGGGGGCGTTGGCGTCCCACCACGTGCGCCCGGCCCGCCCACCGGCCTCGTCGGGAACGTGCCGGTACCCGGCGTCGGCGAGGGGATCCTCCGGCTGTGTGGAGTTCATGCTTCGCTGAGGTACTTTCTGTGGGTCCTAGTTGGATACCGGTGCGTAACATCCGCGTGACCACCTGCACCTACGGTCGGGGCCTTCCCGCCGGGGCGCACGTGTGCCCCGGCGGACCGTCGACGAGAGGTGATCGTGTGAGGACCTTCCTGAGGTTCGCAGCGTCGAGCGTGGCCGTGGGCCTCGTTCTGACCGGATGTGCGGCGAGTGACCGCGACGGCGGGGGCACCGCCGAGGAGACGTCGGACGGCGCGCGGGACACCTTCATCTTCGCAGCGTCGGCCGACCCCGCGTCGCTCGACCCGGCCTTCGCCAACGACGGCGAGTCGTTCCGCGTCGGGCGCCAGATCTTCGAGGGTCTCGTGGGCACCGAGCCGGGCACGCCCGACCCGGCCCCGCTGCTCGCGGAGTCCTGGGAGACGAGCGAGGACGGCCTGCAGTACACCTTCCAGCTCAAGGAGGGTGTGAAGTTCCACGACGGCACCGACTTCAACGCCGAGGCGGTCTGCTTCAACTTCGAGCGGTGGAACAACTTCACGGGCGTCCTGCAGTCCGAGAGCCTGTCGTACTACTGGCAGAAGGTGAACGGCGGGTTCGCGACGAGCGACACGCCGAGCCTCAACGGCACCGGGAAGTACGAGAGCTGCGAGGCTCCCGACGAGACGACCGCCGTCATCAACCTCCGGAGCCCGCTGCCCGAGCTGGTCTCGGCGCTGTCGCTGCCGTCGTTCTCGATGCAGTCGCCGACGGCGCTGCAGGAGTACGACGCCGACGCCGTGACGGGTGAGGGCGACGCCCCCGTGCTGCCCGAGTACGCGACCGCGCACCCGACCGGCACCGGCCCGTACGTCTTCGACTCGTGGAGCCCGGGCGAGCAGGTCGTCCTCACGGCCAACGAGGACTACTGGGGCGAGCAGGGCCAGATCAAGCGCATCGTCTTCAGCGTGATCTCCGACGCGACCGCGCGCCGGCAGGCGCTGCAGGCCGGCGACATCGACGGCTACGACCTCGTCGGCCCGGCCGACGTGGACGCGCTGGAGGAGGCCGGCTTCCAGATCGTCAACCGCGACCCGTTCAACATCCTGTACCTCGCGATGAACCAGGCGAACCCGGACCTCGCGGACCTCAAGGTCCGCCAGGCGATCGCGCACGCGATCAACAAGGAGTCGCTGGTCGCGCAGACGCTGCCCGAGGGCACCGAGGTCGCGACCAACTTCGTGCCGCCGAGCGTCGCGGGCTGGAACCCGGACGTCGCGACGTACGACTACGACCCCGAGAAGGCCAAGTCGCTGCTCGCCGAGGCCGGCAAGTCGAACCTCACGATCGACTTCAACTACCCGACGAACGTGTCGCGGCCGTACATGCCGACGCCGGAGCAGGTCTTCACCGCGATCTCGGCCGACCTCGAGGCCGTCGGGATCACCGTGAACCCGGTCCCGGAGCCGTGGAGCCCCGACTACCTCGACCGCATGCAGGGCACGCCCGACCACGGCATCCACCTGCTCGGCTGGACGGGTGACTACAACGACACCTACAACTTCGTCGGCGTCTTCTTCGGCGCGAAGTCGAACGAGTGGGGCTTCGACAACCCGGAGCTGTTCCAGGCCCTGGGCGACGCGCGGTACCAGCCGAGCGCCGAGGAGCAGAAGGCCGCCTACGAGGAGGTCAACGCCCAGATCATGGACCTCCTGCCGGGCGTCCCGCTCGCGCACCCCGTCCCGTCGCTGGCGTTCAAGCCCGAGATCCAGGGGTACCCGGCGTCGCCGGTCCAGGACGAGGTCTACAACGTCATCACCATCGAGGACTGAGGGCGTGCAGGCTCGATGATCCGACTTGTCCTGCAGAGGATCGCACTCCTCGTCCCCACCCTGCTCGGACTGTCGGTCCTGCTGTTCCTGTGGGTCCGCGCTCTCCCAGGAGGCCCGGCAACGGCCCTCCTGGGGGAGCGCGCCACCCCCGAGGCCGTCGAGCGCATCAACCGCCTCTACGGCTTCGACCAACCGCTCCTGCAGCAGTACCTCAAGTACGTCGGCCAGCTCGCGACGGGCAACTTCGGCACGTCGACGCGCACCAACCGGCCCGTGCTCGAGGAGTTCCTCAACCGGTTCCCGGCGACCGTCGAGCTGACGGTCCTGGCGCTCGTCATCGCGATCGGCATCGGCATCCCGCTGGGGTACGTCGCGGCGCGGCGCCAGGGCTGGCTCACCGACCACGCGACGGTCGTGGCCTCGCTCGTCGGCGTGACGATCCCGGTGTTCTTCCTGGCGTTCCTGCTCAAGTGGCTCTTCGCCGTCCAGCTCGGCTGGTTCCCGTCCGCGGGCCGGCAGGACCCGTCGATGGTCGCCACGCACCCCACCGGCTTCTACGTGCTCGACGGGCTCCTCACGCGCGAGTGGGACGCGAGCTGGGACGCCTTCGTGCACCTCGTGCTCCCGGCGGTCGCGCTCGGGTCGATCCCGCTCGCGATCATCGCCCGCATCACGCGCGCCTCGGTGATCGAGGTGCAGAACGCCGACTACGTGCGCACCGCGCGGGCCAAGGGCCTGCGGCGCACGCGGCTGCGCAGCCGCGTGATCCTGCGCAACGCGATGCTCCCGGTGTCGACGACGATCGGCCTCCAGGTCGGCCTGCTGCTCTCCGGGGCGGTGCTCACCGAGACGGTGTTCGCCTACCCGGGCATCGGCAGCTTCCTCGCCGAGGCGATCTTCAACCTCGACTACGCGGTGCTCCAGGGCTTCGTGCTCATCATCGCGGTGGTGTACGCGCTCGCGAACCTCGCCGTGGACGTGTCCTACGGCCTGATCGACCCGAGGATGAGGACCCGATGACCGAGGCGGACCTGACCACGGCCCCGTCGGCGGGCGACCCGCGCGCCGGTGCGGACGCCGACGACGTCGGCGCGTCGCTGTGGCGCGTCGCGTTCCGGCGGCTGCGGCGCAACCCCGGGGCCATCGCCGGAGCGGCGATCGTGCTGGCGTTCGTGCTCGTCGCGGCGTTCGCGCCGCTCATCGCGAACTACGGCGCGGGGGAGCTGCCCGGCCGCGCCGAGGTGCGCCCGACGTTCATCCCCGGACCGTCCGACGAGTTCCCGCTCGGGCTCGACCGGTACGGCGCCGACCTGTTCTCGCAGCTCGTGTGGGGCGCACGCGCGTCCCTGCTGGTCGGCGTGCTCTCGACGCTCGTCGGGCTGCTCGGCGGCATGCTGCTCGGCCTCGTCGCCGGCGCGTTCGGTGGCTGGGTCGACGCGTTCACGATGCGCGCGGTCGACCTCATGCTCTCGGTGCCGAGCCTGCTGCTCGCGGTGTCGATCGCCGCGGTGATCGGGCAGACGTCGACGAGCGTCATCATCGCGATCGGCGTCGTGCAGGTGCCGATCTTCGCCCGGCTCCTGCGCGGGTCGATGCTCGCGCAGCGCGGGCAGGACTACGTGCTCGCCGCGAGCTCGCTCGGGCTGAGCCGGCGCACCGTGACCATGAACCACGTGCTGCCCAACAGCGTCTCGCCCGTGATCGTGCAGGCGACGCTCATGCTCGCGACCGCGGTCATCGAGGCGGCGGCGCTGTCGTTCCTCGGCCTCGGCGGCGGCGCGCCGACGACCGCCGAGTGGGGCCGCATGCTCACCGCCGCGCAGAACGAGCTCGAGGTCGCCCCACGGCTGGCCCTGTGGCCCGGCGCCTGCATCGCGGTGACCGCGCTCGGCTTCACGCTGTTCGGCGAGGCGCTGCGCGAGGCGCTCGACCCCCGCTCGAGGAAGAGGTGACGACCATGACCGTTCCCACCCCCGCAGGTGCGGCCGCGGCCGCGCCGCTGCTCAGCATCCAGGACCTCGAGGTCACCTTCACGACCGACTCGGGTCGCTCGGTCGCCGTCTCGGGCGTGAACTTCGACGTGCGCGCGGGCGAGACCGTCGCGATCGTCGGCGAGTCCGGCTCGGGCAAGTCGACCACCGCCGCGGCGGTGATCGGGCTGCTCGCGCAGAACGGCGCCGTGACCGGCGGCCGCATCCTGTTCGACGGGCGCGACGTCGCAGCCATGGGACCCGGCGAGATCGCCCGGCTGCGCGGCAGCGAGATCGGCATGGTGCCGCAGGACCCGATGTCGAACCTGAACCCGGTGCGCCGCGTCGGGTCGCAGATCGCGGAGGCGCTCGAGGACAACGGGGTCGCGAAGGGCCGCGCGGCCCGGGCGCGCACCGTCGAGCTGCTCGAGGAGGCCGGGCTGCCCGACGCCGCACGCCGCGCCGAGCAGTACCCGCACGAGTTCTCGGGCGGCATGCGCCAGCGCGCGCTCATCGCGATGGGCCTCGCGTGCCGTCCGCGCCTGCTCATCGCCGACGAGCCGACGTCGGCCCTCGACGTCACGGTGCAGCGCACGATCCTCGACCGCCTGACCCAGCTCACGGACCAGCTCGGCACGTCGGTGCTGCTCATCACGCACGACCTGGGGCTCGCCGCGGAGCGCGCGCACCGCATCGTCGTGATGTACCGGGGCAAGGTCGTCGAGACCGGGCCCGCGGCGGAGCTGCTGCGCGACCCGCAGCACGAGTACACGCGCCGGCTGCTCGCGGCCGCGCCGTCGCTCGCGTCGCGCCGCATCCAGCTCGCCAAGGCGGCGGGCGTCGACGACACCTCGGACCTGCTCGCGGTGTCGCGCGGCGACGAGGACGCGGGACCGGTGGCAGCCGCCGCCGCTCCGGGGAAGGCCGACCACATCATCGAGGTCGACCACGTCACCAAGGTCTACGGGCTGCGCGGGCGCCGGCTGTTCTCGCGCTCGGAGAGCTTCACGGCGGTCGACGACGTGAGCTTCGTGATCCCGCGCGGGCGCACGGTCGCCGTCGTGGGGGAGTCGGGCTCGGGCAAGTCGACCGTCGCGAAGATGATGCTCGACCTCGTGAAGCCGACGTCCGGCGTGATCCGCTTCGACGGCGAGGCCGTCGGCGGCGCCGACCGCACGGCCGAGGTCGCGTTCCGCCGCCGGGTGCAGCCGATCTTCCAGGACCCGTACTCCTCGCTCGACCCGCTGTTCACCATCGGCCGGACCATCGAGGAGCCGCTGCGCGCGCACGGCATCGGCTCGACGACCGAGCGGCGCCAGCGCGTGCGGGAGCTGCTCGACGACGTCGCGCTGCCCTCCGACGTCCTGCGGCGCTACCCGGCCGAGCTCTCGGGCGGCCAGCGCCAGCGGGTCGCGATCGCGCGGGCCCTCGCGCTCAACCCGGACCTGGTGGTGTGCGACGAGGCGGTCTCGGCGCTCGACGTCATCGTGCAGTCGCAGATCCTGCGCCTGCTCGCGGAGCTGCAGCAGCGCCTCGGGCTGAGCTACCTGTTCATCAGCCACGACCTCGCGGTCGTGCGGCAGGTCGCGGACCACGTGTGCGTCATGGAGCGCGGGCGCATCGTCGAGCAAGGATCGGCGGACGACGTGTTCGACGACCCGCAGACCGAGTACACGCGCACGCTCCTCGAGGCGATCCCGGGCCGGGACCTCGAGCTCGGCCTCGTCGGCTGACGCCCGCCCGAACCGCCGCCTCACCTGGGACGGAAGGCTCGGTCCCGGGGCGGGCGCACTGGCTACGCTGGCGGACGAGGAGCTCGAGGACGCGCCCTCGCCCCCACCCCCTGCGATCAAGGAGTTCCCAGTGCGAGTCGGACTGCTCACGGGCGGCGGCGACGTCCCCGGACTGAACGCGGCGATCCGCGCCGTCGTCAAGCAGGGCGAGGGCGAGTACGGCCACTCGATAATCGGCTTCCGCAACGGCTGGCGCGGCGTGGTCGACGGCGACGTCTTCCCCCTCGGCCGCCAGCACATCCGCAACCTGCTGACGCAGGGCGGGACACTGCTCGGCACCGCGCGCTACCACCCCCACGCCAAGGACGGCGGGATGGACGGCGTCCTCGCGACCCTCGAGGCGGAGCGGATCGAGGCGCTGATCTGCATCGGCGGCGACGGGACGCTGCACGCGGCGAGCAAGGTCGCCGAGGCCGGCGTCCGGATCGTCGCGATCCCCAAGACGATCGACAACGACGTGTGGGGGACCGACCGCTCGATCGGGTTCGACACCGCGGTCGGCATCGCGACCGAGGCACTCGACCGCGTGCACACGACCGCGGAGAGCCACAACCGCGTGATGCTCGTCGAGGTCATGGGCCGCCACGCCGGCTGGATCGCCGCGACCGCCGGGATCGCGTCGGGGGCGGAGCTCGTCCTCGCTCCCGAGGAGCCGTTCGACATCGAGAAGATCGTGAAGTTCCTCAAGCACCGCCACCGCGCACACGCGAGCTTCTCGATCATCGTGGTCGCCGAGGGCGCCGTTCCGCTCCAGGGCAGCGCGATGTCCTACGAGGCGCCGGTCGGGAAGTTCGGTGAGATCGTCGCGGGCGCGATCAGCGAGCGCATCAAGGTCGAGATCGAGGAGCGCACCGGGTTCGACACGCGCGTGACGGTGCTCGGGCACGTCCAGCGGGGTGGCATCCCGACGCACAACGACCGCATCCTCGGCAGCCGGTTCGGCACCGCGGCCATCGACGCGATCAGCCGGGGCGAGACGGGCATGATGACGGCGCTGCGAGGCGAGGACGTCGTGCTCGTGCCGCTCGCGGAGATCGCCGGCAAGGTCAAGCAGGTGCCCGCGGAGCTGTTGCAGGTGGCGCGCGCCCTGGCCTGAGATCGGCACGTCTGCCTTTGACCCGCTCCACGCGGGACCGATAAGGTAGACGGCGGTGCCGCGCGCCTTGGCGACGGTCTGCTCGTGAGGGTCCCGGAGGGATCCCGCCCGTGAACCCCTTTCGGGACGGTCGGCACCGCACACCATGCAGCATCCCTGTCCGTCCTACATCCTGTCCGCAACGGAGCCCATCCCTACATGAGCATTTCCACCCCCGCGAAGCCCGCCACGCCGCAGGTCGCGATCAACGACATCGGCTCGGCCGAGGACTTCCTCGCCGCGATCGACGCCACCATCAAGTACTTCAACGATGGCGACATCGTCGAGGGCACCATCGTCAAGGTCGACCGCGACGAGGTGCTCCTGGACATCGGCTACAAGACCGAGGGCGTCATCCCCTCCCGTGAGCTGTCCATCAAGCACGACGTGGACCCCGGTGAGGTCGTCAAGGTCGGCGACGAGGTCGAGGCCCTGGTCCTCCAGAAGGAGGACAAGGAAGGTCGGCTGATCCTGTCCAAGAAGCGTGCGCAGTACGAGCGCGCGTGGGGCACGATCGAGAAGATCAAGGAGGAGGACGGCGTCGTCACCGGCACCGTCATCGAGGTCGTCAAGGGTGGCCTCATCCTCGACATCGGCCTGCGCGGGTTCCTCCCCGCCTCGCTCGTGGAGATGCGTCGGGTCCGTGACCTCCAGCCGTACGTCGGCAAGGAGATCGAGGCCAAGATCATCGAGCTCGACAAGAACCGCAACAACGTCGTCCTCTCGCGCCGCGCCTGGCTCGAGCAGACGCAGTCCGAGGTGCGCTCGACCTTCCTGCAGACGCTGCAGAAGGGCCAGGTCCGCCCCGGTGTCGTCTCCTCGATCGTCAACTTCGGTGCGTTCGTGGACCTCGGCGGCGTCGACGGGCTCGTGCACGTCTCCGAGCTGTCGTGGAAGCACATCGACCACCCCTCCGAGGTCGTCGAGGTGGGCCAGGAGGTCACCGTCGAGGTTCTCGACGTCGACTTCGACCGCGAGCGCGTCTCCCTGTCGCTGAAGGCGACGCAGGAGGACCCGTGGCAGGCCTTCGCCCGCACGCACGCCATCGGTCAGGTCGTCCCCGGCAAGGTCACGAAGCTCGTCCCGTTCGGTGCGTTCGTGCGCGTCGAGGACGGCATCGAGGGCCTCGTGCACATCTCGGAGCTGGCCGTGCGCCACGTCGAGATCCCGGAGCAGGTCGTCCAGGTCGGCGACGACGTCTTCGTCAAGGTCATCGACATCGACCTCGAGCGTCGCCGTATCTCGCTGTCGCTCAAGCAGGCGAACGAGGGCGTCGACCCGAACAGCGACGACTTCGACCCCGCGCTGTACGGCATGGCGGCGGAGTACGACGAGCAGGGCAACTACAAGTACCCCGAGGGCTTCGACCCGACCACGAACGAGTGGCTCGAGGGCTTCGAGGCGCAGCGCGAGGTGTGGGAGGCGCAGTACGCGCAGGCCCACGAGCGCTGGGAGGCGCACCGCAAGCAGGTCGCCGAGGCCAGCAAGGCCGACGCGGAGGCAGCGAACGGCGACGGTGGCAGCACCGGCGGCGCGACGGCGTCCACCTACTCGTCGGCCCCGGTCGAGGAGATCGGCGGCACGCTCGCGTCCGACGAGGCGCTCGCCGCTCTGCGCGAGAAGCTCACGGGCAACTGATCCACCGAGCCCTTCCGGGGGCTCACCACGACGGGCCGGTCACCTTCGGGTGGCCGGCCCGTCGTGCGTCCGCCTCCGCGTCGGGCAGGATGGTCGGATGCAACGCATCGGACTGACCGGCGGGATCGCAGCAGGAAAGTCGGTGGCGGCGGGTCGCCTCGCCGAGCTCGGGGCGGTCGTCATCGACTACGACCAGCTCGCGCGCGAGGCGGTCGAGCCCGGCTCGGTGGGCCTCGAGGAGGTCGCGGACGCGTTCGGCCCCGGCGTGATCGACGCGGACGGTGCGCTCGACCGTGCTGCGCTTGCCGGGCTCGTGTTCACGGACCCCGCCGCGCTCGAGCGGCTCAACGCGATCATCCACCCCGTCGTGCGCCGGCTCGCCGCCGAGCGCGAGGCGGCGGCCGCGACCGCGGACGCCGGCGCGGTCGTGGTGCACGACATCCCGCTGCTCGTCGAGACCGGACGCGGCGACGAGTTCCACGTGCTCGTCGTGGTGCACGCGCCGGTGGAGCAGCGCCTCGAGCGGCTCGTCGAGGGCCGGGGGCTGGACCGCGACGAGGCCGAGCGCCGCATCGCCGCGCAGACGACCGACGAGACACGCGCCGCCGCCGCCGACGTCGTCCTGGACGGCACCGGGACGGACGCAGACCTGCGCGCCCAGGTCGACGCGCTCTGGGGCCGGCTCGCCGCCGAGCGGGCCGAGGAGCTCGCCGCGGAGGTGCGGTGACCACGGTCCTCCTCACGGCGTTCGAGCCGTTCGACGGGCAGGCCGTCAACGCGTCGCTGGAAGCCGGGCGGCGGGTCGAGGCGGCGTGGGACGGCCCGGCGACGCTCGCGGTCCGGGTGCTGCCGGTGTCGTTCCGACGGGCGCGCCAGGAGCTGCGCACAGCGGTCGCGGAGCTCGCCCCGGACGTCGTGGTGTGCACCGGGGAGGCCGGCGGGCGGGCGGCCGTGGGGATGGAGCGCGTCGCGGTCAACGTGATCGACGCGCGGATCCCCGACGCCGACGGCTCGGCACCCGTCGACGCGCCCGTGATCGCCGGGGCGCCTGCCGCGTTCTTCTCGACGCTGCCCGTCAAGGCGTGCTGGGCGGCCGCACGCGAGGCCGGCGCGCCCGCCGAGGTGTCGGGGACGGCGGGGACGTACGTGTGCAACGCGACGTTCTACGCGCTGCAGCACCTGCTGCACGGTCGGGACGGCGTGCGCAGCGGGTTCGTGCACGTGCCGCGGCTGCCGGAGCAGGTCGGCGCGGGGGAGCCCGCCCTCGGGGTCGACGTGGCCACGCGCGGGCTGCTCGCGGTGCTGCGGGCCGCGCTCGTGACGACGACCGACGTGCGGGTGACGGCAGGGTCGCTCGGCTGACGCGTGCGGCGGGGCCGGGCCGGCGCGCGGACGGTGGCCGACGGCGGGGACGCTGCACGGCGCGACCGGACCACCGGGCCGGAGGTGCGCCGGCCGCCGACGGGTGGTGCCCGCCGTCGCGTCGCGCCCTCGGCGAACGAGCGGCCCCGGCGAGGGTGCGTGTGGGTGGCGGCACGTAGCGTAGAGACATGCGCCCCGTGACCGATCTGCAGCGGACCGTCGCCCCGTTCCAGGTGGTGTCGGAGTACACGCCGTCGGGCGACCAGCCCACCGCCATCGCCGACCTCGCCAAGCGGGTGCGCGCGGGGGAGAAGGACGTGACGCTGCTGGGCGCCACGGGGACCGGCAAGTCCGCGACGACCGCGTGGCTCATCGAGGAGCTCCAGCGCCCCACGCTCGTCATGGCGCCCAACAAGACGCTCGCGGCGCAGCTCGCGACCGAGTTCCGCGAGCTGCTGCCCAACAACGCGGTCGAGTACTTCGTCTCGTACTACGACTACTACCAGCCCGAGGCGTACATCGCGCAGACGGACACGTACATCGAGAAGGACTCGTCGATCAACGACGAGGTCGAGCGGCTGCGGCACTCGGCCACGAGCTCGCTGCTCACGCGGCGCGACGTCGTCGTGGTCGCCTCGGTGTCGTGCATCTACGGCCTGGGCACGCCGCAGGAGTACGTCGACCGGATGGTCCAGCTCTCCGTGGGCGACCAGGTGGACCGCGACCAGATGCTGCGCCGGTTCGTCGGGATGCAGTACACGCGCAACGACATGGCGTTCACGCGCGGCACGTTCCGCGTCCGCGGGGACACGGTCGAGATCATCCCGGTGTACGAGGAGCTCGCGATCCGCATCGAGTTCTTCGGCGACGAGATCGAGGCGATCCAGACGCTGCACCCGCTCACGGGTGACGTCGTCCGCGAGGAGCAGCAGGTGCACCTCTTCCCCGCGACGCACTACGTCGCGGGACCCGAGCGCATGGAGCGCGCGATCGCCGGCATCGAGGCCGAGCTCGAGTGGCGGCTCGCGGACCTCGAGCGGCAGAACAAGCTCCTCGAGGCGCAGCGGCTGCGCATGCGCACGACCTACGACATCGAGATGATGCGGCAGATCGGCTCGTGCTCGGGCATCGAGAACTACTCCCGGCACATCGACGGCCGCGAGGCCGGCACCGCGCCGCACACGCTCATCGACTACTTCCCCGAGGACTTCCTGCTCGTCATCGACGAGTCCCACGTGACCGTCCCGCAGATCGGTGCGATGTACGAGGGCGACATGTCGCGCAAGCGGAACCTCGTCGACCACGGGTTCCGCCTGCCGTCCGCGATGGACAACCGGCCGCTGCGCTGGGAGGAGTTCGTCGACCGCATCGGGCAGACGGTCTACCTGTCCGCGACGCCGGGGAACTACGAGCTGTCGATGTCCGACGGCGTCGTCGAGCAGATCATCCGCCCGACGGGGCTCGTCGACCCGGAGATCGTCGTCAAGCCGACCCAGGGCCAGATCGACGACCTGCTCCACGAGATCCGCGAGCGCGCCGACCGCAACGAGCGCGTGCTCGTCACGACCCTGACCAAGAAGATGTCGGAGGACCTGACCGACTACCTCCTGGAGAAGGGCGTCCGGGTGCGCTACCTGCACTCGGAGGTCGACACGCTGCGCCGCGTCGAGCTGCTCCGCGAGCTGCGCATGGGCGAGTTCGACGTGCTCGTCGGCATCAACCTGCTGCGCGAGGGCCTCGACCTGCCCGAGGTGTCGCTCGTCGCGATCCTCGACGCCGACAAGGAGGGCTTCCTGCGGTCGGGGACCTCGTTGATCCAGACGATCGGCCGTGCGGCCCGTAACGTCTCCGGCCAGGTGCACATGTACGCCGACCGGATCACCGACGGCATGGCGCTCGCGATCGACGAGACGACGCGCCGCCGTGCCAAGCAGGTCGCCTACAACCTCGAGCACGGCATCGACCCGACCCCGCTGCGCAAGAAGATCGGCGACATCACCGACCTGCTCGCGCGCGAGGACGCGGACACCGCCGAGCTCCTCGGCGGCGCGGGCCGGCAGTCGAGCCGCGGCAAGGCCCCCGTCCCGGGGCTCGGCTCCAAGGCCGGGACCCGCACCGAGCGCACGAAGCTCACGGGCGCCGCGGCGAGCGAGCTCGCGGACCTGATCCAGGAGCTGACGGACCAGATGCACGCCGCGGCGGGGGAGCTGCAGTTCGAGCTCGCCGGACGGCTGCGCGACGAGATCTCGGGGCTGAAGCGCGAGCTCCGGCAGATGCAGGCCGCGACCGCCTGACCCCGGGCGGTGCGCGACACCAGCGGGTTCCGGGCGCCGTCGTCGCCGTGCACCCGACCTCTGTCGCGAGGGTTCCGGAGGGGTGACGACGGAGCGGGCGCACCGCGCCTGTGACGTAGGCCCCTTGTCCTGGGCGCGCGCCGCCCGCGGTTCATGACCTATGCTCGGTCGCGTTGGAGGGGAGTATCCCGCCACGACGCGCTCGTCATCACGGTCGACTCCGTAGTCGGCCCGGTCGCGTCGGTCCGGACGCCGAGCGTCAGGGCAGGGAGAGACCTCCGGTACTCGCTGTGTACCGGAGGTGTACCTGTGTCTGTTCCCCTGTGGGTCTGGGGCGCGACGACCGCCCTCGTCGTCGGCATGATCCTCTTCGACTTCTTCGCCCACGTGCGCAAGCCGCACGAGCCGACCTTCCGCGAGTCCGCGACGTGGTCGATCTTCTACGTCGCGATCGCCATCGTGTTCGGGGTCGGCGTCGGCGTGGTGTCCGGCTGGACGTTCGGCGGCGAGTACTTCGCCGGGTACGTGACCGAGAAGAGCCTGTCGGTCGACAACCTCTTCGTCTTCCTCATCATCATGACCAAGTTCGCGGTGCCGCGGGCGTACCAGCAGAAGGTCCTGCTCGTGGGCGTCGTGATCGCGCTCGTGCTCCGGACGGTGTTCATCCTGCTCGGCGCCGCGGCGATCGAGGAGTGGTCGTGGGTCTTCTACGTCTTCGGCGGCTTCCTGATCTACACGGCGATCAAGCTCGCCCGTGAGAAGCACGACGGCGACGTCGAGCACGAGGCCGCCGACGAGAAGGACGGCCTCGCGGTCCGCATGCTCAAGCGCGTCCTGCCGACGACGGAGAAGTACCACGGCGACCGCCTGACGGTCGTGGTGGACGGGAAGCGGCTCGTCACGCCGATGCTCCTCGTGATGGCGGCGATCGGCAGCACCGACATCCTCTTCGCGCTCGACTCGATCCCCGCGATCTACGGCCTCACGCAGGAGCCGTACCTGGTCTTCACGACGAACGCGTTCGCCCTCCTCGGCCTGCGCCAGCTCTACTTCCTGCTCGGCGGCTTGCTCGAGCGCCTCGTGTACCTGTCGCAGGGGCTCTCGGTCATCCTCGGCTTCATCGGCGTGAAGCTCGTGCTCCACGCGATGCACACGAACGAGCTCGGGTTCGTCAACGGCGGCGAGCCGTTCCACTGGGCGCCGGAGATCCCGACGTGGCTCTCGCTCTCGGTCATCCTCGCGACGCTCGCGGTCGCGACCATCGCGAGCCTCCTCAAGACCCGCAACGACGCACGCAGCGAGGGCGGCCGTCCCGCTGCGGAGAGCGGCGACGAGGACCCGGCCGAGGTCACCAGCTCCGCGAGCTGAGACCGTCGCCCGCACGCAGCGGGCACCACGCAGCGCCCGGCCCGGCCCGCACCCGCGGGAGGGGCCGGGCGTCGCGTCGTCCGCCGCGCACGCGCCGCTCGTCGCTTGGGTAGCGTTCCGCCATGACTGCCGACGCCCCCACCATCGTCGCGACCTCGGGCGGCTACGTCGCGGGTCGGCGCACCCGGCTCGAGCTCGGGCCGCTCGTCCACCACGCGATCGACCTCGCAGGGCCGGCGGGACGGCCGCGGGTGTGCCACCTCGGCACCGCGGGAGGTGACCAGGCGTGGGGGCGGGCGGACCTGCAGGACGCGGCGCACGTCGCCGGCGTCGAGCTCACGCACCTGACGCTGTTCTCGATGCCGAACGTCGAGGACGTCGAGGGCCACCTCCTCAGTCAGGACGTCGTCTGGGTCGGCGGCGGCTCGGTCGCGAACCTGCTCGCGGTCTGGCGGGTCCACGGGCTCGACGAGATCCTGCGTCGCGTCTGGGCGGCGGGCGTGGTGCTGGCCGGGGTGAGCGCCGGGTCCATCTGCTGGTACGTCGGCGGCACCACCGACTCGTTCGGTCCGGAGCTGCGGCCCGTGACGAACGGCCTGGCGCTGCTGCCGTACGGCAACGGTGTGCACTACGACTCCGAGGCACGTCGCCGCCCGCTCGTGCACGCGCTCGTCGCGGACGGGACGCTGCCGACGACGCACTGCACCGACGACGGCGTCGGGCTCGTGTACCGCGGCACGGAGCTCGTCGAGGCGGTCTCCGAGCGGCCGGGTCAGGGCGCGTACGTCGTGCGGCGGGACGGCGGACGGGCTGTCGAGGAGCGGCTCGAGCCGCGGCGTCTGCCCGCCGTCCGCTGACTGACGCCATCACGCGCCCGGTGCGGCGTCGCCCTCGGCGGGGGACAGCGTCCGCGTCGCGCCCGGCGCCGACCGCCTGCCGTCGACCGCCTGCCGTTGACCCGCCGTGGTCAGCCCGTCGTGCGGCCGTCGAGCCAGGCGAGGGCCCCGTGCGCGGCGGCGACCCCGGTGCTGAACGACGCCTGGAGCAGGTAGCCGCCCGTGGGCGCCTCCCAGTCGAGCATCTCGCCCGCGACGAACGTGCCCGGCATCCGGTGCAGCATGAACGACCCGTCGACCTCGGCCCACGCGATGCCGCCGGCGGTCGAGATCGCGCGGTCGAGCGGCATCGTCCCCGTCACCTCGACCGGCACCGCCTTGACCAGCGTGGCGGCCGCGTCCGCGTCGGTCGGCAGCGGACCGCGGCCCGCCTCGCGGACGAGCGAGATCGCCGCGGGGTCGAGGCCGATCGCGCGGCGCAGCCAGGTGGTCCCGGAGTCCTTGGGGCGCCGCCGTTCCCGCAGCCGGTCGGCGAGCTGGCGCAGCGTGTGGTCGGGGCGCAGGTCGACGTCCAGCACCGCGCGCCCGTCGGCGTCGAGCGCCGCCCGGATCGCGGCCCCGAGCGCGTAGACGGGCCCGCCCTCGAGGCCGCTCCGGGTCACCATCGCGTCACCGCGCACGGTCCGTGCCGGGCCGGCCGCCGGCGTCCCTCCGGGCACGGTCCGTGCCGGGCCGGCCCCCGGTGTCCCACCGCGCACCGTCAGCGCCACGTGCTTGAGGGGGGTCCCCGCGAACCGGTCCGCGAACGTGGCGGTCCAGCCGACCTGCACCCCGACGTTGGCGGGCCGCAGCGGTGCGACCTCGACCCCCCGCTCGACGAACGGGCCGAGCCACCCGCCGTCCGAGCCGAGGCGCGGCCACGACGCCCCGCCGAGCGCGAAGAGGGTGACGTCGCTCGTGACCTCGGTCTGCGACCCGTCCGCCCGCGCGAGGCGCAGGGTGCCGGGCGGCTCGGCCCAGCCGGTCCACCGGTGCCGCCGCTCGATCCGGACCCCGAGGTCGGCGAGGCGCACCAGCCACGCCCGGACGAGCGGCGTGGCGCGGAACGACCGCGGGAACACGCGCCCGCTCGACCCGACGAACGTCGGCTCACCCAGGCCCGCGCACCAGTCGCGCAGGTCCTGCGGGCCGAATGCCCGGAGCGCCGGCGCGAGCCGCTCGGAGGCGCTGCCGTACCGCGCGAGGAAGGGCTCGGGGCCCTCGGAGTGCGTGATGTTGAGCCCGCCGTGCCCGGCGAGCAGGAGCTTGCGCGCGGGCGAGGGCATGCGGTCGTAGACGGTGACCGACACGCCCGCCCTGCCCAGCACCTCCGCGGCGACGAGTCCCGCGGGACCGCCGCCGACCACCGCGGCGGTCCTCACGGGCGGGGCCGGACGGGGCTGCGGAGGGATCGCACGCGCCGACGGTAGCCGACGGCGGGCGCCGGGCGGTCCCGCGCCGCGTGCACGCGCACCGTCGGGTCCGTCGACCGGTGGACGACGACCGTCAGAGGGGTGCGGGCTCCGGCCAGCCGCCGATCACGACGTTCCAGCCGCGCACGGTCGTCGACGCGACGAGGCCCTCGCGCGCGAACGGGTCCGCGGCGAGCAGGGCGTCGAGCGTCGCCTCGTCGTCGGTGCGGAAGACGAGGAGCGCCCCCGGCGCGCCGTCGGCCCACGGCCCGGAGGCGAGCAGCGTGCCCTGCTCCGCGAGCCCGCGCAGGTAGGTGCGGTGCTCGGGGCGCACGGCGTCCTGCCGGTCACGGCGCTCGTCATAGGTGTACTGCACGGCGAAGATCGACATGCGGACATCCTGCCGCACGGCGCCGGCCGCCTTCGCGGGCCGCCGGGGCCGGTGAGAGAGTGCGGGGATGACCACGAGCGCTCCCACGCAGCCCCCGGTCCCGGACGTCGCGCTGCTCGACGGGACCGCGGTCCCGCAGCTCGGGCTCGGGGTGTACAAGGTCGACGACGAGGGCGCGCGCGACGCCGTGGCGACCGCGCTCGCCGCCGGGTACCGCCTCGTGGACACCGCGAGGCTCTACGGCAACGAGGTCGGCGTCGGGCGCGCGCTGCGGGAGTCGGGCATCCCGCGCGAGGAGCTCCACGTGACCACCAAGGTGTGGAACGACGACCAGGGGCGCGAGCGCACGCTGCGCGCGTTCGACGCCTCCGTCGCGCGGCTCGACGTCGGCCCCCCGGACCTGTACCTGATCCACTGGCCGTGCGCGGGCCGGGGCCTGTACGTCGAGACGTGGCAGACGCTCGTCGGGCTCCGGGAGGACGGTCGCGTGCGCTCGATCGGGGTCTCGAACTTCCAGCCCGCGCACCTGACCCGCATCATCGAGGACTCGGGTGTCGTGCCCGTGCTCAACCAGGTCGAGCTGCACCCGTACCTGCAGCAGCGTGCCCTGCGCGAGCACCACGCGCGGCTGGGCGTCGCGACGCAGGCGTGGGCGCCGCTCGGGGCCGGGAACGGCGTGCTCGAGGACCCGGTGATCGTGTCCGTCGCCCGGCGCCACCGCGTGACGCCCGCGCAGGTGGTGCTCCGCTGGCACCTCGACCTCGGCACGCTCGCGATCCCGAAGTCGGTGACGCCCGGGCGGATCCGGGAGAACGTCGACGTCTTCGGCTTCGAGCTCACCGACGAGGATTACCGGCTCGTCGCCGGGCTCGACCGAGGCGAGCGCGTCGGCCCGGACCCGGACGTCCTCGGCGCCTGAGCGCGGGCTCCGCCTCGCACGTCCGCCCGGCACGTCCGCCCGGCACCGCACCACGCGCGGCGACCCCCGCGGGGACGGCTGCCCCGTCACCAGCCGCGGGCGCGCCACTCGTCGAGGTGCGGTCGCTCGGCGCCCAGCGTGGTGTCGGCGCCGTGCCCCGGGTACACCCACGTGTCGTCGCCGAACCGGTCGAAGACGCGGTCGACGACGTCACCCAGCAGCGCCGTGAAGCGCGCGGCGTCCCCTCCCGTCGCGCCCACGCCGCCGGGGAAGAGCGAGTCGCCGGTGAGCAGGTGCACCCGGCCGGGGACGGCGCCCTCGGCGTGCACGTGCTCCGGCTCGCGGTAGGCGAGCGCGACGGAGCCGGGGGTGTGCCCGCGCAGCGCGACGACCTCGAGGACGAGGTGGCCGACCGTGAGCGTGTCGCCGTGCCGGAGCCGGCACTGCACGGCGACCCCCGTCGCGGCCGTGATCGCGTCGGCGTCGGCGTCCCCGGCGGCCACCGGTGCGCCCGTGAGCGCGACGACCGACGCGAGCGCACGGTGGTGGTCCGCGTGCTGGTGCGTGGTCACGACGAGGTCGAGCCGCGACGCCGCGGAGACGTCGTGCAGCAGCTCGGCAAGCCGCGCGGGCTCGTCGGCGGCGTCGACGAGGAGCTGCGCACCGCTGCGGCGGCACGTGAGCAGGTAGGCGTTGTTGGCCATCGGCCCGACGGCGAGCTTGCGGAGCACGACCTCGTCGAGCTCCCGCACGTCGGCGGGGCCGCCGGGACGCACGTCGCCGGTGTAGGTCACGACGCACCGTCGAGGGTGGTGCCGACCGGCTGCAGCTCCGCGCCGGAGAGCGCTCGGTCGTGGCTGCGGACGGCGCGCACGAGGGCCAGGTGCGAGAGCGCCTGCGGGTAGTTGCCGGCCATGCGCCCGTCGACCGGGTCGTACTCCTCCGCGAGCAGGCCGAGCTCGCCGCCGAGCGCCGTGAGGGTGTCGAGCGCGGCGCTCGCCCCGGCGACGTCGCCCTGCCGGGCGAGCGCGTCGGCCAGCCAGAACGAGCACGCCAGGAACGGGTGCTCGCTGCCGGCCAGGCCGTCGTCGGTGCGCTCGGCGCGGTAGCGGAGCAGGAACCCGGGCGCGACCTCGAGCTCGCGCCGGATCGCGGCCACGGTCGAGACCATGCGCGGGTCGTCCGGGGGCAGGAACCCGACCTGGAGCATCTGGAGCAGCGCCGCGTCGGTGTGGGTCGCGCCGTAGTGCTGCACGAACGTCCCGAGCTCCTCGTCCCAGCCGTGCTCGAGCACGTCCGCGTGCACGGCGTCCCGCTCGCGGCGCCACTCGTCGACGGGACCCGGCAGGCCGTGGTCCTCGACGGCCCGCACGGCACGGTCGAGCGCGGCCCACGACATGACCTTCGAGTGCGTGAAGTGGCGCGGCTCGCCGCGGACCTCCCAGATGCCGCGGTCCGGCTCGCGCCAGCTCGTGATGAGGTCCCGGACGAGGTGCCGCTGCATCGCCCACGAGTCGTCCGACTCGGCGAGCCCGCCCGCGCGCGCCTCGTGCAGCGCGCACATCACCTCGCCCAGCACGTCGTTCTGGGTCTGCCCGACGGCCGCGTTGCCGATCCGGACCGGGCGTGAGCCCGCGTAGCCGGGCAGGTGGTCGAGCGTGCGCTCCGGCAGGTCGCGCCCGCCGTCGACGCCGTACATGATCTGCAGGTCCGCGGGGTCGCCGGCGACGGCCCGCAGGAGCCAGCCGCGCCACGCGGTCGCCTCGTCGCGGTAGCCGTGCTCGAGCAGCGCCTCGAGCGTCATCGCGGCGTCCCGCAGCCAGCAGAACCGGTAGTCCCAGTTCCGCTCGCCGCCGAAGTCCTCGGGCAGCGATGTGGTCGGCGCCGCGACGATGCCGCCGGTCTCGGCGTGCGTCAGCAGGCGCAGCACGAGCAGCGAGCGGACCACCTGCGGGCGGTAGGAGCCGGTGTAGTCGCAGCGCCGCGCCCACTCGCCCCACGCGCCGAGCGTCGCGTCGACCCGGTCGGGGATCGTCAGGCGCCGGGGCACCTCGTCCCACGAGCGCGTCCAGGTGACGGCGAGCTCGACGCTCTCGCCGGCGGCGAGCTCGAACTCGTCGCGGTGCACCCGACCGTGCGGCACCGGCAGGCGGTCCCCGCGCAGGAGGAGCGAGTCGGGTCCGGCGACGGCCTGGATGCCCTCGACGCCGTTGACGTCGTGGACGTGGTGCACCCACGGCACGATCGCGCCGTAGCCGAACCGCACGACCCACTCGTGCTCGACCGCCACCGTGCCTGCGGTGCACTCGACGCGCCGGACGAGGTCGGCCCGGCCGTCACCGACGGGCATGGCGTCCGTCACGACCGCGGTGCCCGTGGGGGAGGTGTACGTCGTCCGCAGGACGAAGGAGTCCTCGACGTAGGTGCGGGACACCTCGGTCGCGTCGGGCACGGTGAGCAGCCACCGCCCGTGCTCGCGCGTGCCGAGCAGCGCGGCGAACGACGCGGGCGAGTCGAACCGGGGCAGGCAGAGCCAGTCGACGGAGCCGCGGCGGGACACGAGCGCGGCGGTGTGCCCGTCGCCGAGGACCGCGTAGTCACCGATCGGCGGGGGAGTGTGGGGGCGCATCCGTCCATCATCGGCGAGGTGCGCGCCGGGCACCCGCCGGGCACCTGCGGGCGCCGGCGGCGTGGCGCTGGTCACGTTCCGTTCGAACACCTGTGCGGCATGTCGGAGGGTCGACGTAGCATGTCGGGGTGAATGATCGTCTGGTGGTCCAGGGGGCCCGCGAGCACAACCTCCGCAACGTCGACCTCGACCTCCCGCGGGACAGCCTCATCGTCTTCACCGGGCTCTCCGGCTCGGGCAAGTCGTCGCTCGCGTTCGACACGATCTTCGCCGAGGGTCAGCGACGCTACGTCGAGTCCCTCTCGGCGTACGCGCGGCAGTTCCTCGGGCAGATGGACAAGCCCGACGTCGACTTCATCGAGGGCCTCTCGCCCGCGGTCTCGATCGACCAGAAGTCGACCAACCGCAACCCTCGGTCGACCGTCGGCACGATCACCGAGGTCTACGACTACCTGCGCCTGCTGTTCGCCCGCGCCGGGACCCAGCACTGCCCGGTGTGCGGCGAGCGGGTCACCGCGCAGACGCCCCAGCAGATCGTCGACCGCCTGCTCGAGCTCCCCGAGGGGACGCGCTACCAGGTCCTCGCGCCGGTCGTGCGCGGGCGCAAGGGCGAGTACGCGGACCTGTTCAAGGAGCTCCAGGCCAAGGGCTTCGCGCGTGCCCGCGTCGACGGCGAGGTCGTCCAGCTCACGAGCCCCCCGACGCTCGAGAAGAAGCTCAAGCACGACATCGAGGTGGTCGTCGACCGCCTCGTGGCGCGTGAGGGCGTGCAGCGCCGGCTCACCGACTCGGTCGAGACCGCCCTCGGCCTGGCGGGCGGCCTGCTCGTCGCCGAGATGGTCGACGCCGGCGCGGACGACCCGGAGCGCGAGCGCCGGTTCTCCGAGCACCGGGCGTGCCCGAACGACCACCAGCTCACGCTCGAGGAGATCGAGCCGCGCACGTTCTCGTTCAACGCCCCCTACGGCGCGTGCCCCGAGTGCACGGGCATCGGCTCGCGGCTCGAGGTCGACCCCGACCTCGTCATCCCCGACGAGGACCTGTCGCTCGCCGACGGCGCGGTCGCGCCCTGGTCCCAGGTCTCGAGCGAGTACTTCACGCGCGTCCTGACCGCGCTCGCGAGCGACCTCGGCTTCTCGATGGACGCCCCGTGGCGGGCGCTGCCGGAGCGCGCGAAGAAGGCCGTGCTGTACGGCGAGAACCACGAGGTGCACGTCAAGTACCGCAACCGCTGGGGCCGTGAGCGGCAGTACTCGACCGGGTTCGAGGGCGTCGTGACGTTCCTCGAGCGGCGCTACGCCGAGACCGAGTCGGAGTGGAGCAAGGAGAAGTACGAGGCCTACATGCGCGAGGTCCCGTGCCCCGTGTGCGACGGTGCGCGGCTCAAGCCGGAGGTGCTCGCGGTCCGGGTCGGCGGCCACTCGATCGCCGAGGTCTGCGCGCTGCCGATCCGCGAGGCGCGCGACTTCCTCGACGCGCTCCAGCTCAGCGAGCGCGAGGCGGCGATCGCGACGCAGGTGCTCAAGGAGATCCAGGCCCGGCTCGGCTTCCTGCTCGACGTCGGCCTCGACTACCTCTCGCTCATGCGCCCCGCGGCGACGCTCTCGGGCGGTGAGGCCCAGCGCATCCGCCTCGCGACGCAGATCGGCTCGGGTCTCGTGGGCGTGCTGTACGTCCTGGACGAGCCGAGCATCGGGCTGCACCAGCGCGACAACCGCCGCCTCATCGACACGCTCACGCGCCTGCGCGACCTCGGCAACACGCTGATCGTCGTCGAGCACGACGAGGACACCATCCGCACGGCCGACTGGATCGTCGACATCGGCCCGGGCGCGGGCGAGCACGGCGGCCGCGTCGTGCACTCGGGCGACCTCGAGGGGCTCCTGGCGTCGCCCGAGTCGGTCACGGGCGCCTACCTGTCCGGCCGTCGCTCGATCCCGATGCCGGCCACGCGCCGCAAGGTCGACCCCAAGCGCAAGGTCACGGTCGTGGGGGCGCGCGAGCACAACCTGACCGGCATCGACGTCTCGTTCCCGCTCGGGACCCTCACGGCCGTCACCGGCGTCTCGGGCTCGGGCAAGTCGACGCTCGTCAACTCGATCCTCTACACTGTCATGGCGAACGAGCTCAACGGCGCACGCCAGGTCGCCGGCCGGCACAAGCGGGTGACCGGGCTCGAGCATCTCGACAAGGTCGTGCACGTCGACCAGGGGCCGATCGGGCGCACCCCGCGGTCCAACCCCGCGACGTACACCGGCGTGTGGGACCACGTCCGCAAGCTGTTCGCCGAGACGACCGAGGCCAAGGTCCGCGGGTACACCCCGGGGCGGTTCTCGTTCAACGTCAAGGGCGG
This sequence comes from Cellulomonas sp. NS3, assembly GCF_024757985.1. NCBI lineage: Bacteria > Bacillati > Actinomycetota > Actinomycetes > Micrococcales > Cellulomonadaceae > Cellulomonas > Cellulomonas sp. NS3. Next base: position 2,725,466 of record NZ_CP103289.1, on the reverse strand, counting down.
GCGCTGCGAGGCGTGCTCGGGCGACGGCACGCTGAAGATCGAGATGAACTTCCTGCCCGACGTCTACGTGCCGTGCGAGGTCTGCCACGGCGCGCGGTACAACCGCGAGACGCTCGAGGTGCACTTCAAGGGCAAGACCGTCGCCGACGTCCTCGCGATGCCGATCGAGGAGGCCGCGGAGTTCTTCGCCGCCGTCCCGTCGATCTCCCGGCACCTGCGCACGCTCGTGGACGTCGGCCTCGGCTACGTGCGCCTCGGCCAGCCGGCCCCGACGCTGTCGGGCGGCGAGGCGCAGCGCGTCAAGCTCGCGACCGAGCTGCAGCGGCGCTCGACGGGCCGCACGGTCTACGTGCTCGACGAGCCGACGACGGGTCTGCACTTCGAGGACATCCGCAAGCTGCTCGCGATGCTGCAGTCGCTCGTCGACAAGGGCAACAGCGTCATCGTGATCGAGCACAACCTCGACGTCATCAAGAACGCCGACTGGGTCATCGACATGGGACCCGAGGGCGGCAGCGGTGGCGGCAAGGTCGTCGCCGAGGGGACCCCCGAGCGCGTCGCGCAGGTCGCGGCGAGCCACACCGGCCGGTTCCTCGCCGAGGTGCTCGAGCCGGAGGCGCGGCTCGCGTCCGCCTGACGTCCGCCGGGTGGGCGCAGGCACGTCTGCCCGGCGGCGCGGCAGGCTCCGCTCGGCCGAGCGGCACTGGGCTCTTCACGGCACGACGGCGACCGACCTGGCGTGCGGCGCGGGACTCCTCGGCCGCACCACGAGCGACCTCCCGGGTCGCGTGGGACCCGTCGACCTCAGCCGAGGACGCCGCGCGGCACGGGCGCGCCGCCCACGTCGACCGCCGCGCCGGGCGGGCCGACGTGCACCGGGGTCGGCGCGTGCCGCACGGGGAAGTTCACCGAGCGCGCGATGAAGCAGTGCTCGTGCGCGCGGGCGTGCAGGTCGGCGAGGTCGGACCCGGGTTCCGCGGTCCCCGCCGCCACGGTCACGCGCGGACGCAGGACGACCTCCGTGAACTGCCCGTGCCCGGCCGCCTCGACGCGCATCGTCCCGCTCGCGCTGTCCCGGTACCCGGTGACGACGACCCCGGCCGTCGCGGCGAGGTGCAGGAACCAGAGCATGTGGCACTGCGCGACCGCCGCGACGAGCAGCTCCTCGGGGCTGTAGCGGTCGGGGTCGCCGCGGAACGCCGGGTCCGAGGACCCGGGGAGCGGGGGCTTGTCCCCGATCAGCACCTCGTGCTCGCGGCCGTACGCGGTGTAGCTCGTCGTCCCGCTCGTGCCGGCGCCCGTCCAGACGACCTCGGCGGCGAACGTGTGAAGGGGTCCCATCGGCCCACGCTAGCGCGACGGCGGACGTGCCCGGGCGGGCACGCGCGCGCGACGGGGTGTCCGCCGCCCGCGAACGCGTGACGTCCGCTGTGGGCGCCCCGACTTAGGCTCGTGGCATGGCCGATCCCGCGACCTACCGTCCTGCCCCGGGCGAGATCCCCGACTCCCCGGGCGTCTACCGCTTCCGTGACGAGCACGGCCGGGTCATCTACGTCGGCAAGGCGAAGAGCCTGCGCTCGCGCCTCAACAGCTACTTCCAGGACGTCGCGGGCCTGCACCAGCGCACGCAGCAGATGGTCACCACGGCGGCCTCCGTGCAGTGGACGGTCGTCGGCACCGAGGTCGAGGCGCTCGCGCTCGAGTACTCCTGGATCAAGGAGTTCGACCCGCGGTTCAACGTCAAGTACCGCGACGACAAGAGCTACCCGTACCTCGCGGTCACGCTGGCGGACAAGTTCCCGCGCGTGCAGGTCATGCGCGGGGCCAAGCGGGCGGGGACCCGGTACTTCGGGCCGTACGCGCACGCGTGGGCGATCCGCGAGACCGTCGACCTGCTGCTGCGGGTGTTCCCCGTGCGGACGTGCTCGGCCGGGGTCTTCAAGCGCGCGAACCAGCAGGGCCGCCCGTGCCTGCTCGGGTACATCGACAAGTGCTCGGCGCCGTGCGTCGGGCGGATCTCGCCCGAGGACCACGCGGACCTCGCGCGCGACTTCTGCGACTTCATGGCGGGTGACACCGCCAAGTTCACGCGCCGGCTGACGACGCGCATGCGCGAGGCGGCGGCGGAGCTCGACTACGAGCAGGCGGCCCGGCTCCGGGACGACATCGCGGCGCTCGAGCGGGCGACCGAGCGCAACGCCGTGGTGCTCGCCGACGGCACGGACGCGGACATCTTCGCCCTCGTCGGCGACGAGCTCGAGGCCGCCGTGCAGGTGTTCCACGTGCGCGACGGGCGCATCCGCGGCCAGCGCGGCTGGGTCGTCGAGAAGGTCGAGGACGTCACCGACGCCGAGCTCGTCGAGCACCTGCTCCAGCAGGTCTACGGCGACGAGGTGCTCGCCGGCCCCGGACCGGGCGCCGCCGAGGTGCGCGAGTCGCGCGCCGTGCCCCGGGAGGTGCTCGTCCCCGTGCTGCCTCCGGACGTCCCCGGTGTGCAGGCGTGGCTCACGGGGCTGCGGGGGAGCCGGGTCGAGGTCCGCGTGCCGCAGCGCGGCGACAAGCGGGAGCTCGCGGAGACGGTGCGACGCAACGCCGAGCACGCGCTCGCGCTGCACCGCACCCGCCGCGCGGGTGACCTCACGACGCGCAGCCAGGCGCTCCGCGAGATCCAGGAGGCGCTCGACCTGCCGACCGCGCCGCTGCGCATCGAGTGCTACGACGTCTCGCACAACCAGGGGACGTACCAGGTCGCGTCGATGGTGGTCTTCGAGGACGGCATGGCGCGCAAGAGCGAGTACCGCCAGTTCTCGATCCGGGGCCCGGAGGGCGAGGGCGCGCGCGACGACACGGCCGCGATGCACGAGGTGATCACCCGGCGGTTCCGGCGCTACCTCGCCGAGCGTGCCGAGTCGGGCGACATGGACCTGGGCCAGGGCATGCCCGACGAGGACGACGACGAGGCGCTGCGCCGCTCCGGACCGGTCGACGCCACGACCGGCCGCCCGCAGCGGTTCGCGTACCCGCCGAACCTCGTGGTCGTCGACGGCGGCCCGCCGCAGGTCGCCGCCGCCGCGGCCGCGCTCGCGGAGCTCGGCATCGACGACGTCGCGCTGTGCGGGCTCGCGAAGCGGCTCGAGGAGGTCTGGGTGCCGGGCGACGACTACCCGGTGATCCTGCAGCGCAGCTCGGAGGGCCTCTACCTGCTCCAGCGCCTGCGCGACGAGGCGCACCGGTTCGCGATCACGGCGCACCGCAAGCGGCGCAGCAAGGGCATGACCGTCTCGGCGCTCGACTCGGTGCCGGGTCTCGGGCCCGCGCGCTCGGCCGCGCTGCTCAAGCAGTTCGGCTCCCTCAAGCGGCTCAAGGCGGCCTCGGTCGAGGAGATCATGTCGGTGCCGGGGATGGGGGAGCGCACGGCCGCGGCGGTGGTCGCGGCCCTCGGCGGCGGTGGGGCCGGCGACGCGGTGGCTGCCGCGGAGGCCGGCGCGGCGCCGTCGGGTGGCGTTGCGGCGGACGACGCGCACGGCGTGGTCGCGTCCGCGTCCCCGACGGGCCGCGGGTGAGGCTGGCATGCTGAGCCTATGAGCGACGAGCCCTCGCCGATCACCGTCCCCTCCGGGATCCCCGCCCTCGAGGCGGCCGCGGAGGCGCCGCGCCTGATCGCTCCCCAGGTCCTGATCATCACGGGCATGTCCGGCGCCGGCCGCACCCGCGCCGCGGCGGTGCTGGAGGACCTCGACTGGTACGTCGTCGACAACCTCCCGGCGCAGATGCTCGTCCACCTCGTCGGTCTCGTGGCGAAGGGCGGCCCAGGCGGCGGCCAGCAGCGGATCGCGGCGGTCGTCGACGTGCGGACGCGGGAGTTCTTCGCGGACCTCGCCGAGGTGCTCGCCGGGCTGCGCGCGACCGGCACCGACTACCGGATCCTCTTCCTCGACTCCTCCGACGAGGTCCTGGTCCGCCGCTTCGAGCAGGTGCGCCGGCCGCACCCGCTCCAGGGCGACGGGCGGATCCTCGACGGGATCGAGGCCGAGCGCGCGCTCCTCGCGGACATCCGCGAGCGCGCCGACGTGCTGATCGACACCTCCGAGCTGAGCGTCCACGACCTCGCGCGCGAGGTGCGCTCGGCGGTCACGGGCGACGGCGAGGACGTGCTGCGCGTCAACATCGTGTCGTTCGGCTTCAAGTACGGCCTGCCGCTCGACGCCGACCACGTCGTCGACGTCCGCTTCCTGTCCAACCCGTACTGGATCACCGAGCTGCGCCACCTCACCGGCCGGGACGAGCCCGTCCGCAACTACGTGCTGGGGCTGCCGGGCGCGACCGACTTCGTCGACCGCTACGCGTCCGCGCTGGAGCCGGTGCTCGCCGGCTACCTGCACGAGGAGAAGCGCTACGTCACGATCGCCGTCGGCTGCACGGGCGGCAAGCACCGCTCCGTGGCGGTCAGCGACGCGCTCGCCCGCCGCCTGCGGGAGCGGGGTCAGCGCGTGACCGTGACCGCGCGCGACCTCGGCAAGGAATGAGCGCGGCACGCGCGGCGGACCCGACCTACCTGGCCCCGGCGTTCGTGGCGCTCGGGGGAGGGCACGGGCTCTCGGCGACGCTGTCGGCGCTGCGGCTCATGTCGGACCGGCTCACCGCGGTGGTGACGGTCGCGGACGACGGCGGCTCGTCGGGCCGCCTGCGGGACGAGCTGGGCGTGCTGCCACCCGGGGACCTGCGCATGGCGCTCGCCGCCCTGTGCGACGACTCCGACTGGGGCCGGACGTGGCGTGACGTGCTCCAGCACCGCTTCTCCTCGTCGGGCGACCTCGACCGGCACGCGGTCGGCAACCTGCTGATCGTCGCGCTGTGGGAGCTCCTCGACGACACCGTCGAGGGACTCGACTGGGTCGGGAAGCTGCTCGGGGCGCGCGGTCGGGTGCTGCCGATGTCGGCGGTGCCGCTCGACATCGAGGCGGACGTCGAGGACGGCACGGGCCGGACGAGCGTGGTGCGCGGGCAGAGCGCGGTGGCGGTCACGACGGACCGCATCGCGCAGGTGCGCCTCGTCCCGGGGTCGCCGCCCGCGTGCGTCGAGGCGGTCGCCGCGGTCGACGCGGCGGACTGGGTGGTCCTCGGGCCGGGCTCGTGGTTCACGTCCGTGCTGCCCCACCTGCTGGTGCCGGAGCTCTCGGCCGCGCTGCACCGGACCGCGGCGCGGCGCGTCGTCGTGCTCAACCTCTCGCCGGACGCGGGGGAGACCGCGGGCATGTGCGCCGAGGAGCACCTCGCCGTGCTGCACGAGCACGCGCCCGGGCTGCACCTGGACGCGATCGTCGCCGACCCCGGTGCGGTCGACGACGTCGACGTGCTCATGACCAGGGCAGCGGCGTTCGGCGCGCGCGTCCTGCTGCGTCAGGTCCGGGTCGGGGACGGGTCCGCGCGGCACGACCCGCTGCGTCTCGCGGCGGCGCTGCGGGACGTCGTGGAGGGCTACCTCGGGGACGTCGGTACCCGCACGAGCTGACCTCAGGTGGTGGCAGGATGACGCCATGGCGCTGACGGCACAGGTGAAGGATGAGCTGGCACGGCTCCAGGTGGACAAGACGTCCTGCCGCAAGGCCGAGGTCTCCGCGACCCTGAGGTTCGCGGGCGGGCTGCACATCATCTCCGGCCGCATCGTGATCGAGGCCGAGCTGGACACGGGGATCGCGGCCCGACGGCTGCGCCAGGCGATCGCCGAGGTCTACGGGCACGGCAGCGACGTCATCGTGGTCTCGGCCGGCGGGCTGCGCCGCGGCAGCCGGTACGTGGTGCGGGTCGTCAAGGACGGGGAGTCGCTCGCGCGGCAGACCGGCCTGCTCGACAACCGCGGCCGCCCGGTGCGCGGGCTGCCGCCCCAGGTCGTGTCCGCCGGTGTCGGGGAGGCCGAGGCGGCGTGGCGTGGGGCGTTCCTCGCGCACGGCTCGCTGACGGAGCCGGGGCGGTCGTCGTCGCTCGAGATCACGTGCCCGGGACCCGAGGCGGCGCTCGCGCTGGTCGGGGCCGCACGCCGGCTCGGCATCACCGCGAAGGCGCGCGAGGTGCGCGGGGTCGATCGCGTGGTGATCCGGGACGGCGACGCGATCAGCGCGATGCTGGCCCGGCTCGGCGCGCACGACACGATGCTCGTGTGGGAGGAGCGGCGCGTGCGCCGCGAGGTGCGGGGCACCGCGAACCGGCTCGCCAACTTCGACGACGCGAACCTGCGCCGGTCGGCGCGCGCGGCGGTGGCCGCGGGGGCCCGCGTCGAGCGTGCGTTCGAGATCCTCGGTGCCGACCTGCCCGAGCACCTGCGCGAGGCCGGCGAGCTGCGGCTCGCGCACAAGCAGGCGTCGCTCGAGGAGCTCGGGAAGCTCGCGGACCCCGTGCTGACCAAGGACGCGGTCGCCGGACGGATCCGCCGCCTGCTCGCGACGGCCGACAAGCGGGCCGCCGAGCTGGGCATCCCGGACACCGAGGCGGGCCTCGCGCCGGAGCTGCTCGACCTGTAGCCGCGGCACCACCGGCCGCCCGCGAGCCGCCCACCTGCGGACCCGTCTCAGCGCGGACCATGGTCCCGGCGTGAGGTCGGTCACGGGTATAGGCTCAAGAACATCCGGTGGAGGTCAAGAGTCGGCCGCGCGCACAGCGTGGCCGTCGCTCGGCAGCCACCGGTGGAGCGCACATCGGCGTGCGTGCTCGTCAATCACCGCAACTGTGTGCGCCGGCCCCTCGTCGGCGCGTGCCGAGGAGGGCAAGTGACCATCCGCGTCGGTATCAACGGCTTCGGCCGCATCGGACGTAACTTCTACCGGGCGATTCTCGCGTCCGGGGCGGACATCGAGATCGTCGGTGTCAACGACCTCACGGACAACAAGACCCTGGCGCACCTGCTGAAGTACGACTCCGTCCTGGGGCGTCTCCCGGTCGAGGTCACCTACGACGAGAAGTCGATCATCGTCGACGGCAAGGCCATCCGCGCGCTCGAGGAGCGCGACCCGGCGAACCTCCCTTGGGGCGAGCTCGGTGCGGACATCGTCATCGAGTCCACGGGCTTCTTCACGGACGCGACCAAGGCGAAGGCGCACATCGACGCCGGCGCCAAGAAGGTCATCATCTCGGCCCCCGCCAAGAACGAGGACGGCACGTTCGTCGTCGGTGTCAACCACACCGACTACGACGCCGCGACGCAGCACATCATCTCGAACGCGTCCTGCACCACGAACTGCCTCGCGCCGCTCGCGAAGGTCCTCGACGAGGCCTTCGGCATCGAGCGTGGTCTCATGACCACGATCCACGCCTACACGGGCGACCAGAACCTCCAGGACGGCCCCCACAAGGACCTGCGCCGTGCGCGCGCCGCCGCCCTGAACATCGTCCCGACGTCGACGGGTGCGGCCAAGGCCGTCGCCCTCGTGCTCCCGCAGCTCAAGGGCAAGCTCGACGGCTACGCGCTGCGCGTCCCGGTCCCGACCGGCTCGGCCACGGACCTCACGTTCACGGCGGGTCGCGAGACGACCGTCGACGAGGTCAACGCCGCTGTCAAGGCCGCTGCCGAGTCGGACGCCCTCCAGGGCATCCTCGTCTACACCGAGGACGAGATCGTCTCGAGCGACATCGTCACGGACCCGGCCTCGAGCATCTTCGACGCCAAGCTGACGAAGGTCATCGGCGACCAGGTCAAGGTCGTCGCCTGGTACGACAACGAGTGGGGCTACTCGAACCGCCTCGTGGACCTCACGGTCTACGTGGGCGAGCGTCTCTGACGCGTCGTCCCCCCACCAGCACGACAATGCGTCCGCGTGCGCCGCACGGCCCTCGGGTCGCGGGGCGCACGCGGACGTCGTCATGTCCCGGGCGGTCGGGCTCGTGCCCCGCTGCCCCGAGTCAGGAAGTAGGACCATGAAGACCATCGAGGACCTCGGGGACCTGCGCGGCAAGCGCGTCCTCGTCCGTTCCGACTTCAACGTGCCGCTCGACGGCACGACGATCACGGACGACGGCCGCGTGCGCGCGGCGCTCCCCACGCTCACGGCGCTGCTCGACGCCGGCGCCCGCGTGGTCGTGACCGCCCACCTGGGCCGCCCCAAGGGCGCCCCGGAGGACAAGTACTCGCTCGCGCCCGTCGCCGCCCGGCTGGGCGAGCTGCTGGGCAAGCCTGTCGCGCTCGCGGAGGACACCATCGGCGAGTCGGCGCGCGAGACCGTCGCCGCGCTCGGTGACGGCGAGATCGCTCTGCTCGAGAACATCCGCTTCGACCCGCGCGAGACCTCGAAGGTCGACGCGGAGCGTGCGGAGCTCGCCGGCGAGCTCGCCTCCCTCGCGGACGCGTACGTCTCCGACGGCTTCGGCGTCGTGCACCGCAAGCAGGCGTCGGTCTACGACGTCGCGCAGGTGCTGCCCGCCGCGGTCGGCAAGCTCGTCCTCAAGGAGGTCGACTCGCTGCGCAAGGCGACCGAGGACCCGGAGCGCCCCTACGCGGTCGTGCTCGGCGGCTCGAAGGTCTCCGACAAGCTCGGCGTCATCGCGAACCTGCTGACCAAGGCGGACCGCCTGCTCATCGGCGGCGGCATGGTCTTCACCTTCCTCGCGGCGAAGGGCTACTCGGTCGGGAAGTCGCTGCTCGAGGAGGACCAGATCGAGACCGTCAAGGGCTACCTGGCGCAGGCCGAGGAGCGCGGCGTCGAGATCGTCCTCCCGACGGACATCGTCGTCGCGGACGCCTTCGCGGCGGACTCCCCGCACGACGTGGTCGCGGCCGACGCGATCCCCGACGAGCGCATCGGCCTCGACATCGGCCCGGCGTCCGCCGAGCTCTTCCGCAGCAAGCTCGTCGACGCGAAGACGGTCGTCTGGAACGGGCCCGCGGGCGTGTTCGAGTTCGAGGCGTTCTCGGGCGGCACGCGTGCGGTGGCGCAGGCCATCATCGACGCCGGCGCGAACGGCGCGTTCACGATCGTCGGCGGTGGCGACTCCGCCGCCGCCGTCCGGATCCTCGGCTTCGACGAGGCCGGCTTCGGTCACATCTCGACGGGTGGCGGCGCCAGCCTCGAGTTCCTCGAGGGCAAGACCCTCCCCGGCATCGCCGTCCTGGAGGGCTGATCTCATGGCAACGCGCATCCCGCTCATCGCGGGCAACTGGAAGCTCAACCTCGACCACAACGAGGCGATCCACCTCGTGCAGAAGCTCGCGTGGTCGCTCAAGGACGCGAAGCACGACTTCGCGGCCGCCGAGGTCGTCGTGCTGCCGTCGTTCACGGCGATCCGCTCCGTGCAGACGCTCGTCGACGCCGACAAGCTCGAGATCGGCTACGGGGCGCAGGACGTCTCGGCGCACGCGAGCGGTGCCTACACCGGCGAGGTCTCGGCCGCGCAGCTCGCGAAGCTCGGCGTCAGCTACGTCGCCGTCGGCCACTCGGAGCGCCGTGAGTACCACGCGGAGTCGGACGCGGTCGTCGCGGCGAAGGCCGTCGCGGCTTTCGGCGCGGGCATCGTCCCGATCGTCTGCGTCGGCGAGGGCCTGGACGTCCGCAAGGCCGGCGAGCAGGTCTCCTACACGCTCGCGCAGCTCGAGGGCTCGCTCGCCGGGCTCACGCCCGAGCAGGTCGCGAAGGTCGTCATCGCGTACGAGCCCGTCTGGGCCATCGGCACCGGTGAGGTCGCGACGCCCGAGGACGCGCAGGAGGTCGCCGCGGCGATCCGTGCCCGCCTCGCGGAGCTCTACTCGGCCGAGATCGCCGACGCCGTCCGCGTGCTCTACGGCGGCTCGGTGAAGTCCTCGAACGTGGCCTCGATCCTCGACAAGGAGGACGTCGACGGCGCCCTCGTCGGCGGCGCGAGCCTCGACCCCGAGGAGTTCGCGAAGATCGCGCGCTTCCAGGCGCACAACGTCGGCCTGTAGGTCCCTGTACCACCGCGGACGGGTGCGCGCTCGACGAGCGCGCACCCGTCCCGTGGCGATGTTGGCCTTCCAGTGCCGGCGTCGCCTACCCTGTACCGCGGTCACCTGTACCGCACCCACCTTCGGGTGACGTCCCAGAACGAGTGAGGAACCGACGCCGACGTGGACGCCTTGCGCATCACCTTCCAGATCCTGCTGGTGCTGACCAGCGTCCTGCTGATCCCGCTGGTCCTGCTGCACAAGGGCAAGGGCGGCGGTCTGTCGGACATGTTCGGCGGTGGCATCACGAGCAGCGCAGGCAGCTCCGGGGTCGCCGAGCGCAACCTCAACCGCATCACCGTCACCGTCGCGATCGTGTGGGCGATCATCATCGTGCTGCTGGGCCTGATCCAGCGCGTGAGCTAGGGGGCCCTCGTGGCGAGTGGAAGCGCGATCCGGGGTTCGCGTGTCGGTGCGGGCCCGATGGGCGAGGCCGAGCGGGGGGACAGCGCGCCGCGCGTCTGGATCTCCTACTGGTGCGCCAACGGGCACGAGACCCGGCCCAGCTTCGCCGAGGAGGCCGCTGCCGAGGCGCCCGTGACGTGGGACTGCCCGCGCTGCGGCTTCCCGGCCGGGCAGGACGAGGCGAACCCGCCGTCGCCCTCGAAGAACGAGCCGTACAAGACGCACCTCGCCTACGTGAAGGAGCGTCGCTCCGACGAGGACGGCGAGGCGATCCTCGACGAGGCCCTCGCCGCGCTCCGCGCCCGCCGCGGGGGCTGACGCGAGCGCACCACCGACAGGCAGCGCGAAGGGCGCCTGACCGCGAGGTCAGGCGCCCTTCGTCGTGCCCGGCGGAAGCCTCAGGCCGGGATGCCCGCGGCGGCGGCGGCGTCGACGAGCCACAGCGTCCGCTCGCGCCCGTACGCCCCCGCGGCCGGCGTGGCGGCGACGTCGGCACCCGAGAGCGCTGCGCCGAGCTGCTCGGCCTTCTCGGCGCCGGCGACCACGAACCACACCTGGTGCGCGGCGTTGATCGCCTCGAACGTCAGCGACACGCGCTCGGGCGGCGGCTTCGGCGAGCCGTGCACGTCGACGGTGGGCGTCCCGGTCACCGTGAGCGCGTCGTGCCCGGGGAACAGCGACGCGACGTGCCCGTCCGGTCCCATCCCGAGCAGCAGCACGTCGAGCTCCGGTGCGGCGGCACCGTCGGCGGCGAAGCGCGCGAGCTCGGCGGCGTACGCCTCCGCGGACTGCTCGGGGGTGTCGACCCCGTCACCGAGCGGGGGCATCGCGTGCACGTTCTCCGCCGGCAGCACGTCCGCGAGGCCGGCGAGCAGCGCGTCGCGTGCCTGCGTCTCGTTGCGGTCCGGGTCCCCGGACGGCAGGAAGCGCTCGTCGCCCCACCACACGTGCACGCCGGACCAGTCGACGACGTCGCGGATCGGGCTGCGGGCCACGGCCCGGAGCAGCTCGATGCCGACGGTCCCCCCGGTCAGGCCGACGTGGACGGGGGAGTGCAGCGACTGCACGTCGAGCAGCCGCGTCAGCAGCCGCGCCGCGACCGCCTCCGCGAGCGTCCCGGCGTCCGGGTGCACGACGACGCGGCGCCGGTGGTGCGGCTGCCGCTCGGGAGCCGTCACGGACGGCTCGGGGGACGGGGTGCTCATGAGCTCAACCTCGCGAGGCCCTTCTGCAGCACCTCGCCGTAGACCTCGTCGGCGTCGAGCCGGCGCAGCTCCTCGGCGAGGCACTCGCGCAGCTGCCGGATCGGCAGGGCGATGCGGTGCTCGGGCTGGTCGGGCTGGATGAGCGCGGCCGTCTTGCCGTCCGGGCGGTCCAGGACGATCGGGCCGGAGGCGCGCTCGAGCCGGACCGTCGTGATCGCCGGGGCGTCGGCGATGCGCTCGACCTCGACGGGGCAGCGCAGCGACTGCGCGAGCCACGCGGCGATGAGGTCGACCGACGGGTGCGTGCTCTCGCCCGAGACGACGACCCGCTGGACCTGCTCGTACGGCGGCTGGTCGAGTGTCGCCGCGATGAGCCCGCGCCACAGGGTCGCGCGCGTCCACGCGAGGTCGGTGTCGCCCTCGGCGTAGACCTGCGCGAGCCGGCGCAGGACCTCGCCCGGCTTCGCGCACTGCGTCGAGTCCGTGATCCGGCGCTGGGCCATGCGGCCGAGCGGGTGCTGGGCCGGGTCCTCGGGGATCTCGTACGGCCACCACACCACGATGGGCGCGTCCGGCAGCAGGAGCGGCATCACGAGCGTGTCGAGGTGCTGGGCGAGCGGCCCGACCGGGCGCAGGACGATGACCTCGCTCGCGCCGGCGTCGCCGCCGAGCCGGATCTGCGCGTCGAGCCGGGACTCGCCCGCGGTGGTGTCCTCGGCGATGACGATGACGCGGCACGGGTGCTCGCGGCTCGCGTCGTTCGCCGCCTCGATCGCCTCCTCGGCGTCGTGGCCGTCGACGTCGATGATCAGCGTGAGCACGCGGCCGAGCGCGACCGCGCCGCCCTCGTCGCGCGCCTTGACGAGCCGGCGGTTGATCGCCCGCGTGCTCGTGCCGGGCAGGTCGATGATCACGGGAGCCTCCAGGCACGGCCGTCGCGGGCCATCATCTCGTCAGCGGAGTCGGGGCCCCACGTGCCCGAGCGGTACGGGTCGGGCGCGCCCTTGGACGCCCAGTACGAGGTGATCGGGTCGAGGATCTTCCAGGACAGCTCGACCTCCTCGTGCCGCGGGAACAGCGGCGGGTCGCCGAGCAGGACGTCGAGGATGAGCCGCTCGTAGGCCTCGGGGGAGGACTCCGTGAACGCGTGCCCGTACCCGAAGTCCATCGTGACGTCGCGGACGGCCATCGCGGTGCCGGGGACCTTCGCGCCGAACCGCAGCGTCACGCCCTCGTCGGGCTGGACCCGGATGACGAGCGCGTTCTGGCCGAGCTCCTCGGTCGCGGTCGTCTCGAACGGCAGGTGCGGGGCGCGCTTGAACACGACGGCGATCTCCGTGACGCGGCGCCCGAGGCGCTTGCCGGTGCGCAGGTAGAACGGCACGCCGGCCCAGCGGCGGGTGTCGATGTCGAGCCGGACGGCCGCGAACGTCTCCGTCGTCGAGGTGCTTGAGAAGCCCTCCTCCTCGAGGTACCCGACGACCTCCTCGGCGCCCTGCCACCCGGCGACGTACTGGCCGCGCGACGTGTGCCGGCCCAGGTCGCGGGGGAGCCGGACCGCCGAGAGGACCTTCTCCTTCTCGGCGCGGAGGTCGTCGGCGTCGAACGACACCGGCTCCTCCATCGCGGTCAGTGCGAGGAGCTGCAGGAGGTGGTTCTGGATGACGTCGCGCGCCGCCCCGATGCCGTCGTAGTAGCCGGCGCGCCCGCCGATGCCGATGTCCTCGGCCATCGTGATCTGGACGTGGTCGACGTAGTGCGAGTTCCAGATCGGCTCGAACAGCTGGTTCGCGAACCGCAGCGCGAGCAGGTTCTGGACCGTCTCCTTGCCGAGGTAGTGGTCGATCCGGAAGACGTCGTCCGGGCGGAAGACCTCGGAGACGACGTCGTTGAGCTCGCGCGCGCTCTGCAGGTCGTGGCCGAACGGCTTCTCGATGACGACGCGGCGCCAGGCACCCTCGCGGGGCTGCGAGAGCCCCGAGCGCGCGAGCTGCTGGCAGACCACCGGGAAGGAGCTCGGCGGCACCGACAGGTAGAACGCGTGGTTGCCGCCCGTCCCGCGCTTGGCGTCGAGGTCCTCGACGGTCTCGCGGAGCCGGTCGAACGCCGAGTCGTCGTCGAACGTGCCCTGGACGAACCGGATGCCCTCGGCGAGCTGGCGCCACGTCGCCTCGCGGAACGGCGTGCGCGCGTGCTCCTTGACCGAGTCGTGCACGATCTGCGCGAAGTCCTGGTCCTCCCAGTCGCGGCGGGCGAACCCCGTGAGCGCGAAGCCCGGGGGCAGCAGCCCCCGGTTGGTGAGGTCGTAGACCGCCGGCATGAGCTTCTTGCGCGCGAGGTCGCCCGTGACGCCGAAGATCACGAGGCCGCACGGCCCCGCGATCCTCGGCAGCCGACGGTCGCGCGGGTCGCGCAGCGGGTTGTTCGCCGCCGAGACCTTCGAGGGGCTCACCGGCTCACCCGTGCGAGGCCCTCGGTGACCGTCGCGAGCAGCTCCTGCCAGCTGGCCTCGAACTTCGACACGCCCTCGGTCTCGAGCGTCTCGGTGACCTCGTCGATCTCGATGCCCAGCGTCGCGAGGCCGTCGATCACGGCCTGCGCCTCGGCCTGCGTGCCCGTCACCGTGTCGCCGTGGATGTCGCCGTGGTCGGTGACCGCCTGGAGCGTGGCCTCGGGCATCGTGTTGACCACGCCGGCGACGACGAGCTCGTCGACGTAGCGCGTGTCGGGGTAGGCCTTGTCCTTCACGCCGGTCGACGCCCACAGCGGACGCTGCGGACGGGCACCGGCGTCCGCGAGCCGCTGCCAGCGCTCCGAGGCGATGACGTCCTCGTACACGCCGTAGGCGAGGCGGGCGTTCGCGATCGCCGCCTTGCCGCGCAGCTCCGCGGCCTCAGGGGTCCCGATCTCGTCGAGCCGCGGGTCGATCGCCGCGTCGACGCGCGAGACGAAGAACGACGCGACGGACGCGATCGGCGCCAGCTCGTGCCCGTTGGCCTGCGCCTTCTCCAGACCCTCGAGGAACGCGTCGAGCACGAGGCGGTACCGCTCGAGCGAGAAGATCAGCGTCACGTTGACGCTGATCCCCTCGCCGAGCACGGAGGTGATCGCCGCGAGACCCGCCTGGGTCGCCGGGATCTTGATGAGGACGTTGGGCCGGTCGACCGTCGTCCACAGCGCCTTGGCCGACGCGACGGTGCCCTCGGCGTCGCGAGCGAGCCGGGGGTCCACCTCGATCGACACGCGACCGTCGACGCCGCCCGTGCTCTCGTGCAGCGGGCGCAGCACGTCGGCCGCCTCCCGCACGTCGTCGGTCGTGATCGTGAAGACGGCCGTGTCGACGTCGGCGCCCTGGCCGGCGAGCTCACGGAGCTGCTCGTCGTAGGCGTCGCCCTTCGCGAGCGCGCTCGCGAAGATCGTCGGGTTCGTCGTCACGCCGACGACGCCGCGCGTCTCGACGAGCTCGGCGAGGTTCCCCGTGCGGAGTCGCTCGCGCGAGAGGTCGTCGAGCCAGATCGCGACCCCGGCCGCGGTGAGGCGGTCGAGAGAGCTGCTGCCGGACGGTGCCATGGTGGTTCCCCTTCCCTGCTGTTGCCGGTGCCCGGTGGTGCGGGCGCCGTGATGTCGGCGACGTGTCAGCGCTGGTCGCCGGTGCCGCTCTCCGTGGGCGTCGCGCCGGAGGAGGTCGGTGCGGCGTCGCCCGAGGCGGCGGCGATCGACTCGTGCGCGGCGGCGACGACGGCGTCGGCGGTGATGCCGAACTCCTCGTACAGCGTCTCGTACGCCGCGGAGGCGCCGTAGTGCTCGAGCGAGACGCTGCGGCCCGCGTCGCCGACGATCTTGTGCCACGACAGCGCGATGCCGGCCTCGACCGAGACGCGGGCACGCACGGACGCGGGCAGGACCTGCTCGCGGTAGTCCTCGTCCTGCTCGGTGAACCACTCGAGGCAGGGCGCCGAGACGACGCGGGTGCCGATGCCGGCCGCCTCGAGCGTCTCGCGCGCCGCGACGGCGAGCTGCACCTCGGAGCCTGTGCCGATGAGGATGACCTCGGGGGTCGGCGTGCTCGACTCGAGCAGCACGTAGGCGCCGCGCGCGACTCCCTCGGCGCCGGCGAAGCCGTCCTCGCCGCGCGGGAACGTCGGGACGTTCTGCCGCGTGAGGATGAGGCCGACCGGGCCGTCGGTGCGCTCGAGCGTGGCCTTCCACGCGGCGGTCGTCTCGTTGGCGTCGGCCGGGCGGACGACGGCCAGACCGGGGATGGCCCGGACGGCGGTGAGGTGCTCGACGGGCTGGTGCGTCGGGCCGTCCTCGCCGAGGCCGATCGAGTCGTGCGTCCACACGTAGATCGCCGGCACGCCCATGAGCGCCGCGAGCCGCACGGCGCCGCGCATGTAGTCGCTGAACGTGAAGAACGTGCCGCCGTACGCACGCGTCAGGCCGTGCAGCACGATGCCCGAGAGGATCGAGCCCATCGCGTGCTCGCGGATCCCGAAGTGCAGGGTGCGGCCGAACTCGTCGCCGGAGAACTCGTGCGTCGAGCGCTCGGCGGGCAGGAACGAGGGCTGGCCCTTCATCGTCGTGTTGTTCGAGCCGGCCAGGTCGGCCGAGCCGCCCCAGAGCTCGGGCAGCACGTCGGCGAGCGCCGAGAGCACCTCGCCGGACGCCGCACGCGTCGCGACGGCCTTGCCGGCGGGGAACGTCGGGAGCGCGTCGGCCCAGCCCGCCGGGAGCTCACCGGCGCGCAGCCGGTCGAGCAGCGCCGCGCGGTCGGGGTTGGCGGCGCGCCACGCCTCGAACTTCGGTGCCCACTCGGCCTGCGCCTGCGTGCCGCGCTCGAGCGCCTTGCGGGTGTGCTGGATGACCTCGGGCGCCACGTCGAACGTCGTCGAGGGGTCGAAGCCGAGGGCCTCCTTGAGGCCGCGGACCTCGTCGGTGCCGAGCTTCGAGCCGTGCGACCCGTGCGTGTTCTGCTTCGTCGGCGACGGCCACGCGATGATCGTGCGCAGACCGATGAACGACGGGCGGTCGGTGACGGCCTTGGCGGCCTCGATCGCGGCGTGCAGCGCGTCGACGTCCTCGACGTAGCCGTCCGCGCCCGCGGTCCAGTCGATGAACTGGACGTGCCAGCCGTACGCCTCGTAGCGCTTGAGGACGTCCTCGGTGAACGCGATCTCGGTGTCGCCCTCGATCGAGATGTGGTTGTCGTCCCACAGCACGATCAGGTTGCCGAGCTTCTGCGTCCCGGCGATCGACGACGCCTCGCTCGTGACGCCCTCCTGCAGGTCGCCGTCGGAGGCGATCACGTAGACGTGGTGGTCGAACGGGCTCTCGCCCGCGGGCGCCTCGGGGTCGAGGAGCCCGCGCTCGCGGCGCGCGGCCATCGCGAAGCCGACGGCGCTGGCGAGCCCCTGCCCGAGCGGGCCGGTCGTGATCTCGACGCCCTCGGTGTGCTTGTACTCGGGGTGGCCCGGGGTCTTCGAGCCCCACGTGCGCAGCGCCGCGATGTCCTCGAGCTCGAGGCCGAACCCGGCCAGGTAGAGCTGGATGTACTGCGTCAGGCTCGAGTGGCCCGCCGAGAGGACGAAGCGGTCGCGGCCGAGCCAGTGCGGGTCCGCGGGGTCGTGGCGCAGGACGTTCTGGTAGAGCAGGTACGCGGCGGGCGCGAGGCTGATCGCCGTGCCGGGGTGGCCGTTGCCGACCTTCTCCACCGCGTCGGCCGCGAGGACCCGGACGGTGTCGACCGCCTTGTGGTCGAGCTCGGTCCAACCGACGGTCTGTGCCTGGGGGGCCTTCGCGTTCACCGCACCTCATTCCCGCCGCGGGCTCGATGCTCGGGGCGTCGATCGAACTGGCCGGGCGACCCTCGGTGGGTGCCGGTCACATGGCGTCCGGGCGGGGCCGACGGCCTCGCGGCGCACTGTGCATATCGAGCCTATCTCGCATTCCTCGTCGCGCGCGGTGCCGTCCCACCGTAGCGGATAGCGCTTTCCCGGCGCCAGCGTCAGAGGCAAGGCGACCGATCTCACACCGCCCCGCAGTGCGCGGGTCGCGGTCCGGGGGCGGTCCGCGGGGAGCGGGGCCGTACGATGGCCGGGCGACCACCCGACGAGACGAACGGAAGACCGCAGCGCGTGCGCACCACGAGCCCCGCCCCCCTGGACGACGCCGGAGCGTCCGGACGAGCGACCCCGTGGCGGCCCACCGTCGTGAACGTCGCCCCCACCGCCGCGCGGACCGCGGACGCCGGCGCCGCCGACCGGGCGCGTCGGGTCCTGCGCCACCTCGGGGCGTACGTCGCCCTGACCAAGCCGCGCATCATCGAGCTGCTGCTCGTCACGACGCTCCCGACGATGATCCTGGCCGAGCGCGGGTTCCCGTCCGTGGGCCTCGTCCTCGCGACGCTCCTCGGGGGAGCGGCCGCCGCCGGCTCGGCGAACACACTCAACTGCTACCTCGACCGCGACATCGACGAGGTCATGAACCGCACGAAGCGCCGGCCGCTCGTCACGGGGGAGATCACCCCGCGCGCCGCGCTGGTGTTCGGCCTCGTGCTCGGGGCGCTGTCGATCGTCTGGTTCGCGCTCGTCGTCAACCCGGCCGCCGCGTGGCTCACGTTCGGCGCCATCGCGATCTACGTCGTCGGCTACA
The DNA here is from genome assembly GCF_024757985.1 of Cellulomonas sp. NS3. NCBI lineage: Bacteria > Bacillati > Actinomycetota > Actinomycetes > Micrococcales > Cellulomonadaceae > Cellulomonas > Cellulomonas sp. NS3. The sequence goes on along the minus strand of NZ_CP103289.1, from coordinate 2,707,259 downwards.
CGATGATCCTCAAGCGGCGCACCGCGCAGAACATCGTCTGGGGCGGCGCCGCCGGCTGCATGCCCGTGCTCATCGGCTGGTCCGCGGTCACGGGCACCGTCTCGTGGGCCGCGGCGCTGCTGTTCGGCGTCATCTTCTTCTGGACCCCGCCGCACTACTGGCCGCTGTCGATGAAGTTCCGGCGCGAGTACGCCGCCGCGGGGGTCCCGATGCTCCCCGTCGTCGCGGCCGACACCAAGGTCGCCCGCGAGATGATCGCGTACACGATCGCGATGATCGCGTGCTCGCTCCTGCTCGTCCCCGTGGCCGGCATGACGTGGGTCTACTGCGTCGTCGCGCTCGGGCTCGGCGCCTGGTTCCTCTGGTCCTGCATCGGCCTCCTGCGGCGCGCCCAGGACCCGTCGCGCGGCAAGCTCGGCGCGATGAAGGTGTTCCACGGCTCGATCACCTACCTCACGCTCCTGTGCGTCGCCGTCGCGGTGGACGTCTTCCTCCCCCTCTGATCGCGGCCGGTCGATGCCCGAGGACCGGCCGGACCCCGCGGGGCCCCTGCACGACGCCGTGCGGGACTACCTCGCGCACCTGACCGTCGAGCGCGGCCTGTCGACCAACACCCTCGGTGCCTACCGCCGGGACCTCGCGCGGTACGTGCAGTACCTCAAGGCCGCGGGCCGGCGCGCGCCGGCGGACGTGACCGAGCGCGACGTCGAGGACTTCGTGCTCGTGGTGCGCACCGGCTCCGACGGGGGAGCGCTGCTGTCGGCGTCCTCGGCGGCGCGCGCGGTCGTCGCCGTCCGCGGGTGGCACCGCTTCTGCGCGCTCGAGGGCCTCACGGGGACCGACGCGGCGAGCGCCGTCCGCCCGCCCGCGCAGCCGCGCCGGCTGCCCAAGGCGATCTCGACCGACGACGTGGAGCGGCTGCTCGAGGCGGCCGGGGCGGGCGACGGGCCGGGGCCGCTGCGCGACCGTGCGCTGCTCGAGCTCCTGTACTCGACCGGAGCCCGGATCTCCGAGGCGGTCGGGCTCGACGTCGACGACCTCGACCTGACCCCGGGGCGCTCGGCGGTGCGCCTGCTCGGGAAGGGCAGCAAGGAGCGGGTCGTCCCCGTCGGCAGCTACGCGGTCGAGGCGGTCGAGGCGTACGTCGTGCGCGGGCGTCCCGCGCTGGCGGCGGCCGGGCGCGGGACGAGCGCGCTGTTCCTCAACACGCGGGGCTCGCGCCTGAGCCGGCAGAGCGCGTGGGCGGTGCTGCGGGCCTCGGCCGAGCGCGCGCAGCTGCCGGCGTCGGCCCACGTGTCCCCGCACACGCTGCGCCACTCGTTCGCGACCCACCTGCTCGCGGGCGGGGCCGACGTGCGCGTGGTCCAGGAGCTGCTCGGGCACGCGTCGGTGACCACGACGCAGGTCTACACGCTCGTGACGCGGGACACGCTGCGGGAGGTCTACGCGACCGCGCACCCGCGGGCGCTCCGCCGCGAGCCGGCGGGTCGCTGAGGTCGGTCCCGGGGCCGTCCGTGGGCCTGGCCGCACCGGACGCGGGCCGTCGACGGGCCCGGTCGCCCCGCCCGTCGCCTGGCCCGGCCGCACGAGAACCGCGCGTGCGTGCGGTCTGTCGCACGCTCGCTGAGCGAGCCCTCCGGTAGGTTGTGCGCGTGGCGAGCGAGCAGACGACCGAGGCGATCCTCGACCCCGTCGGGCGAGCGCTGCCCGAGTTCCCCCTCCCGGCGCCCCTCCCGAGCCACGGCCCGGCCCGCGTGATCGCGATGTGCAACCAGAAGGGCGGGGTCGGCAAGACGACCTCGACCATCAACCTCGCGGCGTCGCTCGCGGAGTACGGCCGCCGTGTCCTGATCGTCGACTTCGACCCCCAGGGCGCCGCGTCGGTCGGGCTCGGGGTCAGCCCGCACGAGCTCGACCGGACGGTCTACAACCTCTTGATGGAGCCGCACGCGTCGATCCACGAGGTCATCCACGCGACGGCGGTCCCCGGCCTGGACCTGCTCCCCGCGAACATCGACCTCTCGGCGGCCGAGGTCCAGCTCGTCGGCGAGGTCGCGCGGGAGTCCGTGCTGGCGCGCGTCCTGCGTCCCGTGACCGACGAGTACGACGTGGTGCTCATCGACTGCCAGCCGTCGCTCGGCCTGCTCACCGTGAACGCGCTCACGGCCGCGCACGGCGTGCTCATCCCGCTCGAGTGCGAGTTCTTCGCGCTGCGCGGGGTCGCGCTGCTCATCGAGACGATCGAGAAGGTCCGCGACCGGCTCAACCCGCGCCTCGAGGTCGACGGGATACTGGCCACGATGTACGACCCTCGGACGCTGCACGCGCGCGAGGTCGTGGCCCGGCTCAACGAGGCCTTCGGCGACACCCTCCTGCACACCGTGATCGGCCGGACGGTCAAGTTCCCGGACTCCTCCGTCGCCGCGGAGCCCATCACCACCTACGCGCCGACCCACAGCGGCGCCACGGCGTACCGGCAGCTGGCCCGTGAGCTCATCGCCCGTGGCGACGCCGCCTGAGGCGGCCTCCGCAAGCGCGACGACGCCCCCGCTGCCCGAGGTCCCCGGACGTGCCGCGCCCGGTGCCGGCGGCTTCGAGGTCCACCTCACGAACTTCTCGGGCCCGTTCGACCTGCTCCTCGGGCTGATCGCGAAGCACAAGCTCGACATCACCGAGGTCTCGCTCGGGCAGGTGACGAACGAGTTCATCGCGCACATCCGTGCGGCCGAGCGGGCGGCGGCCGAGGGCGGCACGTCGTGGGACCTGAGCCAGGCGAGCGAGTTCCTCGTCGTCGCCGCGACGCTGCTCGACCTCAAGGCCGCGCGGCTGCTGCCCTCGGGCGACGTCGAGGACGCCGAGGACCTCGAGCTGCTCGAGGCGCGCGACCTGCTGTTCGCCCGGCTGCTGCAGTACCGCGCGTACAAGGTCGTCGCACGCGACCTCGGCGAGCGGCTCGCGGCCGAGGCGCGGCGCTTCCCCCGGACGGTCACGCTCGAGCCGCAGCTCGCGGCGCTGCTGCCCGAGCTCGTGTGGCAGATCGGGCCCGACGAGCTCGCCGCGCTGGCGGCCAGGGCGCTCGCGCCCAAGGCCCCGCCGCCCGGCGTCGACATCAGCCACCTGCACGCCCCGGCGGTCTCGGTGCGCGAGCAGGCCGCGGTGCTCGTCGACCGGCTGCGGCACGGCGGGGCGCTGTCGTTCCGGGCGCTGACCGCCGACGCGGACGCGACGATCGTCGTGGTCGCGCGGTTCCTCGCGCTGCTCGAGCTGTTCCGGGAGGGCGCGGTCGGGTTCGACCAGGTCGAGCCGCTCGGCGAGCTCACGGTGCGCTGGACCGGGGCCGAGGAGGGCGACGTCGAGGTGTCCGACGACTTCGACGAGCCCGGCGCCCTCGACGAGCCCGGCGCCTCCGACGAGCCCGGCGACGCGGCCACCGCGGGCGCCACGGTGCCACCGACGACCGCCGACCTCCCCGTCGACCCGACCGACCCGCCGCAGGAGCCCACCGCATGAGCCAGGTCCCGCCGTCCGACGCGGTCCCGCACGACGCGACGCCCGCAGCCGACCCGGTCGCTGCCGACGCCCCTGCCGACCCGTCCGCTCCCTCCCTTCCGGCCGACCCGTCCGCTCCCTCCCTCCCGGCCGGTCCGTCCGCGCTCGACGCCCTGGCCGGCGCGCCGACCGACGTCGCCGCCGACGAGCTCGCGTTCGACGTCGACGAGCTGCCCGGCGGTGCCCTCGCGGCGCTCGAGGCCGTGCTCATGGTCGCCGACGAGCCCATCCCCGCCGTCCGCCTCGCCTCGGTGCTCGCGCTGCCGACCGCGCGCGTCGAGGAGCTGCTCGACGAGCTGGCCGCGGAGTACCGCGGGGACCACGGCGGTCGCCCGCGCGGCTTCGAGCTGCGGCTCGCGGGCGCGGGGTGGCGCATCTACTCGGCGTCGCCGTACGCGGACGTCGTGGGGCGCTTCGTGCTCGAGGGGCAGACCGCGCGGCTCACGCAGGCCGCGCTCGAGACGCTGGCGGTGATCGCGTACCGCCAGCCGGTCACGCGTGGGCAGGTCTCCGGGGTGCGCGGGGTCAACGTGGACGGTGTCGTGCGGACGCTCACGGCGCGCGGGCTGGTCACCGAGGCGGGCACCGAGCCGACGACCGGTGCGGTGCTGTACGAGACCACGGGATACTTCCTGGAGCGGATGGGACTCGCGAGCCTGGACGAGCTGCCACCGCTCGCGCCCTACCTACCAGACATCGACACGCTCGAGGGCGTGGACAGGGCGAACGGAGAGGCACGATGAGCGCATCGGACGGACGGCGCGGTGGCACAGGGCGACCTGAGCGAGCCGGCGGAGGCACGGGACGCACGGGACGCGGCGGGCAGGGCGGCGGCGCAGGCCGCGGTCAGGGCGGCGGCGAGCGTGCGGGGGAGCGGAGCGGCGAGCGCGGCGGCCCGTCGCGCGGTGGCGGCGAGCGCACGGGCGGCCCCCGCTCCGGCGGCGAGCGCGCCGGCGCCGGCTCCGGTCGCGGCGTCCCGCAGCGCGGCTCGCGCACCGCGGCACCCCGGGGTGCGCAGCCCGCACGCCGGACGCGGCCCGCGCCGGCGGCCGAGCCGCTGCGCGACGTGCACGACCCCGAGGGCGTGCGCCTGCAGAAGGTGCTCGCGACTGCGGGCCTGGGCTCGCGGCGCGCGTGCGAGGACCTGATCGCCGACGGGCGGGTGACGGTCGACGGCGTGCTCGTGCGCGAGCTCGGCGTGCGCGTCGACCCGAAGACGGCGGTCATCCACCTCGACGGGCTGCGCATCCAGCTCGACACGTCGCTGATCACGATCGCGCTGAACAAGCCGCTCGGCGTCGTCTCGACGATGCACGACCCGGAGGGGCGCCCGTCGCTCGCGGAGCTCGTCGCGCACCGCGAGGAGCGCCTGTTCCACGTCGGACGGCTCGACGCCGAGACCGAGGGGCTGCTGCTGCTGACGAACGACGGCGAGCTCGCGAACCGCCTGTCGCACCCGTCGCACGAGGTCGCCAAGACGTACCTCGCGCACGTCGAGGGGCACGTGGCGGGCAACGTCGCGAACAAGATGCTGCACGGCGTCGAGCTCGAGGACGGGCTCGCGAAGGTCGACCGGTACCGCATCGTCGACTCGACGCCCCAGGCGGCGCTCATCGAGGTCGTGCTGCACGAGGGTCGCAACCGCATCGTGCGGCGCATGTTCGAGGAGGTCGGCCACCCGGTCACCCGCCTCGTGCGGACCCAGGTGGGCCCGATCAAGCTCGGCGACCTGCGCCCCGGCAAGACCCGCGTGCTCGGCAAGGAGGAGCTCGGCTCGCTCATGACGCAGGTGGGGATGTGAGCTCAGCGGTCGCCACGCGCGGCCCGGTGCGCGTGGTCGGCACCGGGCTGCTCGGTGCGTCCGTGGGGCTGGGCCTCGCGACGCGCGGCGTCGACGTCGTGCTGCACGACCCGTCGCGCACCGCGCTCGCGCTCGCGCGGGACGTCGGCGCGGGCCGCCCGGCCCACCCGGACGACGAGCCGCCCGCGCTCGTCGTCGTCGCGGCGCCGCCGGACGTCACGGCGCAGGTCGTGCGCGACGAGCTCGCCGCGCACCCCGGCGCGGTCGTGACCGACGTCGCGAGCGTCAAGGGCGTCGTGCTCGACGAGCTCCGGGCGTGGGGGGCGGACCTGACCCGGTTCGTCGGCTCGCACCCCATGGCGGGTCGTGAGCGCTCGGGCCCGTCCGCGGCGGTGCCCGACCTGTTCGTCGGCCGGCCGTGGGTCGTGGTCGGCTCGGGGAAGTCGACGCCCGAGGCCGTCCTGGCGGTGCGCGCGCTCGCGGTCGACCTCGGGGCCGTCCCGGTCACGATGGACGCCGCCGCGCACGACGCCGCGGTGGCCGTCGTCTCGCACGTCCCACAGGTCGCCGCGAGCCTCGTCGCCGCACGGCTGCGCACGACGCCGCCCGAGGCGCTCGGGCTCGCGGGGCAGGGCCTGCGCGACGTGACCCGGCTCGCGGCGAGCGACCCGGCGCTGTGGACGTCGATCCTCGCGGGCAACGCGGGCGCCGTGCGCGACGTGCTGCGGGCGCTGCGCGGGGACCTCGACACCGTGATCGACGCGCTCGACCAGATCGACGCGGCGGCGACGTGGGACGAGATCGAGCTCGGCGCGCTCGCGACCGTCGCGCAGGTCATCGGCGACGGCAACACGGGCGTCGCGCGGGTGCCCGGCAAGCACGGGGGCGCGCAGCGCACGTACGAGGTCGTGACGGTGCTCGTGCCCGACAGCCCGGGCGAGCTCGCGCGGCTGCTCACGGACGTCGGGCACGCGGGGGTCAACCTCGAGGACCTGCAGCTCGAGCACTCGGCGGGCCGCCCGGTCGGCATGGCGGCGATCTCGGTCCTCCCGGGTCGCTCGGAACACCTGGAGGCGGAGCTGACGGCCCGCGGATGGAGGCTGGTGAGTTGAGCACGCAGGTGCCCGCGACGAGCGGGCGCACGGTGGTCGTGGCGGTCGACGGGCCCTCCGGGTCCGGGAAGTCGAGCGTCTCGCGCGAGGTGGCCCGCCGGCTCCGGCTCGCGTTCCTCGACACCGGGGCGATGTACCGCGCGGCGACGTGGTGGTGCCTCGAGACCGGGGTGCCGCTCGACGACACCGCGGCGGTCGCCGCGACCGTCCGGGACATGCCGCTCGCCGTCGGCGTGGACCCGGACGCCCCGACGGTGCACGTCGGGGAGCACGACGTCGCGGCCGCGATCCGCGAGACGCGCATCTCGGCGGCGGTCAGCGCGGTCGCCACCAACCTCGACGTGCGGGCCGAGCTCGGGCGCCTCCAGCGCGAGGCGATCGCCGCGGAGGGCTCGCCCGGGTCGTTCTCGCAGGGACGCGGCGTCGTGGCCGAGGGGCGCGACATCACGACCGTGATCGCCCCCGACGCCGACGTGCGCCTCCTGCTGACCGCGAGCGAGGAGGCCCGGCTCGCGCGCCGCGCGCGTGACGTGCACGGCTCGGACGACGCCGCTGCGGTCGAGGCGACGCGGGACCAGGTGCTGCGTCGCGACGCCGACGACGCGACCGTCTCGACGTTCCACACCGCGGCGGACGGCGTCGTCACCGTCGACTCCTCGGACCTCGACTTCGAGCAGACGGTGCGCGCCGTGCTGGAGGTCGTCGCCCGCGCGACCGGCGTCCGGGCATGAGCGCCGCGGGGGTCCGCGCGGTCGCGGGCGGCGCCGCCGTCGCCCCCGGGCACGCGCGCGGGCAGTGGATCGGGCGCCTGCTCGCGCACGTCGTGTGGGACACGCACGTGAGCGGGACGGAGCACGTGCCCGCCGAGGGGCCCGTGCTGCTCGCGGCCAACCACCTGGGGGTGCTCGACGGGCCGATCCTCTTCGGCGTGGTGCCGCGGTCGGTGAACCTGCTCGTCAAGCACGAGATGTTCCGCGGACCGGTCGGCACCGTCCTGCGCTGGTGCCGGCAGATCCCGGTCGACCGCGCCAACGGCCGTCCCGCGCTGACCACCGCGCTCGCGGTCCTCAAGGACGGCGGCGTCGTCGGGGTGTTCCCCGAGGGCAACCGGGGCCGTGGTGACGTGACCAGCGCGCGGGCCGGCATCGCGTGGCTCGCCGTGAACTCGGGCGCGACGGTGCTGCCGGTCGCGGTGCTCGGCACCCGGCGGACCGGTGAGTCCGTGCGGCACCTGCCCGCTCCCCGGCGCCGGCTCGCGGTCGAGTACGGTGCGCCGCTGGACCTGGCCGCGGCGCCGGGTGCGTCCCGGCGCGAGGCGCTGGCGGCCGCGCAGGAGGCGATCCGGACGGGGCTCGCCGCGCACGTGACGGGCGCCGCCGCGCGCACGGGGCTCGCGCTGCCCACCGACGACCCCGAGGCGACGCGTGGTCCCCGCGGGGCGGCGCCGGGCCCGCATTAGTCCAGCGAGCCGTGCTCGGGGGAGGATGGGGCCCATGAGCCAGACCGACCCGACCACGGGCCTGCCCGACGAGACCGCGCCGGCCGCGCCCGCGGTCCCGGGAACCGACGCACCTGCCGCAGCCGGCGCCGAGACCGAGCTGACCGACGCCCAGCGCGAGGAGGCCCTGCGTGTCGGCCTCGCGGAGTACGAGCTCGAGGACGAGGACCTCGCGCTGCTGTCCGGCGACGGGCTCGACGAGGACGGCGCCGCACCGTCCGCACCCCTGCCCGTCCTCGCGGTCGTCGGCCGGCCGAACGTCGGCAAGTCGACCCTGGTCAACCGCATCCTCGGCCGCCGCGAGGCCGTCGTCGAGGACAAGCCCGGCGTGACGCGCGACCGCGTGAGCTACCCGGCCGAGTGGGCCGGGCGCCGGTTCACGCTCGTCGACACGGGCGGCTGGGAGGTCGACGTCGCCGGCATCGAGGCGCGCGTCGCCGAGCAGGCCGAGGTCGCGATCTCGCTCGCCGACGCCGTGCTCTTCGTGGTCGACGCGACCGTCGGCCCGACCGCGACCGACGAGCGCGTCGTGCGCCTGCTCCGGAAGTCCGGCAAGCCGGTCGTGCTGTGCGCCAACAAGGTCGACGGCCCGCGCGTCGAGGCCGACGCGACCGAGCTCTGGAGCCTCGGGCTCGGCGAGCCGCACCCGGTGTCGGCGCTGCACGGCCGCGGCACCGGCGACCTGCTCGACGCCGCGATGGACGCGCTGCCCACCGTCTCGAAGCACGGCGCCGCGATCCCCGAGGGCGGCCCCCGCCGGGTCGCGCTCGTCGGGCGCCCGAACGTCGGCAAGTCGTCGCTCCTGAACAAGGTGCTCGGCGAGGAGCGCGTCGTCGTCGACTCCGTCGCCGGGACCACGCGCGACCCGGTCGACGAGGTCGTCGAGCTCAAGGGCCGGCCGTGGGTGTTCGTCGACACGGCGGGCATCCGCCGGCGCGTGCACCAGACGTCGGGCGCCGACTTCTACGCGTCGCTGCGCACCCAGGCGGCGATCGAGAAGGCCGAGGTCGCGGTCGTCCTCGTCGACGCGAGCGTCAAGATCACCGAGCAGGACACGCGCGTGATCTCGCAGGTCATCGAGGCGGGCCGCGCGCTCGTCATCGCGTACAACAAGTGGGACCTCATGGACGAGGACCGCCGCCCGTTCCTCGAGCGCGAGATCGAGCAGGACCTCGTGCAGGTGCAGTGGGCGCCGCGCGTGAACTTCTCGGCGAAGACCGGCTGGCACACCGACCGGCTCGTGCCCGCGCTCGAGCGGTCGCTCGCCTCGTGGGACACCCGCATCCCGACGGGCAAGCTCAACGCGTTCCTCGGTGAGCTCGTCGCGGGCCACCCGCACCCCCTGCGCGGGGGCAAGCAGCCGCGCATCCTGTTCGCCACGCAGGCGAGCACGCGACCGCCGCGCTTCGTGATCTTCGCGACCGGGTTCCTCGAGGCCGGCTACCGCCGTTACATCGAGCGTCGCCTGCGCGAGACGTTCGGCTTCGAGGGCACGCCGATCTCGATCTCCGTCCGGGTGCGGGAGAAGCGCAAGCGGTGAGCGGGGCGCCACGCGGCGCCGGGCCGGGCGCGGGCCACGGCGTGCGCGACCGGCACGTCCTGCTGCGCCTCGGGCTCCCGCGCGACCCGTCCGCGACCAAGCACCTCGCGGGGTTCCTCGTCGCGACGGTCAGCACGGTGCTGCTCACGCGGGGCCTGCTCGCGGTCAGCGGCTACCCGCAGCTCGGCGGCGGCGGGCTGCACGTCGCGCACGTCCTGTGGGGCGGGCTGTTGCTCGCGGTCGCGATCGTGCTGTCGCTCTCCTACGCGGGTCCGGTCGTGCGGCCCGTCGTCGCGCTCGTCGGCGGGGTCGGCTTCGGGCTGTTCGTCGACGAGATCGGCAAGTTCGTTACGTCCGACAACGACTACTTCTACGAGCCGACGGCCGCGCTGATCTACGTCGTGGTCGTCGGCCTCGTGCTGCTCGTCGAGGCGATGCACCGCCGGTCCCCGCGGCACCCCTCGGAGGCCCTCGCGGGTGCGGTCGACCACGCCGTCGCGGGGGTCGCGGGCGGGTTCAGCCCCCGGGCGCGCCGGCACGCGCGCGGCCTCGTCTCCGACGCGGGGGACCTGCCCGCCGCGACGGAGGTGGGTGCGCTGCTCGACCGCGTGTCCGATGACGCCGAGGAGCTGCCCGACGTCATCGGCACCGTCGCCCGCTGGATCGTGCGGGCGACCCGTCACCTCGTGCGCGCGCGCTGGGTCCCGTGGATCACCGTGGGGGCCCTCACGCTGACCGGGGCGGCCACGGTCGGGCGCGGGATCTACGCGTGGTCCGCGGGCGCCGACGTGCCCGGCTGGGTCGTCACCGGGATGCTCGTGAGCGGCCTCGCCTCGGTGCTGTGCGCGCTGCGCGGGCTGGCGCTCGTGCGGCGCGACCGGGAGGAGGGCTACCGCTGGTTCCGGCGCGCCGTCCTGCTCAGCCTGCTCGTGACGCAGATCTTCCTGTTCCGGATCGACGAGTGGGCGGCGACGCTCGGGCTGCTCGGCGACCTGTTCCTGCTCGGCGTCGTCGCCGCCGAGCTCGACGTGATCGCGGAGCGCCGGCTCGCGCGGGCCGCGGCGAAGGCGCCCGCCGCCGGTGCGGACGAGGTGGCCGGCGGTCGGTGACCGGCGCCCGGGCCCGGGTGCGGTATTCTTTCCGAGGCCCGTTCGCGGGCCAGCGGGCTGTGGCGCAGCTTGGTAGCGCACTTGACTGGGGGTCAAGGGGTCGCAGGTTCAAATCCTGTCAGCCCGACAGTGTGTCAGCAGGTCAGAGGCTCGTCCCGAGTGTGGGGGCGGGCCTCTTCTGCGCGGTGGATCCTGAGTTGCGGGTGGACGGACCCGGACGTGCGAGTTGGACCGCACGGCCGGGCGCGCTGCAGGCTCGACACCGGGGCTCCAACGTCGCGCGATCGCAGGTCGGCGCCCTGCGAGCCCGTGAGCACCAGAGCGGGCCCGAGTCAGGGTGCCCGTGCGCGCGCGTCGACATCGCGCGCCATGACCTCGTCCGCGTCAGGGACCGGAACGGCGTTCGGTGAGGTCCGCTGCCGATCGTCTCTACGGGCCGACGTCGGCGTGCCGCACGTCTGGCTGCCTCGCGGCTTCGGTCCAGACGCGCCGTCGGGTGGGCCGCCGGGGGCCGGCATCGGTGGTCGCGAGACCGCCCTCCGGCGTCGGTGTTCGCCGGGCTGGCCGCTCGGCCCGCGGTCGGCTGCGCCGGGCGAGATCGTCGTCCGAGTCCGCGCGCGTCGGCTCGAGCGTCGTGGCACGATCGGTGCTCGGCGTGCGTCGGGACCGCGCGCCTGGGCTCGGGGGTCGTCATGTCGCAGCGGGTGGTCACGTCCGTGACCGGGCGCTCGCCTGGGGACCACGTGTGCTGGCCGTTCCACGGCATCGAGGAGGACGTCGAGGCGGCGCGCGCGTACGTCGCGGAGGGCCTCGGATGCCGCGAGCGCGTCGCGTTCCTGAAGGTGACGTCACAGAGCCTGGGGTACGCGACCGTGTCGGACGTCGCGGAGGTCGGCCGCCCGGAGGGCGTCCGGCGGCCCGTGCGCACGGAGCTCACGGCCCCGTCGGCGCAGACCGGCGCGAGCAGCGCGCTGCTGTCGAGCAGTGCCCTGCTGCAGGTCGACCGCATGACCCGTGGCGCGGTGGAGGACGGGTTCACCGGCCTGCGGCTGTTCACGGACGTCGACGACCTGGTCCGGGACCCCGACGGGCGCCGGCACTGGATCCGGTCCGAGCACCTCATCGACCGGTACGCGCTCGACAACCCGCTGATCGTGCTCTGCGGGTACGACGTCGACGACCTCGGCGACCGAGCCGTGGCCGAGGCCGCCCGCGTGCACGCGCTCACGCGCGGTGCCCTGTCGCCGTTCCGCCTGCGCGCGGACGCCCGCGCCGGGCTCGCGCTCGTCGGCGACGTCGACGTCGCGTCGGCCGACGCCCTGTACGACGCGCTGCTGACGATCGGGCCGGAGCTCCGCGCCCGTACGACCGTGAGCGTCGCGGAGCTGCGGTTCATCGACCACGCCGGCCTCCTCGCGCTCGACCGGGCCGCCCGGTCCCTGGACGTCTCCGTGACGCTGGTGGACGCCGAGCCGCTGACCTGCTGGCTCGCCGCCACGCTCGGACTCCGGAACGTCGTCACGAGGGCGGTGTCATGACCTCCACGACGTCCCCCGGACGCAGCTTCGAGCACGAGCTGGTGCTGCACGCCGGCCCGGAGGCGCTCGTCGACCTGATGGTGCCGTTCGTGCGCGACGGCGCCGCGGCGGGCGACGAGATCCTGGTGGTCGGGGAGCCGGCGTTCGTGGACGCGATGCTCGCCGCGGTCCCGGACGTCGCCGGTGTCCGTGCGGTGCCGCAGGCGGGGCGCGAGCGCTTTCCCGGTCGTGACCTCCACCGGTTCCAGCAGGTCCTCACCACGCTCGACGCGACGCGGTCCCGGGTCCGGGTCGTCAACCAGATGCCGGCCATGAGCGAGCTCCAGTGGCAGGAGTGGCGACGGTACGAGGCCGCCGCGAACTACGTGCTGGCCCCGTACCGCGTGCTGGGCACCTGCGCGTACGACACCGAGCGGCTCGACCACACGATGCTCGAGGACCTGTCGGCGAGCCACGAGCACGTCCTCGACGGTGCCGGTCGGCGTCCCAGCGGACGGTTCGCCGACCTCGACGAGCACATCGGCGGCTACCTCGACCTGCCCCCGCACCCGATCGAGGCGACCCCGCCGCAGCTCGCGTTGCACGATCCGTCGGCTCACGCGGCGCGACGAGCGGTGCACGAGCTCGGAACCGCAGCGGGGCTGCCCCCGGCGGCGATCCAGGCCGCCGTGCTCGCGGTCAGCGAGACGGTGACGAACGGCTTCCGGCACGGTCGCGTGCCCGTGTCGGTGAAGGTGTGGACGGCCGGTGGACGACTCACGGTCACGGTCAGCGACTCGGGCCAGGGCCCGCACCCGCTCGTCGGGCTGTGCGCACCCCCGCTCGACAGCCCGTCAGGGCGCGGCATGTGGATCCTGCACCAGCTGATCGCCGACCTGCACCACAGGACCGACCGGCACGGCTACACCGTGCGGTTCAGTGTCGGCCTGGACTCGCCCCTGCACTCCTGACGGTCCGAGGGTGTGAGAGGCAGCGCGGGCTTCCGCGAGGGATGCCCTCCGCGGCTGGACAGGAGCTCGGGCCGACGTGGGCGCGCGGGGCTCGCTGGACACCGCGTGGCCCGACCAGCCGGCCGACCGCGGCACCCTGACCACCGACGAGGTCGCAGGTCCCGTCCTCGACGCCGTCACCGGCGGCATCCACGACGGCACCCTGCACCTGGCCCGGCCCTGCCCGTGCGCACCGGGACACCCGGACGGACCTTCGTCGTCGCGAACGTCGTCGACGGACCACCGCCCGCCATCGGCTTCCGCCGTTCCGATCTGACGCGCATCCGGGCGCCAGGGGCCTAGCGGCCGACCGACTCCAGCACCTCGGCGAGCTCCGCCGGTCGGCTCACCATCGGCCAGTGCCACGTCGGAAGCTCGACGTAGGTCCAGTCACCGTTGACCATGTGCGCGAACACCGTTGCGTGAGGTGCCATCTGATGCAGCTGCTCGAGGCCGAAGCTGCACAGCACGCCCGTCCGTGGCAGCGCCTCCCAGGCGCCGGTGAGCGCGACCGGCTGGGTTGCGGTGAGCCAGGGCTGGGGCTGTGAGCCCTCGACCAGCGCGGCGACCGCCGTGTCGTCGACCTCGGGCACCTCGGCGGCGAGTGCGGCCCAGGGAGGCGGCGGGAGCTTCCAGCCCGCGCCGTGTGTCGTGACCAGCTCGTCGTTGACCGCGCGCGCGTCGGGTCCCTCGAAGTCGGCCTGTGCCATGCCGTCCGGCAGGGGCCCCGAGTCGACGTAGATCAGGCGTGCCACGCGCTCAGGCATGCGATCCGCTGCACCGGTCGTCACCAGGGCGCCGTAGCTGTGGCCGACGAGCACGACGTCGTGCAGGTCCTGCTGCTCGAGCAGGTGCACGACGTCGTCGATGTGGGTCGTCAAGGTGGTCTCGGGTGAGGCGAGGTGGGCGCGCTCGCCCATGCCTGTGAGGTCGACGGCGTGCACGACGTGGCCGCGCTCCCTCAGCGAGTCGGCGACGGGCTTCCAGACCCAGGCGCCGAGCCAGAAGCCGGGGACGAGGACGTAGGTGGTGGTGTTCATGGCGCCGACGCTAGAGTGGATTGTGGACATGTTCCGCCCGGTATGCACAGGCTGCATCACCACTGTGTCTGGCAGCGCCGAGGAGGATCGTGACCCGCCCGACCGCTCGCGTGCTCGCCATGCTGGAGCTGCTCCAGACGGGCGGACAGCGCACGGTCGGCGATCTCGCTGCTCGGCTCGGGGTCGACGAGCGCACGGTCCGGCGCTATGCCGAGCACCTCGCCGACCTCGGCATCCCGGTGCAGGCGCAGCGGGGCCGGTACGGCGGCTACCGGCTCTCACCGGGCTACAAGCTGCCGCCGCTGATGCTGACCGACGACGAGGCCGTCGCCGTCGTCCTGGGCCTCAGGGTCGCGGAGCGCGCCGGGCTTGCCACCACCGACCACGCAGCGACGGCGAGCGCCCTGGCCAAGGTGTCGCGTGTGCTGCCGCGTGCGCTGGGACGGCGGCTCGACAGTCTGCTGGCGACCGCACAGTTCACGACCCCGGTGCGCGCCACCGCTCCCGCCGGCGCCGACACGCTGCTCGGTCTGGCCTCGGCTGCGCAAGCGCGGCGCACCGTCGTGATCACGTACACCGCCTGGGACGGGCGGGAGTCGCAGCGGGAGCTCGATGTCTACGGCTTGGTCTTCCACTCCGCCCGGTGGTACGTCACCGGACACGACTACGGCCGTGACGACGTGCGGACCTTCCGCTTGGACCGCATCGCCTCCGTCACGCTGGGCGACGGCTCCTACGTCGTGCCCGCTGACTTCGACGCCAGAACGCAGGTCGTGTCGGGCATCGCGGCGGTCAGGTGGTCGCACGAGGTCTCCGTCGTGCTGCGGACCACCCTTGCGGATGCGCGCGAGCGACTGCCCCGGAGTGCGGGACGGCTGAGCGAGCACGTCGACGGTGTGCTCCTCGAGACGCGCGCCGAGCGCCTGGACGGGATGGCCCGCATGCTGGCCGGGCTCGGCTGGGACTTCGAGGTGATCACCCCGGACGCCCTGCGCGACGAGGTGCTCGCTCTCTCCGACCGCCTCCGAGTCAGCGCGGTGCGTGACGCCACCGCCAGCACCACGGCTGCACCGCAGGGTCTTTGAGCGGCACCACCCGCTCGCACAGCGGCAGATCTCCGCAGGACTGCGCGGCGCAGCTCCGACGCCTTGCCGGAGCGCCGGTTCACCCGGTCCGCGAGGGCCCTCGGTGTCCGGATTGCGTTGACATGTCTGTTCCCTCCCGCGAGACTTCAGGCACCGGTGAGAGCGCTCTCTCATCGGCTTGACGACGTCGACGCGCTTCCCGACGACACCCGTCCCCCTGCTGCCCCCGCAGGGACGGGGACGCCGGAACGGGGTGGAGCGCTCGCGCACGGCGCCCACGCGTCGTCGCGCCTCCGACCGCCACCACACGACCAGCCGCACACCGGACGGCCGACCCGGCCGACCGGCGCCGCGCATCCCGCACCTCCCGGACCCGGCCGACCCTCCCGCTCCCGCCCTGCGCGCCGCGGCGAGGGCCCCGGACGTGCTCGCGCACCACCTCACGCCGGCGCCTCACGCCGGCGACCCGCCCGCTGACGACGAAACGGATCCGCCCCATGCACCAGAGCCAGGCGCCGCAGCCCACCGCCGGACTGCCGCCTTCGCACCACCGACCACGCACGGCCCTCGCGACCCTGACCGGTCTCCTCCTCGCGCTCGCCGCTGCGACGCCCGCTGCGGCGGGCACGGACACCCCCGCCGCGTCATCGCCGAGCACGGTCGTCGGGACCTACGAGATCCGCCAGGTCGACCCGCCCGTCCACCCGGCCGACCGACCGGGACCCGGCGCACGCGCCGCGACCCCCCACGCCGCGCACGACGAGGCGCTGCCCCAGGACGCGACCCAGGAGTTCGTGCGCCTGGCCGACGGCGACCGCGTGCGCGTCGAGGCCGACCCGGCGCTGCTCGACGACGTCGTCCCCGGCCAGCGCGTCGCGGTCACCGGGACCGTGACCACGGCGCCGCCGGACGCGACGGAGGAGACCCCGACGATCGACGCGACCGCCGTCCGCGAGCTGACCGCCGCCGCCGCACCGCTCATGTCGGAGGAGGACACCGTCGCCGTCGTCCTGCTGCGCCTCGGGGACGCGGGGCCGGCGCCGATGTCCGTCGACGAGGTCCGCGACCTCGTCTTCACCGGCCCCGGCTCCGTCGCGAGCTTCTTCCGCGAGAGCTCGTGGTCCCAGCTCGAGCTGCGCGGGCGCGACCGTCCCGACGGCGACGTGTACGGCTACCTGACCGTTCCCGCCGACACCCCGTGCTCCGCGGAGGAGCAGGCCGGGTTCGCCGCCGTGCAGGCCGCCGGGATCGACCTGACCGGGTACGACCGCGTGGCGTTCCTGCTCGACTCCGCGGACCGCGGCTGCTGGTTCGGCGGCTGGGCGTACATCGGCGGGCAGGTGTCGGTGAACCTGTTCAGCGGCCCCGACGCGACGCGCGCGGTCCTCCAGCACGAGCTCGGGCACAACCTCGGCCTCGGGCACGCGTCCGCGCTCCAGTGCACCACCCCGGCCGGCCTCCCGAGCGCGATCGAGGAGGACGGCGGCTCGTGCCGGGTCGAGGAGTACGGGGACCCGTTCGACACGATGGGCAACGCCTTCAACCAGATGGAGTTCTCGGCCCGCCACAAGGCCCGCCTCGGCTGGATCCCGGAGGCCAACGTGACGACCGTGACCGCGTCGGGCACGTACACGCTCGCCCCCTCGGAGGTGCGGACCGACCAGCCCCAGCTCCTGCGCATCCCGCTCGCGTCGGGCCTGTCCTACGACGTCGACGTCCGGCGCCCGCACGGGCTATGGGACGCGAAGGTCGCCGACTACCCGGCGCTGATGGACGGGGTGACGATCCGCCGGGGCGACGGCTGGGCGGGCTCGCTCCTCGACACGATGCCCGGCGGCGGGGTCGACGACGCACCGCTGCGCGTCGGTCAGACGTTCACCGACCGGGCGTCGGGCGTCCGGATCCGCACCGAGCAGTCGGGGCCCGAGGGCGCGGTCGTGCACGTCGAGCTGGGCGCGCGGACGCAGACCCCGCACCTGATGGGCACCCACAACGCCTGGACGCCGGCGCCGATGACCGAGGTCCCCGGCGCACCCGGCACCTGGACCGCCCAGGCGCAGTTCGGCGAGGAGCCGGACGAACGCTTCCGGATCGTGGTCCTGCCGGACGGTGGCGCCTACGGAGACGCCGAGCCGGACGGCGTCGCCGACCAGGACGGAGCGGACGTCCGGGTGCCCGCGGCCGGCACGTACACCGTGACGTTCGACCTCGCCTCGCTCCGGTACACCGTGGTCCGCGACGCGGGCGGTGGTGGAGACTTCGTCAGCACGTACCCCGCGATGACGCTCCGGGGGATCAGCACCGGGTGGGCGGCGGTCCCGATGGAGCTCGTCGCCGACCACACCTGGCGGGTCACCACCGCGTTCGGCGCGCACCCGGTGGAGGACTTCCTGTTCGACGTGGACGGCACCGGGGCGACGGTCTTCGGCGACCCCGGGAACGACGGTGTCGCCGAGCAGGGGGCGCCGAACGTCCTGATGACGCAGGGCCCGGCGCGCTACGAGGTGACGTTCCGGGACGACACCCTGGCCTACGGCGTGGTCCGGGTCTGGTGAGGCAGCCGCGCTGACCGCTGGGTGCCCGGGGAGCTGCTCGTCGGCTCCCCGGGCGGCCGTCCCGGTCCGTGCCCGAGCGGGTGGTCGGCCCCCCCGGGGTCCGCAACCGACGTTGCCGAGGTCGCTCATCATGTTCCGCGCCCAGCTGTACGGCGGCGACCACGCGCGCTCCACGACGAGGTGGCGAGGCGGCCGCCGCGACCAGGCCTCAGCGGCCAGGCAGGAGCCCGCGCCGGGGCAGGCGAGCGGTGCGCACCGGCGGCGTCGGGCGCTCCTGGTCGATCACGGCCGCGGGCTCGGTTCGTCGGTCTCCCCGGCTGCGGGAGGCACGTAGCGCGCCGTCGCGTCCCGGCCGGGATAGTTCTCGACGACCCAGCACGCGCCCTTGGGGGTGGACGTGAGCCCCTCGCCCGGACCGGCGTCGTCGACGCGGACCGACTCCGAGCCGAGCCACGCCGTGGACAGGTCAGCGAGGGTCTCCCCGTGCGTGCAGAGCGCCGCTCCCACGACGGCCCGCGACCGCAGGAGCACCAGGAGCTCGGCGACGGGGGCCCCGACCCCGAGCGCCTGGATCGTCTCGATGGGGATCGACGTGCGCCCGGCCGTCGGCGTCAGCGTCTGCACGCACCGCAGCGCCGGGCTGCTGAGCAGGCGCGTGACGCCGAGGCCGGCGAGCACGTCGGCGACGTGGGCGGCGCTCACCTGGCCGCGGTGCGTGAGCGGGCGTGCGACGTCAGGTCCGGCCCAGCGGTGCTTGTCGCCCGCGTGCGCGTGGCGCACCAGAACGAACATCTGTCCTCCTCGGGTGGTGGGCGCAGGCCGAGGGTCCATCCGAGCCTCGCCACTGCGTGCTGGCACCACTTCACACCTCCGATCGGGCCGAACCGTGCACGGGAACCGCACGGTCGCGGAGCCTTCCGCACACGTTCATCTTCCTCACACCTGGCAGACTCCGGTGCCGTTGCGTCGCCGACCTCGGGGGCGCGCCGAGCGACCGGACAGGCGGGCGCGGCGTCGCTAGCGTGGGCTGCTCGCTCATCAGACCCCCGACGACCTGAGGACGGTGCCGGACGTGGACGACGCCCCGGCCGCGCGGACGGGCACGTCCTGGGGTGACATCGGCGCGAAGAGCTGGAGCGACGCGCCGGTCGGCCGATGGGTCGACGTGCACACCCACGAGCTGTTCGGCCCCCGCGACGCTGTCGCCGCCGGGCGGACCGCCTCGGTGATGTGTCTCGTGGGTGGCGTCGCGACGGTCGCGCTCGAGACCCTGCCGCGGGTGCTGGGCGACTACCAGGGCTCCGCGGCGAGCGTCGCGTGGACGGCGGTCGGTGCGCTCGTCATGGTCGGGCTCGCGCTGCTCCTGCGCCGCCGGCCGGAGATCGTGCCGGGACCGGCGTACACGGCACTGTGCCTGGCCGCGCTCGTGGTCAACACCACGACGTCGAACCTGACCGGGAACTCGACCTTCGGCGGGCTCGCGTGGTTCATGCTCCCCGTGATCTTCGCCGCGGCGCACCTGCGCCACCTCGTCGCCTGGACCGTCTCCGTCCTCGCGCTCGTCGGGTCGTCCACGGTCATCCTCGCGACCCAGCCCTCGGGTTCGGCCGCTGCCGACCTGGCGTCCATGGCTGCGGTCGTCGTGATGACGACGACGGCGCTCCGGGCGGCGGTCCGGCACCAGGACGAGCTCGTCTGCCGGCTGAGCCAGGTCGCGTCGAGCGACTCGCTCACAGGGCTCGCCACCCGACGCGTCCTGGAGCAGTCGGCGGAGCTGCTGCGCACGGAGGCGGGCACGGCGGCACGGCAGCGCTCAACGCAGCCTGCCGAGGGCGCGGGGCTCGTCCTCGTCGACCTCGATCGCTTCAAGCAGCTCAACGACACCCACGGCCACCCGGTCGGCGATGCCGCCCTCGTGCACGTCGCCCAGCTCGTCCGGTCCGTCGTGCGCGGCGGTGGCACGGTTGCCCGGATCGGCGGCGACGAGCTCGCGGTCCTCCTCCCGGGCCCGCGGGACGGCGTGGTCGACCTGGCGCGTGCCCTGCACGCCACCGTCCGGGAGACCCCGTTCGTCGCCCCCGCGGGGAACCTCCCGATGACGGTCAGCATCGGTGTCGCGCACACGCGCGAGCCGTGCGACCTCGATCACCTCTACGCCGCGGCGGACGCCGCGCTCTACGAGGCCAAGGTCGCCGGGCGCGACCGTGTGGTCGTCGCGGACGCCGGTCCTGGCGGACCTGAGATCCGCTGAAGCCGCGTGACGGTGCAGCGAGGGGCGTCGTCCCTGGTCAGCCCGGTGCCCCGGCCAGGTGCTCGTCGAGGGTGTCGGAGCGCAGCGCGTCCATGAGTGCGGCGAACGGGCCGGGGTCCGGCACCACGGTCGGGGAGCCGTCCGCGGCGGTGCCGGCCGTCGTCGGGGCCGTGACCACCTGGACGTCGCCGGGTCGCAGCGTGCGCAGGCTCGTGAGCAGGCCCAGCATCGCGCCGCGGTCGAGGCCCTCGTCGACCGCCACCGAGCCCGACAGGACGTCGAGCAGCGCGAGCCACGTCGTCGGGTCGGAGCGGACGTCGTCGTGGCCGAGCCGGTCGAGGATCGCGCGCAGCCAGAGCTGCCCGCGCTCGGCCCGGGCGGCGTCGTCGTCGGTGTCCTGCATCCACGCGAGGGCGAGGCCGCCGGTCAGCCGGTGCCGGCCGGTCGGGACCGCGACGCGGCCGCGGACCACGACGTCGTCCGTCACGTCGAGGTCGACCCCGCCGAGCGTCTCGGTGACCCGCGCGAAGGTCTCGGCGTCGGTCAGCGCGACGTGGTCGACGCGCACGCCCGTGAGCTGTTCGACGGCCTGCACCGCACCCGGGGGCCCGCCGAGCGCGGCCGCCGAGCGCAGCGGTGCGGGCTCGGAGCCCGGGACCCCGACGTGGAGGTCCGGGGGGAGCGCGACGACCTGCGCGCTGCGGCGGTCCGCGGCGACGTGGGCGAGCAGCACGACGTCCGTCCCGGCGGCGCCGCCCGGGCCGGCGGCGTCCCCACTCGCGCCGTCCCCACCCGCGTCGTCCGCGCTGGCGCCGAGCACGAGGACCGTGAGCGCCGGCTCGGTGGTCGAGCCCGCGGCCGGGGGAGCGGGCGCCGGCGGACGCGTGGGAAGGTCCGCGAACGGGTCCGGGAAGCGCTGGACCCGGCTGTCCAGGCGGTCGACCGCGACGAGGGCGCCGGTCGTCCCCGCGACGACGAGCAGCAGCAGGGACACGAGGGCGGCGAGGGCGACGGTCCGCAGGACGCTCCGCCCGGCGCGCACGGCCGGCAGCGGGCGCTCGTCGTGCCCCGGGGCGGGGTGCTCGGCGGCGAGCTCGGGGCGGACCGTCTCCGCGATGCCCTCGACCGCGGCGAGCACCTGGTCGAACGCGGTCGCGTACGCGGCCTCGTCGCGGCCGTAGGGGTCGAGCAGGTCGTCGTCGCCGGCGGCGCGCGGAGAGGTCGGCGTGCGGTGCCGGGCCGCGGCGTCGACGAGCGCGGACAGGCGTCCCGCGACGTCGCCCTCGGGGAGGACCTCCGGACCCAGGGCACGCGCCACGCGGGCGAGCTCCCGCAGCGTGAACGTGCGCCGGATGGCCGAGGGCACTGTGCGCACGACCGCGGCGCGCTCCTGCCGCGTCGCGGTCAGGACGACGTCCGCCGAGCGCACGAGCTCCGGGTCGAGCTCGCGCGCCTCGTGCGCGTCCGCGTCCGCGCCCACGGAGCCGAGGTGCTCGACGAGCGGTGCGGGCAGGTCACCGTCGGCCGTCGCCTCCGTCCCCGCGCTCAGGATCACGACGTCACCGTGCTCGCCGAGCCGCGCGCGCAGGAGCCGCTCGGCGGCGGGTGAGCGGCACACGTTGCGCGTGCCGACCACGAGCACCGCGAACGGGCGGGCCGGTGCCCCGGTCGTGGTCGAGACCCCGGAGGACGGGTTCACCCGGACCATTGTGCGGGAGGCCCCGGGCCCTGGCGAGGCTCCGCCCGAAGGTGCGGTCCGCCCGGTTCGTCCCAGCTCGTCCCGGCCCTCGGGTGCTCTCAGCCGGTGACGATGATGCGGTCGTCGGTCGGGGCGGCGAGCGGACGGTTCGCGCCCAGGTAGGCGATCAGGGCGTCGAGGTCGATCGGACCCGTCGTCCGGTTCGTTCCCAGCGTCAGCGTGCTGAAGCCGTCGCCGCCGCCTGCGAGGAAGCTGTTCACGGTGATCCGGTAGGTGGCGGCCGCGTCGACGGGGACCCCGCCGATCGCCACCGTCGCGTCGACGACCCGGGTGCCCGTGCACGGGTCCGTGCCCGCGGGTGCCGTCGTGCCCGCCGGGTCGACGGCGTAGGTCAGCGTGGCGGACGGGTACAGGGTGCGGCCGACCTGGAGCTGCTGCTCGAGCACGCACTGCAGCTGGGCACCCGTCAGGTCGAGCGTCACGAGGTTGTTCGCGAACGGCTGCACCGTGAACGCCTCCTCGTACGTGACCGGGCCCGCGTCGAGGTCGGCCCGGACACCGCCCGGGTTCATCAGCGCGGCGACCGCGCCCGCCTCGTCGTCCGTCGCGTCGAGCTGCGCGTCGGCGATCACGTCGCCCAGCGCGGACTCCCCGAGAGCGCCCGGGAGCAGGGTCTCCTGCTCGCGCGTGAGCGCGGTCGTGGTCTCGCCGACCACCTCGTCGGCGATCGGGCCGAGCACCTCGCCGTACCGCGCGATGAGCGCGGACTGCCGGGCGTCGGGTGCGACGTCACGCGTGACGACCACGTTGTCGGCGGTGGCGGTCACCACGTCGCCGGTGCGGCGGTCGACCGTGAGGTCGATGTCGGTGACGAGCCGCCCGTTCGAGCCGGCGCTCGTGACGAGCGTGCCGTCCAGGTCGCAGCGGTACGCCTGGTGGGTGTGCCCGCTCACCACGACGTCGATGGCGTCGCTGAAGCCTGCGGCGATCTCGACGATCGGGCCGGTCAGGCCCGCGCACCCGTCGACGTCCCAGGCGTCCGGACCGGTCTGCGTGCCGCCCTCGTGCAGCAGGACGACGATCGCCTCGACGCCGCGCCGCTGCAGCTGCGCGGCGTACCGGTTGGCGGTGGCGACCTCGTCGGTGAACTCCAGACCGGCGACGCCCTCCTGGCTCACGATGTCCGCCGTGCCCTCGAGCGTCATGCCGATGAACCCGACGCGCACGGCGCCGACGCGGTGGATCGCGTACGGCGGCAGCAGCGGCTCGCCGGTCGCCGTCACGAAGGCGTTGGCGGACAGGTACTGGAAGTCGGCACCCGCGTACGGCGTCCCGTCGGCGCAGCCGTCGACCGGGTGGCAACCGCCCCGCTGGATCCGCAGCAGCTCGGCGGCGCCCTCGTCGAACTCGTGGTTCCCGACGCTCGCGTAGTCGAGGCCCGCGAGGCCGAGCGACTCGATCGTCGGCTCGTCGTGGAACGCCGCCGAGAGCAGGGGCGACGCCCCGATGAGGTCACCGGCCGCGACCGTGATGGTGTGGCGCTTGCGCTGCTCCGCCGCGAGCTGCGCGAGCTGGGTCGCGAGGTACTCCGCGCCGCCCGCGTCCACCGTCGGCGCCGGGTCGGTGCCCACCGCCGGGCCGACCTGCACGCGGCCGGCCGACCCCGACGGCGGCTCGAGCGCCCCGTGGAAGTCGTTGAGCGCCAGCAGCTGCACGTCGACGGTGCGGGGCCGGTACCCGCCCCGGTCGGCGGTCGCGGTGCTGCCGGTCGTCGCCACGGCGAGGCCCGCCAGCGTCGTCGCGACGACGGCGGCGAGCGCCCCACGCACGAGAGGTCCGTTCCCCATGATGTCTCCCCGTCGAGCCCGTGGACGGAGGCCGCCCGTCCCTCCGCTCGACCGTACGCCGCGCAGGGCGACCCCGGGGAGGCCCGGGACCCGACGGCCGGCCGTCCACGAGGGTGTCGGCGGCGTGGTCCGCGCGCGGGACGCGGTGAGGGTTTCCGGCGGCGCGCCGGGCGCGGTCAGGGGTGGCGCGGCACCGCGGTGCGGACGTCGTTCCGCGGTGGCGGGAGGGACTGCCGGAGCCGGACCAGCCCGACGGCGATCCCGATCAGCGTCCCGGCGACCGAGATCCCCAGCGCCACGTGCGCGACCGTCGCCCAGTCGACGGGCCCGGGCGCGAAGGCGAACGGGAACGTCCGCCACAGCGCCACGAGCGCGACGAGGCCGACGACGTCGACGAGGACGTCCCCGAGGGCCCGGAGCCACGGCGGGTCCGCGGCGACGAACACGAGGTTCGCGAGCACGCCCGCAGCGACCGCGGCGTCGACGACCCCCAGCACCGTCGCGGTCTCGGCGGTCAGGAACGGCACCGCCTCCCACCCGGGGCGCACGTTGACCAGCCACAGCAGGACGACGCCGGCGACCGCGGACACGACGTAGCCGACGCGCCGGGCCGCGAGCGGGGGGCGCGGAGGGAGCCCGCGCGGGGTCGAGTCGGTCATCGCCGGACCTCCCGTGCTGCTCGCACGCGGGCGGTCGCGGACGGACCGCCTCGTCGACCAGTCGACCACGGCCGGAGCGCGCCACGCCACGGCCGACGGTCCCGGCCGGCGCTCACGCGTCGCGACGCGCGGTGACGAGCCAGGCGCGGCCGTCGAACCAGACGCCGTCGTCGCGCTGGTGGCCGGCGAGCGTCGCACGGAGACGGTCGAGGGCGCGGGCGGTCGCGTCGGCGTCGAGGCCCGCGAGGGCGGAGGCGGTGCACGTGAAGCCGCGGACCCAGGCGAGGGCCGAGGGCACGTCGGGGCCGAAGCACAGGGGCTCGCGCACGTCCGCCAGGGCGACGTCGGCGAACCCCGCCGCGCGCAGGACGGCGCGGACCACGTCCGGCTCGCCGAGCGAGAACGGGTCAGGGACCGAGCGCGGCCCCGACGCGGGCCCCCGGGCGTCGGCCGGGCCGTCGGGACCGTCGAGCGCCGCCCGGAGCTCGACGTGCCACGCGTTGCGCCCCGGCGCCTGCCAGACGAGCATCGCCAGCCGCCCGGCGGGAGCCAGGGCGCGGCGCACGTTCCCGAACGCCGCCACGGGATCGTCGAAGAACATCGTGCCGAACCTGCTGATCGCGACGTCGAAGCCGTCGGACGGGAGCGGGTGCACCTGCGCGTCACCCTCCTCGAACGCCACGGTGTCCGGCCCCTCCGTGCGGGCGGTCGCCCGGGCACGCGCGATCGCGGGCGCTGACACGTCGACGCCGAGCGCGCGCCCGGTCACCGACGCGCGGGCGGCGTCCCGCGTGGTCCGGCCCGCCCCGCAGCCGATGTCGAGCACGCGCTCGCCCCGCCGCACCGCCGCGGCGCTGCGGAGCACCGGGTCGTAGCGGCGCAGCTCCGCGTCGTAGCCGCCGGCCACCGCGGTGTCGTCGGCCTGCGCGGCGTCGCCGGCTCTCGAGGGATCGCCCGTCACCGCGGCACCGTACGGCGTCGGGGCGTCGTCGCTCGTCGGGACGCCGCCCGTCACGTCCGCCCCGGCTGTGGACCGGTCCCGGCGAGCCCCTGCTCGGCCGCGTAGGCCTCGAGGCGGTCGGCGAGCTCGCGCGGGCGGCTCAGCGCCGGGGTGTGCCCGCCGTCGATCTCGTCCGGCGTGATGCCGAGGCGCTCGCGGGCGACGCGCCGCAGGTACCGTGCCGTGAGCACGCGGTCGTCGCGGCACAGCAGCACGCGCGTCGGGACGTGGGGCCACGCGCGCAGGGGCGACGGCTCGTGCATCCGGGCCTCCGACTGCCGGGGCGCCCGGCGCTGCGCCTCGAGCGCGAGGGCGCGCGGCACGTCGGGGTAGAAGACCTCGGTCTCGTCGCCGTAGCCGTCCCACGCGTCGTCGGCGTAGCGGGTGTTCTCGGTGTGCTCCGCGGGGACCTCGCCGGGCGCGGGGATCATCGCGGCGACGAGCACGAGCAGCCGCGCCGGGAGGCGCTCGCAGACCAGCGGCGCGGTGAAGCCGCCGAACGACTGCGCGACGACGACGAGGTCGGGACTCAGGCCCGGTGGCTCCGCCTCGGCGCGGGACCGCTCGACCGCCGCCACGACGGCGTCGGTGTACTCGACGAGCCCCGCGGTGTCGTCGTCGCACGGGAGGTCGGGCGCGACGACGTCGTGGCCCCGCGCACGCAGCTCCGCCTCGACGAGGTGCCAGTACCAGCCGACGTCGCCGGCTCCGTGGATCAGGACGAACGTGGCCATGCCGTCTCCTCCGCGCACCGGTGCTCCGACCCCTGACGGTCCCAGACCGTGCCCGTCCCGTCACCCCTCGGTGGCAGGTCGCAGGACGTCCGGCCCTGGGCGGCGCGGGGTCGCACGAGGACCGTCGGGAGGACCGTGCGCAGCCCCGGTCCTGGTCAGGGGCGCCCCCGCGGTCGACCGCCGCCCGCAGCCCGCGGCGGAACCTGCTGTGCCGGGTGCGGGCTCGACGTTAGGGTGACCGCTTGAACGTGCTGTCGGCGGCGTCGAGGAGGATCCGTGCCAGGCGTCACCGGTGCCGATGTGGCGCGCGAGAGCGGCGTGTCTCGGACGACCGTGAGCTACGTCCTCAACGCCCGCCCCGACGTGGCGATCCCCGAGGCGACGCGCAAGCGGGTCCGCGACGCGGCCGCGCGCCTCGGCTACACCCCGTCGGTCGCGGGCCGCGCGCTGCGCATGGGCCGCAGCGACCTCGTGCTCTGCGTCCTGCCGAACTGGCCGGTCGGCCCGGTCATCGACACGCTGCTCGACCACCTCGCGAGCGAGCTCGCCGACCGGGGGCTGTCGATGCTCGTGCACCACGACCGCGGTCGCCGGCCCATCGGCGAGCTGTGGCGCGCCGTGACCCCGCGCGCGGTCGTCGGGCTCACGGCGTTCACGGACGACGAGGAGCAGGCGATGCGCCGCGCCGGGATCCAGGTGCTCACGAGCTCGCTCGACGAGGACCCGCACCCCGAGAGCTTCTCGGTGCCGCAGACGGGGATCGGCCGGCTGCAGGTCGAGCACCTCGCCGGGCGGGGGCACCGCGTGCTCGGGTACGCCGCGCCGGCCGACGAGCGCCTCGCCGCGTTCGCCGACCGGCGGCTCGCCGGTGCGCGGCTCGCGTGCGAGGCCCACGGGCTGCCGGAGCCGCAGCCGCACGCGGTCGAGCTCGACGTCGCGTCCGCGACCGCCGCGGTGCGCGCCTGGCGGGCGGGGCCCGAGCCGGTCACGGGCGTGGTCGCGTACAACGACGAGGTCGCGCTCGCGGTCCTCGCGGCCCTGCGCGCGGAGGGTCTGCGGATCCCCGAGGAGGTCGCGGTGATCGGGGTGGACGACATCCCCGCGGCCGGGCTCGCGGCGCCGGCGCTCACGACGGTGTGGCAGGCGACGGACGCGCAGGCCGAGCACCTCACGCGCGCCGTGCTCGCGGCCCTCGACGGCTCGAGCGTGTCGCTGCGGGCGCCGGACGACCTCTTCCACGTGGTGCAGCGCGCCTCGACGTGACCCGGCGGGCGGCGCCGACCGCGGCCGCGCCGGGCGCCCGACGGCCGGCCTTGCCCGGCGCCCCCGCGGCCGCACGCGCGCCGCGGTCGCCCCGCCGTCGACGTGCCGCGTGCCACGCACCCACCACACGGCACCGGCCCGGCAGCGCGCGCTGCCGGGCCGGTGCTGCGGTCGAGCGGTCTAGCGGAACGTGAACCAGTTGACGTTGAGGAAGTCGGCCGGCTGGCCGGACTCGAACGTCAGGTACACGGTGTGCACGCCGGTCGTCGGCTGGATGTTGGCCGGGATCGTGCGCCACGACTGCCAGCCGCCGGTGTTGCCGACCGCGAAGCTGCCGATCGGCGGCGCGGTCGCGCTGCCGAGCCGCACGTTGACGAGCCCGCTGATCGACCCGCCCGCCCCGGAGGCGACCCGTGCGCTGAAGGTGCCGCGCGGCGTCGTCCCGAAGTTGACGTTGTCGAAGCGGACGTGGTCGCCGTTCGCGATCCACGCGATGTTCTCGCCGCCGTCGACGTCCTGCGTCGCCTCCTTCTGCACGCCGACCATCCCGCTGTAAGCCTCGGCCTGGATGCGGGACGTGGCGTCCACGCCCGTGCTCGACGACGCGGTCGTCACGTTCACCGCGGCGCTCGCGGCGGACCGGTTGCCGGCCGCGTCGTAGGCCCGGACCGCGAACGCGTAGGCGGTCGCGGGGGACAGGCCCGTCACGGTGAACGTCCGGCTCGCGGTCGAGCCGATCACCGAGCCGTTCCGGAGCACGTCGTACCCGGTGACGCCGACGGCGTCGGTCGAGGCGTTCCACGCGAGCGTCGTCGCCGAGGCGGTCGTGCCCGAGGCCGCGAGGCCCGAGGGGACCGACGGCGCCGTGGTGTCACCGCCCGAGGACGGGCTCGTCGTCACCGCGACCGCGTTGCTCGCGGCCGAGCGGTTCCCGGCCCCGTCGACCGCGCGCACGGTGAAGCTGTACGCCGTCGCGGGGGACAGCCCGGTCGCCGTGTACGTCGTCCCGGTCACCGTGCCCACGACCGAGCCGCCGCGCAGCACCTCGTAGCTCGCGACGCCCGTGCCGCCCGAGCCGTCGTTCGACGCGCTCCACGACAGCGTGGTCGCGCTCGACGTCGTGCCCGACGCGGTCAGGCCGCCCGGCACGGAGGGTGCCGTGGTGTCGGTCGGCGCCGACGTCGTGGACGCCGTCACCGAGCGGGCGGGGACGTTGAGCGTCACGCCGTTGGAGAACCGCACCGTGATCGGGCTGCCGCTCATGTTGGCCGCCTGGTAGGTCCGCACGCCGTTCTTGACGAAGACCGCGTGCAGCGGGGTGTTCGCCGTGACCGAGCGGTCGACCGTCCCGAGGCCCGCGAGGTTCTTGAGCCAGTAGAAGGTGTGCGCCTTCGACTCGCCCTCCTCGACGGCGTACGAGCCGGCCTGGGCGCGGAACTGGGCGAGCGCGGTCGGGGCGTCGGCCAGGGCCTGGAACGCCCAGATGATGTCCTTCCACACCGTCGCGGGGCCGCCGTTGTTGCGTTCGAGCTCGGCGAGGTTGCGGGTGATGTAGGCCGGGTCGTAGCCCAGGTACAGGTGGCCCGCGGTGCTCGGGAGCAGGTTGATGCCCTGGATCATCTCGGGCTCGGCGCTGAACCACGTCGAGTACGAGCCACCGTCGCCCCAGACCATGCCGACCGTCGAGTGGCCGAACGCGGCGGGGAACGCCTCGTCGTCGGTGTCGAACCAGTAGTTCTCGATGGCCGACGCCTGCGTCGTGTACAGGTAGATGCCGAGGTCGCGGACCGCCTTGTTGCCGGTCACCTGACCCCACTGGATGAGGCCGCTGGCGAAGTTCATGCCCTCCGACGACGACTCCTGGTTGTTGCCCGCCCCGAACGCGCCGTGGCCGGCCGCCCAGTCGTGGCCCGCGTAGATGTCGAAGTCGCGCAGGAACGGGAAGCGGGTGTCGCTGCGGTCCCAGTTCGCGGCGTCCTTGATGACCGTGTTGACCATGCCGCCGTACGCCGAGTCGGCCGCCCACGCGGGGTCGAACTGCGCGACGGTCGCGGCGCCCACGACGTAGTAGCCGTAGTGGAAGTGGTGGTCGTTGAGGTCGGTGTCGGAGCCGTAGGACGCCGGGTAGCCGATGAGCGTGCCCCACGCCGGGTTGTACCAGAACGAGCGCGTCGTCTCGCCGGGCGAGGCGGTCATCCAGTCGGTCAGGCGCGTCTTCATCGCGCTGACGAGGCGGTCCCGCGCGGCGGTGTTCCCCGTGAGGTTCGCCATGTGCGCAACCTGGGAGATCCGGCCGAACGCCTTGCCGGTCCAGTAGGTGTCGTCGCCGAAGCCCGCGAACGGGTCACCCGTCGCGACCTGCTCGACGTACCCGTTGAGCTGCGTCGCGTCCGCGGAGCCGGCCGGGAAGCCCGTGTTCGCGAGCTGCGGCAGCACGCCGTTGAAGGTCGCGACGGTCTGGAACTGCGAGCTGCCGATCACGACGCGCATCGGGCCGCGCGGCGACACGTAGGAGTACGCGCTCGGCGTGGCGCCGCTGAGCTGGTCGCGCTGGTGCGGGTAGAGCGCGTAGACGGTGCCCGTCCCCGAGCCCTGCCGTGCCGTCGTGGTGAACGCGTAGGTCGCGGTCATCCTCGCGCTGGCCTCGTCGTAGGACCACGAGACCTTGGTGCCGGTCACGTGGTTGTGCGCGTAGGGCGCGTAGGCGTTGAGGGCCGCGACCCGGTCGGCGTTCGAGCTGCCCGACGACGTGGGCAGCACGGCGACCGAGAAGAACGAGCCGCCGTTGAGCGAGGAGCTCAGCGTGCTGCCGGAGACGGTCCACGTCGAGCCCGAGGGGCCGAACGCCGCGTAGTCGTGCCCGTTGATCGTGTAGCCGACCGCGCCGTTCGCGTTGCTCCACACCGTCGGGGCGGCCTTGCCCGTGAGCGTCGCGTTCCCGCCGGTCTTCGTGGCGTAGACGAAGGGCAGGCCGTGGCCGAACGTCGTGCGCAGGCTGCTGCTGCCGTTGGTCCACAGCTCGCTGACGGTCCAGTCGGAGTAGCCGTCGACCTTGCCGTCGGAGCTCAGGCCCGCGATGCCGAGGCGGAAGTCCTCGGTGTAGCTGTAGTGGTACTCGCCGACGCCCGTCGCGGTCCCCGAGATGCTCGCCGTGGTGGGGTAGCTGACCCCGAGCCCGTCCGTGTACGCGTGGAACGCGAGCGGGTGCGCCATGAGGTTCTCGGAGATCGACGCGCAGTCGAACTTGCGCCACAGCAGCGACGTCCACCAGTCGTTCGTCGGGACCGCGCCCGCGGGGAAGTTCGCGGTCACGTGCGCCCGGGGGTTCGTCACCGGCGTGCCGTTGCACTCCGTCGGGACGGCCCCGCCCGTGGGCGTGCCCTCGGCGTAGCTGCCGGCCCCGACGGTCGCGGCGTCCGCGCGCGGCGCGACCGCCGCCTGGAGGACGTAGGCGAGCAGTGCCGCGAGGACGACGAGCGCGACGAGCACGCGGCCCTGGGGGCGGGTGCGGTGCCGCCAGGTCGGCGTCGTTGGTTCTCTCCCTGCAGACATCCGGATGTCTCCCGATCTCGGTCGTGCACAGGGCGGCCGACGGGTTCGTCGTCCGCCGCGGGCCGGTGCAGCCCGCTGGTCACCCGCGTCCCCCGGTCAGCGGGTCGAGCCCCGGCGGCGTGGTGCGTGCCGGGATCTGGTCGGTCGGTCGTGCTGCCCGACGCGGCGTTGCGGGGCGGCGCTGGGCCGGCCCGTCCGGGTCGCGTGCGGGCGGTGGTTCAGCCCGACCCGGTCCGTGGACGGGGTGGGGCGGCGGCGGGTGCGGCCGCAGGCGAGCTCGAGCTGCCCATGAGGAGTCCTCCACGCTGAGGTTCTCGGTAGGTGAATCGTGTCACTAGGTGACGGCTCAGCGTGTGGTCGTGCCCCGCCGAAGTCAATGGATGTCCCGCGGTTCACCCGTTCGACGTACTCCCGACATGCGCCCGAAACATCGCGGTGAGCACCCCGACCACCGACCGTCGCGCGGACGGGTGAAGTTCTGCGGCGTCGTCGCAGGTCGCACGGGGGTCGCTGCGCCCGCGTCCGGGCCGTCACGCCGACGACACAGCCCGTTCATCGCACGTCCGTAGCGTGAGCGCCGCCCACCACGACGGCGGGCAGGTCACGACCGGGAGGTCCGCGGTGCCGGAGTACACGTGTCTCGACGGGATCCTCGAGGGTCACGTCTTCAGCTGGTCCTCGGCCGTCCTCGCGGGCGAGACGGTCACCGTCGGCGTCGCCGACGTCACGCACGACCCCGGCCCCGACGGCGCGCCCGAGGCGGACTACGTGCTCGCGCGCGCCCCCCTCGCGGGCCGCCCGGGCGAGCTCGCGTTCGTCGCCGCGCGCGGCCGCTGGGTCTGCCCCGCGGGCTGAGGCGCGTCGGGCGGTCCCCGGCGGGCGCACCCGGCCGCACCGGGCGCTGCGCTTCACCCCCGCGGCCTGTTCCGCTTCGTCCGGGTTCGTGGTGGTGTGGGCGCGGGAGTCCCTGCCGCCCGGAGGCCGCCATGACGCACCGCCCCGCCCTCGCCCCGCTCGTCGCGACCCTCGCGGCCACGGCGCTCACCCTCACGCTCGCGACGGACGTCGGTGGCGCACCCGCCGGGCTCTCCGCGAGGCCGCCCGCCGCTGTCGGCGAGGTGGGCGCCGGCGCGGCGGAGGTGGAGGTGCACTTCACCGCTGCGGGCGACTACGGCGCGGGCCCGCAGTCCCGCGCGGTGCTCGGCCTGATCGGCAGCCTGGCACCGGACCTGAACCTCGCGCTCGGCGACCTCTCGTACGGGGCGGTCGGCGGCGAGCAGGCGTGGTGCGACCTCGTGACCCAGCACGTCGGCGCGGGCTTCCCGTTCCAGCTCCTGGCGGGGAACCACGAGTCCAACGGGGCCAACGGCCACATCAACGACTTCTCCTCGTGCCTGCCCAACCAGCTCCCCGGGCTCGTCGGGACCTACGGCCGCCAGTGGTACGTCGACGTGCCCGCGCAGGACCCGCTCGTGCGGTACGTGATGATCTCGCCCGGCCTGACGTTCCCCGAGGGTCTCGCGTCCTACACCGCGGGCTCGTCGCGGTACGCGTGGACGGCCGCGGCGATCGACGGTGCGCGGGCCGAGCAGATCCCGTGGGTCGTCGTCGGGTCGCACACCCCGTGCCTGTCGATGGGCCAGTACCCGTGCGACATGGGCCCCGACCTGCTCAACCTGCTGCTCGCCTCGGACGTCGACCTGGTGCTGCACGGGCACGAGCACCTCTACCAGCGCACGAAGCAGCTCGGGCACGGGACCGGCTGCACGCGGATGACGCCCGGCACCGCCGACCTCGACTGCGTCGTCGACGCCGACGGGACCATGGTGAAGGGCGCGGGCACGGTCTTCGCGACCGTCGGGACGGGCGGGGTCGTGCAGCGCGACGTCAACCCCGCGGACGCCGAGGCGCCCTACTTCGCGGCCGCCTCAGGCCTCGCGACGTCCACGTGGGGCGTGCTCGACGTGCGTGTGACCGCGACGACGCTCACGGCGGCCTTCGCGCGGGCCGACGGCGGCACGTTCACCGACGCGTTCACGATCGGCGGGACGCCGGATCCCGGCGGCGCGCCGTTCGCCGCCGACACCTTCACCCGCGCGGTGGCGTCCGGCCTCGGCAGCGCCGAGACGGGCGGTGCGTGGCGCACGAGCGGCACCGGGTACTCCGTCTCGGGCGGCGCCGCGCGCGTGCAGCTCGGTGCCGGTGCCGGGCGCGACCTCGCGCTCCCCGTCTTCTCGGCGTCGACCGACCTCACGCTCACCGCGACGACCGACCGCGCCACGACGGGCGGCGGGCTGTACGTCTCGGTCGACGGGCGGCGCGTCCCCGCGGTCGGGGGCTACCGGGCGAAGGTGCACCTCCGCTCGACCGGCGCGGTGGCCGTCGCGCTCACGCGGACCGCGGGGTCGGGCGAGACGGTGCTCGCGCCGGCGACCCTCGTCCCCGGTCTGACCCACGTGCCCGGCACACGGCTGCAGGTCCGCGTCCAGGTGACCGGCACGTCGCCGACGACCGTGCGGGCGCGCGTCTGGCGCGCCGGGGACCCGGAGCCGGCGACGTGGCAGGTGACGACGACCGACGCGACCGCAGGGCTGCAGGCCGCGGGGGAGATCGGCGCGAACCTGTACCTGTCGAGCTCCGCGACGGGCACCCCGCTCGTCGTGCAGCTCGACGACGTCGTCGCGCGCACGCCCTGACCGCGCGGTCGACCTGCGGGCCCGGCACCGGGCACGGCGCGGCCCGGTCGCGCCGCGCACGGCCTCAGGCCGCGTGCACCGTGAACCAGACCGTCTTGCCGCCCGCGTGGGACTCGACCCCCCACGACTCCGCGAGCAGCTCGACGAGCTCCATGCCGCGGCCCCCGAGGTCCTCGGGGGCCGAGCGGTGCACCACCGGGGCCGACGGGTTCGCGTCGGTCACCCGGACCGTGACGCGGCTGTCGGCCCAGCCCACCGAGAGCACGATGCCGTGGTCGGCGGACCCGTACTTCACGGCGTTCGTCACGACCTCGCTGGTCAGGAGCTCGACGAGGTCGACGGCGGACTCGGGGGCGTCCTGGTCGCGCAGGACCGGCACGACCCAGTGCCGGCCGCGGTGCGGTGCGCTGGGGTCGGCCTCGAGGTGCAGCTCGAGGCGCGCGTCGGTCCTCACCGGGCCGCCTCCGGGGACCGCGCCTCCACCGGGTCGAGGCGCAGCGCGAGCACCACGACGTCGTCCTTCGGGCGCGACGGCAGCATCCGGGCCACGACCTCGTCGCAGAGGCTGTGCAGGTCGCGGCCCGCGAGCTCCTCGAGCGTCGACCGCAGCCGGGCCAGGCCCTCGCTGATCCCCTCGTCGCGCCGCTCGACGAGCCCGTCCGTGAACAGCACGAGCGTCGCGCCCGGCTGCAGCGTGAGCGTGGCCTCCGACCGGGTGGCGTCCGGGTCGACGCCGAGCAGCAGGTCGGGCCGTACGCCGACGACGTCCTCGACGCTCCCGTCCGGGCCGATGAGCACGGGGGAGGGGTGGCCCGCGTTCGACCACCGGACGGTCGCCTCGCCGCGCTCCGCCTGCTCGCACGAGTGCTCGAGGCGTGCGACGAACGCCGTGGCCATCGTGGGGGTGCGCAGCGTGTGCATCGTCTGGTCCACGACGCCGAGCAGCTCGGCGGGACCGGCGCCGGTCGCGACCGCGATGCCGCGGAGCGCCGCACGGAGCTGACCCATGGTCGCGGCCGCGGCGCTGTCGTGCCCGAGCACGTCGCCGATGACGACGACCGTGTCGCCGCTGCGCTGCGGGAACGCGTCGTACCAGTCACCCCCGACCTCCGCCGCCTCGGCGGCCGGGACGTAGCGGGCCACGATCTGCACGTGCTCGGGTCCGGCGGGCTCCGCGAGCAGCGACCGCTGGAGCTCCTCGGCGAGGTGCCGCTGCTGGCGGTACAGGCGGGCGTTGTCGAGCGCGAGGCCGGCCCGCCCCGCGAGGTCCTGCGCGGTGCGCAGCTCCTGACGGGTCATCGGCCCGCGCTCGCGGCCGTTGAACAGCGTCACGAGGGCGAGCGTGCGGCCGCGTCCCCGCAGCGGCACCACGGCGCCGCTGCCCGGTGCGAGCCGCGTGATCAGGTCGCGCGCCTCACCGGGTGCGAGGACGGCCCGCACCGCCTCGGTCGCGCCGCTGCGCACCTCGACGAGCTGTGCGGTGCGCAGCGATCGCTCGACGTACGAGTCGTCGCGGATCGACTCCAGGCGGCGGCCGGCGTACCGCGACACGAGCGGGAGCTGGCGGGCGTCGCGGTGCGCGAAGCCGACGTCGCGCATCACGGGCGGCGTGCCCGGGTCGTCGGCGTGGTCGACGACGGTCACGATGCACCAGTCCGCGAGCGTCGGCACGAGCAGCGGTGCGAGCCGGGAGACCGACTGGTCGACGTCGAGGGTCTCGGTGAGCCGGTCCGTGACCTGCGCCTTGAGGCGCTCGAGCCGTGCCGTCTGCTCCGTGGCGCGCTGGGCACGGTGCCGCTCGGTGACGTCCTGCAGGTAGACCGCGAGGCCGTCGGGCCCCGGCCAGGCCCGCACCTCGAAGATCGCGTCGAGCGGCGCGGGGTGGTGCGCCTCGAAGCCGACGGTCTCGCCCGTGTGGGCCGCGCGCAGGTAGCCGGTCTCGAACGCGGTGCCGCGCGTCTCGGGGAAGAGGTCCCACAGCGTGCCGCCCAGGAGCTCCTCGCGCGGCCGGCGCAGGAGCTGCTCGCCCTCGCTGTTCACGTAGGTGAAGCGCCACTCCGCGTCCACCGAGAAGAACGCCGTCGGCATCGCCTCGAGCAGGCGTGCCGTGCGCGCCTCGCCCTGCTGGCGCGCCGTCGCGTCGAAGGCCGCACCGACCGCGCGCGACGGGCGGCCGTCGTGGTCCTGCACGAGCCGCCCGCGGGCCAGCACCCAGCGCGCGTCGGCGTGGGGGACCAGGACGCGGAACTCGAGCTCGAGGTAGCCCTGCCCCTCGACCGCGAGCTCGAACGCGCGCGCGACGCGGGGCCGGTCGTGCGGGTGCAGCCGCTGGCCGACCGCTCCGATGGTTCCGTCGAACTCGTCCGGGTCGAACCCGAACACGGTCAGGAGCTGCTCGTCGAGTGCCAGCTCGCCGGTCGCGAGGTCCCACGCGTACGTGCCGATCTGGGCGGACTCGACGCCGTCCCGGCCCAGCGCGGACGCGAGGTCCGGGCCGGCGGGAGCGTGTGGTACCGGGTCGTCGGAGCGGGCGCGCGCCGCCGGGGACGTCGGCTCCGACGGCTCCGCGGCGGGCGGGGCGATCGGCTCGGACGGATCGAGGCCGGACCTGCTGCCGGGCACGGACCCTCCCTCCGGGTTCGACCCGAGGGATCCCGGGCGTCGGTCGTCGGACGCGTCGCGGGCGCCCCAGGGCGCG
This sequence comes from Cellulomonas sp. NS3, assembly GCF_024757985.1. NCBI lineage: Bacteria > Bacillati > Actinomycetota > Actinomycetes > Micrococcales > Cellulomonadaceae > Cellulomonas > Cellulomonas sp. NS3. Next base: position 2,671,044 of record NZ_CP103289.1, on the reverse strand, counting down.
GTGACCTGCGCCGCGTCCCTCAGGCACTATCGGCCGGTGGTGCCCACGGATCAAGGGATGACCGTGGAGCGCTCCACCCCGTCAGTCGTCGTCGTCCTTCTTCCCCTTGCCCTTGGGCCCCTTCTCGGCCTCGCCTTCCTCGTCCTGCGCGGCGCGCGCCGCAGCCTCCTGCTCGGCGGCCGCTCGCGCGGCGGCGGCGGCCTGCTCGGCGGCGGCCTGCTCGGCGGCGGCCTGCTCGGCGGCCGCCTGCTCCGCAGCCGCCTGCTCGGCGGCGCGCGCGGCCGCCTGAGCCTCCAGCGCGGCGGTGACCTCCTGGTCCGTGCGGTCGAGCGCGTCGTCGATCTGGCGGTAGCGCGCGGTCGACACCTCGCCCGCGTCGACCGCCGTCTCGAGCTCGTCGCGGACCTCGGCCAGCGCGGCCTGCGCGGAGTCGTAGCGGCCCGCGGCGGCCTCCTCGGACACCGTCAGCACCGCCTGCTGGAGCACCCCGGCGCGGTCGGGGTCGAGCTCCGCGCCCTGGCCGCAGCCCGCGAGCACGAGCACGAGGCCGAGCGCCGGGGCCAGCAGGGCGCCGGTCCGTCCGGCCCTCACGGCTGCACGCTCCGCTGCAGGTCCGCGAGCGCGTCGCCGAGGGCGCCCTCGACGACCGGGTACGACGGCGGCACCGGCGGGGCGTCGCCCGACGCCTGGGTGGCCAGGACCGTCGCGCCGCCCGCGCAGAGCAGCAGCGCCACTGCCGCCAGGCGGGTGCCGCGGCGCGCGCGCCGGTCGCCGTCGCGGGCCGGCGCCGTGCCTCCGACGGTGACGGGCGCGGAGGGTCGGGCGGGCCGGGCTCCCGTCGCGGACGGCGCCGACGAAGTCGACGGGCTCGGGGTCGAGCCGTGCGAGCCCGCCGCGGGGTCGTCCGCTCCCGGCTGCGCGGCGACGGGATCGGTCGGGACCGCTCCGCCGGGCCCGGTCGCCACGGGCAGCACGGCGGTCGAGCCCGGACCGGTGGGGCGCGGCGAGGGCACCACCGGAGAGCCCACGGTCGGCGAGGGCACGACCGGTGAGCTGGCGGTCGCCGAGGGCGCGACCGGTGAGCCCACGCTCGGTGCGGGCGAGACCGGCGACGCCCCGGTCGGCGAGGCCGCGACCGGTGACGCCACGGTCGGCGCGGGCGCGGCCCCCGTGCCCGCCGGTTCCTCGGCCAGCACGGCGAGGCGCACGGCGACCTCTGCCGCCGGCGGGCGGTCGTCGGGGTCGCGCGCCGTCATCTCGCTGAGGAGGTCCGACCACGCGGCGCCGAACCTGCCCGGGACCGCCGGCGAGCTCAGCAGGCGCGCCGTGGCGGCCTCGAGCGCGGTGCCGGTGAACGCCCGCTCGCCCGTGAGGCACTCGAGCAGGACGAGCCCGAGGGAGTAGACGTCGCTCGCAGGACCGACCGCCGAGCCCGTGGCCTGCTCAGGGCTCAGGTAGCTCGCGGTGCCCAGCGTGGTCCCGGTGACCGTCAGCCGTGCGCCGTCGGAGAGCCGGGCGATCCCGAAGTCTGCGAGCTTCGCCCGGAGCTCGCCGGCGCCACGACCCTCGTCGCCCGCCGGAGCGAGCCCGCCGCCGGCCCGGTCGCCCGCGCCGGCGAGCAGGACGTTCGCGGGCTTGATGTCCCGGTGCACCACGTCCGCCGCGTGGACGACGACGAGCGCCTCGGCGACCTGCCGCCCCAGGTGCGCGACGTGGGCCGGGGGCAGTGCGCCGACGAGCAGCCGGTCCGCTAGCGTGCGGCCCGGCACGAGCTCCATGACGAGGTACGTCTGCCGCAGCGGACCGCCCGCGGGCACGCTGCCGGCGTCGTGCAGCGTGACGAGGCCGGGGTGGTCGAGCCGGGCGAGCACGCGCATCTCGGCCTTGTGTCGCTGGAGCTCCTCGGCGCCCTCGGCGACGGGCGGGAAGAGCTTGACCGCGACGTCGCGGCCCAGGACGAGGTCGTGCGCGCGGTGGACGGTCGCCATGCCACCCCGCCCGAGCACCTCGTCGAGCCGGTAGCGGTCGGCGAGGACCACGCCGGTGTCGAGGTCGGGTGCTGCTCCCACGGTGCTCCTCCTCGTGCGCACGGGCGACCGACTCCAGAGCGCCCCCGTGCGAGTCGTGCTCACGAACGTAGGCCGGGCCGACGTGGGGCGCACGTCGGCCCGGCCCGCGCGCACGCGCCGGCGGCCCTCAGGGCTCGGTCGTCGTGTACTGCGCCTCCGCCGCCGCGCGACCACCCGCCACGTCGTCGGGCGTCGCCGTGCCGGACCTCTCGACGGCCTCGGCCCAGGCGTCGATCGAGCCGCGGTTGAGCTCGATCATCTCGGGCGACCCCGCGAACGCGAGCGGGTCGCCCGTGGCCTCGCCGCGCAGGCCTCGGCCGAGCTGGACGAGCGCCCCGTCCCACCCGGGACCGACGAACAGCGCGCCGGCACCGCTGCCCGCGATGGCGAGCGGCACGGTGTGCACGAGCTCGACCGTCGTCCGGTCGGCCTCCTGCGCGAGGGTCACCGCGACGACGCTGTCGGGCATGCCGAACGTCACCTCGAGGAGCGCCGGCCGCTCGCAACGCAGGATGTCGCCGCTCGCGTTCCCCTCGATCTGGAACGAGCCGCCGACCCGCAGGTCGCCGGTCACCGGGGAGAACCAGCGGGCGAGCCGCGCAGGGTCCGTCAGCGCCTCCCAGACGTCCTCGGTCTCGGCGTCGTAGGTGCGGGCGACCGTCACGGAGACGGTCTGCGCGTCGTCGTCGCGCGCGACGCCGCGGTGGAGCGCGGCGAGCTCGTGGAGCAGGTCGATCATGGTGCGGTCCTCTCGGTGGACGTGCGGGCGCGCCGGTCCCGGCGCCCCCGGGCGAGCTCGGTGCCGAGCGCGTCGAGGCGCTGGTCCCAGAACTCGCGGAACGGCTGCAGCCAGCGGTCGACGTCCTGGAGCGGACGTGCCTCGACGGCGTACAGGCGCCGCGCGCCCTCGGCCCGCACGCGGGCGAAGCCGTTCTCCCGGAGCACCCGCAGGTGCTGGGACACGGCGGGCTGGCTGATGCCGAACTCGGCGCGGATGACGGCCGTGACGTCGCCGGACGACCGCTCGTCCTCGAGCAGCAGCTCGAGGATCCGGCGGCGGACCGGGTCACCCAGGACGTCGAAGGCGTGCACGGCGAGAGGATATCGGTGGGTACTTATATAAAACAAGGCCTATGTCCCTGGCCCGCCGTAGGCTGCCGAGGTCCGTCCGGCGCGTTCCCGCCCACGGGCACCGACCGTGAGACGACGCCGAGGAGACGCCCGATGACCCCGCGTGCGCACGCCCCGCTGCCCGACGAGTGGGCCGGCCCGATCCTCGAGCTCGTCGACCGGACCCGGGCCGCTGCGGCGCCCGCGGCGGACGACGACGGCGCCTGGGCCACCGCCGAGGCCGGTCAGGAGCGCCCCCGCACCGGGCACCGGGCCGCGCGGCGCACGGCCTCCGCCGGGCAGTGCGGCGCGCACCTGCTGCGGTTCCGGGCGATCGAGGCGGTCCAGCACGGCCACGACGAGCCGTGGACCCTCGCGCTCGCCACCTCGACCGAGGCCGTCGGCTCGTGGGACTGGGACACGCGCATGCAGGTCGCGCTCGACCTGCGCCGCACGTTCCGGCACCTGCCCGCCGACGACGACACCGACGCCCGGCGGGAGACCCGGCTCGTCGCCGCGTGGCTCACCCACTCGGACGGTCCGGGGCTCGTCGCCGCGACGGGCGCGCTGTGCCGTGCGGTCCTCGCCCTCGAGCCGAGCCGGGCCGACCTCGCCGCCGCCTGGTACGCGACCCACGGGGACCGCCTGCTGCGCGAGCTCGCGGCGCGCGGGACGGCGGTCGATCCCGACCTCGTGCGCGAGGCCGTGCGGGGCGTCGACGCCGCACGCGTCCAGACGCGCACCCACATCGCCGACCACGTCGGCATCACACGGGAGCAGCTCGAGGAGCACCTCGACGGCGGCACCGGGGCCTGACGGGCCGGACCCTGCGCCGCCGTCGGGCGCCGGACGGGTCGCCCAGCCGGGTGACCCCCGAGGGCCGCGCCGCACGGGTGCCGTGGCACACGGGGGATTCGTCCGCTCGGTCGGGCTGCGGGCGTTTACGGTCGTGCTGTCCGAGTTCCCGCATGGAGGCGAGGCCCCGGTGTACACGCTGTCCTCGCCGACCGTGCTCGCGACCGACGCCGCATGCCACCCCGCGGCCCGTGACCTGCTGGGGGCGCTCAGCGCGACGTTCCGGCTGACCGACGCCGCGCTGACGCACCTCGGGCTCGCGGTCCTCGACGTGGCACCGGGGGAGCGGGCGGCCGCGTGGCAGTCGGTCGAGGACCTCGACTCCCGGACCCCCACGACGCCGGCGCTGCTGCGGGACGCGGCGCACGGCGCCCCCGGCTCGGCGCGGACGCTCGCGCGCAGCCGGCTCGGCCGGGTCGCGGACGTCGTCCGACTCGTGACCCGCGAGGCCGCCGCGTGGCCCGCCGCACCGGGTGCCGCGGTGGCGGGCGGCGACGTCGTGCCGGCGCCCGCCGCAGCGGCCGCGGGCGTCGTGGGCGTCTGGTGGGCGTCGCCCGACCTCGGGGCGCGCGACGCGCTCGTGCTCGGCGGGCCCTGGCACGCCGCGCTGGGGGACGTCGGGACCCCCCTCGTCCCTCCGGCGGAGTCGCACGGACCCCGGGCGGACGCGGTCGCCGACCTGTGCGCGGCGCTGGCCCGCCGCGAGGTCACGCTCGACCGGCTCGCGGCCGTCGGGTGGCCGCCCGGGCGGTGGGCCCGCGCGATGCACGCGGGTGCGTGGGCCGCCTACGGCACGGGACGCCTGCACGCCCAGCTCGTCGCGGTGCTCGACGTCACGGCCGCGCTGGTCGGTGCGGAGGACGACCCCGACCCGGTGCTCCTGCGCGCGGCGCTGCCGACGCTGCACGCGCTCACGGTCGCCGCGGTGGTCGGCGACGTGCTCGACGCCGAGCCGCTCGCCGAGCTGCACCTGGGAGCGGCGGGGCTCTGAGCCCGGCGGGGACTCGGCGGCCGCACGAGCCCACCGCCCCGGGCCCCGGACGCTCGCCGGGTGACGGTCGGCGACCCGTCAGCGACGGGCGACGCTCGTCGTGCTCGGCGGAGCCGTCGAGCCGCGCCGGACGAGCGACGTCGGCAGGCGTACGTGCGTGCTCGCGCCGGGCTCGCCGTGGACGAGCCGCAGCAGGAGGTGCACCGCCTGTGCGCCCATCTCCTGCAGCGGCTGCTGCACGGTCGTCAGCGGGGGCTCCGTGAGGGCGGACTCCGGCACGTTGTCGAAGCCCACGACCGAGAGGTCGGCCGGCACCGAGAGGCCGAGCTCGTACGCGACGTCCAGGACGCCGATCGCCGAGAGGTCGTTCGCCGCGAAGATCGCGGTCGGCCGGTCGGCCAGGGACAGCAGCTCGCGCGTGGGCGCCGTGGCGACCTGCCGCCGGTAGCCGCCGAGCCGGACGAGGTCCGGGTCGACCGGGATGCCCGCCGACGCGAGCGCGTCCCGGTAGCCGTCCTCGCGCAGCCGGGCGGAGTCGAGGTCGGGGCGCCCGCCGAGGAAGCCGATGCGCCGGTGCCCGAGCTGCAGGAGGTGCTCGGTCGCCATGACCGCACCCGCATAGCTGTCGGCGTCGACGGTGGGGCTGTCCGCGGGGCCCGCGTGGGGGTCGATCGCGACGACCGGCACGGAGCCGGCGGTCCGGACCACGGTGGGCGTCATCATGATGGCGCCGTCGATCAGCGTGCCGCTGAGCCGCGACAGGTAGCGGCGCTCCCAGCCCACGACCTCACCCGCCCGGCCGCCGCCCGAGTAGGCGAGCAGCTCGTAGCCCGTCCCGGTGATCGCGCGGGACGTGCCCTTGAGGACCTCGGTGCTGAACGGCTCGAACTCGGGCACGAGGATGCCGATCACGTGCGTCCTGTGGCTGCGCAGGCTCCGGGCGACGAGGCTCGACTCGTACCCGAGCTGCTCGATCACGCGCTGCACGTGCTCGGACGTGCGGGCCGCGACGCCGTAGCGCTCGTTGATCACCTTGGAGACGGTCGCGACGGAGACCCCCGCCGCGCGTGCGACGTCGGTGATCGTCACGCGGTGGAGGTCCTCGGCCCCGCGAGGGAGCTGCTGACGCTCGGTCACGGACGGTGATGCTACCGGTACGAAAACGTTATCGATAACGATTGACCGTGGACGAAACGGTGTGGCATGCTCGCCGCGAATTACCCAGTCAACGACGACGAAGGAACTCACTATGGCGAGGAACCGACTGCTCTCGGCTGTTGCGATGACTGCCGGAGTGGCCCTGCTGGCCGCCGGATGCAGCGGCGGTGGGAGCGGCAACACGTCCGACGACTCCGCGGACGGCACCACGCTCACCTGGTGGCACAACTCCAACAACGAGCCCGGCAAGGGCTACTACGAGAAGGTGGCGGCCGACTTCGAGGCCGCCAACCCGGGCGTGACCGTCGAGATCAGCGCGCTGGCGCACGAGGACATGCTCACCAAGCTCGACGCGTCCTTCCAGACGGGCGACACCCCCGACGTCTACATGGAGCGCGGCGGCGGCGAGCTCGCGGCGCACGTCGAGGCCGGCCTGGTCCAGGACCTGACCGACGGCTCGTCGGAGGCCATCGAGAAGATCGGCGGCTCGGTCGCGGGCTGGCAGGTCGACGGCAAGACCTACGCGCTGCCGTTCTCCCTCGGCGTCGTGGGCTTCTGGTACAACAAGGCGCTCTTCGAGCAGGCCGGCATCACCGAGCCGCCCGCCACGATGACCGACCTCGTCGCCGTGGCGGACAAGCTCAAGGCCGCGGGCATCGAGCCGATCTCGGTCGGCGCGGGCGACAAGTGGCCCGCCGCGCACTACTGGTACTACCTGGCCCTGCGCCACTGCAGCGAGCAGGTCCTGACGGACGCCGTCACGCTCAAGGACTTCTCGGACCCGTGCTTCGTCGCGGCCGGCGAGGACCTCGAGAAGCTCATCCTGGCCGAGCCGTTCAACTCCGGCTTCCTCGCCACGCCGGCGCAGACCGGCCCGACGAGCGCCTCCGGCCTCCTCGCGACGCGCAAGGTCGCCATGGAGCTCGCCGGTCACTGGGAGCCCGGCGTCATGCAGGGGCTCACCGAGGACAAGCAGGGCCTCGGCGCCGACACCGGCTGGTTCCCGTTCCCGGCGGTCGAGGGCGGCGAGGGTGACCCCGCCGCGGCGCTCGGCGGCGGCGACGCGTGGGCGTGCTCGGCGGAGGCCCCGCCGGAGTGCGTCGACTTCGTGAACTACCTGCTGAGCGACGAGGTCCAGATCGGCTTCGCCGAGCAGAGCATGGGCCTGCCGACCAACCCCGCCGCGACCGGCTCGGTGGCCGACCCGGCACTCGCCGAGCTGCTCACGTTCCGCGACGAGGCGCCGTTCGTCCAGCTGTACTTCGACACGGCCTTCGGTGAGAACATCGGAGGGGCGATGAACGACGAGATCGCGCTGCTGTTCGCCGGCCAGGGGACCCCCCAGGGCATCGTCGACGCCACGCAGGCCGCGGCCGAGAGCGAGTGAACGAGGTGGCAGACGACGTGACCGCACGCCCGACGCGCACGGACGTCGCTGCCACCCCTCGCGACACCGCGCGTGCCGCCGACCGGGCTCCCCGGTCGGCGGCCCGCGCCGCGGGCGGGCGGCCGCGTGCCTCGGTCACCGTGGAGTGGCGCAAGCGCCTGGAGATCCTCTTCTTCGTCACCCCGGCTCTCGCGCTGTTCGCCGTGTTCGTCGTGACGCCGGTCCTCCAGGCCGTGCGCTACTCGACGTACAAGTGGAACGGCCTCGGCCCGATGGACGACTTCGTCGGGCTCCAGAACTACGCGAACGCGCTGCGCGACCAGGTCTTCACCGGCGCGGTCACGCACAACCTGATCATCATCGTGCTGTCGATCGTGATCCAGCTGCCCCTGGGTCTGGCGATCGCGCTGCTGCTCAACCGGGAGATCCGGGGCCGCGCGGCGATGCGCGTCATCATCTTCGTCCCGTACGTCCTCGCCGAGGTCGTCGCCGGTGTCGTGTGGCTCATGCTGCTGCAGCCCGGCGGCCTCGTGGACGCCGTGTTCGACGGGCTCGGTCTCTCGGCCGCCAAGCAGCTGTGGCTCGGCAACCCGGAGATCGCGCTCTACACCGTGATGGTGGTGCTGACCTGGAAGTACCTGGGTCTCGCGATCATCCTGTTCCTCGCCGGCCTCCAGGGCGTCCCGACGGACCTCTACGAGGCGGCGCAGCTCGACGGTGCGTCGTGGTGGCAGGTGCAGCGCCGGATCACCATCCCGCTGCTCGGCCCGACGATCCGGACGTGGGGCTTCCTGTCGATGATCGGCTCACTGCAGCTGTTCGACATGGTGTGGATCCTCACCAAGGGCGGCCCGGCGAACTCGACGATGACCATGGCGACGTACCTGATCAACCAGGGGACCAACCGGAGCCTGTACGGCTACGCGTCCGCCGTCGCGGTGCTGCTGTTCGGCATCTCGCTCGTGCTCGCCGCCCTCTACCAGTACTTCGTCCTGCGCCGTGACAACCAGGACGCCCCCAAGCCGAGGAAGGTCCAGCGATGAGCGCCCCTGCCGTGACGCCCGCCCCGGGTCGGCCGGCTGTGCTGGAGACCCCGCGTCGCCGGCGTGGCTCGTCCGCCACGGGCGGCAACCCGCTCGTCTACGTCGCGGCCCTCGTCGTCGCGGCGGCGACCCTCGGGCCCGTGCTCTACGCGATCCTCGGCGGCTTCCGCTCGAACGCGCAGCTCGCCGCGGAGCCCGTCGGCCTGCCCGACCCGTGGGTCGTCAGCAACTACGTCAACGTGCTGACGTCCGCGAGCTTCTGGCGGTACGCGTTCAACTCGACGGTGATCTCGCTCATCACGACCGTGATCGTCGCCGTCTTCGGCGTCATGGCGGCGTACCCGCTCGCGCGGTACCAGTTCCGGGGCCGCGCGATGCTCACGACGGTCTTCACGATGGGCCTGCTGTTCCCGCTGACGGTCGCGATCATCCCGCTGTTCCTGATGATCCGTGACCTCAACCTGAACAACACGTTCTGGGGCGTCGCGCTCCCGCAGGCGGCGTTCGCGCTGCCGATGACGATCGTGATCCTGCGCCCGTTCCTCATGGCGCTGCCCAAGGAGCTCGAGGAGGCGGCCATGATCGACGGCACGTCGCGCGTCGGGTTCTTCTGGCGGATCCTCCTGCCGCTCTCGGGCCCCGGCCTCGTGACGGTCGGCGTGCTCGCGTTCGTCGCGTCCTGGAACGCGTACCTGCTGCCGCTGCTGATCCTCAGCGACCCGACGACGCAGACGCTGCCGCTCGGGGTCGCGAGCTTCTCGAGCGAGCACGCGCAGGACACCGCGGGGGTGCTGGCGTTCACCTCGCTCGCGATGATCCCGGCGCTGGTCTTCTTCCTGGCGATGGAGAAGCGCATCGTCAACGGCCTGCAGGGCGCGGTCAAGGGCTGACGCCCGCCCGCTCGGACCACCACGGCCCCCGGCCGCGCGCACGTCACCGGACGCGCGCCCGGCCGGGGGGCCGCCGCCCGGCGTGCGTCCGCCGCCGGGCGCTCCTCCAGTGAGGACACGAACCGTGACAGACATCGACCTGGGCGTCGCGCGCCCGGACACCACCTCCGACGGCCCCTGGAGCGACCGGGTCGTCGCCCTCCAGCAGCAGATGACGCTGCGGGAGAAGCTCGCGCAGCTCGTCGGCCTGTGGGTCGGCGCCGGCGCGGACGGTGAGGTCGTCGCCCCGCTGCAGGACGCGATGCTCGGGGAGCAGGCGCCGCCGTTCGAGGAGTTCGCGGGGGACGGCCTCGGCCACCTGACGCGCATCTTCGGGACGCGTCCCGTCGAGCCCGAGGCCGGTCGGCGCGCGCTGCGGGACGCCCAGCGCTGGCTCGTCGCGAACACCCGCCTCGGCATCCCGGCGATCGCGCACGAGGAGTGCCTCACGGGGCTCGCGGCGTGGAAGGCCACGACGTTCCCGACGCCGCTCGCGTGGGGCGCGAGCTTCGACGCCGACCTCGTCGAGCGCATGGGCGCGGCGATCGGCGCGAGCATGGCGGACCTCGGGGTGCACCAGGGCCTCGCGCCCGTGCTCGACGTCATCCAGGACCCCCGCTGGGGCAGGGTCGACGAGTGCATCAGCGAGGACCCGTACGTCGTCGCCACGATCGGCACCGCGTACGTGCGCGGGCTGCAGAGCGCGGGGATCGTCGCGACGCTCAAGCACTTCGTCGGGTACTCGGCGTCGCGGGCCGGACGCAACCTCGCGCCGGTCCACGCCGGGCCGCGCGAGCTCGCGGACCTGCTGCTCCCGCCGTTCGAGATGGCGGTGCTCGACGGCGGTGCCCGCTCGGTCATGCACTCGTACGCGGAGGTCGACGGCGTCCCCGCCGCGGCCGACCGCACCCTGCTCACGGAGCTGCTGCGGGAGCAGTGGGGCTTCGACGGCACGGTCGTCGCCGACTACTTCGGTGTCGCGTTCCTGCACACGCTGCACGCCGTCGCCGGCGACCTCGCGGACGCCGCGCGCCAGGCGCTCGAGGCGGGCGTGGACATCGAGCTCCCCACGGGCAACGCGTTCCTCGAGCCGCTCGCGATGGCCGTCGAGTGCGGCGACGTCTCCTCGGGCCTCGTGGACCTCGCCGTCCTGCGGGTGCTGACGCAGAAGGAGGAGCTCGGGCTGCTCGACGCCGACTTCAGCGCGGATCCCCGGGATGGCGGCGTCGACCTCGACCCCGCCGAGCACCGGGCGCTCGCGGCGCGGCTGGCCGAGGAGTCGGTCGTGCTGCTCGCCAACGACGGGGTGCTGCCGCTGCGCGGTCCGGCCCGCGTGGCCGTGGTCGGCCCGAACGCGCACCGCCCCGAGGCGCTCTTCGGCTGCTACTCGTTCGTCAACCACGTGCTGCCCCAGCACCCGGGGACCGAGCTCGGCATCGACGTCGCGACGGTCCTCGACGCGCTGCGCGGCGAGCTCACGGGTGCCGAGGTCACGTACGCGCGCGGGTGCGAGGTCGACGACGAGGTGCGCGACGGCATCGCGGACGCGGTGTCCGCCGCGGGCCTGGCCGACGTCGCGGTCGTCGTCGTCGGCGACCAGGCGGGCCTGTTCGGGCGCGGGACGGTCGGCGAGGGGTGCGACCGGGACAGCCTCGAGCTGCCCGGCGTCCAGCGCGAGCTCGTCGAGGCCGTCGTCGCGACGGGGACGCCCGTCGTGCTCGTGCTGCTCACCGGGCGCCCGTACGCGATCGGGTGGGCGGTCGAGGGCTGTGCGGCCGTGGTGCAGGCCTTCTTCCCGGGCGAGGAGGGCGCCGCCGCGATCGCGGGCGTCCTGTCCGGCCGGGTCAACCCCTCGGGCCGGCTGCCCGTGAGCCTGCCGAACTCGGCGGGGACGCAGCCGTACTCCTACCTCCACCCGCCGCTCGGCGGTGCGTCGTCGGTGAGCAGCGTCGCCACCGCGCCGGTGCTGCCGTTCGGCCACGGCCTGGCGTACACGACGTTCTCCTACCCGGGCCTCGTGCTGCGCGACTCCGAGGTGCCCACGGACGGCACGATCCACGTGGCGGTCGACGTGCGCAACGACGGCGACCGCGCGGGAGCCGAGGTCGTCCAGCTGTACGGGCACGACGTCGTCGGCTCGGTCACGCGGCCCGTCGCGCAGCTCCTCGCGTACGCGCGCGTCGAGCTCGCGCCGGGGGAGCAGGCCACGGTGCACCTCGCCGTGCCGACGACACGGCTCGCATTCAGCGACCGCAGCCTGCGCCGCGTCGTCGAGCCCGGGGCCGTGGACGTCTGGGTGGGCCGCTCGTGCGAGGACCGCGTGCTCGAGGGGCGGGTGACGCTCGTGGGGAGCGTGCACCCGGTCACCGTCGCGGACCCGCGCTGCGCGCAGGTGGACGTGACGCGCGCGTCGTAGCAGGCGCCGCGCGGCTCCGTCCGCCTCCACGAGCGGCGGGCACCCGGTCACCGGGTGCCCGCCGCTCGTGCGTGGCGGCGCGGTGCCGGGGGAGGCATCCTCCTGGTGCGGGCCGTCCGCGCCCGCACGCACCCGCCCGCGCCGCCCGCGCGGCCGTCCGCACCGGAGGTCCCATGGCCCGCGTCTGCTTCCTGTCCCGCATCCGTCCCGACCGGATCGACGTCTACCGCGCACGGCACGCGGAGGTGTGGCCGGAGATGCTCGAGGCGCTGCGCGAGACGGGGTGGCGCGACTACACGCTGCACCTCGCGCCGGACGGGCTGCTCGTGGGCGTGGTCGACGTGGACGACTTCGACGCGGCGCGGGAGGCGATGGCGGCGCGCGAGGTCAACGCGCGGTGGCAGGCGCAGATGGCCGAGCTGTTCGGGTCCGACGGGCCGCCCGACGAGGGTTTCGTCGTGCTCGAGTGCGTCTTCGACCTCGACGCGCAGCTCGCGGCGCTGGGTGGGGACGGCGCCCCGCGCTGACGACCGCGGCTGCCCGGTGCTCGTACCTCGGCTGCCCGAAGGTGCCGATTCACCCGATGGTCACCCGTGCCACGCCCGGAGTTGTGGCGTGCGTCGGCGACCGGCAGTTCGATCGGAGCATGAGACGCAGAGCAGCCCTCCCTCTCCTCGCCGTGCCCCTGTCCCTCACGCTCGCGGCGACCCTGCTCGCCCCTGCGGCGGCCGCGACCGCGAGCACCACGGCGGCGCCCGCGGACGAGTCGTCCACCGCGACCTCGTCCAGCGGGGCGGCGGACGCCGGACGCGGCGACCGCCGCACGACCACGACCCCGACGCTCGTCGCGCGCGCGACGCTCTCGGCCGACACGCTCACCGAGGGGCCGCCCTCCGGGGCGCTCGCGACCCCCGCGAACGGTCGCCAGGGCCCGTTCCCGGGACAGGTCGTCCCCGGCTTCTCGGGGATGGTCGACGCCGGCGACGGCACCTTCTGGGCGCTGCCCGACAACGGCTTCGGCACCAAGGCGAACTCCGCCGACTTCCTGCTCCGCGTCTACCGCGTCACGCCGCAGTGGCAGACCGCCGACGGCGGCCCGGGCGCGCTCGAGCTCGGCGAGCACCTCTCGCTGAGCGACCCCGACCACCACGTCGACTTCCCGATCGTCAACGACGCGACTCCCGAGCGGCTGCTCACGGGGGCCGACTTCGACGTCGAGTCCATCGTGCGGGCCCCCGACGGGACGTTCTGGATCGGCGAGGAGTTCGGCCCGTTCGTGCTGCACGTCGACGCCGACGGTGCGCTGCTCGCCCCGCCCGTCCCGCTGCCGGACGCGAAGTCGCCGCAGAACCCGTACCTGACGCCGGGCGAGACCCCCCGGCTCCGCGCGAGCAACGGCTTCGAGGCGCTCGCCGGCTCGCCCGACGGGAAGTACCTCTACCCGATCACCGAGGGCGCGTTCGTCGACGACCCCGACCAGCGCCGCCGGACGGTCTACCAGCTCGACACCCGGACGGGGGAGTACACGGGCCGCACGTGGGCGTACCAGACGGACCGCGCCGCGAACGTCGTCGGCGACGCGTTCATGACCAGCCGGCACGAGCTGCTGGTCGTCGAGCGGGACAACTTCGACGGGCCCGCGTCGGTCACGAAGCGCGTGTACGGGATCGACCTGCGGCACCGCGAGCGCGACGGCTACCTCGAGAAGACCCTCGTGCTCGACGCGCTGAAGATCGCGAACCCCGACGGCATCGGCGCCGGCGACGGCTACGGCACGGGCGACCCGTTCGCGTTCCCGGTGCAGTCGTTCGAGACGGTCGTGCGCCTCGCGGACGGGCGGCTCCTGATCGCCAACGACAACAACTACCCGGGCAACGCCGCGCGCGTGCCGGGCACGCCGGACGACACCGAGGTCGCACTCGTCGAGCTGCGGAAGACGCGCGCGGAGCGCCCGGGCGAGATCACCGTCGTCGGGCACCGCGGCGCCTCGGGCTACCGGCCCGAGCACACGCTCGCCGCCTACGAGACCGCGATCCTGCAGTGCGCGGACTACATCGAGCCCGACCTCGTCTCGACCAAGGACGGGGTGCTCGTCGCGCGGCACGAGAACGAGATCGGCGGGACGACCGACGTCGCGACCCGCGCGGAGTTCGCGGACCGTCGCGTCACGAAGACCATCGACGGGGTCGCCCTCACCGGCTGGTTCACCGAGGACTTCACGCTCGCCGAGCTCCGGACGCTGCGCGCCAAGGAGCGCATCCCGGCGACCCGCCCGGCGAACACGGCGTTCGACGGCCTCTACGAGATCCCGACGCTCGACGAGGTCCTCGACCTCGCCCGCCGCTCCGTCACGTGCGACGGCCAGCAGGTCGGCGTCTACCCGGAGACCAAGCACCCGACGTACTTCGACTCGATCGGGCTGTCCCTCGAGGAGCCGCTCGTCGCGGAGCTGAAGGCGGCGCGGCTCGACGGGCGCAAGGCGCCGGTCATCGTGCAGAGCTTCGAGACGGGCAACCTCCGGGACCTCGACCGGATGACCGGCGTGCGGCTCGCGCAGCTCGTGAGCTGCTCCGGAGCGCCGTACGACCTCGTCGCTGCGGGTGACCCCCGCACGTACGCCGACCTCGTGACCCGCGCCGGGCTCCGCGACGTCGCGCGCTACGCGGACGGCGTCGGCCTCTGCAAGGACGTGATGATCCCGCGCGCGGCCGACGGGACCCTCGGTGAGCCGACCCGCGTGATCGCCGACGCGCACCGCGCACACCTCGTGGTGCACGGGTGGACCTTCCGTGCGGAGAACCAGTTCCTGCCCGCGGACCTGCGCAGCAGCGCCGACCCGAACGCGTACGGCGACCTCGCCGGCGAGATCCGGGCGTTCGTCGACGCCGGCATGGACGGTCTCTTCAGCGACCACCCGGACCTCGCGGTCGCCGCGGTCGGCTGACCGGACGCACGTCCGGGGGCGGTCGGCGGCGACGCCGCGGACCGCCCCCGGACGGGTGCGTGGACTCGCTCACGAACAGGTGAGAAGAAGTTCACGAAACCGCGTCATAGCGGTGACGGTGGTGCCTCTCATCGGGTGACAGACGCTCGAGCACGACCCGACGGACCGGGTCGTGCCACCCCCGGAGGACCACCATGAGCACGATCGAGGCCACGCGCACCCTGATCACCCCCCTCGCCGAGCCGCTGACCCGGCGCGAGCGCGTCGTCCTGGCCGAGCTCTCGGAGGACGTCACGCTCGAGGAGATCGCGGCCCGGCTGTGGGTCTCGCGCAACACCGTGAAGTCCCAGGTGCGCAGCGCGTACCGCAAGATCGGCGTCTCGACGCGTGCCGAGGCCGTCGCCTGGGCGCGGGCGGCCGGCCTCAGCTGACCGGCCGGGTCGAGCGGCGTGCGTCCACGGCGACGCGCGCTGCAGCAGCAGGGGTGCTGGGCGTCGGTCTCCAGCCGGGACCGACGCGGCCCCCGGGCCGCCGGTCCGCTCGGCGCGTGGGGCGCCGGGCCTAGCGTCCGGTGAGCCCGGCCACCAGGTCGAGCGCCGCCGGACCGGCCAGGAAGACGGCGGCCACGAGCACGACCGAGGCGACCAGCCGGCGACCACCGGCGGCCGGGTTCTCGCCCGCGCCGGCGAACATCGTGTAGGGATGCGTGTCGTGCATGAGGGTCCCCCTCCGAGCTGCCCCGTCCTCGTCGACCGGGCACTTGCGACAAAGCGTACGACCTCGTCGGCCGTGCCCGTGAACGCCGCACGCCCCGCGCGTCGCACGTCAGCGCCCGCCCGCGGGTCGTGACGCTGCGGGTGCAGGTGCGCCCCGTTGCGAGCACCCTGGGACCGACGCGTCGGGCCACGTGCCCCGGCCGGCGGTCGAGCGAGGGGAGACACGGATGGCAGGACGGACGGAGCTCGCCGGATCGGCGTGGCGGGCGGTCGCGGAGCAGTGGCCCCGCGTCGTCCAGACGTGGCGCGCCGTCGACGAGTTCCTGCGTCAGCCCCCGAGCTGCCCGCGGCGGCGCAGCGCACCCTCGAGGTCGGGCGCGCGCGCCTCGCCGCCGCGCAGCAGCAGCGCTCACCCGAGGCGCGCGTGCGGGCCACGCTCGCCACGGTCCGCCGGCTCGCCGACGAGTGCGCCGCGCAGGCGCCGGACGACGCGGCGCTCCTCGAGCAGGTCGCGGAGTGGCGCCGCGGTGCCGACCGCATCGACCAGGCGCTGACGATCGCTTCCGGCCAGCGCGGTCTCGCCCGCCGGAAGATGCTCGCCCGCGTCGTCGCACGCACCGACGCCCTCGCGGGCGAGGCGTTCGACCGGCTCGTCGCCGACACGGGACACCGGCAGGTGCCGCCGGACGCGGGGCGGGACGTCCCGACCGGGTGACGTCCCGCACAGCGCGACCGAGCACGCGCGTTCGTGGGGAATGATGGTCCCTCACGCTGCGGGTCCACCGTCCGGCGCACATGCAGGAGGTCGGATGGTCAGCCCGGGTGCGCGTGCGGACGACGGGCACGAGGTGGTCCCCGACCCGGCGCTCCTGCTCGGCGAGCTCGCGATCGAGGCGGCCGGCATCGGGACCTACGACTGGGACCTGCGCACGGGCCGGATCCGGTGGGACGCCCGGATGCTCGAGCTCTTCGGCCACGACGAGAGCTCGTTCGACCACACGTTCCAGAGCTTCCAGGCGCGCGTGCACCCGCACGACCTGGCCACCGTCGAGAGCCTGCTCGACGAGGCGATCGCGGCGTGCAGCGACTTCGAGATGCAGTACCGGGTCGTGCTCGACGACGGGGACACGCGCTGGGTCGTCGCCCGCGGGCGGGTCCTGCCGGGCCCCGACGGGACCGCCGTGCGCGTGCTCGGCGCCGGCTACGACGCCACGGCGCGTCACGACGGCGAGGCGCGCGTCGCGCGCATCCTCGAGGCCATCCCGACGGCGTTCTTCTCCGTGGGGCTCGACTGGCGCTTCACCTACGTCAACGCCGAGGCCGAGCGCCTCCTCGGGCGCACACGCGACGAGCTGCTCGGCGGCGACCTCTGGGAGCTGTTCCCGGCGGCCGTCGGGTCGGACTTCGAGCGCAGCTACCGAGGGGCCGTCACGACCGGCGAGGCCGTGGTGTTCGACGCGTACTACCCCGCGCCGCTCGACGCCTGGTACGAGGTGCGGGCGTGGCCGGGGCCCGACGGGCTGGCCGTCTACTTCCTCGACATCACCGCGCGCCGGCGCGCGCAGGCGACCGCCGAGAACGCGGTCGTCCGGGCGGCGCTCACCGCGTCGGTCACGTCGAGCCTCGCCGAGACCCTCGACGCCGAGGAGGCCGTCGCACGGCTCGCCCAGCTCGTCGTGCCCGCCCTCGGGGACTGGTGCGTCGTGACGCTCGTCGAGGACGACGAGTCGCGCGGACCGCGCCGGCGCCTGCGCGACGTCGGGTCGTGGCACGTCGACCCGCAGGCCCGGGCGCTCGCGGCGCGGTACTCCGAGGTGCGGCTCTCGGCGCTCGCGGACTCCTCCTTCCTCCTGCGGGCGCTGGCCACCGGCGAGGTCGTCGACGTCCCGCACGGGGCGACGGAGGCCGTGCGCGGGGTGCTGGCAGCCGGGGAGGCCCACGACCTCGTCGGGCGGCTCGCGCCGGAGAGCGCCACGATCCTGCCGCTGCGCGGGCGCGGGCGGACGGTGGGGGCGGTCACCCTCTTCAACGGTGCCGCCCGCGGGCAGATCGGCGCCGAGGACCTGGCGACGGCCGTCGAGGTCGCGGGCCGGGCCGGGCTCGCGCTCGACAACGCGCGGCTCTACCGCCGTCAGCGACAGGTCGCGGAGGAGCTCCAGCGCTCGCTGCTCACGGCGCCGCCCGAGCCGGACCACGTGCAGATCGTCGTGCGCTACGAGCCCGCTGCGGAGGCCGCGAAGGTCGGCGGCGACTGGTACGACGCGTTCCTGCAGCCGGACGGCGCGACGGTCCTCGTGATCGGCGACATCGTCGGGCACGACATCACCGCCGCCGCGTCCATGGGCCAGGTCCGCTCGATCCTGCGCGGCATCGCGGTCGCGACGGGCGCGGGTCCGGGCGAGCTCGTCACGAAGGTGGACCGGGCGCTGCGCACGCTCCAGGTCGAGACGCTCGCGACCGCGGTGGTCGCGCGCATCGAGCAGACCGACGACGAGCGCGCCCGCGGCGTCACGCACCTGCGCTGGTCGAACGCGGGGCACCCGCCGCCGATGGTCGTCAACCCCGACGGGACCGTCCTCGCGCTCTCCGGCCTCGGTCCCGACATGCTCCTGGGCGTGCAGCCGGACTCCCGGCGCACGGAGTCGGAGGTCGCGCTCGACCGCGGCTCGACCGTCCTGCTCTACACCGACGGGCTCGTCGAACGGCGGGACCGGGGGCTCAAGGAGGGCATGACGCTCCTGCGCGACACGCTCGAGGAGGTCGCGGCGCTCGGGCTCGGCCTCGACGAGCTGTGCGACGAGGTCATGCACCGCATGCTGCCCTCACGACCCGGGGACGACGTCGCGCTCGTGGCGGTCCGGCTGCACCGCCAGGACCGGCCGCGGCCGGCGGAGGCCGGCCCCAACGTGGTGCCGCCCGACGTCCCCGACACCCCCGAGATCACGCCGCAGCCGGGCTGACGGCGCCGGCGAGGAGCCGACCGACGCGCGCTCGGCGGGCGGGTCAGTCCGCCGACGGCTCGTCGAGCTCGTCGCGGAGCCGGTCGACCTCGCTCTGCGCGTCGTCGCGCGTCGCCGCGGCGTCGTCGGCCGCCGCGCGCGCGGTCCCGAGCTGCGCGTCGAGCTCGGTCCGCCGGGCCCGCAGCCGGGCGAGCCGCTGCTCCGCCTCGGCGATCTCACGGACCGTCTGCTCGTGACGTCCCTCGACGTCCTCGACGGTCTCGTCGGCGGCGGCGAGGCTGCGCTCGGCGGCGGCGAGCTCCTTCTCCGCGCGCGCGAGGCGCCGGCCGACCTCCGCTCGGCGGCGCCGCTCCGCCGCCGCGCGCTCGCGCTCCGCCGCACGCTCGGCGGCGGCGCGCTCCCGCTCCGCCCGTTCGCGTTCGGCCCGCTCGGCGCGCTCGCGCTCGGCTGCAGCCCTCTCGGCTTCCGCCCGCTCCCGCTCGGCCTGCTCCTGCGCGGCCCGCTCCTGCTCGGCCTGTTCCCGGTCGGCGCGCCCGGCCTCGTCCCGGTCCCGGGTCGCACGATCGCGCGACCCGGCGTCACGCGCCCCGCCGTCCTGTGCCTCGGCGCCGGCCCCGGGGTCGTCCTCGCCCGTCGCGCCGCCGCGTCGAGCACGGTCCGTCGACGCCGTGGGGGCGCGCCCGCGCGACCGTCCGGGCGCACGCCCGGCCGCCGCCCGCCGCTGACGTGCGACCTCGAGCTCGTCGACGTCCGGACGCGCCCGGCGGCGGGTCGGTGCGGCCGGCTCGGCGTCCTCCCCGTCCGCGGTCGCGTCGACCGGCGCGACCGCCCCGTCGACGTCGACCGGCCCGAAGCCGGTGCTCTGCAGGTCGGCGACGAGCAGCCCGGAGCGCACCGCCTCGGCGGCGTCCGGGTCGGCCATCGCGGCGTGCAGGGTCGCGTGCACGTTCTGCGCGATCGTCGGGCTCAGCGGGTGGCCCGCGTCGCGCGCCGCGGCCTCGGCGCGCCGGCGCACCTCGACGAGCAGCTGGTGCTGCTGGCGGTTCAGGTCGCGCAGGTCGGCGCCGGACAGCGACGCCTGGGCCTCCCGCAGCGCGGCGCCCATCGACAGGAGCTGGTCGACGAGCCCGGGGTCGCGGCGCACGAGCAGGTTGACGGCCCAGGCGGCGGCGCTGGGCCGGGGGAGCGCCGCCAGCCGGGTCGCGAGCGCCCGGTCCTTCGCGGCCCGGGCCTCCTTGGCGCGCGCGTTCCGGGCCGCCGTGAAGTCGGCGGGGGCGAGCCCGTACAGCTCGTGCGCGACGTCCCGGAGCTCCACGCGCGCCGCCTCAGAACGGGTGCAGCAGCCGGCGCAGGAACTGCTGCGTGCGCTCGTGCTGCGGCGCCCGCAGCACCTGCGCCGGGTCGCCGTGCTCGACGATCGTGCCGCCGTCGACGAACGCGACCTCGTGCGCGACCTCGCGGGCGAACTGGAGCTCGTGCGTGACGATGACCATGGTCCAGCCCTCGAGCGCGAGCTCCTTGATGAGCCCGAGCACGTCGCCGACGAGCTCCGGGTCGAGCGCGGACGTCGGCTCGTCGAACAGCAGGAGGCGCGGGCGCAGGGCCAGCGCGCGGACGATGCCCACGCGCTGCTGCTGCCCGCCCGAGAGCTCGAACGGGTAGGCGTCGCGCTTCTCGGCGAGCCCGACCCGCTCGAGCAGCCCGAGCGCCTCGCGGGTCACGTCGGCGACCGGGCGCCGCTGCACGACGACCGGCCCCTCGAGCACGTTCTCGAGGACCGTCTTGTGCGGGAAGAGGTTGTAGTGCTGGAACACCATCGCCGAGCAGTCACGCAGCGTCGCGAGCGACCGCGGCGAGGGTGCGCTGGCGAAGTCGAGCCGGACGTCGTCGCCCACGGTGATGGTGCCGGCGTCGGCGGTCTCGAGGCCGTTGAGGCAGCGCAGCGCGGTCGTCTTGCCCGAGCCCGACGGGCCGATGAGCGCGAGCACGCGTCCGCGCTCGACGGTGAGGTCGACCGACCGGAGCACCGGGTTGTCCCCGAAGCTCTTGCGCAGGCCGCGCACGGTCAGCAGCGGCTCGCCGACCCCGGACGAGGCGGCGGCGGTGGCGCCGTCAGTGGGCGACATAGCGGTCCAATCGCGTCTCGATCCGCGTCTGCCCTGCGGACAGGGCGAGGCAGATGACCCAGTACACGAGCGCCGCCTCGAGGTACACGAGCATGAACTCCCCGCTGAACGCCGCGATCTCCTGCGCGTTGCGGAACAGCTCGGTCACGAGGATGACCGACGCGAGCGAGGTGTCCTTGACCAGGCTGATGAACGTGTTCGAGAGCGGCGGCACGGACACGCGCGCGGCCTGCGGCAGGATGATCCGGCGCAGCGCGAGCCGTCGCGACATGCCGATCATGTACGCCGCCTCCCACTGCCCCTTGGGCACGGAGAGGATGGCGGCGCGGATGACCTCGGCCGCGTAGCCACCCACGTTGATCGAGAACGCGGCGATCGCGCTGGGCCACGGGTCGATCACGACGCCGACCGACGGCAGCCCGTAGAAGACGAGGAAGAGCTGGACGAGCAGCGGGGTCCCGCGGACCAGGGAGATGTACGCGCGGGCGGTCCCGGCGGCCCAGGCGTGCCGGGACAGCCGCATGAGGGCCAGGACCAGCGCGAGCGCGAGCCCGATCACGAACGACACGATCGCGAGCGGGATCGTGCCGGTGATCGCCCCGGACGCGATGGGCCACAGCGACGACGCGAACAGCTCCCACGTCTCGTTCACGGCGCGCGCCCCGCGTCGGGTCCGGGCGGCGTCGTCAGCGCGTCACGTCCTCGCCGAAGTACGTCTCGGAGATCTCGGCGAGCGTCCCGTCCTCCGCGAGCGCGGCGAGCGCCTCGTCGATGCGCTGCTTGAGCGCGTCGGCGCCCTTGGGGAGCGCGAACGCGCTCTGCGAGGACTCCTCGGTCTCGACCGCGATCTCGAGGCCGTCGGCCCCGCCCTCCTGCTGGGCGTCGAGGAACGTGAGCTTGTCGTTGATCGTCGCGTCGACCCGGCCCTGCTGGACGAGGGCGGCGGCCTGCGCCCACCCCTCGACGGCCTCGATCGTCGCGCCCGACTCCTCCGCGAGCTCGTGCCAGTTGCTCGTGAGCGACTGCGCGGTCCGCTTGCCCGCGAGGTCCGCGAACGAGGTGATCTCGGTGTCGCCCTCGGGCACCACGATCACGCCCGTCGAGACCGTGTACGGCGTCGAGAAGGTGTAGGACTCCTCGCGGTCGGGGGTGATGGAGACCTGGTTCGCGATGACGTCGAACCGCCCCGCCTCGAGGCCCGCGAAGATCGCGTCCCACTGCGTCTCCTCGAACTCGACCTCGACGCCGAGCTCCTCGCCGACGGCGCGGGCGACCTCGACGTCGAACCCGGTGAGCTCGCCCGAGCCGCCCTCGTGGAACGAGAAGGGCCGGTAGGTGCCCTCGGTGCCGACGGTGAGCGTCCCGGAGTCGAGGACCCGCTGCAGCGAGTCGTCGCCGCCGCCGGTCGCGGGGCTCGACCCGGAGCCGGCCTCCGGCTCCGCGGCCGAGCACGCGGCGAGGGAGAGGGCGAGCGTGGTGGCGACTGCGGCGGTGCGGATCAGGGCGTTCATGGGCATGGTCCGATTCGACCACACGCGCGCAGGAGCCGCTGGGGATGTTCGGCTGCCGGTCGCGTGCGGATCCTCACGTCGCCGCCGGGGAATACCCGCGCCGTCCGCCGGGTCAGGCCGCCACCTCCTCGCGGACGACCACGAGCGCCTGGCCCGGGCCGACCTGGTCGCCGGGGGCCACGGCGACGTCGACGACGACCCCCGCGGTGAGCGCCGTGACGGGGGCCTCCATCTTCATGGCCTCGAGCGCGAGCAGCACCTGGCCGGCCTCGACGCGGTCGCCCGGCGTGACGTCGACCCGGAACACCGTGCCGACGAACGGCGCGTCGACGCTCGCGCACCCGGCCGGCAGCGCGGCCGCGGGCGGGGCGACGGCGAGCGCCGGCTCGGGCCGCGGGTCGAACTCCCCGGCGGCCTCCCACGCGGCTCGCTCGTCCGCGAACGCCGCCGACTGCCGCGCCTGGAACTCCGCGATCGAGCCGGCCTCGTCCCGCAGGAAGCGCTCGTGGTCCGCGAGCACGAACTCGTCCTCGTCGATCCGCACGTCGAGCCGCCCGGCGGCCATGTCGGCGCGCATGTCGAGCAGCTCGTCGGCCTCGACCGGGAACCACCGGATCCGGTCGAAGAAGCGCAGCAGCCACGGCGTGCCGGGCTCGAACGGCCCGCGCTGGCGGTGCGTGTCCCAGACCTGCACGGTGCGCCCGACGAACTGGTAGCCGCCCGGCCCCTCCATGCCGTAGATGCACAGGTAGGCGCCGCCGATCCCCACGGCGTTCTGCGGGGTCCAGGTCCGCGCCGGGTTGTACTTCGTGGTGACGAGCCGGTGCCGCGGGTCGAGCGGTGTCGCGACGGGCGCGCCGAGGTAGACGTCGCCGAGCCCGAGCACGAGGTACTCCGCGTCGAACACGGTGCGGTGCACGTCGTCGACCGAGCCCAGGCCGTTGATCCGGCGGATGAACTCGATGTTCCACGGGCACCACGGGGCGTCGTCGCGCACGCCCGCCATGTAGCGCTCGGTCGCCTCGCGGGTCGCCGGGTCGTCCCAGCTGAGCGGGAGGTGCACGGTGCGGGACGGCACGACGAGGTCGCTCGTCGGGGGCAGCCCGTCCTCGGCCTCCTGCACGAGGTCGAGCATCGTGCGCAGCGGCAGCACGTCGGGGTCGAGGTGGACCTGGAGCGAGCGGATCCCGGGCGTGAGGTCGACGACGCCCGCGCGGCCGTCGGCGGCGATGCGCTCGGCGAGCGCGTGCACCCGCAGGCGCGTCGCGAGGTCGAGCTGCATCGGGCCGTACTCGATGAGCAGGTTGTCGTCGCCCGAGCGCCGGTACGTCACCGCCGGGCGGTCGGTCGACGCGTCGAGCCGCCCGAGCACGCCGCCGTCGTGGTGCGCGGGGCGGGACGGCACCGGCAGCGTCAGCGGCGCCTGCCGCAGGGCCTCGGCCTGCGGCTCGTCGACGGGCACGAACTCCACGGTGTCGCCGGGCCGGAGCTGCCCGAGCTTCCAGAGCTGACCGACGGCGACCGTCGCGGGGCACGTGAAGCCGCCGAGGCTCGGGCCGTCGGGGCCCAGCAGGATCGGGACGTCGCCCGTGTAGTCGACCGCGCCGACCGCGTACGGGGTGTCGTGGATGTTCGACGGGTGCAGCCCCGCCTCGCCGCCGTCGGGCCGAGCCCATGTCGGCTTGGGGCCGACGAGACGGACCCCGGTGCGCGCCGAGTTGAAGTGCACCGACCAGCGCGCGGCGTAGAACTCCGTCACGTCCTCGGGCGTGAAGAACTCCGGCGCCGCGTGCGGGCCCTCGAGCGCGCCTATCCGCCACGTGTCGCCGAACGCCGGGCGCCCGTCTTGCGGGACGCCGGCGGGTGCGGGCGCCGCGGCGTCCGCGGTCCGGAGGGCGAGCAGGTCGCCGGGCCGCAGCGGTCGGCCCGTCGCGCCCCCGATCTCCCCGAGGTCGAACGTGGCCGCCGAGCCGAGCACGTGCGGGACGTCGAGCCCGCCGCTGACGAGCACGTACGCCCGCATGCCGGCGCTCGCGGTGCCCACGTCGAGCACGCCGCCTGCGGGGACCTCGACGGGCTCCCACTGCGGGACGGGCTCGCCGTCCAGCGTCACGGGCGTCGGTGCGCCCGCCACGAGCACCGTCGCCGGGGTCGCGAACCGCAGCGACGGGCCCGTCATCGTGCACTCGAGCCCCGGCGCACCCTCGGGGTTGCCGAGCGCACGGTTGCCGAGCCGGAAGGACAGGTCGTCCATCGGGCCCGACGGCGGGATGCCGACGTGCCAGTACCCGGTGCGCCCCGGCCAGTCCTGCACGGTCGTGAGCATCCCGGCGCGCAGCACCTCGACCCGCGGTGACTCGTCGCGCACGTGCGCGAGCGTCGCGGTCGTGTGCGTCGCGGCGAGCATGTCGCCGTCGCGCGCGATCGAGCGCAGCAGCCCGACGTTCGTGGCGACCCCCTCGACCCGGGTCTCCGCGAGCGCGTCGCCGAGCGCGGCCCACGCGGACGCCCGGTCCCCGCCCGCGACGACGACCTTGGCGAGCAGGGGGTCGTAGTGCGTGCTGACCTCGCTGCCGGCCTCGACCCACGTGTCGACCCGCACGCCCGGTGGCGTCCGCACGCACGTCACCGTCCCGGCGCTGGGCAGGTGGTCGTGGTCGGGGTTCTCGGCGTAGACCCGCGCCTCGACGGCGTGCCCGCGCGCGACGAGCGGGGTCTCGACCACGGACGTGTCGCCCTGCGCGAGCCGGAGCATCCACGCGACGAGGTCGACCCCGTAGACCGCCTCGGTGACCGGGTGCTCGACCTGGAGGCGGGTGTTGACCTCGAGGAACGCGACCTCCTCGCGCTCGGCGTCGTACACGTACTCGACCGTGCCGGCCGAGCGGTACGCGACCGACGCGCACAGGTCCCGTGCCGCCGTGGCGATCGTGCTGCGGACGTGGTCCGGCAGCGCCGGGGCGGGTGCCTCCTCGCAGACCTTCTGGTTGCGGCGCTGCAGGGAGCAGTCCCGGTCGCCGAGCGTCACGACCGTGCCCAGCCCGTCGCCGAACGCCTGCACCTCGACGTGCCGGGCCGCGGTGATGAGCCGCTCGAGGAAGACCCCGGCGGTCCCGAAGCTCGCACCCGCGACGCGACGCACCGCCTCCCAGGCGCCCGCCAGCTCGTCGGGCCCGTGGCACGCGCGCATGCCGATCCCGCCGCCGCCCGCCGTCGCCTTGAGCATGACCGGCCACCCGATCGTCTCCGCGGCGGCGAGCGCCTCGTCGAGCGTCGCGAGCAGGCCCGTCCCCGCGAGCATCGGGACGCCGACCGCGCGGGCCGCGTCGCGCGCGGTGTGCTTCGACCCGAAGAGCTCCAGGTGCTCGGGGCGGGGGCCCACGAACGCGATCCCGGCGTCCTCGGCGGCGCGCGCGAAGCCCGCGTTCTCCGAGAGGAAGCCGTAGCCGGGGTGGATCGCGCCCGCGCCGGTCGCGAGGGCGGCCTCGACGATCCGGTCGGCGCGCAGGTAGCTGTGCGCGGCCGGCGCCGGCCCGAGCAGCACCGCCTCGTCGGCGAGGTGCGTGTGCGCCGCGCCCGCGTCGGCCTCGGAGTACACCGCGACCGTGCGCAGGCCGAGCTCGCGCGCGGTGCGCAGGATGCGGACGGCGATCTCGCCGCGGTTCGCGACGAGCAGCGTGTCGAACGTCATGGCTCAGCCCTCGCTCGGGTCGGTCGGGAGCGGGCCCGCGGCGTCCGGGCGGGTCGCGTGCGGCCCGGGCGCCGGGTCCGCGCCCGGGTCCTGGCGCGGGTCCGTGACGACCATCCGGACGGGCGTCGGGTCGAAGCCGTTGCACGGGTTGTTGACCTGGGGGCAGTTGGAGACGACGACGAGGACGTCCTTCTCGGCGCGGAGCGTCAGGCTCAGGCCCGGCGCCGAGATGCCGTCGACGATGCCGAGCGCGCCGTCCGGGTCGACCGGCACGTTCATGTACCAGTTGATGTTCGAGACGAGGTCGCGCTTGCCCAGGCCGTGGCGGCCGCCCTCGGCCAGGAAGTTCTCGACGCACGCGTGCTGGCTCGCGGTGTGGTGGCCGTAGCGCAGCGTGTTCGACTCCTTCGAGCACGCGCCACCGAGCGTGTCGTGGCGCCCGCAGTCGTCCGCGACGAGCGTCATCATCGGCGCGTGCTCGCAGTCCCGCAGCACGCTCCCCGTCGTGAGGAAGACCGAGGACTGCGCCTGGATGGTGTCGGGCGCGCTGTACCGCAGCGACGTGTCGTGGGCGTCGAACGCGAGGAAGTCGACCGCCTGGTTGCCGCCGAGGTCCACGATCGTCAGCAGCTGGCCGCGCCGTACGACCGCGGACCAGGGCGCGCGCGCCGGGACGACGGCGTCGAGCACGACGGCGCCGACGGCGGCGGGCGGGAGGTTCGCGCCGGGGAGCGGCGCGATGCGCGCCGGTCCGCCGGACGGCTGAGCGTGGGTCTCGGTCGTGGTCATCGGGCTGCTCCTGCCGTCGGACGGGCGGTGCGGGTGGCGAGGGACGCGGCGGCGTTGGTCAGCGCACGGCGCCCCTCGGGGGTGGCGTCCCAGCGGGGGTCGGCCGGCGCGGTCGGCTCGCCGCGCCATGCCAGGACCTCGAGCGGCGTGCACGTGAAGCGCTCGCGCGCGTCGAGCGGGTGGGCGGTGTTCGCGACCAGGAGGATCAGCGGGACCTCGGCCACGAGCGTCACGTGCGCGCCGGCCCCGGCCGAGCCGTGGTGGTGCGGGGCGCCGTGCTCGTCGACCCGCACGCCCTGGAAGAACGAGAGACTCGGTGGCAGGTCCCGCCGCGTGAGCCCGTGCTTGGCGGCGGCGAGCGCGAACAGCTCGCGTCCCGCGGGGGAGGGTCCGTGCGCCGCGCCGTCGCCGTACCGGGCCTCGTTGCGCGCCCGGGTGCTGGTGCCGAACAGCGTGTCGTGGTGGCCGGAGGTGTCCTCGACCACGCTCGCGAGCGCCCGGCCCTGGTCCGAGAGCAGCAGGTGCCCGGCGGTCAGGTACACCTGCCACTGGACCTTGACGGTGTCGGCGACGTTGAGGCGCTCCCACGGCTGCGCGGCGTCGTACGCGAGCACGTGCGCGCAGGCGTCCCCGTCGAGGTCGGTGAGCCGCACGTGCGTCCCCCGCGCGACCGACAGGTGGGTGTAGCCCCCGCCCGCGACCGTCTCGGCCCACACGAGGTCCTCGGGCCCGACGCCGTCCGGCGGCGTCAGCCAGGCGCTCGCGGGCAGGACCGGGCGGGTGCGCACCGCACCGGCGGCGGCAGCCTCCTGGGCGCGGGCGTGCTCCCGCGCCCCTGCGGTCGTGGACGTGCTGGATGCCGTCATGGCGGCCCTCCCGGTGGTTCCTGTCGAGTGACAGGAACACACTGCGAGGCGCGCGTTCCCGCGCGGTCACCGCCGTGTGTCCGGGGCGTAAACCCTCGCGGCGGCCGCCGTCAGGCCGGCGTGCGGTCTCCCGACGCGCGCTCGATGCGGGCGAGCCCGTCCTCGCCCCAGCCGAGCACCCGCAGCACCGAGCGGGCGACCGTCGTGACCAGCGCCTCGCTGTCCGGGACGGCGCGCGCGTGGTCGGTGCCGACCGTGCCGCCCGGCCCGCCGCCGCCGGCCTCGCGCCCGCGCACGCCGATCACGCTCTCGACCAGCCCGAAGACGACGTCGGTGAGCACGTCGAGCGGCCCCAGCGCCGCGCCCGGTGCCGCCGCCTGCTCGACGAGGGTCCCGTACGCGTCGCGCAGGCGGGTACGCTGCGCCCGGAAGTCGGCGAAGCGCTCGGCCCGCACCTCGGGCAGCAGGTACAGCGCGCCGACGTTGGCCGGCGCGTCGAGCAGCAGCCGGCAGTCGACCGTCACGAGCGCGTGCAGCCGCACCGCCGGGTCGCGGTCGTCCGCGAGCAGGCGCTCCGCGGCGTCGAGCGACGGCGCGACCGTCCGGCTCAGGAGCTCCGCGAGGATGTCCGCCTTGCTCGCGAAGTGGTAGTACAGCGACGCCTGGCGGATCCCCACGGCGGCGGCGATCGCGCGGGTCGACGTCGCGTCGTAGCCGCAGTCGACGAAGAGCCGGGCGGCCGCGCGCAGGATCTGCTCGGGCGCGGGGAGGTCGGGGTGGGCCGAGACGCCGACGCGGGGACGGCCCTTGGCCGGTGCGGGTGCGGGTGCCACGGTCGCCATGCTAGGTGCAGCCGCCGTGGGGCCCGCGCCGCGGACCGCCGGCGGCGTTAACACGCTTGTTTCGTGGCGGCAGCACCGCCGACACGGCCCGGGTGGTCAATGTTCCTGTCACTTGACAGGCACACGTCCCCCGGAGGACCCATGATCATCGCCGGTGTCGGCCTCAGCGTCCTCGCAGTCGTCCTCGTCGGGATCGTCGTCGCCCGCAAGGTCGACGGCGACAGCGCGAACTACCTCGTCGCCGGCCGCCGCCTCGGCACACCGCTGGTCGCCGCGTCGCTCATGGCCGCCGCCGTCGACTCCAACGCCACGGTCGGCAACACCGACCTCACCGCCTCGTTCGGCTTCTGGTCCGGGGCGTCGCTCGCCCTGGGCCTCGCGATCTGCCTGCTCCTGACCGGGCTCTTCCTGGCCCGGCCGATGAACCGCATGGGCCTGTTCACGCTGGCGGACTTCTACCGGCTCCGGTACGGGCGCGGGGTCGAGGTCGCGTCCTCGGTGCTGATGATCTTCGCGTTCGCGATCCTCATGGCCGGGAACCTCGTCGCGTGCGGGTACCTGCTCGAGCGGTTCCTCGGGCTCGACTACACCCTCGGGGTGCTCCTCGCCGTCGCGCTCGTGCTCGTCTACACGGTCGGCGGCGGCATGTTCTCCGACGCGTACACCGCCGCGATCCAGATCGCGATCACCGTGGTCGCGACCGTCGCGCTGCTGTGGTGGGTCGGCGCGACCATCGGCTTCGAGATCGCCGAGGGCATGGGCCCGTTCGACCTCGGCCAGCTCTCGTCGACCGACCAGGGTGCGCCGATCAACTGGGCGACGCTCGTCTCGCTCGGCATCGGCGACATCGTCGCGATCGACTTCATGCAGCGGATCTTCGCGGCGAAGAACCCCGACGTGGCGCGCCGCGCGTGCCTCACGGGCGCCGCGGGGACGGCCGTCGTCGGCGTCGCGTACGCGCTCGTCGCGCTGAGCGCCGCGTCGGTGCTCGGCCTGTCGATGGACGACGGCCCGGTGCTCTTCCAGCTGCTCGACGACCACGCGCCGACCGGCCTGACCATCCTCGTGCTCTCCGGCATCGTGGCCGCGTCGTTCTCGACCGCGTCCGGCGCGATCCTCGCGACCTCCGCGGTCGCCGTGCGCAACGTCCTCGGCGTCCGCCGCGTGGTCGACGCCGGGCCGGACCCGCTGCTGCGCTGGACCCGGGTCGCGATGGTCCCGGTCGTCGTCGCGGGCGTGCTCGTCGCGCTGCAGGTCGCGCAGACCGGGATCCTGCTCACGCTCGCCTTCGACCTCATGCTCGCGGGGCTCGTGGTGCCGTTCCTGCTCGGGATGTTCTGGAAGCGCGGCGGCACGCGGGCGGCGGTCGCGGCGCTCGTCGTCGGGCTCACGGTGCGCATCACGCTGTTCGTCCTGACGCCGACGATGTACGGCGTCCCCAACGACGTGCTGCACGTGCCGAACGCGCTCGTCGACGCCTCGTTCGACGGCTGGCCGACGTTCTACGGCGCGGTGGCGTCCCTGCTCGCGTACGTCGTCGCCGCGCTCGTCTGGCCGCGGACGGTGACCGAGGAGGCGTGGGCTCTCGCGGACGGGCTGCCGGTCGAGGCCGACGTCGCCGCGGAGGAGGACGCCGTGCCCGCGCGCGGGACGTCGGCTCCCGTCACCGCCTGACCGCGCGAGCCGCGCCGGCGAGGTGCCGGTGCGGCTCGCGTGCGGTGCGGTCGGGCGCACCGGCGCCGCCCCGACGCGACGACGGGCGGGTCGGCACCTCCCGGTGCCGGCCCGCCCGTCCTCCAGGTGCTCACGTCAGCCCGCGGGACCTGTCCCGTCGCGAGGGCCCGTGAGGCTCAGGGTGACCTCGTGCCTCAGGAGGCGCTGCAGGTCACGCGCGGCCAGGTCCAGTCGCCGCCGTGCATCACGGTGAAGCCGAAGCTCGTGGTCTGACCCGCCGCGAGCGTGCCGTTGCCGGCCGGTCGCATCGTCATGACCTTGCCCGAGCCGTCCCAGCTCGGCGTGCCGCTCCAGGTCGAGGTGATGCGCTGCGCCTGGCTGACGGTCACGGTCGACGTCCAGCTCGTGATCGCGCTGTTCGCGCGGACGGTGACGACCCCGTTGAAGCGGTCGCCCCACTTCTGGCCCTCCGAGTACGTCGCGGTGCAGCTGCCCGTGCCGGTGACCGGGGGAGTGGTCGTGGTGGGCGTCGGCTGCGGCGTCGTGGGGTTCGGCGTCGGGTCCGGCGTCGTGGTGCCGCCCGCGTTCAGCGCGTTGAGCGTCGAGGTGTACGCGGCCTTCTTGTTGCCGGAGCCGTCGAAGAGCAGCGGGGTGCCCGAGGCGCGCCACGAGTCGGTGTCCCGGACGCCCCAGACGGTGACGCCGGTGCAGCGCGCCACCGAGAGGCACGCCTGGTGCACGCCCGCGTACTGCTGGGCCTGCGAGCTGCCCGAGCCCTCGATGTCGAGCTCGGTGATCTGGACGTCGACGCCGAGCGCGGCGAAGTTGCGCAGGGTCACGTCGTAGTTCGACGGGACCGGGTTGCCGGAGTTGAAGTGCGCCTGGAAGCCGACGCAGTCGATCGGGACGCCGCGGGCCTTGAAGTCGCGGACCATGGCGTAGACGCCCTGCGTCTTCGCGTGGCTCCAGTTGTCGGTGTTGTAGTCGTTGTAGCAGAGCTTGGCGGCGGGGTCGGCGGCCCGGGCGGCGCGGAACGCGGCCTCGATCCAGTCGTTGCCCGTGCGCTGCAGGTTGGAGTCGCGACGTCCGCCGCTGCTGCCGTCGGCGTACGCCTCGTTGACGACGTCCCAGGCGTAGATCTTGCCCTTGTAGTGGGTCGCGACCTGGGTGACGTGGTTCAGCATGGCGGTGCGCAGCTGGGTGCCGGACATGTTCTGCATCCAGCCCGGCTGCTGGGAGTGCCACGCCAGCGCGTGCCCGCGCACGCGCTTGCCGTTCTGCAGCGCCCAGTTCACGATCCGGTCGCCGCTCGCGTAGCTGAACTGGTTCTGCGACGGCTCCGTCGCGTCCATCTTCATCTCGTTCTCGGCCGTGATCATGTTGAACTCACGGTTCGCGATGGTCGTGTAGGTCGAGTCGCTGAGCTTGTTCGCGGCGATGGCGGTGCCGTAGTAGCGGCCGCTCTCGGCGGCGGCGGCCTGCAGGGTGCTGCCGGCGCCCTGGGCGGGGAGCGTGGCACCCGCGAGGGTGACGGCGAGCGCGGCGACGAGGACGGCTCCCGTCCGGCGGCGGTGGGTCGAGCTCGGGGGGCGGAGCCCTGATCGGTTCATCGATTCCTCCATCTGTACCGCCGGGGACGACGATGACCCCGGCGGGGACGACAGAGTTGTGCACGCTCACAAATCCCGTCAATAGGGGCGAAACTTGCGACAACGAGGTCAGCCCGGGCGCGCACGACGATGGGAGCCCTCTCAGGCCACGTGACCTGCGGCGTTACCTGACGTGCGGAAAGAGTCGCCTAAACGATTTTTACCGGGAACTGGCCCGACGCGAAAGTATCGAAGCGCCCGTGGTCAGCGACTTCACCGCCGACGTCCCCGCGTCGACGGCACACCAGCCGCGCGCCGTCGACGGACGCGCCCGGGTGTCAGAGGGACCCGTCGCCCGGCTCCGACCGACCCGCCGCCTGGACCGCGGCGTCGACCACGTCGTCCCCGCCCACGAGCTCGAGCACGAGCCCGATCGTCGACGCCTCGTCGAGCAGCGACACCAGGACCGCGGCGACGTCGTCACGCGGGACCGAGCCGCGGCCGACCGTCGGCTCGAGCCGCACCCGCCCCGTCCCGGGGTCGTCGGTGAGCCCGCCGGGGCGCAGCACGGTCCAGTCCAGCGGGCGGCGACGCACCTCCTGCTCAGCCGCGGCCTTCGCGCGCAGGTAGGCGGCGAAGACCTCGTCCTCCACGGCGTCGGCCTCGTCGACCCCCATCGACGACACGAGCACGTACCGCCGGACGCCCGCGAGCACCGCGGCGTCGGCCAGCAGCACCGCGCCGCCGCGGTCCATCGAGTCCTTCCGCGCCGACCCGCTGCCCGGACCGGCGCCGGCCGCGAAGACGACCGCGTCGGCCCCCGCGAGGTGCGCCGCGAGCTCCTCGACGCTCGCGCGCTCGAGGTCGAGCACCAGGGGCACGGCGCCGTCGGCACTCACGTCGGCGGTGTGGTCGGGGTTGCGGACGAGCGCGACGGGCTCGTCGCCGCGGGCGGACAGCAGACGGGACAGGCGGCGGGCGATCTGGCCGTGGCCACCCGCGATGACGGTGCGCATCCGGCCACGCTATGCCGCACCTCGCGGCCGTGCGCGGTGGTGGTCCGTCGGTGCGGCACGATGGTGCGGGTGGACGCCGAACCCGCCGCACCCGCCGAGCCGCTCTCCCTGCGTGCCGACTGCGCCCGGTGCGCAGGCCTGTGCTGCGTCGTCCCGGCGTTCGTCGCGTCGTCGGACTTCGCGTTCACCAAGCCGGCCGCGACCCCCTGCCTGCACCTGCAGCCGGACGCGCGCTGCGGCATCCACGCCCAGCTGCGCGAGCGCGGCTTCCCGGGGTGCACGGTGTACGACTGCTTCGGCGCCGGGCAGGACGTCGTCCAGCTGACGTACGGCGGCCGGGACTGGCGGTCCGACCCCGCGGTCGCCGAGGAGATGTTCGCGGTGTTCCCCGTCGCGCGGCAGCTCCACGAGCTGCTCTTCTACCTCACGGCGGCGCTGGCCCTCCCAGGTGCGGCCCCCGTGCACGGCGAGCTCGCCCGCCACCTCGCCGAGACCGAGCGGCTCGCACGGTCGGAGGCGCCGGCGCTGCGGGTCCTCGACGTGGGACCCCACCGCGACGCGGTCGCCGTGACGCTGCGCCGGGCGAGCGCGCTCGTCCGCTCCACCACCGGTGCCCGGACCGCCGACCACCGCGGGGCGGACCTCCTCGGCGCCGACCTGCGCCGCGCCGACCTGCGCGGCGCGGCCCTCGCCGGCGCGCTGCTCGTCGGCGCGGACCTGCGCGGGGCGGACCTGCGGCTCGCGGACCTCGTCGGTGCGGACCTGCGCGGGACCGACCTCGCCGGGGCCGACCTCACCGACACCCTGTTCCTGACCCAGTCGCAGGTGAACGCCGCGCGCGGGGACGCCGCCACGCGCCTCCCGCCCGGCCTCGATCGGCCCGCGCACTGGTCGGCGGAGCGTCTGCCGGTCCCGCCCCGCGCGCAGGGCCGACGCTCCCGGCGCGCGCCGCGCTGAACCCGCGCCTACGCTCACGCGGTGATCGAGTTCGAGGGACCGGGCGGCCTCTTCGCTGCCATCGGCCTGGCCACCCTGGCGGCGGCGCTCCTGCCCCGGCTCCTGGGCCGGGCACCCGTGTCGATGCCGATGGTGTTCCTCGCCGCGGGGTTCGTCGGCTTCGCGGTCCTGCCCGGGCTGCCCGACCCCGACCCGCTCGAGCACGGCAGCATCACCGAGCACCTCACCGAGGTGTGCGTGATCGTCTCCCTGATGGGCGCGGGTCTCGCGCTCAACCGCCCGCTCGGCTGGCGCACGTGGTCGACGACGTGGCGCCTGCTCGCGATCGCGATGCCGCTGTCGATGCTCGCGGTGGGCGTGCTCGGCTGGGCGGTCCTCGGGCTCGGCGCCGCGAGCGCCGTGCTGCTCGCGGCGGCCCTCGCCCCGACGGACCCCGTGCTCGCGACCGAGGTCCAGGTCAGCGAGCCGGTCACCGACGGCGAGGCGGCGGACGACGAGGCGCGCTTCGCCCTGACGTCCGAGGCCGGCCTCAACGACGGCCTCGCGTTCCCGTTCACGTACCTCGCGATCGCGCTGAGCGCGGCGGCCGCCACGGGCGAGGGCCCGGGTGCGTGGGTGCCCGAGTGGCTGCTGGTCGACGTCGTCTGGCGGCTCGGTCTCGGGGTCCTCGTGGGGTTCGGCGTCGGGTGGGTGCTCGGACGGGTGTTCTTCTCGACCGTCGCGGACAAGCTCGGGCTGACGGAGAAGGCCGAGGGGTTCGTGGCGCTGGCCGCGACCTTCCTCGCGTACGGTGCCGCGGAGCTCGTGGAGGGCTACGGGTTCGTCGCCGTCTTCGTGTGCGCGTGCACCGTGCGGACCGCCGAGCGCCAGCACGGGTACCACGCGGTGCTGCACAAGTTCGTCGAGCAGATCGAGCGGCTGCTGACCGTCGCGGTCGTCGTGCTGCTGGGCGGCGCCGTCGCGCGCGGGCTGCTCGACGAGCTCGGCTGGGCCGAGGTCGGGGTCGCCGCGGCGTTCCTGCTCGTCGTCCGCCCGCTCGCCGGGTGGCTGGCGCTGACGCCCGGCAAGACAGGACCGGGGGAGCGCGCCGTCATCGCGTTCTTCGGGGTGCGGGGCGTCGGCACGCTCTACTACGTCGCGTACGCGCTCGAGCACGCGACCTTCCCGCGGGAGGCCGAGCTGTGGGGGATCGCGGGCCTCGTCGTGGTGGGCTCGATCGTGGTGCACGGCATCGGGGCGACCCCCGTCATGGCGGCGCTCGACCGCCGGCGGGCACGCGCGGCGGACGCGAAGGACGAGGTCACGATCGCGGGCACGCCCGTCTGACGCAGCGCTCGACGCTCAGAGGGAGGACGGAGCGACGAGCGCGGCGAGCGGGACGCGCTCCCCGACGGGGACGGGCGCCGCGAGGGTGTTCTCCGGCGGCGCGAGCGGGCACGCCCACGCCGGGTCGTAGGCGCACGACGGGTTGTAGGCGAAGTTCAGGTCGACGACCACGCGGCCGGCGCCGCCGCCGCTCCCGAGGTCGGCGCCCTTGATCGTGTCGAGCACGTACCGCCCGCCACCGTACGTCCCGCCGGGCCGCCCCGCGGTGGCGTCCTTGACCGGCACGAACAGACCGCCGCCGTAGCTGCGCAGGGCCCAGAGCGAGACCGTCCCGAGGTCGCCCAGAGCCACCCGGCCGACCTCCTCGAACGGGACGACGCCGTCCGTCCCCGTCGGCACGTCGAGCCGGCGACCGGGGGCCGGGAGGACCTCGGCGTCGAAGCGGAACGCCGGGTCGTAGGGCGCGACGTCGAGGCCCGCGAACGCCGCGCGGGCGTCGGGGTCGAGCGGCGACGCCGGGTGCTCGGCGAACAGCTCGTCGCGCCCGGTGACCCACAGCGCGTGCGCGACGAGCGGGTCGTCGGTCGCGGCGTGCCGCACCTCGGCGTAGAGCCGGGCGACGCGCCGGCGCCAGTCGACGACGTGCAGCACGTCGCGTGCGGGGGAGGAGGCCATCGACCCACCGTGCCACGGACCGCGTCGTCCCGCCCCGCGCGGCACGTCTCGCCCACGGACGGCGGCCGTGCCCGTCAGGCTCCTGGCGGCGGTCCGGTCCTCAGGCCGGGACCGCGTAGACGACGACGTTGTCGGCGTAGTGGCCGGTGCGGGCGTCGAACGCGCCGCCGCACGTCACGAGGACGAGCTGCGGCGCCCCGTCGGTGCGGAACAGGTCCGTGGGCAGCCCGTCGTCCTTGCTGAACGTGCGGCGGGCCGCGACGCGGTACGTCGCGGTGCCGCCCTGCCCGTCGACGAGCGTCACTGGCGTGTCGACCGGCAGCACCGCGAGCGCGCGCATGACCCCGAGGTCGCCCGGGACGTCGAGGTGCCCGACGAGCACCGTGCTGCCCGCCGGCGCGCCCACGCCCGGACCCGACTGCCACCAGCCGAGCACGTCGGGGTCGTCCGGGACGACGAGCGCGCCCGTGGGCTCGACCCCGACCGGGACGACCTCGACGGGCGCCGCCCGGCCCTGCACCTCGAGGCGCACGGGTGCGACGGCGGGCGCGGGTGCGGGTGGCGCGGTCGTCGCGCCCGGCTCCGTGATCGGCGCGGACGTCCCCGCCGGGGTGCCGGCCGGGGGAGCGGCGGCGCCTGCGCCCCGGGTCCCGGACCCCGGTTGTGCCGCACCGGGCACGCCCGTGCGCTCCGTGCCCTCGCCACCGCCCGCGGCGGCGGTCGGCGACGAGCCGGGGACGACCCCGGCGTCCGCGGCGGCGAACTGCGCGGGCTGCAGCGCGAGCCAGCTCCCGACGGCGACGGCGGCCGCACCGGCGGCCGCGGCGAGACGCAGCCCGACGACGGGCACGTCCCCCCGGCTCCGGCCCGTCCGCCGGCGGCCGCCGGCCCGCCTGCGACCGTCCCTCGGCAGGCGGCCGCCGGACGGCGCGTCGTCGCCGGGCGGCACGCTCGTGCCGGACATCGTGACGTCGCCGGGCGGCACCGCGCCGCGGGACGGCACGTGGCCGCCGCGGGGCGGCACGCGGCCGACGGGCGGACCCGCCGGCCGCGTCCTGCTCATGCCCGTCCCGTCCCGCTCACACGTGCCGGCGACGGACCGCGACGAGCGCCGTCGCCGCCAGCACGAGCAGCCCGGCTCCGGCGACCGCGAGACCGGCACCCTGCGTCGAGCCGGCCGCGTCCCCGCCCGACCCGGCCGGGACGGAGGTCGGCACCCCGAGGGCGCCGGCCGCGGCGAGCGCCATGTCGAGGTGGTGCTGGACCACCGGGGCGGACGCCGTCGCGAGCGCCTGCACGGACGGCTCCGCACCCCTGGCGAGCTCCCTCTCGCCGAGCGCGAGGGTGGCCCGGTGGGACTCGATCTGCAGCGCGACCCACGCCTTGTCGAACTCGGCGCCGCTCAGCGACTGCACCCGCGCCAGGGCGGCCGCCTGGCTCGCGCTCGGGGCGTCGGGGAGGGTGACCCCGAGCTGCTGCGCGACCGGCACGAGCTGCGCGTCGAGCGTCTGGTGGTCGGTGATGAGCATCTGGCCCATCTCCTTGACCTGCGGCGTGGTCGCCTGTGCGAGGGCGGCCTGGCCCGCGGCGATCTCGGCGAGGTTGCCCTGGTGGGCGCCGACCAGGAACTCCTGGTCCTGCGCGTTCGGGGCGGCGGCCGCGGGCCCGGCCGCGAGGGCGAGACCGCCCGCTGCGGCGACCAGGACGACGGCGGTACGGCGGAGGAGGTGGTGCATGGGGACCCCTTGCGTGTCTTCATCGACGACGCCACGTCTGCCCGAGCGACTCGTCCACTGTGCAGCACGTCCGCGCCGAGCGCTCGTCGTGCGCGAGCGGCCCGGCACGGGGCACGTGCCGTCGCGGGCTAGCGTGGGCGGCGACGGCACGACGGGACGGCGGCACGACGGGACGGGGCGAGCGTGGCGACGAGCGCGGGACTGCTGCTGCACCGCCGCGTCGACGGGCGGGTCGAGGTGCTGCTCGGGCACATGGGCGGGCCGTTCTGGGCGCGCAAGGACGCGCGCGCGTGGACGATCCCGAAGGGCGAGTACGTGCCGCCCGAGGACCCGCTCGACGCCGCGGTGCGGGAGTTCACCGAGGAGGTCGGGCAGCCGCCGCCGCCCGGCGCCGACGTCCCGCTCGGCGAGGTGCGCCAGCGCGGCGGCAAGGTCGTCGCGGTGTGGGCGCGGGAGGGCGACCTCGACCCGGGTGCGGGCACGCCCGGGACGTTCACGATGGAGTGGCCGCCGCGCTCCGGCCGGCAGGCGACGTTCCCGGAGCTCGACGTGGTGCGCTGGTGGCCGCTCGACGAGGCACGCCCGCGGGTCGTGGCCGCGCACGAGGAGCTGCTCGACCGGCTCGCCGCACGCCTCGCGGGCTGAGCCTCACGACGGCCCGGCGGACCTGGCCTCCGCGGCGGCCGCCCGGATCCCCCCGGTCCACGGCTCGCCGTGCCCCGGCAGCACGAGCCCCGCGCGCGTGCGGGCGAGCGCGTCGAGCGACCGCAGCGCGAGCCCGCTGTCGGCCGTCGCGGCGCCCGCGATGATCCGCGGGCCGGTGTGCGCGGTGTAGGGGTCGAGCGTCACGAGGGCGTCGCCGGAGAACAGCACGTCCCGGTCGCGCACGTGCAGCGCGCAGTGGCCCCACGTGTGCCCCGGGCTGAACACGACCTCGGGCTCGCCGGGCACCGGGAGCCGGGTGCCCGTCGGCATCGGCCGCACCTCGCGCACCGCCCGGACCTGGAGCGCGCCCGCGCGGACCATCCCGCCCAGGATCGGCACCGCCCTCGGGTAGCGGAACGGGTAGGAGGCGCGGGTCCGCTCGTGGCTGTAGCGGTACGGGTGGCGCGCGAGCTCGTGCTCGTGCAGGTGGCCCCACACGGTGACGCCGCGCCGGCGCAGGCGCTCGGCGACTCCGAGGTGGTCGAAGTGCGCGTGCGTGAGCACGACGGCGCGCAGGTCCTCGGGGCTGCGGCGCAGCTCGCGCAGGGCACGCCCGAGCACCGGCCACACGGCGGGCAGCCCGGCGTCGACGAGCGTGAGCCCGCCGCCCGCCCCCTCGAGCAGGTAGCAGCTCACGTGGCCGACGTCGAGGCGGTGGACGCCGTCGGCGACGTCGCGGTGGAACGTCATGGCACGAACACCGACCTCACGCACCCGTCCTGCTTCTTCTTGAACAGCTCGTAGCCACGTGGGCCGTCGTCGAGCGGCATGACGTGGGTCGCGAGGTGCTCGGTGACGAGCTCGCCGCGCTCCATGAGGTCGAGAAGCCTCGGGATGAAGCGCTGCCCGTGCATCTGCGAGCCCTTGACGGTCAGCCCCTTGTTGACGATCGCCCCGAGCGGGAACGTGTCGACGACGCCCGCGAAGACGCCGAGCACGAACACCGTGCCGCCCTTGCGGGCGTGGTACACGGCCTCGCGCACGGCCGTCGGGCGGTCGGACTGCAGGCGCAGCCACTGCTTCGCCTTGTCGTACGCGTAGGCCGGCCCGGTCGAGTGCGCCTCCATGCCGACGGCCTCGATGCACACGTCCGGCCCGCGGCCGCCGGTCGCCTCGAGCAGCGCCTCGCCCACGTCGACGCGCGAGTAGTCAAGCACGTCCGCCCCGATGTGCCGCGTGACCTGCTCGAGGCGCTCGGGCAGCCGGTCGATCACGAGCACGCGCTCCGCGCCGAGCAGCATCGCCGCGCGCGCCGCCATCTGCCCGACGCCGCCGGCGCCCCAGACGGCGACGACGTCGCCGGGGGAGACCCCGCCGTCCTCGGCGCCCATCCACCCGGTCGGCGCGGCGTCGGACGCGAAGACCGCGCGCTCGTCGCTCACGCCGTCCGGCACCCGGAACGCCCCGACGTCCGCGAACGGCACGCGCACGTACTCCGCGTGGCTGCCCGCGTTGCCGCCCATGGCGTGCGAGTACCCGAAGCAGCCGCCCGGCGCGAAGCCCCACAGCGTCTCGCCGATCACCGGGTTGGTGTTGCCGTTGTCGCACGCGGCGTACAGGCCGTGCGAGCAGAACCAGCAGCGCCCGCACGAGACGAACGAGCACACGACGACGCGGTCGCCCACGCGGTGCTTGCGAACGGCGGGACCGACCTCGACGACCTCGCCGAGGAACTCGTGGCCGATGACGTCGCCCGCCTGCATGGTCGGCATGTAGCCGCTCAGCAGGTGCAGGTCGGACCCGCACGTGACGGTCCGCAGGACCCGCACGATCACGTCCTGGTCGTTGAGGATCCGGGGGTCCGGCACCTCACCGACCGCGAGCTTGTTCACGCCCTCCCACATCAGCGCCTTCACAGCCGGCCTCCCGTCTTCGCCCGGCGCAGCGCGAACCGCAGCGGGGCGTTCGTGAGCGTCGCGCGGGACGTGCCGAGGTCGTCGGGCCGCAGGACCTCGCCCGTCTCGAGCAGGCAGCGCGTGTCGCGCAGCGCCTGGCGCACGTGCCCGTCCAGGTCCTTCGCGTCCGAGGCCGACAGCCCGCTGTCGGGGCGCACCCGCGCGGCGAGCTCGGTGCCGCGGTCCCCGGGTGCCGGGGCGGTGCGCAGCTCGACCGCGTCCCCGAGCGCGGCGAGCGGCCGGGGGCGCGCCGCCGCCACGTCGACGTCGGACGGGTCGCGGTGGACGGTGACGACGTGCCAGCGGTCCGGGACGGCGCCGGTGCGGCTCCGGGCGGCGGCGAGGGCGCCGAGCGCGAGGACGCCGGCGACGGCGCCCAGGGTGGTCCTACGGGTCATGGAGCTCCTTCGAGCGTGGGCCGGACGGTGCCTCCGCGCTGCAGGAAGGACTCCTCACGCTGCCACCGGGCACCTGGGGCTGCAACCGAGGGACGGGTATACCGTCGAGAGATCCTCTCCAGGGGCGGGAGGCACCGTGGCACCCGACGTCCCGGCCGGTGACCAGCTCATGACCGTCGTCGCGCGCATGGGCGGGCTCCTGCTGTCCGAGGGCACCGTCGGCACGACGCTCGACCTGCTGACGTCGGTCGCGACGCACGCCGTGCCCGGCGCCGCGGGAGCCGGGGTCACGCTCAGCAGCTCCGGGGGTGGGCAGCAGAGCGTCGCGGCCTCGGGCGACCTCGTGCTCACCGAGCGGCAGTCGGGCACCGGGACGCCGCTCCCGAGGTCGTGCGCCGGCTGTGCAGCGAGATCCTCGCCCGGCAGCGGGGGGGTGCTGCAGGACGACGCGACGCTCGTGCTCGTGCACTGGACGACCGAGGGGCAGCTCCGGCTGGACGCGCGCCCCCGGCGACGCGCTCGGCGCCTGACGCGCGGTCAGAGCCAGCGGCGGGCGCGGAACACCGCGAACAGCGCGAGCGACCCCGCCACCATGAGCGCGAGCGCGAGCGGGTAGCCGTAGCGCCAGTCGAGCTCGGGCATGTGCTCGAAGTTCATCCCGTACACGGTCCCGACGAGCGCGGGCGCGAACAGGATCGCCGCCCACGAGGAGATCTTCTTGACCTCCTCGTTCTGGTCGAGGCTCGCCTGGGTCATCGCGCGCATCTCCTCGTTCTGCCGCTCGGCGACCACGGTCGCGTTGACCGTGAGCGCGTTCTGCAGCAGGGCCCGGAACGCGTCGACGCGCTCGACGACGCGCACCACGTGGTCCTGCACGTCGCGCAGGTTGCGGCGCAGCTCCTCGTCCACGTCGTACTTCGAGGCGCCGGCGGCGAGCCCCTCGAGCATGTCCAGCAGCGGGTGCGTCGCGCGCTGGAACGCCATGACCTCGCGGAACAGCTCGTAGATGCGCCGCGAGACGTTCGGGTCGCCCGCGAAGAGCTCGTCCTCGATCTCGTCGATGTCGTTCTGCAGGCCCGCGACGACGGGCGCGTACTCGTCGACGACCTCGTCGAGGATCGCGTACAGCACCGCCTCCGAGCCGAGCCGCAGCAGCCCGGGCGTCGCCTCCATGCGCCGGCGCACGCGCGCGAGGTCGGGCGACTCGGCGTGCCGGACGGTCAGCACGAAGTCGCGCCCCGTGAAGACGTGCAGCTCGCCGAACTCGACGCGCTCCTCGGAGTCGATGTACCGCGCGGGTCGCAGCACGGTGAACAGCACGTCGCCGTAGCGCTCGAGCTTGGGGCGCTGGTGGGCCTTGACGGTGTCCTCGACGGCGAGCGGGTGGATGGCGAACTCGTGCGCGACCGAGGTGATCTCGAGCGTGTCGGGCCGGTACAGGCCGATCCACGCCATGCCGTGCGCCTCGCGCAGCGTCTCGTACGTCTGCGTCAGGGAGCGGGGCTCGCTGTGCCGGCGCCCGGCGACGTAGACGGCGTTGTCGACGACGGTCATGGTGCTGCCTCCCTCGCGGCGCGCGACGCCGCCGGCTGTGCTGACGGCCGGCCCGGTGCCGGCGCCCCATCATCCCCCGTGCGCGCGCACCGGACGGGAGGCCGGTCGCGCGGGTCGCGGTCAGGCCGGTCGGACGAGCCGGGCGCTCAGGTACCGCAGGGTGCCGGCCGCGAACCCCTCGTGGTTGCGCGTGCCCTCGAGGCCGGCGAACGGCCGGAACACGCGGTGGAACGGACGCGGGATCCAGGCGCGCACGAGCCCGGCCCTGCGCGCGTCGTCGAGGCGGAGCGCGTGCAGCACCTCGGCGGTGATGTCGCGCTCGCGGACCGGCACGAGACCGCTCGACGCGAGCTGTGCGCGCGTCGCGGCGACGTCGTCGGCGCCGCGCAGGTCGGCCCACACGAACGTCCCGCCCGGGCGCAGGACGCGGTGCACCTCGGCCACGAACTCCTCCACCGAGCCGTAGCAGTGCGAGGACTCGACGTTGACGACGACGTCGAACGAGGCGTCGCGGAACGGCATCGCCTGGGCGTCCCCGCGCACGAAGCGCAGCCCCGGGCCGCGGCGGTCGCGCCGGGAGAGCCCGACGGCCGCGGCCGAGAAGTCGAGCCCGGTCGTCGTCCGCGGGCCGAGCGACCGGGCGACCCAGGACGCCCCGCCGCCGCGCCCGGAGCCGACCTCCAGCACGTCGGTGCCGGCGACGTCGACGCCCTCGAGCGTGTGCGCGTAGAGCTGCACGCTCAGCCGGTCGACCTCGTCCGCGGGGTCCAGCGCGAGCGGCGGCAGCGCGGGGTCGAGCGGGGCGTACCCGTAGTTCATGAACGCCCACTCGGGGCGCCGCACGCGCGCCGCGAGCAGCTCGTAGCAGGCCCGCCAGGCGAGCTGTCGCAGTCGCATGCCGGGCACGCTACCCCCGGGCGACGCCCCGCCGGCGCGAGCGCCGCTGCGCGCGGGTCGAGCCGGCGCCGGTCCACGGAGGCTCGCGGTCGTCGCACCGAGGTCACGATCGTGCATCGAGATGGTGTCGAGTCGACGCCGGGGATTTACATACTTACTGACTCATCGGTAAGTTCACGCCGCGCACCCTCATCGTGGAGAGCGCCCTGGGGTTGCGGCCGCACCGTACCCCCGCACATCGAAGGAGAAGCAATGAAGCTACGGTCCTCCCTCGTCACCCTGAGCGTCGCGACGGCGCTCGTGCTGACCGCCTGCTCGTCGTCACAGGACGGCACCGCCGGCACCCCTGCCGAAGGCGGCGCCGCCCTCACGATCGCGAAGCCCGACGGCGCGATCACCACCGAGTCGCACAACCCGTACCTGGGGGACTCGTCGGCCTCGAAGTACGGCTACGCCAAGGTGATCTTCGAACCGCTGGCGCTCGTGAACCCCACGGGGGACCTCGGGACCACCCCGTGGCTCGCCGAGTCGGTGGAGTGGAACGACGACTACACCGAGCTCACGGTGGTCCCGCGCAGCGGCGTGACGTGGAGCGACGGCACCGAGTTCACCGGTGACGACATCGTCTTCACCTTCGACCAGTACCTCAACGGCACGCTCACCGACACCTCGGGTCTGGGCTACGAGGGCGCGACGGTCGACGGCGACGCCATCACCCTGAAGTTCGCCAACTCGAAGTACACCGCCCAGGCGCGGGTGCTGCACACCCCGATCGTGCCGAAGCACATCTGGGAGAACATCGCCGACCCGAACACCGACCCGCTGACGGAGGACGGCCTGGCCGTGGGCACCGGTCCGTACGTGCTCGACTCGTGGTCGACGGAGTCCGTCACCCTCGAGGCGAACCCCGACTACTGGGGTGGCGAGCTGGCGGTGCCCGAGCTGCACTACATCTCCTACGGCGACAACGCCGCCCTCACCACGGCGCTCGTCTCGGGCGAGGCCGACTGGGCTCAGGCGTTCATCCCGCAGATCGAGGACAGCTACCTGTCCGCCGACGAGGACAACCAGTTCCTCGCCGCGCCCACCGCGGGCGCCGGCACGCTGTTCATGAACCTGCAGACCAAGCCGTTCGACGACGTGGCGCTGCGCAAGGCGCTCGCCTGGACGATCGACCGTCAGGCCTACGTCGACATCGCCCGTGAGGGCGCGAGCGAGGTCGTCTGGAACGCCACCGGGCTCGGCGGAGTGCTGGAGGACGAGATCGTCCCCGAGTACCAGGGCGAGGACTACTCGGTCGACGTCGACAAGGCCCGGCAGATCCTCACCGACGCCGGCTACACCTGGCAGGACGAGGCCCTGGTCGACCCCGACGGCGAGCGGGTCTCGTTCACGATCTCCGTGCCCGCCGGGTGGAGCGACTGGAACACGGAGCAGGCGCTGATCGCCGAGGAGCTGAACGAGGCCCTGGGCATCGAGGTCGTCGTCGACCAGCCCGACTGGGGCGGCTGGGACGCCGCGCGCCAGGAGGGCACCTTCCAGGCGATCATCCACTGGCTCGAGGACACCGGGAACGCGTACGGCCTGTACACCTCGACGATGGACCCGAAGTGGATCGTCGACGACAAGGCGCAGT
This sequence comes from Cellulomonas sp. NS3, assembly GCF_024757985.1. Lineage (NCBI taxonomy): Bacteria > Bacillati > Actinomycetota > Actinomycetes > Micrococcales > Cellulomonadaceae > Cellulomonas > Cellulomonas sp. NS3. The sequence goes on along the minus strand of NZ_CP103289.1, from coordinate 2,626,583 downwards.
TCAACTTCGGCCGGTTCAACGACCCCGCGGTCACCGAGGCGCTGAACACCTACGCCACCGCGTCCTCCGACGAGGACCGCGCGGCCGCCTCGGCCGTGCTGCAGAAGGCGTTCGTCGAGCAGGTGCCGGCCATCCCGCTCGGCTCGCACCCGCTGCTCGGTGAGTTCAACACCCGCAACTACGTCGGGTGGCCGTCGGAGGAGGACGCGTACGCGTCCGCCGACCCGACGCAGCCGGGGGTCGTCCAGGTCCTGGTGAACCTGGAGCCCGCCGAGTAGTCCCGTCCACGGCGGGGCGGGTGCGCGCGCACCCGCCCCGCCATCGCCGACATCCACGAGAGCGAGCCCGCACTGATGCGCGATTCGTTGCTGAGCGTCCGCGACTTCTCCGTCGTGTACGACGTCGAACCCCCCGTCGAGGCGGTGAAGAACGTCACCCTCGAGCTCCGCCGCGGCGAGATCCTCGGGCTCGCCGGGGAGAGTGGCTGCGGCAAGACCACGCTCGCGTACGGGCTGCAGCGCCTGCTCAAGGCGCCCGCGGTCATCACGAGCGGCTCGGTCGTCTTCCACGACAGCTCGGGCGAGGACATCGAGATCGACCGCCTCGACGCCGAGCAGATGCGCCGGTTCCGCTGGGACAAGATCTCCATGGTCTTCCAGGGGGCGATGAACGCGCTGAACCCCGTGGCCACCGTCGGGTCGCAGCTGGAGGACGTGTTCCAGGTGCACCGCCCGTCGATGTCCCGGGCGGAGCGGCGCGAGGCCGTCGACGAGGTGCTCGAGATCGTCAAGGTCGGCCGCCAGCGCCGGCGCTCGTTCCCGCACGAGCTGTCGGGCGGCATGCGCCAGCGCGTGATGATCGCGATGGCGCTCGCCCTGCGCCCGCAGCTCATGGTGATGGACGAGCCGACGACCGCGCTCGACGTCCTGGTGCAGCGCGAGATCCTCAAGCAGGTCTCCCAGCTGCGCCACCGGTTCGGCTTCACCGTCGTCTTCATCACGCACGACCTGCCGCTGCTGCTGGAGATCAGCGACCGCATCGCGATCATGCGCGCGGGGGAGATCGTCGAGCTCGACACCGCGGAGAACATCTGGACGAGCCCGCGGGACGAGTACACGAAGACGCTGCTCTCGTCCTTCCCCCGCCTGACCGGAGAAAGAGGAGTGGTCGCGCGATGACCGTCCTGGAGTTCGACGGCGTCACCAAGACCTACGCGGTCCGTGGCGCAGGCCAGATCAAGGCGCTCGACGACGTGAGCTTCACCCTGACGTCCGGTCAGACGATCGGGCTCGTCGGCCAGTCCGGCAGCGGCAAGTCGACGATCGCGAAGATCCTCACGCAGCTCGAGACGCCGACGAGCGGGCAGGTCCGCCTCGACGGGGAGCCGATCCCGCGCCGCGGGGCCGGGCTGCGGGCGTACCGCCAGAAGCTGCGGATGGTCTTCCAGGACCCGTTCGCGTCGCTCAACCCGTACCACTCCGTGCGCTATCACCTCGAGCGACCGCTGCGCCTCGACGACGTGGTGCCCCGGTCCGAGCAGGAGGACGAGGTGCGGCGGCTGCTGGAGCGGGTGCGGCTCGACCCCGACGTGGTGGTCGACCGCCGCCCGCACGAGCTGTCGGGCGGCCAGCGGCAACGCGTCGCGATCGCCCGGGCGCTGGCCTCCCGGCCGCGCCTCCTCGTGGCCGACGAGCCGGTCTCCATGCTCGACGTCTCGATCCGCCTCGGGGTGCTCAACCTGCTCGCCGACCTGCGGCGGGAGGAGGGTCTGGGCGTGCTCTACATCACCCACGACCTGGCGACCGCCCGGCACTTCAGCGACGAGATCATGGTGCTCAACCAGGGACGGGTCGTCGAGCGCGGCCCGGCCGACGACGTCATCCTCCGCCCGCAGGACCCCTACACCCGGGAGCTGCGCGCGGCGTCCCCCGACCCCGAGGCGCACTTCGCCTCGCTGTCCGGCTCGCTCGGAGGTGCGCTGTGACCGCCGTCCAGCCCGCGATGCCCACCCAGGACGCCCTCGAGGTCGGCACCACGGCGACCACCGCCGTCAAGGGCCGCTCGCGTATCCCGTGGCGGTTCCTCGCCGGGCGCGCCGCGTTCTACCTCTTCACCCTGTGGGCCGCGGTCACGATCAACTTCTTCCTGCCGCGCATGATGAAGGGCGACGCGGTCGACCAGTACCTGTCCCGCAACCGCAACGTCAGCCCCGAGGCGGCCGACGCGCTGCGGTCGCTGCTCGGCCTGGACACCGACAAGACCCTCGTGCAGCAGTACGTCGACTACTGGGCCCTGCTGCTTCGGGGCGACCTCGGCGTCTCGCTGCTGCACGGCCTGCGCCCGGTCACCGAGGTGATCAGCCAGGCGCTGCCGTGGACCGTGGGCCTCGTCGGCTTCGCGACCGTCGTCTCGTTCGCGATCGGGACCGTCGGCGGCGCGATCGTCGGCTGGCGCCGGGGGAGCCGGCTCGACGCGCTCATCCCCGTGACCACGTTCCTCGCGACGATCCCCTACTTCTGGCTGGGGCTGCTGGGGATCGCGCTGTTCTCGGTGAACCTCGGGTGGTTCCCCATCGGCAAGGCCTACGGGGTCGGGATGCGGCCGGAGTGGTCGGCGGAGTTCATCGGCCAGGTCGTCCACCACGGCACGCTGCCCGCGGTGACCATCGTGATCGCCTCGCTCGGCGGCTGGATGCTGGGGATGCGCAACATGATGCTTACGGTGCTCGACGAGGACTACGTCACGGTGGCGCAGGCCAAGGGCCTGCCCAACAGCCGCGTGCTCTGGCGCTACGCCGCGCGCAACGCCGTGCTCCCGCAGATCCAGAGCTTCGCGCTCTCGATCGGGTTCATCGTCGGCGGCACCATCGTCATGGAGATGGTCTTCAGCTACCCCGGCGTCGGGAAGCTGCTCCTGGACGCCACCAACGCGAAGGACTACGCCCTGATGCAGGGCGTGTTCCTCGTGATCACGCTGTCCGTGCTCGTCGCCAACATCCTGGCCGACGTCGCCTACGCGTTCCTCGACCCTCGCACCCGCCAGACGGAGGCCTGAACCATGACCACCGACCTCCGCACGGAGCCGGCGCCCGAGCTCGCCCCGGTGCGCGCACCGCGTCCGAGGGCGACGGTCCGCGTCCGCCTGGCGTCCGCCTTCGCGATGTTCCGCAACCGCAAGTCGATCACCGGCCTGGCGATCCTCGGGTTCTTCGTGCTCGTCGCGATCCTCGCGGACGTCCTCGCGCCGTACTCGCCCACCAAGGTCGACAACACGGCGCGCCTGCAGCCGCCGTCGGCGGAGCACTGGCTCGGCACGACCCACCTCGGTGAGGACGTGCTCAGCCAGGTCGTCCACGGCACGCGCGGCGTGATCGTCGTCGGCTTCCTCGCCGCGATCATGGCGACGATCATCGCGGTCGTCGTCGGGGTCGTCGCGGGCTACCTGCGCGGCTGGCGCAGCGAGAGCCTCTCGGCGCTGACGAACGTCTTCCTCGTCATCCCGGGGCTGCCGCTGATCATCATCGTGGCCTCGATGTTCGACGACCCCCCGCTCGTGGTGATCGCTGCCGTGCTGGGCCTCACGGGCTGGGCCTGGGGGGCCCGGGTGCTGCGCGCGCAGACGATGTCGCTCCGCAACCGCGACTTCGTCCAGGCCGCCCGCGCGAACGGCGAGCCGCTGCGCCGCATCATCGGCAACGAGATGCTGCCCAACCTCATGGCGCTCATCGCGGCGAGCTTCGTCGGCACGGTGACCGCCGCGATCCTCGGCCTGACGACGCTCTCCTACATCGGGGTGATCCCGGTGAACACCTACAACTGGGGCACGATCCTGAACTGGGCCGGCGCCCAGGGAGCGTTCCGGCAGAACCAGTGGTGGTGGTTCCTGCCGCCGGGGCTGTGCATCGCCGCCATCGGCGTGGCGCTGTCGCTCATCAACTTCGGGATCGACGAGTACGTCAACCCGCGCCTGCGGTCCGCCGGCGAGCGCGCCCGCGCCATGAAGAGGCGGGGCCTCGACGTCAACGACCCGGTGACGGCCGTGCGGACCACGACGTCCACCTCGGACGACGCGTGACCGCCACCGACGTCGGCACCGCCCCCTACCTCGACCCGGCGCTGCCGGTCGACGAGCGCGTCGCCGACCTGGTCTCCCGCATGAGCGTGGAGCAGAAGGTCGGGCAGATGATGCAGCTCGACGCGCGCGAGGGCATCGACGACCAGGTGCTGGAGCGCCACGTCGGCTCGATCCTGCACGCGTCGCCCGAGCACCTCGCGCGCCAGCACGAGCTCGTCGCCCGCACGCCGCTGCGCATCCCGCTGCTGGTCGCGGAGGACTGCATCCACGGCCACTCGTTCTTCGAGGGCGCGACGATCTTCCCGACCCAGCTGGGCATGGCCGCTGCGTGGGACGCCGGGCTCGTGGAGCGGGTGGCCCGTGCGACCGCCGTCGAGGCCGCCGCGACCGGCATCCACTGGACGTTCTCCCCGGTGCTGTGCATCGCCCGTGACCTGCGGTGGGGCCGCGTCGACGAGACGTTCGGCGAGGACCCGTTCCTCATCGGCGAGCTCGCCTCGGCGATGGTGCGGGGGTACCAGGGCGGCGGGCTCGGCGACGCGACCGCCGTGCTCGCCTCCGCGAAGCACTTCGCCGGCTACTCCGAGACGCAGGGCGGCCGGGACGCGAGCGAGGCGGACCTCTCGCACCGCAAGCTGCGCTCGTGGTTCCTGCCGCCGTTCGAGCGGGTCGCCCGGGAGGGGTGCCGCACGTTCATGCTCGGCTACCAGACCCTCGACGGGGTGCCGATCACCGTCAACGAGTGGCTGCTCACCGAGGTGCTGCGCGGCGAGTGGGGCTACACCGGCATCCTCGTCACCGACTGGGACAACGTGGGCCGCATGGTGTGGGAGCAGAAGGTGCAGCCCGACCTCGCCCACGCCGCCGCCGCCGCGGTGCGGGCCGGCAACGACATGATCATGGCCACGCCCCGGTTCTTCGAGGGCGCGCTGGAGGCCGTCGACCGCGGCCTGCTCGCGGAGCCGGACCTCGACCGCGCCGCCGCCCGCATCCTCACGCTCAAGTTCGAGCTCGGGCTGTTCGAGGATCCGCGCGTGCCCGACGCGGAGCGCATCCGTGCGTGCGTCGGCGCGCCCGAGCACGCGGCGCTGAACCTGGAGGTCGCCCGCCGGTCGCTGGTGCTGCTGCGCAACGACGGCGTGCTGCCGCTCACGCCGGGCACCACGGACGCCACGGGCCGCGCGGTCGGGCACGGCCCGGCCCGGCGCGTCGCGGTCCTCGGGCCGCTCGCCGACGACGCGCAGGCGCAGCTCGGCGACTGGGCCGGCAGCTCGGGCCAGGTGGACTGGATGCCGGACGGCCACCCCCGCTCGATGATCCGCACCGTGCTCGACGGGCTGCGGGCGACGGTCCCGGTGGACTGGTCCGTCGACCACGCCCGCGGCGCCGAGATCCTCACGCTCGAGCCCGACCCCGAGGGGGACCGGTTCCCCGACGGGCAGCCGCGCTGGCCGGTCGTCGTCCCGGCGCCGGTCGACGAGGACCAGCTCGCCGCAGCCGTCGAGGCCGCGGCCGCGGCGGACGTCGCCGTCGTCGTCGTCGGTGACCGCATCGAGCTCGTCGGGGAGGCGCGCTCGACCGCGACGCTGGAGCTCGTCGGGTCGCAGGTCGCGCTGCTCGACGCCGTCGTGGCCACGGGGACGCCCACCGTGGTCGTCCTGCTGGCGTCGAAGCCGCTGGTGCTGCCCGCGTCCGCCGACCGCGCAGGCGCCCTGGTGTGGGCCGCGAACCCCGGCATGCAGGGCGGTCAGGCGCTGGCGGAGCTGCTGCTCGGCGTCGTCGAGCCGGCGGGCCGGCTGCCGGTCTCGTTCGCCCGGCACGTCGGTCAGCAGCCGACGTACTACAACCAGATCCGCGGCCAGCACGGCGACCGGTACGCCGACCTCACGCAGCGGCCGGCGTTCCCCTTCGGTCACGGCCTCGGTTACAGCGAGGTCGTCTACGAGGACCTGCGGCTGGACGCGGACGCGTACACGGTCCACGACACCGTCCGCGCCCGGGTCACCGTCCGCAACGTCGGGGAGCGCCCGGCCCACGAGGTCGTGCAGCTGTACGTGCGCGACGCCGTGGCGTCCGTGAGCTGGGCGGACCGGGAGCTCAAGGCGTACCGGCGGGTGGAGGTGGCGCCCGGCGCGGCGGAGACCGTCGAGCTCACGCTCCCCGTCGCGGCGTGCACCGTCGTGGACGCGGCGGGGCACCGGGTCGTCGAGGCCGGGGCGTTCGAGGTGCTCGTCGGGCCGTCGTCGCGGCCGGAGGCTCTGCTGACCGCGCGCTTCGAGGCCCGGCTCTGACCGGTCCCCGGTGCGCGACGCCGCGGACGCCCGGGTGCAGGCGGGCGGCCGGGGCTGGGCGCCGGTGACGGCGCCCCGCGCGGAGCGGTGCGACTGCCGAGCCCCCGCGGGCGGGTGCCGGGCGGGGGTTCAGCGCCGGGCGCGCCCGGTGCCCGCGCCACCGAGGCGCGCGGTGGGGACGCCGAGGGGCACGACCTCGACGGTCAGCGGCAGCTCGCGCACGGAGCGACCGATGCGTGCGCGGTACCGCACGGGCGGGGTGGTCCACAGGCGGCGGGACGCGTCCCAGACCTCGAACGTGCGCCGGGGCAGCCGTACGGTCGCGGCGGTGCGGGTCCCGGACTCGGCCGTCACGGTCGTGTGCCCGGCGAGCCAGCGCTCCGGGCGGTCCAGCCCGTCGACCGGCTCCGCCTCGAGGTACACCTCGACGGTCGCCGTGCCGCGCCGCGGGCCGGTGTTGGTGACGTCGACCTCGAGGCGCACCGCGTCGGCCTCGGCGGCGAGCACCTGGTACGCGTCGTCGTACCGCCAGGTCGTCCCGCCCGGTTCCGAGCCGGGCGCGGCGGGGGAGTGCGTGGTCGTCACAGGGTCTCCGATGCGGGCGTCGTCGCCGGACAGAAGCCATCGAAGCATGCATTACTAACCTGTCAGTAATGACGTGGGTCACAGTATGGTGACGGTCATGTCGACACGTGCGCCACGACGCGCCCAGCGGCCCCGCGAGGAGACCGCCCGACGGCGCGAGGACATCCTGCGCGCCGCCATCACCACGTTCGGCAGCCGGGGGTACAAGAACGGCTCGCTCGCGGAGATCGCCGACCAGGTCGGCATGACGCACGCGGGGGTCCTCCACCACTTCGGGTCCAAGGACCTGCTGCTCCTCGAGATGCTCGACTTCCGCGACAAGACGGACGTCGAGCACCTCGAGGGCCAGCACATCCCGGGCGGCCTCGACCTGTTCCGGCACCTCGTGACGACCGCGCGGCTCAACGCCGACCGTGCCGGGATCGTCCAGACGTACGCGGTGCTCTCCGCGGAGTCGGTCACCGAGGGCCACCCGGCGAAGGACTGGTTCCGGCACCGGTACACCCAGCTGCGCGCCGACGTGGGTGCCGCCCTGCGCGAGGTGTGCGACCCCGACGACCCGCCGGCCGACCGCGAGCTCGACGCCGCCGCCGCCGCGGTGCTCGCCGTCATGGACGGGCTCCAGGTCCAGTGGCTGCTCGACCCCGAGGCGGTCGACCTCGCGCACGCGTCGGCGTTCGCGATCGACGCGATCCTCACAGCGGCCGTCGCGGGCCGGAGCCGGCGTTCGCTGCATCTGAGCGTGGTCGGCCGGCCCCGGGCGTCGTCCGCCCGGGACGGGGCGACGGGTGCCGGTCAGCGTGCGGCGCGCACCGGCAGCCGGTGGAGCTCGAACGTCGTGCAGCGCGCCGTCCTGCGCCCGCGCCGTCAGGTACGTGCACGCGGGCTGGCGCCGGCGGTCGGTCGGCGAGCCCGGGTTGAGCAGCCGGAGCCGTGCGCGTGGCGGCGTCGTGGTGTCCCACGGGATGTGGCTGTGCCCGAACACCAGCACGTCGAAGTCCGGGTAGGCCGCGTCGTCGGCGCGCGGGCCTCGCGCGCCGGTCGAGGCGCCCCGTCTCGTGCACGACCCCGACGCACAGCCCCCCGAGCTCGACGCGGGCGACCTCGGCAGGCGCGCCCTCAGGGCCGGCCCGTCGTTGTTGCCCCAGCAGCCGACGAGCCGCCGCGCGCAGCGCTGCTCGAGCGCGTCGAGGAGCGTGACGTCGAACCAGTCCCCCGGCGTGCAGCACGACGTCCGCCGCGGCGACCGCCGCCCAGACCTCCGCCGGGAGGTCGCGCGCACGGGTCGGCAGGTGGGTGTCGGCAGCAGCAGGAGCCGCACGCCGGGGTCGGGGGTCAGCGGCGCGCTCCCGGCGGGTGTCGCCAACCGCGCGTCCCTGCTCGCCGTCGGCGTCCCCGCTCGACGGCCCCTTGCCCTCCGCCTCGAGCTCGGCGGCCCGGCGGCGTCGCAGCGAGCGGCCGTCCTCCACGTCCTTCTCGGCCTTCTTCGCCTTCTTGTCGCTGGCCCGCGTGTCGCGCGGCGGCAGCTGGATCGATCCTCCTCGGCGGCGATCCCGGCCTCGAGCTCGCGCCCGCGCTCGACCTCCGCGTCGAACTCGGCGCCGAACAGCAGCGCGAGATTCGTGATCCACAGCCAGAGCAGGAAGATGATGACGGTCGCGAGCGAGAGCCGTACGTCTTGTTGTAGCTGCCGAAGTTCGCGACGTAGAACCCGAACGCGGCCGACGCGAGCGCCCACACGACGATCGCGATGAGCGCGCCCGTGCTCATCCAGCGGAACTTGGGCTGCCGGACGTTCGGGGTCGCGTAGTACAGGATCGCGATGACCACGATGACGATCCCGAGCAGCACCGGCCACTTCGCGATGTTCCAGATCGTCACGGCCTGGTCGCCGAGCCCGACCGCGTCGCCGATCGCCTGGGCCACGGGCCCGCTGACCGCGAGGATGAGCGCGCCGATCGCGGTGAGGATCACGCTGATGAGCGTCACCAGCAGCATCGCGGGACGCAGCTCTCCAGATCGGGCGTCCCTCGTCGATCTCGTACATCCGGTTCATCGCGCGGCTGAACGCCCCGACGTAGCCCGAGGCGGACACACAGGGCACCCGCGCGAGGCCGAGGACCAGGCCGAGGCCGGCCCCCTGGTTGGTCTGCAGCCCGTCGATGACCTCCTTGATCGTGTTCGTCGTCTCCTCGGGGGCACGAGCCCTCCGGCGACCTCGACGAGCGCGTCGGTCGTGCTCTTGCCCTGCCCGAACACGCCGAGCACGGAGATGAGCGCGATGAGCGCGGGGAAGATCGCGAGCACCGCCGTAGTAGGTGAGCGCCGCGGCCAGGTCGGTGCACTGGTCGTGGCCGAACTCCCGTCACCGTGCGGAGTCGGAGCGAGTACTTCCACCCCGGCTTGCTCATGTCCGTCGGGTCGTCGGGCTTGCGCGGGTCCTCGGGGTCGGGGGCGGTCTGGGCCTTCGTGGTGCTGCGGCGCTCGCTCATCGTGCGTCCCCCTCGCTCCGGTGCGACTCGTCCCTCGTGCTGCGTGGTCATCGGAGCTCTCCTCTCGCGCCCGCGGGCGGAGCACGGCGCGCGGCCGCGGTCCTGGGCCTGCGGTGTCGTACGACCGATCCTGCGGTGGGGGACCGGCGTCGGCAACCGCGGCGGGCGGCGCGCACCCGTCCCCCGCTCCACGGCCGGGTCCCGCGAGAGGGTGGGTCGCGTCACCTGCGCTGTGCGCGGGCTGAGAGCGGCTTGACGGTGGTGCTGGACGACCGTTTGGGTGCTGGAGCATGCGCTCGGCGCACGCAGGACCGCGAGGCTCGGGAGGCGCGGCGGGACGCCCGCCCACCGAGCAGGCCCGCGCGCGGTACCGCACCGTCCAGGGCCCCCGGGCGCTCCTGCCCGGCCTGAGCCTGCACCCGCCCGAGGACCCCGGCGACGCGTCGCGCTGGCGCACGGCTCCCTCGCCCGCACGGGCCGCTCGACCCCCGCACCACCGACCCCTGAGCTCCGGGAGAGGACCCGCCATGAGTGCTGTCATCGACGTCCAGCAGCTCACGAAGTCGTTCGGCCGCGTGCGGGCGCTCGACGGTCTCGACCTGACCGTCGAGAGCGTGGCGAGGTGCACGGGTTCCTCGGGACCCCCGAACGGCGCGGGGAAGTCCACGACCCTCCGGGTCCTGCTCGGGCTCCTGCGCGCCGACGGCGGCTCGTGCGCGTGCTCGGCGCCGACCCGTGGGCCGACGCCGTCACGCTGCACCGCCGGCTCGCCTACGTCCCGGGCGACGTGAGCCTGTGGCCGTCGCTGACGGGCGGAGAGGCGATCGACGTGCTCGCGGGGCTGCGCGGGCCGGTCGACCGCAGCCGCCGCGCCGAGCTCCTCGAGCGGTTCGACCTCGACCCCGGCAAGAAGACGCGCGCGTACTCGAAGGGCAACCGGCAGAGAGGTCGCCCTGGTCGCGGCGCTCGTGAGCGACGTCGAGCTCTACGTGCTCGACGAGCCGACGTCCGGGCTCGACCCGCTCATGGAGCTCGTGTTCCAGGAGTGCGTCGGCGAGGTCGTGGCCCGGGGTGCGACCGTGCTGCTCTCGAGCCACCTCCTCGCCGAGGCCGAGCGCCTGTGCGACCGGGTCACGCTCGTCCGCGCGGGCCGGGCCGTCGAGAGCGGGACGCTCGCGGAGCTGCGCCACCTGCACCGCACGGACGTGACCGTCGTAGTGCGAGGCGCCCGCCGCGCAGGTGCTGGCCCGGGTCGGGGGCGCACCGGGCTGTGCACGACGCGCGCGTCGACGGGGAGGAGGTCCAGTTCGCGGTCGACGGCGGGGCGATGTCGGGGCGTCCTGGCGGTGCTGGCGCAGTCCGGCATCGTCCACCTCCAGGCGGCCCCGCCGAGCCTCGAGGAGCTGTTCGTGCACCACTACGAGCCGGCCGGCGACGGGCCCGCGCGCTCCGGGGCGCACGCGACGTCCGGCGCGCCCGCGCGGGGTGCGCGATGACGGCGACGGTGGCCGGCCGTGCACCGCGGACGCGGGCCGGGGCCCGGCCCGCGGCCGGCGCCGGACGCCTCCTGCGGTTCGCGCTGCGCCGGGACCGGCTCCGGATCGCCGTCTGGGCGCTGAGCCTCGGCGGGCTCGTCGGGTACGTCGTCGTCGCGCTCCCGAGCGTCTACCCCCGACGCGGCGTCGCGCCGGACGCGCGCCGCGATCATGGCCGAGCCCGCCGGGGCCTTCCTCGGCGGACCGCGGTACGGGCTCGACGACTACACGCTCGGTGTCATGGTCGCGAACGAGACGCTCGGGATGCTCGCGGTCGCCGCGGCCCCTCATGTCGGTCTTCCTGGTGGTCCGCCAGACGCGGGCCGAGGAGGAGTCGGCCGGGCCGATCTCGTGCGGGCCGTCGCGGTGGGACGCCGGGCACCGCTGACCGCGGCGCTCGGGGCCGTCCTGGTCGCGAACGTCGCGGTCGGGACGGCCGTGGTGCTCCCGCTGCTAGGGGCGGGGCTCGCGGCGCCCGACTCCGTCGCCGTCTGGCGCCGGGATCGCGCTCGTCGGCTGGGGTGTTCGGGTCCCTCGCGGGGGTCACGGCGCAGCTCGCGCAGCACGCGCGCGTGGCGTCCGGCACGGCGGGCGCGCTGCTCGGGCTCGCGTACGTGCTGCGGGGGATCGGCGACGCGCGGGAGGTGGGCGGCAGCGCCCTGTCGTGGGCCTCGCCGATCGGGTGGGTCCAGCAGAGCCGCGCCTTCGTCGACCTGCGCTGGTGGCCGCTCGCGCTGTGCGCCGTCCTCGGGCTGGCGCTGACCGCGCTCGCCCACGCGCTCGCGGACCGCCGCGACGTCGGTGCCGGGCTGCTCGCCGCGACCCGGGCGGGGCGCACGCACGCGCGCGCCACGCTCGTGTCCGCCGTTCGGGCTCGCGGTGCGCCTGGGGCGCGGCGGGCTGCTCGGGGGGGCGGTCGGGCTCGGGGTGTTCGCGCTGCTCACCGGGTCGCTCGCGGAGAGCGAGGTCGCGAGCTTCGAGGCCCGGCCCGAGCTCGCGGAGCTGTTCGCGGGGGGCGGCGGCGACCTCGCGCGGGCCGCGGTCTCGGCGTTTCTGTCCTTCTTCGCGATGGCCCGTCGTCGTGCACGCCGTCGTCTCGGGTGCACCACCTGCGGCGTGAGGAGGCCGACGGCCGCGCGGCCGGCGTCCTGGCGTGCGGCGTGAGCAGGACCGCCTGGCTCGGACAGCACCTGCTCGCGTCGCTGGCTGGGGGTCGGTGCTCCTGCTGCTCGTCACCGGGCTCGCGCTGGGTGCCGGCGCCGCGGGATCGCTCGGCGCCCCGGGCCTGGTCGGGGAGCTCGCGCTGGCGAGCCTCGCCTACCTGCCCGTCCTCGCGTGCTTCGCCGGCCTCGCCGTGCTCGCGTACGGGCTGGGGGCGCCGACCTGGGGCGTGTGGGTCGTGCTCGTCGCCTCGATCGTCGTCGGCGTGTACGGCCCGCTGCTCGACCTCCCGCAGCCCCTGCTCGACGCGGCGCCGTTCGGGCTCGTCCCCGCCGTCCCGGAGGCGCCGCTCGAGGCAGCGCCGCTCGTCGGCATGGCGGTCGTCGCGCTCGCGCTGACGGCGGCGGGTGCGGCGGCGTTCCGGCGGCGCGACCTCGTGGCCACCTAGGCCCTGCTCAGCCCTCGGGGCGCTGGTACACGTCCGGGATCCCGTCGGCGTCGAGGTCAGCGGTCTCGAGCGCGTGGATCCGCCGGTACGCGCGGTTGCGGGCGCGCAGCAGCACGGACGCGAGCAGCGCGGCGAGCACCGAGCCGGCGAGCACGCCGACCTTGACGTGCTCGTCGCGCACGCTGCCCGCACCGAACGCCAGGTCGCCGACCAGCAGCGACACCGTGAACCCGATGCCGCCGAGCACCGCGACGCCGAGCACGTCGAGCCAGCTCAGGCCCTCGTCGAGCCGCGCGCGCGTGAACCTGGCGACGAGCCACGTCGTGCCGAGGATCCCGACCGTCTTGCCCACGACCAGCCCGGCGACGATCCCGAGCGCGACGCGGTCCTGCAGCGAGTCGACGAGCCCGCTCAGCCCGCCCACGGCACACCCGGCCGCGAAGAACGCGAACACGGGCACCGCGAACCCGGCGGAGAGCGGCCTATGGAAGCGGTGCTCGAAGTGCTCGGCGAGGCCCGGCCCCGCGTCGGGGCCGCCCGCCGCGTGGCTGCGGACCACCGGGACCGCGAAGCCGAGCAGCACGCCTGCGACCGTCGCGTGCACGCCCGACGCGTGCATGAGCGCCCAGGTGGCGAACGCGAGCGGCAGCAGCAGCCACCACGAGCGGACCCGGCGCTGCACGGCGACGGTGAACAGCGCGAGCGGGACGAGGGCCAGCAGCAGCGCGCCGACGTTCAGCTCCGTCGTATAGAAGACCGCGATGACCGTCACGGCGAGCAGGTCGTCCACGACCGCGAGCGTGAGGAGGAACGTGCGCAGCGCGGTCGGCAGGTGGGTGCTCACGACCGCGAGGACCGCGAGCTGCGCGAACGCGATGTCCGTCGCGGTCGGGATCGCCCAGCCCCGCAGCGCGCCGTCGGCGGTCCCGGCGTTGAGCGCCACGTACACCAGCGCGGGCACGACCATCCCGCCCACGGCGGCGAGGATCGGCAGGGCCGCCCGCCGCGGGTCGCGCAGGTCGCCGGCGACGAACTCGCGCTTGAGCTCGAGGCCCACGACGAAGAAGAAGATCGCGAGCAGCCCGTCCGCCGCCCACGTGCCGAGCGAGAGGTGCAGGTGCAGCGCCTCCGGTCCGACCTCGAGGTCGCGCAGCGCGGCGTAGGAGCCCGCGGCGGGCGAGTTCGCCCAGACGAGTGCCGCGACGGTCGCGACCAGGAGGAGCGCACCCCCGACGGTCTCCTTGCGCAGGACCTCGGCGATGCGGGACGCCTCGGCCCACGAACCTCGGGTGAGCAGCGGCGATCCGGGGGCGTGCGGTGTCATGGAGGACCTCTCGGCCGGGGTCGGCAAGGACGTTGCCGACCAGACTTCCCGGCGCACCTGCCGCCCATCAGTACGTGTGCTCGCCGGGCCCCGTACGGGTTGACGGTGCGGGGTCCGCGGGCGGCTCTCCGGTGGCGGACACCTGCCGGTGTGCATAGCGTCGTCAACGTCCCCGGGCGGCGTCCCACGGCGTTCGACCGGGCGGCACGAAGCACCGACGCAGGCAAGTCGTCGGCGCCACCCAGGGAGGGTTCGGGTGGGTGTCCCGCATGCTCACCGCGGTGACGTCTCCGAACCCCCACAGCACACGACGGATCCCGTCGACTCGGAGGGATGACGATGACGAACGACTACGGAACTGCTCAGCCGGCAGACGGCTCGCAGGGATCGACGGCACAGGCCGTCCGCGAGGAGGCGTCGGGCGTCGCCCACAGCGCCGCGGAGAGCACGCAGCACCTCGCGCAGGAGGCGAAGAGTCAGGCCCGCGAGGTCGCGCACGAGGCAAAGAGCCAGGTCAAGGACGTCTTCGGGCAGACGCGGGCGGGGCTCGCCGACCAGGCGAGCTCGCAGCAGAGCCGCGTCGCGAGCGGCATCCGGACCTTCGGGAGCGACCTCGGCTCGATGGCCGAGAGCTCCGAGGGCGGGCTCGCCGCGGACATCGCCCGGCAGGTCGCCGGCCGGACCGACTCCGTCGCGTCCTGGCTCGAGGCGCGGGAGCCGGCCGACCTCCTCGAGGAGGTCAAGACCTTCGCGCGCCGCAGCCCCGGCACGTTCCTCGCGATCGCCGTCGGCGCGGGTGTCCTCGCCGGACGCCTGACGCGTGGTGCCAAGGACGCGGCCAAGGACACGACGACGGGGACCGCCTCGTACACGGACACCACGACGCCCTACCCGGCGACGACCGAGTACGCGACGACGGGCACGGGCTACGGCCTGACCGACACGGCGGCCACGACCACGGGCTACGAGACGACCGGCGGCACGTACGGCACGTCGACCGGCTCCTACGGGACGACCGGTTCGACGTACGGCACGGGCCCGGTCTACGGGACCGAGGAGGTCGACGAGGGCACGGGCGCGCACCGCGCCCCGGGCGCCCCGGCGACGGGTCTCGGCGGCACGGCCGCAGGTGACCCGCTCGGCGGGGTCACGGTGGAGGACGGACGATGAGCGTGGACCCCAGGACCGGGATCGACCCCCGGGCCGCCGAGGGCCCGACCAGCGGTCCGTCGCTGGGCGAGATGCTCGGTGAGATCACGAAGGACCTCTCGACGCTCATGCGCCAGGAGGTCGCGCTCGCCAAGGCGGAGCTGACCCAGGAGGGCAAGAAGGCCGGCAAGGGCGCCGGGATGGGCGCCCCCCCCCCCCCCCCCCCCCCCCCCCCCCCCCCCCCCCCCCCCCCCCCCCCCCCCCCCCCACCGGGGAGCGGCCGTCGCCGGCCACATGGCTCTCGTCTTCCTGTCCGTCGCCCTGTGGTGGGCCCTCGGCGACCAGATCGGCCACGGCATCTCCGCCGCGATCGTCGCCGTCCTCTGGGGCATCATCGCGGCCGTGCTGGCCGCGCGCGCCAAGAAGGAGTTCCAGAGGATCCAGGGCGCCCCCCAGACCGCCGACACCGTCAAGAAGATCCCCAACGCGCTTCAGGGACACGAGGAGAGGAACGCATGAGCAACGACCCGGACCAGATCCGAGCGGACATCGAGCGCACGCGGGCCGAGCTGAGCCAGGACGTCGACGCGTTCGGCGAGCAGGTGCGTCCCAGCGCGGTCGCCAGCCGTCAGGTCGAGAAGGTCAAGGGCTCGGCCCTCGGCCTCAAGGACCGCATCATGGGCTCGGCGCACGACGCCAAGGACAAGGTCGCCGGCACCGCGCAGGACGCCAAGGACCGCGTCAGCGGCTCGGCGCACGGCGCCACGTCGTCGGTCTCGTCGAGCGCGTCCAGCGCCGCGCACGCCGTGGGGGACACCCCGCAGCTCGTCCGTCGCCAGACCGAGGGCAACCCGCTCGCGGCCGGCCTGATCGCCTTCGGCATCGGCTGGCTCGCGTCCTCGCTCCTGCCCTCGACGCGCGTCGAGCAGCAGGCCGCACGCCGCGTGCAGGACTCGACCTCGGGGCTCGTCGAGGAGGTCAAGTTCGCTGCGCAGGACGTCGCGGAGAACCTGCGCGAGCCGGCCCAGGAGGCGGTGCAGGCCGTCAAGGACCGTGCCACCGAGGCCGCGTCGACGCTCAAGGACGAGGGCACCTCGCAGGCCCAGGGCCTCGCGGAGGACGCCAAGGGTGCCAAGGACTCCGTGCAGGAGTCCCGCCAGCAGTACTGATCGACCTGCGGTGCTGATCGACCTGTGGTACTGATCGACCTGCAGCACTGGTCGACCGGCGTCACGTCGGACGACCAGGACTCACGCTCCCGTCGGCCCCCTGCCCCCGTGGCACGGGGCCGACGGAGGCGTGCCCCCGGGCGAGGAGCCCGAAGCGCGTCGAGACACGTGCGCGACACGTAGGCACAGCTCTGGACGGAGAACTCCCATGACGTCGCCCGCAACCTCCCGCCGGACCCGCACCGTCAGCCAGACCCTCGCGCTCCTCATCGGCGCCGTGTACCTGCTGATCGGGATCCTCGGCTTCTTCGTGACCGGCTTCGACGGCTTCACGGAGCACGACCACAGCCAGACGCTCCTCGGCTTCGCGGTCAACCCGCTGCACAACATCGTGCACCTGCTCATCGGCGGGCTCGGGCTGGCGCTGTGGCGCACCGACTCGGGCGCCCGCACCTACGGCTGGATCCTCGCGATCGGCTACGGCGCGACGAGCATCTACGGCCTGGTCGTCGCGAACAACCCCGACGCCAACCTCCTCAACATCAACGGCGCCGACAACGGCCTGCACATCGCGAGCACGCTCGCGGGCCTCGCGATCGCGCTCTGGCCGCGCCGCGACGCCACGGGTCGGCGCTGACATGCCCCACGCGAGGAGCAGCGCGCTCCAGGGCCGGCCGGTGCTCGTCCGGGCGACCGCCGCCCTGGAGCGGCTCACCGCGCTCGACGCCGCCGTCGACGCCGCGCGGCCGTTCGCCGCGCGGCTCGTCGGCGGTCCGGTCCGCCGGTGGGTCCTGCACGGCCGCGGTCTCGGGCACGCCGTGCACCCGTTCCTCACCGACGTGCCGCTCGGTGCGTGGATGTCGGCGTCGGTCCTCGACCTGACGCCGGGCGTGCGGGGCGGGCGCGCGGCGCAGACGCTCGTCGGCACCGGCCTGCTCGCCGCGGTGCCGACGGTGCTCACCGGCTGGGCCGAGTGGGCGGCTGCGGACCGCACGACGCAGCGGGTCGGGGTCGTGCACGCCGGGGCCAACACGGTCTCGGTGGTCCTGTACGGCGCCTCGTGGCTCGCACGGCGCCGGGGCAGCCAGGTGACGGGGTCGCTCCTCGCGCTCGCCGGTGGCGCGGTGAGCGGGGTCGGTGGCTACCTCGGCGGTCACATGGCGATCGCCCGCAACGCCGGGACGCGCGACCGCGCGTTCGTGCCCCCCGGGCACGGCGCGACCCACCACGAGGCCTGACGGCCCGCCGCAGGGTAGCCCGGCGACACGGGTAGCGTGCGGAGCCTGGGCACCCGACCTGAGGGTCCCCCGACACGGTGGCGAGGCGGCTGCGATGGACGTCCGGGAGACGAACAGACGGGTCGTCGAGCAGTTCCGGGCCGGTGGCCCCGTCGAGGGGATGCACCGCGAGCGGCTGCTGCTCCTCACCACGACCGGCGCGCGCTCCGGCCGACCGCACACGACGCCGATGATGTTCCACCGCGAGGGGGACCGGCTCCTCGTGGTCGCGTCCGCGATGGGCGCGCCCGCGCACCCCCACTGGTACGGGAACCTCGTCGCCGAGCCGCACGTGCGCGTCGAGGTCGGGGACGAGGCCTTCGACGCGGTCGCGGCGCCGCTCGCCGGCACCGACCGCACGGACGTCTGGGCGCGCCTCGTCGCGCTCTACCCCTTCTTCGGCGAGCACGCCGCTGCGACGTCGCGCACGATCCCGGTCGTCGAGCTCACGCGCACCTGACCCGGGCACGGTCCGGCGATGAGTTCCGGTCGCGGGGCCGGTCTGCCCTGCACCAGCAGCCGAGAGGTCCCGGAGGTCCCGCGTGCGCTCGATGGTGTTCGTCAACCTGCCCGTCCGCGACCTCGCCAGGTCGACGGCGTTCTTCACGGCGCTCGGGCTCGACTTCGACCCGCAGTACACCGACGAGCGGGCCGCGTGCCTCGTGCTCGGGTCCGAGAGCTTCGTGATGCTGCTCGTCGACCCGTTCTTCGCGACGTTCACGACGAAGCCGGTCGCCGACGCGACGACGGCCACCGAGGTCATCGTCGCGTTCTCCGTCGGCTCGCGGAGCCGCGTCGACGAGGTCGTCGAGGCGGCGCTCGCCGCGGGCGGCAGCACGTCGACGCCGGGGATCGAGGAGGACGGGATGTACTCGCGCTCGTTCCAGGACCCCGACGGCCACGTCTGGGAGGCGATGTTCATGGAGCCGGCCGGTGCTGGGGGCTGACGCGGTGCACCCCGACCTGATCGCGCGTCCGAGAGGGTTGTCGCCGGACGGGACGCACTGTCAGGATCGTGAGGTCGTGGGTGCCCGCCGCCCCGACGGCGGGCACCACGCCCACCCCGGACGTCGAGAGGTCCCCGTCGTGACCGGTCTGGTCCCCGCAGCCGCCCCCGTCGCCGCACGCACCCCCGCGGCGACGCCCGACCAGCTCGAGCAGTACCGCCGGGAGCTCACCGGCTTCTGCTACCGGATGCTCGGGTCGATCTACGACGCCGAGGACGCCGTCCAGGAGGTGATGGTGCGGGCGTGGCGCGCGCTCGACCGCTTCGACGGCCGGTCCAGCCTGCGCTCGTGGCTCTACCGCATCGCGACCAACGTGTGCTTCGACTCGCTCGACGGCACCCGCCGGCGCGCGCTGCCCATGGACCTCTCGCCGGCTGCCTCGCCGCCCGTCGAGGCGTCCCTCGGCGAGAAGCTCGGCGACCCGACGTGGCTGGGGCCGGCACCCGACGAGCGGGTGCTCCCCGACTCGGGCGACCCCGCGGACGTCGCCGTCGCCCGCGAGTCCGTGCGGCTGGCGTTCGTCGCGGCGCTGCAGGAGCTGCCGCCGCGCCAGCGCGCCGTGCTCATCCTGCGCGAGGTGCTGCGCTGGCGTGCCGAGGAGGTCGCCACGCTGCTCGGCTCGACGGTCGCGTCGGTGAACAGCGCGCTCCAGCGCGCGCGGGCGACCCTCGCGAACGGTGCGGCGGAGCGCGGGTCGAGCGCCCCGGACCCGCTGGACCCGGAGCACGCCGCCCTGCTCGACCAGTACGTCACGGCGTTCGAGGCCTACGACATCGAGGCGCTCGTGCGGCTCCTGCACGCGGACGCGACGCAGTCGATGCCGCCGTGGGCCCTGTGGCTGAGCGGCCCCGTCGACATCGGGCTGTGGCACCTGGGCCCGGGCGGCGCCTGCCGAGGGTCCCGGCTGCTGCAGGTCGACGCGAACGGCTCCCCGGCGTTCGCGCAGTACAAGCCGAGCGCCGTCGCGGGTCGGCTCGAGCCCTGGGCGATCCACGTCCTCGAGATCCGGGACGGCTCCATCTCGAGCATCACGAACTTCGTCGACACCCGGCTGTTCGCGGCGTTCGGGCTGCCCGACCACCTCGACGTGGCGGACGCGCCCGCCTGAGCCGCCACGTCGCCCTGCTGAGCCGGCACGTCATGCCCTCCTGCGGAGCCGGCTCGTCGCCCTGCTGAGCCCGGCATGGCATGTCCACCCGCAGAGCCGGCACGTCGCCCTGCTGAGCAGGCACGTCCGCGCGGCCGGACGGCTCAGGGGGCCGCGTCGCCCGCGGGGCGGCGGATCGGCGAGACGACCGTCTCGACGCGCAGCACGTCCACGAGGCCCGCGAAGCGCAGCAGCTCGACCAGGTCGTCGCTCGCGCCGCGCAGCACCGTGCGCCGACCCGAGCGCAGCGCCTCGAGGTGGGGCGCGCGCGAGCGCGTCCACGCTCGCGAGGTCCGGCGGGAGCCCGCTCGCATCGCGCACGACGGTGCGCGCGGCGACAGCCAGCATCAGCCGGACACGCGAGCACGCCGCAGGCGCGTGTCGCGTCGGTTCGGTCTCGTCGGGCATGCGCGCCTCCAGCTCGGTCTGGAGGGAAGACCGACGGTCCGCGGCGGACTCATCGGTCCACGCGCCGTGCGGTGGGGGACGCGCGGTCGGTCAGAGACGCTCGAGCTTGGAGCTGGCGAGGGAGACGCGACGGCGGTCGCCGCCGCCGAAGTCGACGATGACGTCGCTCTCGCCTGAGAGCGCAACCACACGACCGAGGCCGTGCCGCTCGTGCGAGACGCGCTCGCCCACGGGGATGCGCTCGAAGACGGCTGCTGCTGCCGCGCGTTCGCGGGCGGCGTTGAAGGGACTGTTGGGGAGGTGCCGGCGGGGACCGGTCTGCTGGGGGGCCACCCCTCGATCATCCTCCTGTTCCGCCCTGAGCGGAACCACCACCCCCCGGCTGCCTCATCTCAGTCGGTCGGCTCGACCGGACCGGGGTCGCCGACGAGCTCGCCGGGCGTGGTGTAGCCGGCCTCGACGCCGTCGCCGTCCGAGCCGGGGCTCGTCTCGTCCGCCGAGGACCCGCCGGTGTCGTCGGTGCCGCTGCCCGTGCTCTCGGGGCCCCCCGAGGGCACCTCGGGGGTGGTCTCCTGCCCGAGCGTCGGGTCCAGGTGCTCGCCCGTGCCGCCGTCCGTGCCCTGGTCGCTCATGTGCTCGTCCTCCCCGTCGGTGCGCCGCGGCGGGTCTGCGTGCGTCGGGCCGCCCACGGCGTGCGGCCACCGCTCCATCGTGGCTGTGCGGGCGTCGCGCGGCATCCCGGACGGACGCGAGTGGCACGATGGGTCGATGAGCGCGTCCGCGGTGCCCGCGTCGGCCGGTGCCGGCACCGACGGCGGCGCACACGTCGGCACCCGCGACGGCGCGTGCCCCGACGCCGTGGGCACCGTGAGCTACGGCCCCTCCACGCCCGTCGACCTGACCGTGACGCTCCAGCGGCTCGCGCACGGGCGCTTCGACCCCACCCAGCAGCGCACGCCCGACGGCGCGCTCTGGCGGACCACCCGCCCGCCGTCCGGTCCCGCGACGCTGCGCCTCGTGCAGCGCGGGACGCACCGCGTCGACGCGTCCGCCTGGGGCCCGGGGGCCGCCGAGGCGCTCGCGTCGGTGCCCGAGCTGCTCGGGGACCGCGACGACCCGTCGTCGTTCAGCCCGCTGCGCGCCGACCTGCACGACGCCCACCGCCGGCACTCCGGGCTGCGCGTGCCGCGCACCGGACGCGTGCTCGAGGCGCTCGTCCCGGCGGTGCTCGAGCAGCGCGTGATCGCGAGCACCGCGTTCAGTGCGTGGCGCTGGCTGCTCGACCGGCACGGGGAGCCCGCACCCGGCCCGGCGCCCGCGGGCATGCGGGTCGTGCCCGACGCGCACGGTTGGCTCGGCGTGCCCGAGTGGGACTTCCACCGGGCGGGCGTCGACCCCCGGCGTGCGCGGACCGTCCTCGCCTGCGCCCGGGTCGCCGGGCGGCTCGAGGAGGCCGTGACGATGACGCCCGAGGACGCGGCGCGCCGGCTCCAGGCCGTCCCCGGCGTGGGGGTGTGGACCGCGGCCGAGGTGGCGCAGCGCGCGCTCGGCGACGCCGACGCGGTGTCGGTCGGGGACTACCACCTGGCCAAGGGCGTCGGGTGGGCGCTCGTGGGCCGGCGGGTCGACGACGCGACGATGCTCGAGCTCCTCGCCCCCTGGCGCCCGCACCGGTACCGCGTGATCCGCCTCCTCGAGCTCACCGGCCGGGCGTTCGCGCCCCGGCGCGGGCCCCGGCTCACCGTGCAGGACCACCGTCGCGGCTGAGGGCCCCCGCATCGGATGCGGGGTGACCCCGCCGGTGGCAGCGTGAGGCCCATGAGCGAGAACACCGAGAGCACCCGCGACCAGACGCCCGTGAACGAGTCCGAGAAGCCGTACGACCCGGACACCGACACGGACACCGACCCGGACAACCTCAACCCGCGCGACACGTCCGACGCGGGCGGGGAGTACACGGACCCCGACGCGGACCCGGGCAACCTCAACCCGCGCGACCCCGACACGGTCTGACGCACCGGGCCGCACCTGCGCAGGACCCGGCGGGACGTCCCCGCCGGGTCCGCCCGCGCTCCCGCCGGGCGCGGCGAGGAGCGGGCCCCGCGCAGCGGGACGAGCGCGGTCGCTCGGGCGCGCGGCGGACGACGCCGGCGTCGACGGGTTCGCCGGTGGGCGGGTCAGCCCCGGTAGACCCAGTGCCAGGGCTCGCGCGGGGTGTCCTCGACGAAGCCGAAGCGACCACCGTTGGCGCGCATCCACGCCTGGGCCGTCGCGTCGAGCTTGAGGTCGACGGCCAGGCCCCAGCCGTGCGGGCTCGTGCCCGGCTTCGCCGCCAGGCCGCCCTGCGAGTACAGGCCCTTGCGCTCCGCGACGTCGACCTGCGCGTCGTACGAGCGGTAGGAGTCGGTGATGCCGATCGTGACGCCGTCGCGCGCAGCGGCCGCGAGGACGTCCTCGAGCGCGCCGGCGGCCGGCGCCCAGAGCTTGTGGCCCGTGGACCCCACGGGCTCGAGCGCGTCGCCCGGGATGCGGCCGTTCCCGTACGCGGCGAGGTCCGCGGGGACGCCGTCGACGAACACGGCCGCAGGCTTGGCGGCGGCCGCGGGGGCAGGGGTGCTCCGCGCGACGGCCTGCTCGAGCACCGCGCCGAACGCCGCGCCGGACGCGGAGGGGGCTGCAGGCCTCGGTGCGGGCGGGGCGAGCGTCGCGACGGTCGCCTGGATCGCCGCCATGCGCTGCGTGATCGCGGTGATGCCGTCCATGCGTCTCCTCGTGCCGGCGTGGTCGGGGACCCGATCGGCGGGAGGGCCCGTCATCTGAGGGGTCCGGGCGGGCAGGCGCCCCGGGGGAGCGCACGGCGCGGGTGTCCCGTGCGAGGCAGACTGAACCGGTGCGCGTCGAGCCGGTCACCCCTGACGCGCTCGTCGACCACGTCGTCCGCGTGCTCGTGCGGCGCGAGCGCGGCACGCACGTGCGGGTCCTCGTGGACGGTCCGCCGCCGGCCGGGCCCGAGGCGCTCGCGGACGCCCTGGTCGAGCCGCTGCGTGCCGCCGGCCGGCCCGTCGTGCGCGTGCGGGCGCGCGACTTCCTGCGGGCCGCGTCCGTCCGGCTCGAGCACGGGCGTGAGGACGAGCTCGCGCTGTACGACGACTGGGTGGACCTCGGCGCGCTCGACCGCGAGGTGCTGCGACCGCTCGGCCCGCGGGGGTCGGGGGAGTACCTGCCGAGCCTGCGCGACCCGGTGCGCGACCGGTCGACCCGTGCCCGGCGCCTGCGGGCCGACGAGGGGACCGTGCTCGTGCTCGACGGCGCGCTGCTCGCGGGCCGGGGGCTCGACGTGGACGTCACGGTGCACCTCGCGCTGCGGCCCGCGACCCTCGAGCGGCGCACGCCCCCGGAGGAGCGGTGGACGCTCCCCGCGTACGCGCGCCACGTCCGGGAGTGCGACCCGGAGCGCACCGCGGACGTCGTCGTGCGCGTCGACGACCCGAGGCACCCGGCGCTCGTGCACCGCTGACGCGGACGTGCCGGGTGAGCGGGCGGCGAGCGGCGCGGACGGTGCCACGGGCGCGCAGGTGCGCCCTGCTCAGCGCGCGAGCGCCTCGACGATCGTTCCGTAGAGCCGCGGAGAGGTGCGGGCGACGGGGACGATGGCGCCGCGCGCCGGGGACGTCGCCCACGCCACCAGACCCGTCGTCAGGACGCGGTAGCCGCGCGTCGCCTGGGCCCACGACCGCTCGTAGGCGGCGGGGTCGTCGAGGTGGCGGACCGCGGCGGCGGCCTGGGCGAGGCCGACGCGCAGCCCCTCTCCGGTGAGCGCGTCGACGTACCCGGACGCGTCGCCCACGAGCCGGACGGCGCCGCTGGTGCGCCGCAGCGTGCGCTGGCGCAGCGGCCCCGCACCGCGCACCGGACCCGCAGGCTCGGCCCCGTCGAGCCGGGCGACGAGCTCGGGGAAGGTCGCGAGCGCGGTCGCGAAGTCGACGCCCGCCGGGCCGAGCAGCGCCACACCGACGAGGTCGTCGCTCACCGGCGTCACGTACGCCTCGACCGCCCGGCCCCAGTGCACCTCGACGAGGTCCGTCCAGGACCGGACGTGGAAGTGCCGGCGCAGCCCGAACCGGCGGACCGGCGCGAGCACGCCCGACCGTCGCGCCGTCACCTCGAGCCCCGTGAGGCGTCGCACCGTCGAGTGCAGGCCGTCGCACGCGAGCAGCCGCCGTGCGCGCACCCCCGCGACCTCGACGCCGTCCGGCGTCTGCTCGACGCGGTCCACGCGCGCCGTGACCCGCCGGGCACCGAGCTCGTCGGCCCGCTCGCGCAGCGCGTCGTGCAGGGTCGTGCGGCGCACACCACGGCCGGGAGTGCCCCGGAACCGGTGGTCCGCGTGGTGCGCGCCCCGCCGGTAGCTGATGCCCGCGAGCGGGTGGCCGGGCGGGTCGACGCCGAGCCGCCCGAGCGCGGCCAGCGCGCCCGGCATGAGGCCCTCGCCGCACGCCTTGTCGACCGAGCCGGTGCGGGGCTCGACGACCACGACGTCCAGGCCGGCGAGCCTCGACTCGATCGCGCACGCGAGCCCGACCGGGCCGCCCCCGACGACCACGACGTCGGTGTCGAGCGGCGTGCTCACGCGCGGCCGGGCCGGCGCGCCGCCGGGTCGGCGTCGGCGCGCCCGCCCGTCGCGGCCGGCCCGTCCGGAGGGGTCGCGGCGAGCAGGCCGAGCGCGCGCTCCTCGCTCGGGATGCGGAAGCCCAGCAGCAGCACCGCGTTGAGCACCGTGAAGGCCAGCGCGGTGACCCACGCGGTGTGCACGAGCGGCAGCGCGATGCCCTCGACGACGACCGCGACGTAGTTCGGGTGCCGCAGCCAGCGGTACGGGCCGCCCGTCACGAGGGGCAGGCCCGGCACCACGATGACGCGCGTGTTCCACCGCGGGCCGAGCGTCGTGATGCACCACCAGCGCAGCGCCTGGCTCGCGAGCGTGAGCACGAGGGCGGTCCAGCCGAGGAGGGGCAGGAAGGGCCGGTCCGCGACGATCACCTCGACGGCGCACGCGACGAGCAGCCCCGCGTGCAGCGCGACCATCGGCGGGAAGTGGCCGCGCCCGTGCTCGGTGCCCCCGCGCGCGAACGACCAGCGCGCGTTGCGGGTCGAGACGACGAGCTCGGCGAGGCGCTCGAGGGCCGTGGCCCCGAGCAGGACGAGGTAGGCGGTCAGCACGATGGGTTCTCCGTCCCCGCGCCGCGGAGCAGGACGAGCTCAGCGCTCACCCCGGGTCCGAACGCGAACAGCACAGCGGGCTCGCCGGGGCTCGGGGCGCCGTCGGCGAGGGTGTCGGCGAGCACGTGCAGCACCGACGCGGACGAGAGGTTGCCGCGCCGGGCGAGCGAGGACCAGCTGCGGTCGAGCGCGCCGTCCGCGAGCCCGAGCGCGCGCTGGGCCGCCTCCAGGATGCGCGGACCGCCGGCGTGCCCCACCCAGGACCCGACGTCGGCGTGCGCGAGCCCGTGCGCGTCGAGGAGTGCGGCGACGTCGCCGGCGAGGTGCTCCTCGACGACGTCCGCGAGGCCTGCGCCGAGCACGATGCGGAACCCGGAGCCGCCGATGTCCCACCCGAGGGTCGCGGCGCTGTCCGCGTACACGGCGCTGCGCGTGCCGACCACGTCGACGCCGACCGGCACGCCGCCCGCGGACGCGTCGGCCTCCCGAGCCCGCTCCGCGCCGACCATGACGACCGCGGCGGCACCGTCCCCGAACAGGCCGCTCGAGACGAGGTTGGCCGTCGAGTCGTCCCCGTGCTGGATCGTGAGCGAGCACAGCTCGACCGAGAGCAGCACCGCGACGTCGTGCGGGTGACCCACGAGGTAGTCGTGCACGCGCGCCAGCCCGGCGGCCCCCGCGACGCACCCCAGCCCGAACGACGGCAGGCGCTTGACGTCCCGGCGCAGGCCCACGCGCTCGACGAGCAGCGAGTCGATCGAGGGCGCCGAGATGCCGGTCACCGAGGTGAAGAGCACGAAGTCGACGTCGGACGGCTCGAGCCCCGCGGCGTCGAGCGCGGTCCGCAGCGCCCGCTCGGCGAGCTCGGCCCCGATGCTGATGAACAGGTCGTTGCCCTGGTCGAACGACGTCAGCGCCGCGTACTTCTCGAGCGGCAGCGCGAAGTGCCGGGTGCGCACGCCGGAGGCGCCGTGGAAGCGGTCGAGGAGCGCGCGCCGCGCCGGGCTCGGCGCGAGCAGCGGGCCGATCTCCGCGGTGATCTCGGCTTGCGCGTACACGTGGTCCGGCACCACGGGCGCCACTGCGACAAGTCGGGACATTGCGGCATCGTTGCACGTGGCAGGCGGATCGGCGCGTCCGGTTGCTAGCCTCGGCCGCCGGGCGGAGGGAGCAGGTGTGCAGCGAGCGGGACGGGTCGCGCGTGGCCTCGCTCTCGCATGCCACCCGGGCCCGGCAGCGGTCGTCACCGTGCTCGCCGCGTCGCTCGCCGTGGGCCTCGGCTCGAGCGTCCGCACGACGGTGCTGGTCACCGCCGCGGTGCTCGCCGGACAGCTCTCCGTCGGCTGGTCGAACGACTGGATCGACGCCGGGCGGGACCTCGCCGTCGCGCGACCGGACAAGCCCGTCGTCGCGGGTCTCCTCGACGCCGCCGTGCTGCGCCGCTGGGCGTTCGGCGCGCTCGCGGTGTGCGTGCCGCTGTCGTTCGCGACGGGGCCGGTGCCCGGTGCGGTGCACGTCGTGGCGGTCGCGAGCGCGTGGTCGTACAACGCCTGGCTCAAGCGCACGGCCTGGTCCTGGGCGCCCTATGCGGTCTCCTTCGGCCTGCTGCTCGTGTTCGTCGCGCTCGCGGAGCCGGGCCGGGGCGTGCCGACCGGGTGGGGCGTGCTCGCGGCGTCGCTGCTGGGCGTCGGGGCGCACGTCGCGAACGTGCTCCCCGACCTCGAGGACGACGCGGCGACCGGCGTGCGCGGCCTGCCGCACCGGCTCGGGCGGACCCGGGCCACGGGCGTGGCGCTCGGTGCGCTGCTCGCGGCGGTCGGGGTGGTCGTGCTCGCGCCACCTGGAGCTCCGGGCACGGCGGCGTGGGTCGGTGGGGTGCTCGCGCTCGTGCTCGCGGTCCTCGGCGGGGGCGTGGCGCTGGCGCGCCGCCGCAGCCGGCTGCCCTTCACGCTGAGCATGGCGGTCGCCGCGGTGTGCGTCGCTCTGCTCGTGCTGGCGGCGCCCGACCTCGTCGCCGACGGTCCGGCGACGTGAGGGGTGGGCCGGCCGGCGTGGCCCCGCGTGCGCGGACGAGCGCGTCGGGAGAGGGTCGGGGCGTGCCCGTGCTCACGCTGTCCGTCGTCATCCCCGTCAAGGACGACGCCGTGGCGCTGCGCGCGTGCCTCACCCACCTCGACCGGCAGACCCGCCCGGCCTGGGAGGTGGTCGTCGTCGACAACGGCTCGACCGACGACAGCGCCGCCGTCGCCGTCGCGCACGGCGCCCGCGTCGTCCCGGAGTCCGCACCGGGCATCCCCGCCGCAGCGGCGGCTGGGTACGACGCGGCGCGCGGCGACGTGATCGTCCGGTGCGACGCAGACACGCTCGTCCCGCCCGACTGGCTCGCGTCGGTCGCCCGGCACTTCGAGGACGACCCGGCGCTCGACGCCGTCACCGGCACGGGGACGTTCTACGACGTCCCGCGGTGGCGGGCGACGGTCGTCGGCTGGCTGTACCTGCGCACCTACTACGCGGCGATGCACGCCGCCATGGCGCACCCGCCGCTGTGGGGCTCGAACATGGCGCTGCGGCGCACCTCGTGGGTCGCCGTGCGCGA
The DNA here is from genome assembly GCF_024757985.1 of Cellulomonas sp. NS3. Classification (NCBI taxonomy): domain Bacteria; kingdom Bacillati; phylum Actinomycetota; class Actinomycetes; order Micrococcales; family Cellulomonadaceae; genus Cellulomonas; species Cellulomonas sp. NS3. The sequence continues at coordinate 2,598,700 of NZ_CP103289.1, read as the reverse complement.
GCGGGTCAACCGCGCCGACCCCGAGAGCCACGACGACGTCGACCTGTCGTTCGCGCTCGGCCCGGGCGCCCGCCTGCGCTACGACCGGCGCCTGCGGGTCCGGGTCTCCGGCCGCTCGCTGCACGGCGCGGCGCAGGTGCGGCGGCGGTTCGACCGCGCGTGGCGCTCGCTGCGCCGCGGGTGGGACGTGCAGCCGCCGTGGGAGCGCTGGGCGCAGCGGCTCGGAGGCGGCCCGGGGCGGGGCGGGACCGAGCGCGGCGAGACCGGGAGAGCCGGCGGGCGGCGAGCCACGGGCTGACGCGTCCGTGCGCGGCGTCGGTCACCGCTGTCGACCGCCGCTGTCGGCTGCCGCGGGCAGAGGTGCGTCTGTCGGTGCCCCGTGGTGGGGTCGGGTCATGAGCGAGCCCGACCAGCACGCCTTCGACCCCGACTTCCTCGGCGTGCGCGCGCCGCTGCCGACCGCTCCGGCGGACGCCCCGCTGCGCGAGCTCACGTACACGCACTTCACGGTGCTGCTGGACCCGCGCCGCCGGCTCGCGGCCGCGACGGGCGTCAACGTCGACGGCGCGAGCCTGCTCGACGTCGGCCGCGGCGACGACTGGCACCTCGACCCGAGGGTCGGCGCGGACGAGCAGGCCGGGCCCGAGCTCTACGCGCGCAACGACCTCGACCGCGGGCACCTCGTGCGGCGCCGCGACCCCGTGTGGGGCACGCCGGCCGTCGCCGGCCGCGCGAACGTCGACACCTTCGCCTACCCGAACGCCGCTCCGCAGGCCGCCGAGTTCAACCAGTCGAAGGCGCTGTGGAACGGGCTCGAGGACTACCTGCTCGAGCACGCCCGGGTGCACCGGCTGCGCCTCACCGTCCTGACCGGCACCGTCCTGGACCCGGACGACCCGGTGTACCGCGGCATCGGGATCCCGCGCCTGTTCTGGAAGGTCGCGGCCTGGGCGGACGTGCCCGACGACGCGGACCCCGGCACCGCGCTGCGGCTCGCGACCACCGCGTACGTGCTCGACCAGACGCCGCAGCTCGACGAGATCGCGCTGCGCGCCGCGACGGCGCAGGCGCTCGCCGCCGGGGACGCGCCCCCGCTCGGTCCCTTCCGGACGTTCCAGGTCCCGGTCCGCGACGTCGAGGAGCTCACGCGCCTGGACCTCGGGCCGCTCGTCGCGGCGGACCGGCTCGCGGCCGTCGCGGCGCAGGACGACGCCCCGGCGGAGCGCAGCGGGTGGGTGCCGCTCGCGAGCGCCCGGGACGTCCGGCTCTGACGCGCCCGCCCGCCCCGCCGTCCCCTGCCCAGGTGCGTGCGCGGCTCCTCGGCCGCAGCATGGACGAGGGCGCGACGGGCGCCCCGGACAGTGAGGAGACCGACATGGGCATCGACGACCTGGCGGGCAAGGCGCAGGGAGCACTCGACAGCGAGAAGGGCGAGAAGGCGAGCGACGCCGCGCTCGACAAGGGCCAGGACGCGGCCTCGAGCGCCACGGGCGGCAAGCACGACGAGCAGCTCGAGAAGGCCGGCGACGCGGCCGACGAGCGCCTCGGGCAGTAGCACCCGACCCACGACCGCACGACAGGGCCCGACGCGTGCGTCGGGCCCTGTCGCGTGCGGGGCGCCCTCGGGCACCTCGCCGAGGTGCCACCGTCCGGCGCGGGCCGTGCGTGGCGTCGCCGCCGGTCGTCCGCTCGTCGGGCGCGGAGCCGTCGCGTCCGCGCGCCCGGTCACTCCCCGAGCTGCTGCACCGCGAGGGCAGCGACGAAGCCCAGCGCGGTCACGAGCCCCGTGAGCGCGTGCGTGCCCTCGAACGCCTCAGGGATCATCGTGTCGGCGATCATCGCGAGGATCGCGCCGGCGGCGACCGCCGTGATGACTGCGACCGTCGTCGGCGACGCACCGCCGAGGGCGGCGGCGCCCAGCGCGGCGGCGAGCCCGCTCGCGGCGGCGATCGCGCCCCACACGCCGAACACGTAGCGCGGTCCCCGGCCGGCCCGCTTCATCCCGGCCGCGCTCGACAGCCCCTCGGGGACGTTCGAGATGGCCACCGCGACGAGGACGCCGACCCCGACGCCCCCGCCGCCGAGCACCGACAGCCCGAGGACCACGGACTCGGGGACGCCGTCGAGCAGCGCACCGACCGCGATCGCGGCGCCGCTCCCCGCGCTCTGCTGCTCCGAGGGCTGCTGCCCGGTCGAGCGCTTGCGGTGCCGGGCGCCGCGCCGCGCGAGCCACTCGTTCGCGGCGACGTAGGTGACAGCCCCACCCAGGAAGCCGGCGACGGTCGGCCCGAGCCCGCCCTGCTCCTGCGCGGGCACGACGAGCTCGAAGGCGAGCGCCGAGACGAGCACCCCGGCGCCGAAGGCCATGACGCCCGCCACGGCACGCTGGGGCACCCGGACCCGCCAGGCGACGAGCGCACCCAGCAGGAGCGCCCCGCCGGCGACGAGTCCCCAGAGGCCGGCCTCCAGCCAGGCGGGCACGCTGTCACGCCCCGACCGGGCGGGGGCGCGGCGACGCCGTCGGCGCGGTCCGCGCGGTCACCCGTCGTTCTCCGCGGAGACTCCCGCCGGGTCGTGCTCGGCCTCGTGCGCGCGCTGCCGGTCGAGGTGGTCGCCGGCCCGCCCGGCGCCGGGCTCCTGCGCGAGCCCGCGGTGCATCTGCTCGACCTTCTCCGCGGGCTGGCGCGGGGCGAGCAGCGGTGTGTCGCGGTCGACGACGGCCTCGACGAGGCACGGTCGGTCGGCGCCGAGCGCGGAACGCCACGCGGCGTCGACGTCCGCGGGGTCGTCGACGCGGATCCCGGTGAGGCCGAGCAGCTCGGCGTAGGCGGCGTAGGGGAACGGCGGCACCGTCTGGGACGTCGCGAAGCGCGGGTCGCCCTCCATCTCGCGCTGCTCCCACGAGACCTCCGCGAGGTCGCCGTTGTGGAGCACGAGCACCACGAAGCGGGGTCCGCCCAGTCCCGCCAGCGCGCCGCGACCGTGATGAGCTCCGAGAGGCCGTTCATCTGCATCGCGCCGTCGCCCGCGAGCGCGACGACCGGCCGGTCGGGGTGCAGGAGCTTGGCGGCGATGCCGTACGGCATCGCGGAGCCCATCGACGCGAGCGTGCTCGACAGGTGGGCGGGGACGCCCCGGGGCAGCCGGAGGAACCGGGCGTACCAGTAGACGACCGAGCCGACGTCGAGCGAGACCTGCGCGTCGGCCGGCAGGTGGTCGTTGAGCGCGCGCAGCACGAGCTGCGGGTTGAGCGGGTCGGCCGGCTCGGCGACGCGCCGCTCGGCGATCTCGTGCCACGCGACGACGCTGCGCTCGACCTCGGCACGCCAGCCCTCGCGGGCGCGCAGGCGGGGGAGCAGCAGGTCCAGCGTGAGCGCCGCGTCGCCGGCGAGACCGACCTCGACGGGGTACTTCGCGCCGAGGTTGCGGGCCGCGATGTCGATCTGCACGGTGCGGACGGTCCCGGGCGGCGGGTAGAACTCGGTCCACGGGTCGCTGCTGCCCACGATCAGGAGCGTGTCGCAGCGCGCGAGGAGGTCGGCGGACGCGGTCGTCCCGAGGTGGCCCATGACCCCGCAGTGGTACGGCAGGCCCTCGTCGAGGAGCGGCTTGCCCAGCAGCGACGTCGTGATCCCCGCGCCGAGCCGCTCGGCGACGGCCTGCACCTGCTCGGCGGCACCGGCCGCCCCCTGCCCGACCAGCAGCGCGACCCGCTCGCCGGAGTCGAGGAGCTCGACGGCCCGGTCCAGCGAGGCGTCGTCGGGGACGACCCGCGGACGCGCCCACGTCGCGGACGACGTCACGACGCCGTGGGTGTGCGGCGGGTCCTCCGGGAGGTTCGCCTTCTGCACGTCGTGCGGCACGATCACGCACGTGGGGCTCGAGGTGGCGAGCGCGGTGCGGATGGCGTTGTCGAGCACGAGCGGCAGCTGCTCGGGGGCGTGCACGGTCTGGACGTACTGGCCGCACACGTCCTTGAACAGCGTCGGGAGGTCGACCTCTTGGAGGTAGCCGCTGCCGAGCGCGGTGGACACGACCTGCCCGACGATCGCGACGACGGGCTTGCGGTCGAGCTTGGCGTCGTAGAGCCCGGTCAGGAGGTGGATCGCCCCGGGGCCCTGGGTCGCGAGGCAGACGCCGACCCCGCCGCCGTACTTCGCGTGCCCGGTCGCCATGAACGCGGCCATCTCCTCGTGCCGCGCGGTCACGAGCTCGACGGACCCCGACGCACGGTCGAGCGCCGCGAGGAGCGGGTCGATCCCGTCGCCGGCGAAGCCGAACACGCGCTCGACCCCCCACTCCGCGAGCCGTGCCACGATCCCGTCCGCCACCGTCGCCATGTCGACCCCTCCCGCGGGGGCCTCGTCGGCCCCAGGTGCGTGCGCGACGTGTCCTGACGCACCCGGCCATCGTCGGGGCGCGTGCTGTGCGCCGCATCCGGGCGGCGGCTCGTCGGCGTGCGGGTGCGCCGCGGGGCTCGTGCGACGAGCCGCTCGTGGGCGCGCACGAGGCGTCCTCGGCGGGCTCCCCGGGGGTGACCCGGCCGTCTCCGTCGACGGTGTACCGCGGAGTAACTTACGCCCTTGACCGGAGTCATGGCCATGTTTACCGTGAGTCGCACGTCGCACCGGAGCGACATCCCGACCGGTCGGGACCCGCGCAGTACGACGTCCGCACCCCACGCAGCCGAGAGGCAGACCCTGATGCAGCACACCTTCACGACGCGCCCCGTGGCGGCCCTCGCCGCCGGCGTGCTCCTGGCGTCGTCCTGGGCGCTGGCCCCGCAGGCCGTCGCCGCGACGACCGAGGGCGTCGCCCCGGACGCGTCGGCGCCGTCCGTGGACGCCACGGCGAGCGTGCCCGGCACCGACCGGCTGATCGTGCGCTACCGCACCCAGCCGCTGGGTGCCGGCGCGACCGACGACGTCCAGTCCGGTCGCCGCGACCGGATCGCGCGCGCCGCCGAGGCCCGCGGCGCCGCCGCCGAGTACGTGCGCGACACCGCCCAGGGCGCCCAGGTCTGGGCGCTGTCCGCCCCGCTCCCGCTCGCCGACGTCGAGGCTCTCGCCGCCCAGGTCGCCGCGGAGGACGCGGGCGTCGAGTACGCCGAGCCGGACCGCCTGCTGCAGCCCTCGGCCGCCGCGCCGAACGACCCCCGGTGGTCCGACCTGTGGGGCCTCCAGACGAGCAGCGTCGGCATCGGCGTGCTCGGCGCCTGGGACGTCACCCGCGGTGCGGGCGTCAACGTCGCCGTCATCGACACCGGCGTCCGCCCGCACGCGGACCTGGCCGGGGCCGTCGTCGGCGGGTACGACCTGATCACCGACACCGGGGTGTCGAACGACGGCAACGGCCGGGACGGCGACGCGAGCGACCCCGGTGACTGGACCGCAGCCAACGAGTGCGTCGCTGGACGGGGCGCGACGACGTCCTCCTGGCACGGGACCCACGTCGCGGGCACCATCTCCGCCGTCGCCGGCAACGGCGCCGGCGTCGCGGGAGCCGCGCCGGCCTCCAAGATCGTCCCCCTGCGCGTGCTCGGGAGGTGCGGCGGCTACACCTCGGACATCGCCGACGCGATGATCTGGGCGTCCGGCGGCTCGGTCAGCGGCGTCCCGGCGAACGAGAACCGCGCCCGCGTCCTCAACCTCTCGCTCGGCGGCAGCGGCACCTGCGACACCACGAGCCAGCGCGCCATCACGGCCGCGCGCGCGAACGGCGCTGTCGTCGTCGTCGCGGCGGGCAACGAGAACCGCAACGTGTCCAACTCGAGCCCGGCGAACTGCTCGGGGGTCATCGCCGTCGCCGCGTACGGCCCGACGGGCGCCCGGGCGTCCTACTCGAACTACGGCACGCTCGTGGACGTCGCGGCGCCCGGTGGCGAGATGAGCGGCGGGCAGACCCGCGGGATCCTCTCGACGCTCAACACGGGCACGGCGGGACCCGGCAGCGACTCGTACGCGTACTACCAGGGCACCTCCATGGCGACGCCCCACGTCGCCGCGGCGGCCGCCCTCGTCCTGGCCGCGAACCCCTCGCTCACGCCCGACCAGGTCGAGAGCACGCTCAAGTCGACCGCGCGCCCGTTCGTCGCGACCTGCTCGAGCTGCGGCGCGGGCATGGTCGACGCGAACGCCGCCGTCCGGGCCGCCGTGGGTGGCACCAACCCGACGCCGCCGCCGACCACCCCGCCGGTGGGCACGAGCGAGGTCGAGCCGAACAACACCCGCAGCGCCGCGAACGCCGTCGGGGCGCCGGGCACGCTGGCGGCCACGATGGGGTCGAGCACCGACACCGACTACTTCGCGGTCCAGGTCCCGGCCGGGGCGACGCTCACCGTGCGCCTGACCCCGGGGTCGAGCGCCGCGGACTACGACCTGTACCTCTACGGGTCGGGCAGCTCGGCGCTCGCCAGCAGCCGGCTCGGGGCCGGACGGGTCGACACCGCGTCCGTGCGCAACACCGGCACCTCGCCGGCCACGTACTACGCCCGCACCACCTACTACGGCGGCGGGGCCGGCGCGTACACGATCCAGCTCGGCTGGTGACGTGACGTGACGTGACGTTACCTGACCTGAGCTGACCTGACCGAGGTCCCCGGTCGCCCCGGACGGGCGCCGGTGTGCGCACCTGGAGCCGCGCACGCCGGCGCCCCCGCCCGCGTCGTCCGGCCGGGGCCGGCTCCCTCTCTCGCGAGCGGACCGAGGCGACGCCCCGCGGGTCCGGGCCGAGGCGTGCGGCCGGGACGACCGGGAGTCAGCGGCGCGGCGCCGCGGCCCCCGGGGCGAACGCCCGCTCCGCCCACGACCCGACGTCACCGCGGGCGAGCGCGACGGCGAGCAGGTCGGGGAACGCGTCCGGTGTGCACGCGAACGCCGGGACGCCGAGCTCGACGAGGGCGGCGGCGTTCTCCCGGTCGTACGACGGCGCACCGGAGTCCGACAGGGCGAGGAGCACGACGACCTGCACGCCGGCCGCGGTCAGGTCCGCGACCCGGCGCAGCAGCTCGTCCCGCACGCCGCCCTCGTACAGGTCGCTGACCAGGACCAGCAGCGTGTCCGCCGGCCGGCGGACGAGCCCCTGGCAGTACGCGACGGCACGGTTGATGTCCGTCCCGCCGCCGAGCTGGGTCCCGAACAGCACGTCGACCGGGTCGGCGAGCAGGGGGGTCAGGTCGACGACCTCGGTGTCGAACACCACGAGCGAGGTCGACAGCGCGCGCATCGACGCGAGCACCGCCCCGAACACCGAGGCGTAGACGACCGACTCCGCCATCGAGCCCGACTGGTCGATCGCGAGCACGACGTCACGTGCGACGACCTGGCGCCGGCGGCCGTGGCCCACGAGGCGCTCCGGCACGACCGTGCGGTGCTCGGGCAGGTAGTGCCGCAGGTTCGCACGGATCGTGGCGTCCCAGTCGACGTCGCGCAGGTGGGGACGGTGCGTGCGGCTGGTCCGGTCCAGCGCGCCCGCGACGGCCGACCGCGTCCGGTCGGCGACCCGCCGCTCGACCTCCGCGACGACGGACGCGACCACCTGCCGCGCGGTCGCCCGCGTCGTCTCCGGCATCACGCGGTTGAGCGAGAGCAGGGTCCCGACCAGGCTCACGTCCGGCTCGACGGCCCCGAGCAGCTCGGGCTCGAGCAGCAGCTGGCGCAGGTTCAGCCGGTCGACTGCGTCGCGCTGCATGACCTGCACCACGGTGCTCGGGAAGTACGTGCGGATGTCGCCGAGCCAGCGGGCGACGCGGGGCGCCGACGATCCGAGCCCCGCCCCCCGCGGACCGCCACCACCCGGGCGTGCTGCCGAGCCGTCGTCGGCGTCGTAGAGCGCCGCCAGGGCGGCGTCCATCGCCGCGTCGCCCCCGCGCAGCGGAGCCCCCCAGGGCTCGCCCGCGGGGCCCAGCACGAGGCGCCACCGGCGCAGGCGTCCGGCCTCGTCGACGGTCGTGCCGGTCTCGCTCACGGGTGCCCTCCGAGGATCGTCGTGACGGTGCGCAGCGCCGGCAGCGCGCGGGTCTCGTCCAGGCCGGTCGTCGCCGCGGCGTCGGGCGTCGTGCGGGGCCCGCGCGCCGCCGCCTGCCCGACGGCACGCCGTTCCGGCGCCGACAGGGCGCCGAACGTGCGGCGCAGCAGCGGGAGCACGTCCGTGAAGTCCCGCTCCGGGAGCCCCGTGAGCCAGGCGTCGAGGACCCCGAGCAGCTCGTCGTCGCGCGCGAGCAGGAGCCCGCCGCCGTCGAGGAAGCCCTCGACCCACGCGGCCTTGGCCGGTGCCGGGGCACCCACCGACAGCGCGCGCTCCAGCCGCACCGGGGCGTCGTCGAGCCGGCCCCCGTCCCGTAGCAGGCGCGTGGCGCGGCCCGCGAGGACCCCGGAGACGTCGTCCCGGTCGGCGAGCGACGCGAGCGCCGACCACCAGAGCTCGCCGCCCACGGCCTCCTCGCGCAGCAGCACCGCGTCGTGCACGGCGTCGAGCGCGGTGCGCAGCTCGCGGGCCGCGTCGTCGTCGAGCGCCGTGACGGCGGACGGCAGCGCGGCGCACACCCGCACCAGCAGCGCGTCCGCGACGCGCCCGATCTGCACGACGTCCACCCCGCGCACGCCCGGGTAGCGGTACGCGCGCACCAGCGGGGGCAGCGCCGTCATGAGGTGCACCACGTCGACGTCGTGCGCGGCGCGCGCGTCGAGCGCGGCCAGGAGCGGCGTCATCGCCGCGGGCAGGTCCGCCAGCAGGGCGTCCTCGACGAGCCGGGTGAGCCCCGCGAGCGACGCCTGCCCGGCCGCGGCCCCGAGCCGCGCACCCGCCGCGGCCTCGACCGTGGTGCCCCACAGCGCGGCCTCGACGACCGCGACCGCGAGCTCCGGGCGCCACACGAGCGTCCACGGCTCACGGAACGTCCCCGTGCTCCGCCGGGTCGCGGCTGCCGGCACCCCCCAGTCGACGCCGAGGACGCGCAGGCGGTGCAGCAGACGGGACCGCTCGCGGTCGGTGTCCTCGCGGACGTCGAGCTCGAGCGTGCGGGCGAGCGGCTCGACCTTGAGCCGCAGGCGCCGGGCGGTCGCGCGCAGGTCGCTCGCGAGCGGGACCGTCGGCACCGACTCGGGGACCGTGCCGAGCGCCTCGCCGACGACGAGCCGGGCCGTCACGAGCGCCAGGACCGCGTCGTCGCCCTCGCACAGCACCGCGCGCGTCGCCTCCGTGACCTCGTCGAGCCCGGCGAGCGGGCGCCCGCGCAGCGTCGCGAGCGTCTCGGCGAGCCGCACCGCCTCGATCACGTGCGCCGACGAGACCGGCAGGTCCTCCGCGCGCAGCACGCCCGCGACGCGCGTGAGCCACCGCGCGACGACGTGGTCCGGGGCCGCGAACAGGTGGTGGTACCAGCCGGGGGACGTGATGCCCGCGCCGTACCCCGAAGCGGATGCGAGCCGCGAGGACGTCCACGGCACCCACGTGACCGACGTCGGCCGGCGCGGCAGCCCTCGAAGCACCCGGGTGTCGGCCGCAGCGGGCGGGAGCGTCCCGTCGAGCGCCGGGGCGTGCCACGCGCCGCACACGACCGCGACCCGCCGTGCGCCCGCACGCAGCTCCGCGCGCAGCGTCTGGCGCATGTACGCCTCACGGCGGTCCTCGTGCGCCTGCCGCTCGGGGGGCAGCGGCTCCGCGGTCCGCCGCAGCTCGGCCATCGCCTCCGCGAGCACCGGGAACGGCGTGGGGGACTCGAGCCGGTGCTCGACGACGTCGTCCCACCACCGCTCCGGGTCGTCGTAGCCCGCTGCTGCGGCGAGCGCGGCGAGCGGGTCGCGGCGCAGCGCGGCGGCGTCCTCCCCGGGCTCGTCCGTGGGCCCGGGTGCGTCGGCGAGGGCGGGCGCGTCGGGAGCGTCTGCTGCGCCCGGGTCCTCGGGTGCGTCGGGGGTGCCGGATGTGCCAGGATCCTCGGCCGCGCCGGGGAGCTCCGGCGGGTCGGGCGGTGTGGTCGTCCCGTCGCCCCGGGTCGCCCGCCCGAGCACCGCGCCCGACGGCAGGTCGCAGAAGCGCACGCGCACGCCGTGCTCGGCCGCCCAGTGCAGCGCCTGCCACTCGGGGGAGAACACCGCGTACGGCCAGAAGACGGCCGTGGCGGGGTCGTCGTTCGCGTACGCCAGCATCGCGACCGGCGGCACGAGCTCCGGGTCGCCGGCGAGGGCGGCGAGCGGGTCGGCGTCGGCCGGGCCCTCGACCAGCACGACGTCCGGCTGCAGGCGGTCGAGCGCCGCGCGCACGGCACGTGCCGAGCCGGGGCCGTGGTGCCGCACGCCCATGACCTCGACGACGGGCGCGCCCGCCCCCGCACCCGTGGTCGGGCCCGCGCCCGCGACCGGGGCGACGGTCATCCGCTGACCTCGCGGCACGCGGCGTAGAAGTCGTGCCACCCCTCGCGCTCGCGGGCGACCGCCTCGAGGTACTCGAACCACACCGCGCGATCGGCGACGGGGTCCTTGACGACCGAGCCGACGATCCCCGCGGCGATGTCCGACGGCTGGAGCGTCCCGTCGCCGAAGTGCGCCGCCAGGGCGAGCCCCTGCGTGACGACCGAGATGGCCTCCGCGGTCGAGAGCGTGCCCGACGGCTGCTTGAGCGTCGTGCGCCCGTCGAGGGTGCGGCCCGAGCGCAGCTCCCGGAACACGGTCACCACACGGCGGATCTCCTCGGCGGCGGCCGGGACGGGCGGCAGCTCGAGCGCCGCACCCAGCTGTGCGACGCGCCGCGTGACGATCTCGACCTCCTCCTGCTCGGTCGCGGGCAGCGGGAGGACGACGGTGTTGAACCGGCGGCGCAGCGCCGAGGACAGCTCGTTGACGCCGCGGTCGCGGTCGTTCGCGGTCGCGATGACGTTGAAGCCCTTGGCTGCCTGCACCTCCGTCCCGAGCTCGGGCACCGGGAGCGACTTCTCCGAGAGCACCGTGATGAGCGCGTCCTGGACGTCGGACGGGATCCGGGTGAGCTCCTCGACGCGCGCGATCTTCGCCTCGCGCATCGCGGTCATCACCGGGGAGGGGACGAGCGCGGCGGGGGTCGGGCCCTCGGCGAGCAGCCGGGCGTAGTTCCAGCCGTACCGGATCGCGTCCTCCCCGGTGCCCGAGGTGCCCTGGACGAGCAGCGTGGACCGGCCGCTGACCGCGGCCGCGAGGTGCTCGCTGACCCACGTCTTGGCCGTCCCGGGGACGCCCAGGAGGAGCAGCGCCCGGTCGGTCGCGAGCGTGGCGACCGCCACCTCGACGAGCCGGCGCGGCCCGACGTACTTGGGGGTGATCACCGTCCCGTCACCGAGCGTCCCGCCGAGCAGGTACGTCACCACGGCGCGGGGGGAGAGCAGCCAGGCGGGCGGACGCGGCCGGTCGTCGTGCGCGGCGAGCGCCGCGAGCTCGTGGGCGAACGCCTGCTCGGCGTGCGGGCGCAGGAGCGCGTCGGCGCCGTCCGCGTCGGCGGGCGTGGCCTGAGGGGTGGTGGTCAACGGAGCTCCTCGGTCATGTGGCGTCGGTCGTGCAGCGTGTCGGCGACGGTCAGGACGCGCGCACGCCAGGGGTCGTCGTCGGCGCGCGCGAGCCCCGCGGCCCGCACGGCGTCCTCGCTGGCGGTGTCCGTGGGCAGGCGCATCGCGACCGTCCGCAGCGCCCAGTCGGCGTGCCACGTGTCCGTCGAGCGCTCGCCCGCGAGCCAGCGAAGCACCGCGGCGGTGAGCACGGGGGGCCACGGCCGCGGGCAGGTGCCCAGCAGCGCGTCCACGTGCGTGAGCGCCGCCCGCCCGCCCTGTTGCGCGAGCGCGTCGACCGCGGCGGCGACGTGCTCCGCGCGCTCCTGGACGCCGAGGACCGGGAGCAGCGCGACCCGCTCGCCGTGGTCGGCGTCGCGCAGGAGCGCCCGGGCCCAGCGCGCGTCGGCCTGGTCGCGGGTGGCGCCGAGCCAGCCGGCGCGCAGCTGGCCGCGCAGGTCGTCGGCGACGGGGAGCGCGACGAGCTCGTCGGGCGCGGCGTCGAGCGCGTCCTCCCAGGCGCGCAGCGGCGTGGCGAGGACGAGGTGGCGCAGGAGCCACACGCGCGCGCCGGTGCCGGACGGCGCCGGGGGCAGCGCCCGGTCGTCCCGGTCCCCGGGGTCGACCTCGGGCAGGTCGACGACGAGCACCCGCCGCAGCCGCCGCCGCTCGACGTGCACGAGCGGGACGGCACGTGCCGCGGCGCGGGCGGCCTGGGCGCTGCCCGGCAGCCGCCGCAGCATCGCCGCCGCGACGGTCCGCACGTCCTGGCGGGCGTCGTCGAGGGCGCGCTCGAGCAGCTCCTCGTCCGCGGGCTGCAGGCCGTCGGCGAGGACGCCGTAGAGCTGGGCGCGCTCCTCGCCCCGGAGCGTCGACGGGCCCGCGGCGAGCAGCATGGCGCGCGCAGCAGCCGGGTCGCTCCGGCGCACGGCGACGAGGCGGTCGCGACGCTCCGCGGCCGTCCCGCGGGTCCAGGCGTCACCGGCCACGGGGGTGGACCCGTCGGTGCTGCCGGCGGCGACGGCCTCGCCGCCGGCGGCGCCGTGCCCCGAGGCCTCCGAGCTCGCGCCGTCGGACGGGGTGGACGGCGCCGCGCCGGAGGCGTCACGCGTCACCGCCGCCCACTCGGCTCGGTGCCCGGCGAGCCACCGGCCGCGCTCACCGAGCACGGGCGCCACGCGCTCGGCACGGTCGCGCCGGACCTCTCCGCGCTCACCGCGCGCGCTCGCCCAGTCCAGGAGGCGCGGCAGCAGGGCGGGCGGAGCGAGCCGGCCGTGGCTCGCGGCGAGGGCGAGCCACTCGTCGACGAGCCGCTCCGCGAGCGCGTCGGTCCGTGCGAGGAGCCCTGCGAGCCGCCCTCCGGCGGCATGCGAGGCGACCGGCGCGCTCTCGTGCGGCGCGGCGGGCACGGGCGGCGGGGCAGGGAGCGGGCCGGTGCCCGCGCGCCGCTGCGCGGTCAGGAGCGCTGCGGCGTGGAGCAGGCGCCCGGGGGCGTCGGTGCCCGGAAGCGTCGCCGCGAGGCGGCCGACCTCACCGGGGAGGGTCGCGAGGTCGACCGGCCTCCGCGCCACCCCGAGCAGCGCGGAGGTCACGAGGTCGTCCCAGTCCAGCGCACCGGTGTGGCCCCCGTGGCCGGCGGGCGGCGTCTCCACGGGCGCGGCACCTCCGGTCCCGGCGACCCGGGCGTCCCCGCGCGGGGTGCTTCCGGGCGCCGTGCCGCGGGGCGGGACGGTGCTCATGCCGGCACCGGTGCGCCGTCGGCGAGGACCGACTCGGCACGGACCCCGCGCGGGGTGAGGGCCCCGACGAGGGTCACGGGGTCACCACCCGCGACGGCGAGGACCGTCCACAGCCCGGGCGCGGGCACGAGCGGGAGCGCGTCGCCGGTCGCGTCCGCGACGAGCCAGCCGTCCGGTGCCCCGTCGGGGGCCGGGACCACGCGCACGTCGCCGAGCACGACGGGCAGGTCGCTCGTCCACGGGTCCGCGGCGAGCGCGTGCGCCCACGCGTCGAGCGCGGCCCGCACGCCGCTGCCCGCGACCGCCGACAGCGGGCCCGGTTCGCCGTGCCGCGCGCCGATCACCGCACGCAGCGGGAGCGCGCCCGGGTAGAAGTGCAGGTCCGCATCGAGGGACGTCCCCGGCACGAGCGAGACGTCGAGCGCCTGACCGGGCCCGGCGAAGGACAGCACGAGCGCGTCGCGGCCCGTCGTGGCCCCGCGCAGGTGCACGCGCCGGGTCGTGAGCCGCCCGTCCGAGGAGTCCCGGAGCGCCAGCACGTCCCAGCGGTCCCGCACGGGCGGCCCCGCGAGCACGTCCTCCGTGCGGACGGTCGCGCCGACGCGCGTCCGCACCGTGGCCGCGAGGTCCTCGGGGAGCTCGTCGATCCGGCCGTGCGCGGTCGTCAGCAGGTGCACCAGGGCGAGCTCCTCGAGGAGACGTCCGGGCCAGCCCTCGCCCGACGCCGCGACGGACGCGAGCCGGCGCACGGCCGCGGCCAGCCCGGGCGCCTGCGCGTCGACGAGCCGGGCGGCCACGGGGTCGGTCAGGGCGTAGCCCGCGGTGTCGGCCGACGCCACACCGGTGCGGACCTGGTCGCGCAGCCAGCGCTCGAGCTCGGCGACGCCGGCCGAGACGCGCTGCTCGCGCTGCTCCGCGCGCCGCCCGGCGGCACGCGGGTCCGCCGGGGCGCGGTCGGCGCGGACCTCGGCACGTCCCGCGCTGCGCGCAGCCCGCGCGGCCCGGGCCTCGAGCCACGTCGCGGCGAAGTCGGCAGGCTCGCCGTGCTCGTCGACCTCGCCGCCGGCCCACCGCAGGAGCAGCGCGAGCGCGTGCTTGCACGGGAACTTCCGGCTCGGGCACGAGCAGCTGAACGCGGGCTCGGTGAGGTCGACGACGGTCTGGTAGGGCGTCGTGCCCGAGCCCGCGCACAGCCCCCACACGGCGCCCGGCGAGGCACCCGTGGAGGTCCACGTGCCCGACGTCGCGAGCTTCCGCCCGGCGGTCGCCGAGGACGCGTCGGGGGCGAGCGCGAGCGCCTGCTCGACGGTCCAGCGCGGGGGCATGGCGTCACGGTAGCCACGTCGTCCGACACGGGTCGACGGCTCGCGCGAGCGGCGTGACGTGCAGCCGAACGCCGGCGGGCGCCCCGGCGAACGTGCGTCGACGCTCCGGCGGACCCGCGCCGTGCCGGTGCGGGGGCCACGGACCACGGGTCGGGCGCCGGGTGTGCACCGACATGTCCGGCCCCTAGTCTCGAAGCATGAGCGCTGACGGATTGGACCAGGCCCGCCAGAAGATGACGGACGCAGGGGTGGCGCCCACTGCGATCGACGTCTTCGCCCGCTTCTACGGTCTCCTCGAGTCCGGGGAGACCGGCGCGATCGCCGAGAAGGACGTGCGCCCGCTGACCGACGTCCCGCACCTGTCCGACCTCGACGTGTCCGACGACGCGGCCCGCGAGGCCCTCGCGGTGACCGCGGTGATCAAGCTCAACGGGGGCCTCGGCACCTCGATGGGCATGGACCGCGCCAAGTCGCTGCTGCGCGTGCGCGGCGACCAGACGTTCCTCGACGTGATCGCCCACCAGGTCCTGACCGCACGAGCCGCGACCGGCGCGCGGCTCCCGCTCGTCCTGATGAACAGCTTCCGCACGCGTGAGGACACGATCGAGGCCCTCGCGCCGCACACCGCGCTCGCGGTCGACGGCCTCCCGCTCGACTTCCTGCAGAACCGCGAGCCCAAGCTCCGCGCGGACGACCTCACGCCCGTCGACTGGCCCGCGGACCCGAGCCTCGAGTGGTGCCCGCCCGGCCACGGCGACCTGTACACCGCGCTCTACGCGTCGGGCACGCTCGAGCGCCTGCTCGACGCGGGCTACCGGTACGCGTCCGTGTCGAACTCCGACAACCTCGGGGCCTCGCCCGACGCGCGCATCGCCGGCTGGTTCGCCTCGACGGGCGCGCCGTTCGCCGCGGAGGTCGCGCGCCGGACGCCCGCCGACCGCAAGGGCGGTCACCTCGTGGTCCGGGCGGCGGACGGCAGGATCGTGCTGCGCGAGACCGCGCAGACCCTGCCCGAGGACGCCGAGGCGGCCGCGGACATCGAGACGCACCCGTTCTTCAACACGAACAACCTGTGGCTGGACCTGCGGGCGCTGGCCGACGAGCTCGAGCGCACGGGGGGCGTGCTCGACCTCCCGCTCATCCGCAACGACAAGACGGTCGACCCGACCGACTCCTCGTCGACCCCCGTGGTGCAGATCGAGTCGGCGATGGGTGCGGCGATCGAGGTGTTCGACGGCGCGGTCGTGCTCGAGGTGGACCGCTCGCGGTTCCTGCCGGTCAAGACGACGAACGACCTGCTCGTGCTGCGCTCGGACGTGTACCGCTCGACCGAGGACCACCGGCTCGAGGCCGTCGTCGACGCACCGTTCGTCGACCTCGACCCGACGCACTACAAGACGATCGGGACGTTCGACGACCGCATCCCCCTCGCCCCGTCCCTCGCCGGTGCGTCCGCGCTGCGCGTGCAGGGTGACTGGACGTTCGGGCGCGACGTCGTCGTGACCGGTGACGCGCGGCTGACCGACCCGGGGGAGCCGTCGACGGTCCCGGACGGAGCGCGGATCGGGCCCGACGGGATCGCCTGAGGCGCGCTGCCGAGCCCCCCGGTCATCGGGCGGCTCGTCGTCACGGAGGCCGGCGGCCGGTGGGCGCCGGCCTCCGCCGTGTCCGGGACGGACAGGCCTGGGCGTGGCGACGTCGTGCCCCGTCAGCCAGCGTCGCGCCGCCGCACGCGCGTCACAAATGGGCCCAAACCCACGCAGATGCGGGTTGAGCGGGCGGTGTGCGCCCTCTTGGCGGTCCTCATGCAGGCCCGCCTCGCGGCGGAGAGCCTGCCTCCGCCCGGCGCAGCACCTCCCGCGCGTGCGCGAGGACGGGCCCGTCGACCATCCGCCCCTCGAACCGGAACACGCCGTGCTCGCCCGCGGCAGCCTCGAGGAGCCGCCGGGCCCGCTCGACGGCCGCGTCGTCGGGCCGGAACGCCGCCCGGACGACGTCGACCTGGCTCGGGTGGATGCAGGCCGTGCCCGCGAACCCCGACGCTGCGGCGTCCTCGGCCTCGCGGGCCAGGCCGTCGAGGTCGGCGATGTCCAGGTGCACCGCGTCGTAGGCGGGCTTGCCGTGCGCGCCCGCGGCGATCAGCACGGTCGCGCGCGCGTGCCGCGCGACGTCGCGCCAGCGCCCGTCCGCGTGCCGGCTCGCGGTCCCGCCGAGCGAGGCGACGAGGTCGTCCGCGCCCCAGTGCAGCGCGACGACGTGCGGGACGGCCGCGATCTCGGCGACGCGCAGGACGCCGGCGGCCGTCTCGACCAGCGCGACCGTCGCGAACCCCGCGAGCGCGTCGAGGTCCGCGGCGCTCGCCGTCTTGGGCAGCATGACGGTCCGGTACGCGGTGCGGGTCAGCGCCGCGAGGTCGGCGGCGAGGTCCGCGGTCCCCGCGGCGTTGACCCGGACGACCGTGCGCCCCGGGTCGAGCGGCGTCGCGACCAGCGCCGCGCGCGCGTCCGCCTTGGCCGACGGCGCGACGGCGTCCTCGAGGTCGAGCACGACGGCGTCGGCGCGGTCGGCGGCCTTGCCGTAGCGGTCCGGGCGGTCCGCGGGGCAGAACAGCAGCGCCGGTCCGAGCGCGGGCGCCGTCACGGCTGTGCCCTCGCGCGCCACAGCAGCACGGTCCGCGTCGCCGTCGCGACCACGGTGCCGTCCTGGTTGCGGCCGGTGTGCGCGAAGGTCACCACGCCCTGGCCCTCGCGCGAGGCGGACAGGCGCTTGCCGGTCACGACCGTCTCGGAGTACAGCGTGTCGCCCGGGAACAGCGGGTGCGGGAAGTCGACGTCGGTCAGCCCGAGGTTCGCCACCAGCGTGCCCTGGGTGAGCTGCGCGACCGAGCTGCCCACGAGCGTCGCGAGCGTGAGCATCGAGTTGACGAGCGGGCGCCCGAACGGCTGGCCGGCCGACCACGCCGCGTCGAGGTGCAGCGGCTGGGTGTTCATCGTCATCGTCGTGAACGCGACGTTGTCGGCCTCGGTGATCGTGCGACCCGGGCGGTGCAGGTACCGCACGTCGGTCTCGAGCTCCTCGTACCAGAGGCCGCGCTGCACGGCGTCGCGCATCAGAACCGTCCCGCCAGCCCGAGCTCGCGGGCGATCACCATGAGCTGCACCTCCGTCGTGCCCTCGCCGACCTCGAGCACCTTGGAGTCGCGGTAGTGCCGGGCGACGGGGTTCTCGTTGAGGAAGCCGTAGCCGCCGAAGATCTGCGAGGCGTCCCGGGCGTTGGCCATCGCCGCCTCGCTCCCGATCAGCTTGGCGAGGCTCGCCTCGAGCTTGAACGGGCGCCCGGCGACGATCCGGTGCGCGGCGTCGAGGTAGGCGAGGCGGGCGGCGTGCGTGCGGGCCTGCATGCGGGCGATCGTGAACTGGGTGTGCTGGTTTTCCCCGATGGTCCGGCCGAACACCCGCCGGGTCCCCGCGTAGCGGATCGACTCCTCGAGGCAGCCCTGGGCGGCGCCGGTGCACAGCGCGGCGAAGGCGACGCGGCCCTCGTCGAGGGTCTGGATGAAGCTCGCGAACCCGCGGCCGCGCTCGCCGAGCAGGTTCTCCTCGGGGACGCGCACGTGGTCGAGCACGAGCGGGTGGGTGTCGGACGTGTGCCAGCCGACCTTGTCGTAGGCCGGCCCGACGTGCAGCCCCGGGGTGCCGGACGGCACGAGGAACGCGCTCAGCTCCTTGCGGACCGAGCCGTCGGGCCGGGTCGTCTCGCCCGTGACCGCGGTGACCGTGACGAGCCGCGTGATCCGGCTGCCGGAGTTGGTGATGAACTGCTTCGAGCCGTCGATCACCCAGTCGCCGTCGTCCAGGACCGCGGTCGTGCGGGTCCCGGCGGCGTCGGAGCCGGCCTCGGCCTCGGTGAGGCCGAACGCCGCGAGCGCCTCGCCGCGCGCGAGCATCGGGATCCACTCCTTCTTCTGCGCGTCCGTCCCGCTGCGCCACACGGGCATGGCCCCGAGCCCGACCCCCGCCTCGAGCGTCACGGCGATCGACTGGTCGACGCGCGCGAGCTGCTCGACGGCGAGGCACAGGTCGAGGTAGTCCCGCCCCTGACCGCCGTACTCGCGCGGGAACGGCAGCCCGAACAGCCCCATCTCGCCCATCTGCGCGAGGATCTCGTAGGGCAGCTCGCGCTTGGTGTCGTACTCGTACGCGGCGGGCGCGACGACGGTGTCGGCGAAGTCGCGCACCTCGTCGACGAGGCGCTGCTGGGCGTCGGTGAGCTCGTGGCTCATGGTCGGGTCCCTTCCTCGGCGGGCGCGGTGGTGTCCTGCCCGGTGCGGTCGGTGCCGTGCGGCGTGATCGTCGCGAGCACCTGGTCGAGCGCCACCCGGTCGGCCGGTCGGGCCTGGAGGGTGACGACGCCGTCGGTCGTCGCCGTGAGCCGGTGCTCCATCTTCATCGCCTCGACGGTGAGCAGCGGCTGCCCGGCGGTCACGTGGTCGCCCGTCGCGACGTCGACCGCGACGACGGTCCCGGGCATCGGGGACCGGACCACCGGGTCGGCGGCCCCGGCGGGACGGTCGACGTGGACCCGTGCCTCGACGAGGGCGTCGAGCCGGCCCGTGACCCGGAGCGCGACGGCGGAACCGTCGTACCCGACCCACGTCGTCGCGCCGTCGGACGCGACGCGCACGGTGCGGACGACACCGTCGACCGTGAGCTGCGCCGTCGTGGCGTCGACCGGGCTGAGGCGCGCGTGCACGGGCGGCCGGCCGTCGAGGCGGACGCGGGCGTCCTCGGCGGGGCCGAGCACGGCGACCTCGGTCCGCTCGCCGTCCCCCGAGGTGACGACGTGCACCGTCGGGGCGGGCTCGCCCAGCCGCCACCCGTCGCGGGCCCACGCCGAGCCCGCGGTCGCGGCGGCGCCGGTGCGGTCGGCGGTGGCCCGGAGCGCCGCGACCAGGACCGCGTCCGGCACGCGCACCGGTGCGCCCAGCTCGTCGAGGTGGCGCTCGATCACGCCGGTGTCGAGGCGCCCCGCGCGGACCTCGGGGTGCGCGACGAGCCGGCGCAGGAACGGGATGTTCGTCGTGACCCCGAGCACGGTCGTCGAGGCGAGGGCCGCGTCGAGCCGGGCGAGCGCCGTGGCGCGGTCGGGTCCCCACGCGACGACCTTGGACAGCATCGGGTCGTAGGTGGACCCCACCTCGCCGCCGACGGCGAGCGCGCTGTCCACCCGCACCCCCGCGCCGGCGGGCTCGTCGAGCACGAGGACGCGCCCGGCCGTCGGCAGGAACCCCCGCGCGGGGTCCTCCGCGTAGACGCGGGCCTCGACCGCGTGGCCGGTGAGCCGCACGTCGTCCTGGGGCAGCCCGAGCGGCTCGCCCGCGGCGACGCGCAGCTGCTGCTCGACGAGGTCGACCCCGGTGACGAGCTCAGTGACCGGGTGCTCGACCTGCAGGCGCGTGTTCATCTCGATGAAGAAAAAGCCCTCGGCCGCGTCACCCTCGACGAGCAGCTCGACGGTCCCGGCCCCGACGTACCCGACGGAGCGGGCGACCGCGCACGCGGCCTCGCCCAGCCGAGTTCGGGTCGGGGCGTCCACGAGCGGTGAGGGGCACTCCTCGACGACCTTCTGGTGGCGTCGCTGGAGCGAGCACTCGCGCTCCCCGAGGTGCACGACCGCGCCGTGGGCGTCGGCGAGCACCTGGACCTCGATGTGGCGCGGCGCGGTGAGCAGGCGCTCGAGCAGGAGCGCGTCGTCCCCGAACGCCGACGCGGCGACCCGGCGCGCGGCGGCGAGCGCGGCCGGCAGCTCGGCGAGGGACCGCACGGTCGTCATCCCCTTGCCGCCGCCGCCCGCCGCGGGCTTGACCAGCAGCGGGTACCCGACGTCGGCGGCGCGTGCGACGAGCTCGTCGTCGGACAGCCCGGGCTCGTGCGTCCCCGGGACGACCGGGACACCGAGCCCGGCGACGTGCGCCTTCGCGCCGATCTTGTCGCCCATGACCTCGAGCGCGTGCACCGGCGGGCCGACGAAGGTGATCCCCGCGTCGGCGCACGCGCGCGCGAGCGCCGGGCTCTCGGACAGGAACCCGTACCCCGGGTGCACCGCGTCCGCGCCGGTCGCCTTCGCGGCGCGCAGCACCGCGTCCACGTCGAGGTAGCTGGCCTGCGGCTCGGCCGGCCCGAGCCGGACGGCGAGGTCCGCGAGCCGCACGTGCGGCTCGCCGGAGTCCGCGTCGCTGAACACCGCGACCGAGCGGATCCCGAGCCGGTGCAGGGTCCGGACCACGCGGCACGCGATCTCGCCCCGGTTCGCGACGAGGACGGTGCGGAACGGCGGAGCGGGCGCCGTCCCGGGAGCGGTGGGCACGGCACTCACATCCGGTACACGGCCGCGGCGCGCGGCTCCAGGGGGACGCCGCGGCACACGTCGAGCGCGAGGCCGAGCACGCGCCGGGTGTCCGCGGGGTCGAGGATGCCGTCGTCCCACAGCCGCGCCGTCGACCAGTACGGGGAGCCCTGCCGCTCGTACTGCGCACGGATCGGGGCGGCGAACCGCTCCTCGTCCTCGGTCGACCACGTCTCGCCGCGGGCCTCGAGCTGGTCGCGCCGCACCGTCGCGAGCACCGCCGAGGCCTGCGCCCCGCCCATCACGGAGATCCGGGCGCCCGGCCACATCCAGAGGAACCGCGGGGAGTACGCGCGCCCGCACATCGAGTAGTTGCCGGCGCCGAACGACCCGCCGATCACCACCGTGAGCTTCGGGACGCGCGCCGTCGCGACGGCCGCGACCATCTTGGCGCCGTGCTTGGCGATGCCGCCCGCCTCGTAGTCGCGGCCGACCATGAAGCCGACGACGTTCTGCAGGAACACCAGCGGGATCCCGCGCTGGTCGCACAGCTCGACGAAGTGCGCGCCCTTGAGCGCCGACTCCCCGAACAGCACGCCGTTGTTGGCGACGATCCCGACCGGGTGCCCGTGCAGGCGGGCGAACCCCGTCACGAGCGTCGTGCCGTACTCGCGCTTGAACTCGTGCAGCTCGCTCGCGTCGACGAGGCGCGCGATGACCTCACGCACGTCGTACGGCTCCTGGAGGTCGACCGGCACGACGCCGTACAGCCCGGCCGGGTCGGCCAGCGGCTCGCGGACCTCGGACACGTCCCAGGCGTGCTCGCGCGGGGCGGGGAGCGTCGCGACGATGCGCCGGACGATCCGCAGCGCGTCGGCGTCGTCCTCCGCGAGGTGGTCCGCGACCCCGGAGACGCGGGTGTGCAGCTCGCCGCCGCCGAGGTCCTCGGCCGTCACGACCTCGCCGGTCGCGGCCTTCACGAGCGGGGGGCCGCCCAGGAAGATCGTGCCCTGGCCGCGGACGATGACCGTCTCGTCGCTCATCGCGGGCACGTACGCCCCGCCCGCGGTGCACGAGCCCATGACGCACGCGACCTGCGGGACGCCCGCGGCGGAGAGCCGGGCCTGGTGGTAGAAGATCCGCCCGAAGTGGTCGCGGTCCGGGAACACCTCGTCCTGCATCGGCAGGTACGCCCCGCCCGAGTCCACGAGGTAGACGCAGGGCAGCCGGTTCTCGAGCGCGACCTCCTGAGCGCGCAGGTGCTTCTTGACCGTCATCGGGTAGTAGGTGCCGCCCTTGACCGTCGCGTCGTTCGCGACCACCACCACGTGCCGGCCCGCCACGAGGCCGATGCCCGCGACGACGCCCGCGCCGGGTGCCTCGTCGTCGTACATCCCGTGCGCGGCGAGCGGCGCGAGCTCGAGGAACGGGCTGCCGTCGTCGAGGAGGGCGTCGACGCGGTCCCGGGCGAGGAGCTTGCCGCGCGCGACGTGGCGCTCGCGGGAGGCCGCCGGGCCGCCGCGGGCCGCCGTGCGCAAACGCTCGCGGAGCTCGTCGACGAGCGCGCGCTGGGCGGCCTCGCGGGCGGCGGTGGGCGGCGCGGCGGGGTCGGCCGTGCTCGTGGTCGTCGTCATCGACGCTCCTGTCCGGGGACCGCGGGTCTCGGGTTCGAGTGAACACCCATTCACCGAGTTCGGCTAGTGTTGGTTCACCGGGATGTGCGCGGCGTGGGGCGCGAGGACGAGACGGGGCGGGAGCGCGGAATGAGCGGTGAGGCGGGCACGCTGGTCCCGGGTGCGCCGAGCCGTCCGGGCAGCGCCGCCGGCGCGGGCCCACCGGGCGACGGGGCCGCAGGGCGAGACAGCCGGGGCGTGGTGGGCACGGCCGGCGTGGCGGGCACGGCCGGCGCGACGGGCACGGCAGGCACGGCCCGGGGGCGCGCCAAGGCGGAGCGTCGCGCCGCTCTGCTCGCCGCGGCGGCCCGCCTGTTCGCGCTCCGCGGCTTCGAGGGCGTGTCGATGGAGGACCTCGGCGCCGCCGCCGGCGTGAGCGGCCCCGCGGTCTACCGGCACTTCCCGGGCAAGCACGCCGTGCTCGCGTCGCTCCTCGGCGGGGTCAGCGCGGAGCTGCTCGACGGGGGCCGGGCCGTCGTGGAGCGGGCTGCGGACGACGAGGCGGCGCTCCGGGGCCTCGTCGCGTTCCACGTTGAGTTCGCGCTCGCCGACCCCGACGTCATCCGCGTGCAGGACCGCGACCTCGAGCAGCTCGCGGAGCACGACCGCCGATCGGTGCGGACGCTGCAGCGCCGCTACGTCGAGCTCTGGGTCGACGTGCTCGCACGCCTGGACCCGGCGGCCGACCGCCCCGAGCTGCGGCTGCGCGCGCACGCCACGTTCGGGCTGCTCAACTCGACGCCGCACAGCGCCCGGGCGCTGCCCCGCGGACGGGTCGAGGCCCTGCTCGCCGAGATGGCGCTCGCGGCGCTCGGGCACCCGGCGTAGGACGTCCGACGCGCGCAGGGTGCGGGACGCGTCACGTCGGCGGGTCGGGCACGCCGGCACCGGCGTCGACGGAGACCGTCAGACCACGGGCACGAGGGTGGACCGCGGGACGCGGAGCACGAGCGGGACGTCGGCACCCGCCCGCACCGGTCGGAAGTCAGCTGCGCCGGCGGGATCGAGCACCTGCGCGCCGACTCCCGTCGTGACGAGCGCGATCCCGGCGGAGTCGGCGTGCGCGAGCCACAGCCGGCCGAGCACCACGGCGTCGTCAGGGTCCTGCACGGACAGGACGTCGCACCACACGATCGGGCCGGCGTGGCCGGACGCGACGAGCTGCTCGACCGCGCGGCGCTGATCCTTCCGGCACTGCCAGGCCAGCCGGAGCACTCGTCGGTTCTCGATCACCCAGACACCGGTCGCGACAAGGACAGGGCTGATCACGGCGACCAGCAGGCCGACCGGCATCCCGACGATCGCGACGCAGAACACGAGGACGGCGCCGAGGAGCGCCAGATCACGGGCGATGCCCCTCCACATACCTTCGACGACGCTCTGCGGGAAGGGCAGCAGCGCAGCTGTGCCGTGCGCCGCCGTGGTGGCGGCTCGAAGGGATGCGCACAGGATCAGAGCGCACACCCACCGCCACGGCGCCACCCTCCGCCCGAGCCACGTCCCGGAGATGCGCAGGTGACGGTCGGCCAGGCGCCACCTCTGGCTGGCGGTCGTCAGGCGGAGGTGCTCGGGGACCAGTGATCCGGCGGGCGGCGATGGCGCGGGCATCCGGACAGTGTGCTGCACCTGGACGTCTCCCCGGGGCGGTTCGGCGGCCCCGTCGGACCGCCCCGGGGAGACGTCCCGGTGTCACACCATCGCGAGCGCCGACCCGGGATTCGCGAGGACCGCACCGACGTCGGACACGAACCGCGCCGCCTGCTCGCCGTCCACGACCCGGTGGTCGAAGGTGACCGCGAGCGTCACGACGCTGCGCAGCGCGATCGCGTCCCGGTGCTCCCACGGCCGGCGCCGCACCGCTCCCACCGCGAGGATCGCGGACTCGCCCGGGTTGAGGATCGGTGTCCCCGCGTCGATCCCGAAGACGCCCACGTTGGTGATCGTGATCGTGCCGCCGACGAGGGCGCCCGGTGGCGTCGTGCCCGCGCGCGCGTGCTCCGTGAGGTCCGTGAGGGCGTCGGCGAGAGCGCCGAGGTGCAGCCGGTCGGCGTCCTTGACGTTGGGCACGAGCAGGCCCCGGGGGGTCGCCGCGGCGATGCCGAGGTTCACGTAGTGCGGCTGCACGATCTCGCCGGCCGCCTCGTCCCAGCGCGCGTTGACCTCGGGCGTGCGGGCGACCGCGATCGTCACCGCCTTGGCGACGACCGTGAGCAGCGTGAGGCGGCGGCCCGCCAGCGCGCGGTCGCGGCGCAGGTCGTCGAGCAGCTCGAGCGTCGGGGTGACGTCGACCGTGAGGAAGACCGTCGCCTGCGGTGCGGTGAACGCGCTCGCGACCATCGCGGCGGCGGTGCGTCGGCGGACGCCCGTCACCGGTGTGCGGTCCTCGCGCGGCGACCCGACGGGCGCGTCCGGTGGGCGACGCCCGTCCGTCGGGGAGCCGGTGCTCACCGCGCCGGGATCCCGGTGCGCGCGGGCCAGGACGTCGTCGCGCGTGATGACCCCGTCCGGTCCGGTGCCGGCGACACTCGTCAGGTCCACGCCGAGCTCGTGCGCGAGCTTGCGCACCGGCGGGTGGGTGCGCGGCCTCTCGGTGACGGTCCCGCCCGCGGGCGGTGCGGCCTGACCGGAGGGACGTGCGTGGTCCGTCGGCGACGGTGCGGTCGGCGGCGGGTCCGCCGGTCCGCGCCCGGTGGGCGGGCCCGAGGGACCGGGTCGCGACGGGCGGGGGCGGCGCCGGGGCCGGTCCGTCGTCCCGACCGCGGGCCCGTAGCCGACGAGCACCGACGTGCGCGCGGCCACTGGCGACGGCGCTCCGGCGCTCGCGGACGACGACGCGGCGTGCGCGCTCGCGGGCGAGCGCTCGGCGGTCGCGGTCGCAGCCGCCGGTGGGGACGCGGGCGCGGCGCTCACCGCCACGGGCGACGCCTCGGCCCGTGCGCTCACCGGTGCACCGCCGCCCGCCGGCGCCGTGTCGACCGCGAGGATCGGCGACCCGACGGGGACGGTGGTCCCCGGCTCGACGAGCAGCCGCGCGACGACCCCCGCGTACGGCGACGGCAGCTGCACGGCCGCCTTGGCCGTCTCGACCTCCGCGATCACCTGGTTGAGTACGACGGTGTCGCCCTCGGCGACCTCCCACGACACGAGCTCCGCCTCGGTCAGCCCCTCGCCGAGGTCCGGCATCGCGAACTCCTCGATGGCCACGTCAGCCCCTCCATCCGGACAGGGAGTGCTCGCGACCGAGCACGCGGTCGACCGCGTCGAGGATGCGGTCGAGGTCGGGCAGGAAGTGCTCCTCGAGCTTGGCGGCGGGGTAGGGGACGTCGAAGCCCGTCACCCGGACCGGGGGAGCCTCCAGGTGGTAGAAGCACCGCTCGGTGATGCTCGCGGCGATCTCCGCGCCGAGGCCGCCGTGCTGCTGCGCCTCGTGCGTGATGACGAGCCGGCCCGTCCGCCGCACCGACGCCTCGACGGTGGCGAGGTCGATCGGGGACAGCGAGCGCAGGTCGACCACCTCGACCGAGATGCCGTCGTCGGCGGCGGCGAGCGCGACGTCGCGTGCGGTCATGACGAGCGGCCCGTACGCGACGAGCGTGACGTCGGTCCCCGGCACGACGACGCGCGCGGCGTCCATCGGGGCGGTCGAGGCGTCGATCACGTCGTCGACCTCGCCCTTGACCCAGTAGCGCCGCTTGGGCTCGAAGAAGATCACGGGATCGTCGCACGCGATCGCCTGGCGCAGCAGCGTGTGCGCGTCCTGCGGGTCCGCGCACGTCACGACCCGCAGGCCGGGGGTGTGCGCGAAGTACGCCTCGGGTGACTCCGAGTGGTGCTCGACCGCGCCGATCCCGCCGCCGTAGGGGATCCGGACCGTGATCGGCATCCGGATCGCGCCACCCGTGCGGTGGTGCAGCCGCGCGACCTGCGTGACGAGCTGGTCGAACGCCGGGAAGACGAAGCCGTCGAACTGGATCTCCACCACGGGCCGGTACCCGCGGTACGCGAGCCCGACGGCGGTCCCGACGATGCCGGCCTCGGCGAGCGGGGTGTCCATGACCCGGTCGGCGCCGAAGTCGCGCTGCAGGCCGTCGGTGACCCGGAAGACCCCGCCGAGGGTGCCGATGTCCTCGCCCAGGAGCACGACCTTCGGGTCGTCCTCGAGCGCGCGTCGCAGCGCCGCGTTCAGCGCGCCCCTGAGCGTGAGCGCGGTCACCGGTCACCTCCGCGCGCGTCCGTGCCGCGCGCGCCGCCCGGGGCCGCACCGTCCGCGCTGTCCTCGTCGAACATCGCGAGGTACGCGGCGTACTGGCTGCGCTGGCGCTCGAGCCACGACGTCGGAGTCGTGTAGACGTGGTCGAACACGCTCAGCGGCGGCGGCGGCTCGAGCCCGTGGCAGCCCGCGCGCATCTCGGCGGCCGCCGCGTCGGCGCGGGCCGTGACCGCGCCGGTCAGCTCGTCGGTCAGGCGGCCGCGGCTCGCGAGGTACCGCTCGACGCGCGCGATCGGGTCGAGCGCGACCCACTGCTCGTGCACCGCCGGGTCGACGTAGCGCGTCGGGTCGTCGGACGTCGTGTGGGGTCCCCGCCGGTAGGTCACGGCCTCGACGAACGTCGGTCCGCCGCCCGTGCGCGCCCGGTCGAGCGCGACGCGGGTCACCGCGGTCACGGCCAGCACGTCGTTGCCGTCGACGCGCACGCTCGGGATCCCGTAGCCGGGGGCGCGGTCCGCGACCGGGCGCCGCGCCTGCAGCCCGACGGGCTCCGAGATCGCCCACTGGTTGTTCTGGCAGAAGAACACGACCGGCGCGCGGTACGACGCGGCGAAGACCATCGCCTCGTGCACGTCGCCCTCGCTCGTGGCGCCGTCCCCGAAGTACGCGACCGCGACCGAGTCGACGCCGTCCTTGGCGCAGCCGATCGCGTACCCCGTCGCGTGCAGCGTCTGCGCGCCGATGATGATCGTCGGGGTCGCCATGCCCACCGCGCGCGGGTCCCACCCGGTCGCCGCGGTGCCCTTCCAGACACGCACCAGGTCGGTCGTCGAGACGCCGCGGCACCACGCGACGGCGTTCTCCCGGTAGCTCGAGAACACGAAGTCGTCGGGCCTCAGCGCGCGCGCCGAGCCGACCTGCGCGGCCTCCTGGCCCAGGAGCGGCGGCCACAGCCCGAGCTGGCCCTGACGCTGGAGCGCCGTGGCCTCGAAGTCGAGCCGGCGCACGACGACCATGTCCTCGTAGAGCGCGACGAGCCGGTCGTCGTCGAGGTCGGCGACCCACGGGTCGTGCTCGGGGTCGGTCCGGCGGGTCCCGTCCGGCGCGAGCAGCTGGACCGGCGCGGGGCCCGCTCCGGGGCCGGGCGCGGGCCCGGGCGCGGGGCTCGTGGGCCGGGGGACGGCGTCGCCGGGGGCCGCGACGTGCTCGGCGCTCGCGGGGCTCGTGTGCGGGGTGACGTCTGGACGCAGCTCTGAACGCAACATGGTGTGCTCCGTTTGTTCGGCGGAGCCCGCGCCCTCGTGAGGTCTGGGCTCCATCGCCCGATGTGCTGCCAGCGTACGACGACCGGGGTTACGGTGCTCCGAAGAGGTGCGCGCGTCGCTCACGAGGCTGCCGTGCACGTGCTGGTGCGAGGAGGCACGCCCATGGACAAGGTCGTCCGGTCCGCCCAGGAGGCGGTCGCCGACATCCCCGACGGCGCGACTCTCGCGGTCGGGGGGTTCGGGCTCTGCGGCATCCCGAGCGTGCTCATCGGCGCGCTGCTGGACGCCGGCACGCACGACCTCGAGGTCGTGAGCAACAACTGCGGGGTCGACGACTGGGGGCTGGGGCTGCTGCTCCAGCAGCACCGCGTGCGCCGCGTCGTCGCGTCCTACGTCGGGGAGAACAAGGAGTTCGCGCGGCAGTTCCTCGCGGGGGAGCTCGAGGTCGAGCTGACACCGCAGGGCACGCTCGCGGAGCGCCTGCGCGCGGGCGGCAGCGGCATCCCCGCGTTCTACACCGCGACCGGCGTCGGGACGCAGGTCGCGGAGGGCGGGCTGCCGTGGCGCTACGACCCCGACGGCGGCGTGGCCGTCGCGTCGCCGCCCAAGCAGGTCGACCGGTTCACGGTCCGCGGCGTCGAGCGCGAGTACGTCCTGGAGCGGGCGATCACCGCGGACTTCTCGCTGGTGCGGGCCTGGAAGGGCGACCGTGCGGGAAACCTCGTGTTCCGCGCCTCGGCCCGCAACTTCAACCCGCTCGCCGCGGCGGCGGGACGGGTCGCGCTCGCCGAGGTCGAGCACCTCGTCCCCGTCGGGGCGATCGACCCCGACGCGGTGCACCTGCCCGGCATCTTCGTCGACCGCGTCGTCGAGCTCACGCCCGAGCAGGCCGCCGACAAGCGCATCGAGCGCCGCACCGTCCGCTCCGTCGCCGCCGGGGGGCCGTCGTGACCGGGCGGCTCACGCGCGACCAGCTCGCCGAGCGCGCCGCGCAGGAGCTCGTCGACGGCACGTACGCGAACCTCGGCATCGGGCTGCCGACGCTCGTCCCGAACCACGTGCCCGACGGCGTCGAGCTCGTGCTGCAGTCCGAGAACGGCGTCCTCGGCGTCGGCGCGTACCCGGCGGAGGACGGCGTCGACCCCGACCTCATCAACGCCGGCAAGGAGACCATCACCGTCGAGCCGGGCGCGAGCTTCTTCGACTCCGCGACGAGCTTCGCGATGATCCGCGGCGGCAAGGTCGACGTCGCGATCCTCGGCGCCATGCAGGTCTCGGTCGGCGGGGACATCGCCAACTGGATGATCCCCGGGAAGATGGTCAAGGGGATGGGAGGGGCCATGGACCTCGTGCACGGAGCCCGGCGCATCGTCGTGCTCATGGAGCACACCGCGCGGGACGGCTCGGCGAAGCTCGTCCCGGCGTGCACGCTCCCGCTCACCGGCCGCGCGGTGGTCGACCGCGTCATCACCGACCTCGCCGTGATCGACGTGACCCCGGCGGGGCTCCTGCTGCGCGAGCGCGCGCCCGGCGTGAGCGTCCAGGAGGTCCTCGACGCGACGACCGACGTGCCGCTCGCGGTCGACGGCGACGTCCCCGAGATGGTGCTGCGATGACCGGCCGGGACGTCGTGCTCGTGGCGTTCGCCCGCACGCCGATGGGACGGCTGGGCGGCGGGCTCTCGACGCTCACCGCGGCCGAGCTCGGTGCCGTGGCGGTCCGCGGCGCGCTCGACCGGGCCGGGATCGCGCCCCAGGACGTCGACCAGGTCCTCCTGGGCCAGGTCGTGCAGGCCGGTGCCGGCCAGAACCCCGCACGTCAGGCGGCCCGCGGCGCCGGCATCCCGTGGTCGGTCCCGGCGGCGACCGTCAACAAGGTGTGCCTGAGCGGGCTCAGCGCGATCGTCGACGCCGCGCGCACGATCCGGCTCGGCGAGGCCGACGTCGTCGTCGCGGGCGGGCAGGAGTCGATGAGCCAGGCGCCGCACCTGCTGCCCGGCTCGCGGCGCGGCTGGACGTTCGGCGACGTGCGTGCGGTCGACTCGCTCGCGCACGACGGGCTCACCGACGCGTTCGACCAGGAGTCGATGGGCGCCTCGACCGAGCGGGGCAACGCCCGGCTCGGGATCACGCGCGAGGAGCAGGACGAGGTCGCGGCGGAGAGCCACCGCCGGGCGGCGCTCGCCGCGAAGGACGGCGTCCTCGCCGAGGAGATCGTGCCCGTCGACGTCCCGCAGCGCCGCGGCGACCCGGTCCGGGTGGCCGCCGACGAGGGCATCCGTCCCGACACGACCGCGGCGACGCTCTCCCGGCTGGCCCCGGCGTTCGCGTCCGACGGCACGATCACCGCCGGGAACGCCTCGCCGCTCACGGACGGCGCGTCGGCCGTGGTCGTCATGAGCCGGGAGCGCGCCGAGGCCCGCGGGCTGCCGTGGCTCGCGGAGATCGGCGCGTCCGGGCAGGTCGCGGGTCCCGACACCTCGCTGCACTCGCAGCCGTCCGCCGCGCTCGCCGCCGCCCTCGACCGCGCCGGGTGGGACGTCGGCGACCTCGACCTCCTGGAGATCAACGAGGCGTTCGCGTCGGTCCTCGTCCGGTCGCTCGCCGACCTCGGCTACCCGCACGAGCGGACCAACGTGCACGGCGGGGCGATCGCCCTCGGCCACCCCATCGGCTCGTCCGGTGCGCGGCTCGCCGGGCACGCGGCGCTCGAGCTCGCGCGGCGGGGGTCCGGGCGTGCGGGCGTCGCGCTCTGCGGCGGCGGGGGACAGGGCGAGGCGCTCCTGCTGCGGCGGTGAACCGGAGCGGGGTCGGACGCACCGGGCGCTCGGGGGTCACCGCTTCCGCGCTCGGTGCCCGGCTCCGGGAGGACCGGGCACCGCGTCAGGCGCCGACCTGCACCCGGCCGTCGTGCTCGTCGAGGACGTACACGTGCGTCGCCACGGCCCGGTAGAGCCGGAACTGCGCCGGGCCCGTGACGTCCTGCTCGGTCCACCGCCGCAGGCCCTGCGCGCTCGTGCGCCGGTCGTAGACGTCGAGCGCTGCGGCCCGGCCGTCGGGGCCGACCTCCGCGGCCTCCGCCTCGACGTAGACGGCGGACGCGGTGCCGACCGCGGCCGTCGGGTCGAACACGGCGATGCCGACCGCGGGCCGGCCGGCGAGGTTCACGGAGTGGCGGGCGCCCGGCCGCGACACCCAGACGAGCTCGGCCCACTCCCGGGACGCGAACCAGACCGGCGTCGCCCACGGCCGCCCGTCGGCGTCGGCGGTCGCGAGCGTCAGGTACGCGCTCGCGGCCAGCACCCGCCGCGCCTCGTCCGCCACCGTCGCGGCGTCCGCACCGTCGTCGACCGCCATGGTCCTGCCTCCCGGGTCGGGGTCGTCGTCGTGGGGCAGACGCGCCGTCCGGCCGGAACTCATCGGTCAGGACGGGGAGCGTCGGGGCCGGGTGCGTCGGACTCCCGGCGACGACCGCCGGCTCCGCCGTGCGGCGGCCTCAGTCCTGCTTGGCGGCGCCCCACCCGTGCCACCGGTCGACGCGGACCCGCACGCTGACCCGGGCGCGGTCACGCGTGGGGTACGGGTTGCCGGTGTAGTGGGTCGACAGGCGGTCGATGTCCACGAGGTCGGCATCCTCCTCGATCGACACGACCGTGCCCTGGACGCTCACGTGCGTGTACCAGCCGGACTCGTCGAGCGCGGTCAGGGAGACGCGCGGGTCCGTGCGCAGGTGCTGGAGGCGTGCGCGGGACGCGTCGAGGTTGAGCAGCACGGTGCCGTCCGGCTCGACGAGGTACCACGTCGCGACGGTGACGGGTCGGCCGTCGGACGCGACCGTCGCCATGACCGCGGGGTTCGGGCGGGCGAGCAGTGCGGCGACGTCGTCGGGCAGCGGGGGCAGGGGCACGGGGGACCTCCGGGTCGGGTCGAGGGGTGCCGGCCGGTCGGACGCGGCACCGCTCATCATGCGCCGACGCCGGTCTCCCTCCCACCCCGTACCGTGCCGTCTCGTGTCGTGGGACGCGGGGTTCCGCGGGTCGCCCGGCCCCCGCACCTAGGCTGGGCGCACGCCCTCGCCACACGGCACCGGGGGCCCGGACGTGCACGCGGAGGAGAGGACGGACATGGCTGCCCCGACGTCGCGACGGCGTGCGTCCGTGATGGACGTGGCGCGCGAGGCCGGCGTCTCCGTCGGCACCGTCTCGAACGTGCTGAACCGCCCGGACGTGGTCAAGCCGGAGACGCGCACGCGCGTCGAGGAGGCCATCGCCGCGCTGAGCTTCGTCCCGAACGGCGTCGCGCGCCAGCTCCGCTCGCGCACCGTGACGACCGTGGGCGCGCTCGTGCTCGACATCCGCAACCCGTACTTCACCGAGGTCGCGCGCGGGATCGAGGACCGGCTCAGCCTCGACGACCACATGCTCATGCTCGCGAGCTCGGACGACGACCCCGAGCGCGAGCGGCGCTACCTGCGGCTGTTCGAGGAGCACGGCGTGCTCGGGATGCTCGTGGTCCCGGGGTCGGCCGGCACGCGCGCCGTCGAGGAGCTGCACGCCCGCGGGGTCCGCGTGGTGCTCCTGGACCACCCGTCGTCGGTGCCCGGCGTCCCGTCGGTCGCTGTCGACGACCGGGCGGGCGGCGCGCTGGCGGCCGGGCACCTGCTCGGGCGCGGGCACGGCCGGCTGGTGCTGCTCAACGGCCCGCACTCGATCCGGCAGTGCGTCGACCGTCAGCGCGGCGTGCGGGACGCGGTCGAGCGGGCGGGGCTCGACCCGGACGAGGTGGTCCGCGAGGTCACGGTCTCCGGCATGGACGCGCGCGGCGGCGACGAGGCGATGCGCCGCCTGGTCGCCGAGCGTGACGGCGTGGCGCCCGAGGCGGTGCTGTGCGTCAACGACCTCGTGGCGATCGGTGCGCAGCGGGCGCTGCGCGCGCTGGGCGGGACGGCGCTGCTGCGCTCGACGGCCCTCGTCGGGTACGACGACCTCGACATCTCGAGCGAGCTGGCCTCGCCGCTCACGTCGGTGCGCCAGCCCGCGCTCGAGATGGGGTACCGCGCGGCGGCGATCCTGCTCGAGGGTGACGGTGCGACCGAGCGGGACGTCGTGTTCCAGCCCGAGCTCGTCGTGCGCGACTCGAGCACGCACGCCGGCTGACGCGTCGTCCGGCGCGGGCCTTGCCCGTGGCGGCGGCGTCGCGTTAGTCTATGAATCGTTTCAAAGACGAACGGAAGGATCATTGTGACCACTGCTCCGTCCTCCGACCGCAGCCCCGGCACCGGCTCGGGCGCGCGGCCCGGCGCGCTCCCGGCCGCGCTCGACGACCTCGCGATCGAGCTGCCCTCGTGGGCGTTCGGCAACTCCGGCACGCGCTTTCGCGTCTGGCCGTCGCCGGGCACCCCGCGCACGGTGCAGGAGAAGCTCGCCGACGCCGCGCAGGTCCACCGGTTCACCGGGCTTGCCCCCACCGTGGCGCTGCACATCCCGTGGGACGCCGTCGACGACTACGCGGCGCTGCGCCGGCACGCCGACGACCTGGGGGTCCGGCTCGGCACGATCAACTCGAACACCTTCCAGGACGAGCGGTTCAAGTTCGGCTCGCTCGCGTCGCGGGACGCCGAGGTCCGCCGCGCTGCGGTCGAGCACCACCTCGACTGCCTCGAGGTCATGGCGCAGACGGGGTCCCGGGACCTCAAGATCTGGCTCGCCGACGGCACGAACTACCCCGGTCAGGACGACATCCGCGCGCGGCAGGACGCCCTCGCGGAGTCGCTCGCCGCGATCTACGCGCAGGTCGGCGACGACCAGCGGCTCGTGCTCGAGTACAAGTTCTTCGAGCCGGCGTTCTACCACACCGACGTCCCGGACTGGGGCACCGCGTACGCCCAGGTGACGGCGCTCGGGGAGCGTGCGGTCGTGTGCCTCGACACCGGCCACCACGCGCCCGGCACCAACATCGAGTTCATCGTCGCCCAGCTCCTGCGGCTCGGGCGGCTCGGGTCGTTCGACTTCAACTCGCGCTTCTACGCCGACGACGACCTCATCGTCGGCGCCGCCGACCCGTTCCAGCTCTTCCGCATCCTCGTCGAGGTCGTCCGCGGCGGCGGGCTCGGCCCCGGCTCCGACGTCGCGCTCATGCTCGACCAGTGCCACAACGTCGAGGACAAGGTCCCGGGCCAGATCCGCTCGGTGCTCAACGTCCAGGAGATGACCGCCCGGGCGCTGCTGCTCGACCGCGAGGCGCTCGCGGCGGCGCAGCAGGCGAACGACGTGCTGGGTGCCCACCAGGTGTTCATGGACGCCTTCTACACCGACGTCCGGCCCGCGCTCGCCGCGTGGCGCGAGGAGCGCGGCCTGCCCGCCGACCCCATGGCGGCGTTCCTCGCGAGCGGCTACCTCGCGCGGATCGCCGACGAGCGTGTCGGCGGCACGCAGGCCGGCTGGGGCGCCTGACACGCACGCACGACATGGCACGGCACGCACACACGAACCGCCGGGCGACCACGCCCGCGCACGCTGACGAGAGGACACGTCGGATGACGCACACCCCTGCGGCCGACCTCATCGCCCGGTCGAACCGCCTCGGCGCCGACCCGCGCACGACCAACTACGCGGGCGGCAACACGTCCGCCAAGGGCACCGCGACGGACCCCGTCACCGGCGAGGACGTCGAGCTGCTGTGGGTCAAGGGCTCGGGCGGCGACCTCGGCACGCTGACCGAGCAGAACCTGGCCGTGCTGCGCCTGGACCGGCTGCGCGCGCTCGCGGACGTCTACCCGGGCGTCGAGCGCGAGGACGAGATGGTCGCGGCGTTCGACTACTGCCTGCACGGCAAGGGCGGTGCGGCGCCGTCGATCGACACCGCGATGCACGGGCTGCTCGACGCCGCGCACGTCGACCACCTGCACCCGGACGCCGGGATCGCGCTCGCGACCGCGGCGGACGGCGAGGCGCTGACCCGCGAGATCTTCGGCGACCGGGTCGCCTGGGTCCCGTGGCGTCGGCCCGGGTTCCAGCTCGGTCTCGACATCGCGGCGATCGCGGCGGCGAACCCCGAGGCGATCGGCTGCATCCTCGGCGGCCACGGCATCACCGCGTGGGGCGGGACGTCCGACGAGGCGGAGGCCCGCTCGCTCGAGATCATCGCCGCGGCCGAGGGCTTCGTGGCGGAGCGCGAGCGCCGCCTGGCCGCCGAGGACCGGCACGCGTTCGGCGCGGTCGTCCCCGGGCGGGAGGCGCTCCCCGAGGCCGAGCGGCGCGCCCGCGCGGCGGCCCTGGCCCCGGTCGTCCGCGGTCTCGCGAGCACCGACCGCCCGCAGGTCGGCCACCTCACGGACTCGGACGTCGTCCTCGACTTCCTGTCCCGCGACAGGCTCGCGGCGCTCGCGGCCCTCGGGACGTCGTGCCCCGACCACTTCCTGCGGACCAAGGTCACGCCGCTCGTCGTCGACCTGCCGGCGGACGCGCCCCTCGAGGACGTCGTCGCCCGGCTCCAGGAGCTGCACGCGGCCTACCGCGCGGACTACGCCGCGTACTACGCGCGCCACGCGACGCCGGACAGCCCGCCCATGCGCGGGGCGGACCCGGCGATCGTGCTCGTGCCCGGCGTCGGGATGTTCTCGTTCGGCAAGGACAAGCAGACCGCGCGCGTCGCGGGGGAGTTCTACGTCAACGCGATCAACGTCATGCGCGGCGCCGAGGCGATCAGCACCTACGCGCCCATCGACGAGGCGGAGAAGTTCCGGATCGAGTACTGGGCGCTCGAAGAGGCCAAGCTCCAGCGCATGCCGAGGCCCCGGCCGCTCGCGGCCCGCGTCGCGCTCGTGACCGGCGCCGGCTCGGGCATCGGCCGCGCGATCGCGGAGCGGCTCGCCGCCGAGGGCGCGTGCGTCGTCGTCGCCGACCTGAACCTCGACGGTGCCCAGGAGGTCGCCGCGTCGCTCGGCGGACCCGACGTCGCCGTCGCCGTCCGCGCGGACGTCACGTCGGAGGACGACGTGCGCGCGCTGGTCGACGCGGCGGCGCTCGCGTTCGGCGGGGTCGACCTCGTCGTGAACAACGCCGGGCTGTCGATCTCGAAGCCGCTGCTCGAGACCACGGTCCGCGACTGGGACCTGCAGCACGACGTCATGGCCAAGGGGTCGTTCCTCGTCTCGCGGGAGGCCGCGCGGGCGATGGTCGCGCAGGGGATGGGCGGCGACGTCGTCTACATCGCGTCGAAGAACTCCCTGTTCGCGGGCCCGAACAACATCGCGTACTCGGCGACCAAGGCCGACCAGGCGCACCAGGTGCGGCTGCTCGCCGCCGAGCTCGGCGCGCACGGGATCCGGGTCAACGGCGTGAACCCGGACGGCGTCGTGCGGGGGTCCGGGATCTTCGCCGGCGGCTGGGGCGCGCAGCGGGCCGCGACGTACGGGGTGCCGGAGGAGGAGCTGGGTCAGTACTACGCGCAGCGCACGATCCTCAAGAAGGAGGTGCTGCCCGAGCACGTCGCCGCGGCGGTGTTCGCGCTGACCGGGCCGGACCTCGTGCAGACCACCGGGCTGCACGTGCCCGTCGACTCCGGCGTCGCCGCCGCGTTCCTGCGCTGACGCGTGCGCACCTACGTCGCCGTCGACCTCGGCGCCACGAGCGGGCGGGTCATCGCGGGCCGCGTCGAGTCCGGCCGGCTCGTGACCGAGGAGACCGGGCGGTTCCCGAACGTGCCGGTGAGCGCGCCGGGGCCGGGCGGGCGGGCGACGCTGCACTGGGACGTGCTTCGGCTCTGGGCGGGGGTGCAGGACGGCCTGGCGGCGGCGGCCCGGCGGTTCGGCCCGGTGACGTCGGTCGGGATCGACGGCTGGGCGGTCGACCACGGGCTGCTCGACGCCGACGGCGCGCTGCTCGGCAACCCGGTGCACTACCGCGACGCGCGCACCGAGGGCGCCCCCGGGCGGCTGTTCGAGCGCCTCAGCCCGGAGCGCCACCACGCGCTCACCGGCGTCCAGGTCCAGCCGTTCAACACCGTGTTCCAGCTCGTCGCCGCGGCCGGCACCGCGCAGCTCGCCGCCGCGCGGCGCGCGCTGCTGGTCCCCGACCTGCTCGCGTCCTGGCTCACGGGTGAGCAGGTCGCGGAGCTCACCAACGCCTCGACGACGGGGCTGCTCGACGTGACGACCCGGGCGTGGAGCGCGGAGGTGACCGACGCGGCCTCGGCGATCACGGGCGTCGACGTCCGCGCGCTGCTCCCGCGGCTCGTGCCGCCGGGATCCGTCATCGGTGCGCTGCGCCCCGAGGCGGCCGACGCGCTCGGCCTCGCCGGCGCGAACGTCGTCGCCGTGGGCTCGCACGACACCGCCTCGGCGGTCGCCGCCGTCCCCGTCGCGGGCCGGGACGCCGCGTGGATCTCCTCGGGGACGTGGTCGCTCGTCGGCCTCGAGCTCGATGCGCCCGTGCTCACGGAGGCGAGCCGCGCCGCGAACTTCACCAACGAGCTCGGCGTGCACGGGACCGTGCGCTTCCTGCGCAACGTCCCGGGGCTCTGGCTGCTCGAGCAGGCGCTCGCGACGTGGGCCGGGCAGGGCCGCCCGCAGGACCTCGAGGCGCTGCTCGGGCAGGCCGCGGCCGTGCCCGGGCTGCGCTGCGTCGTCGACGTCGACGACCCCGTGCTCGCCGCCCCGGGGGACGTGCCCGCCCGGGTCGCGGACCTCGCCCGGTCCACCGGGAAGCCCGTGCCGCTGGAGCCCGCCGAGGTGGTGCGGGTGCTCCTCGACTCGCTCGCGCTGGCCCACGCCCGTGCGGTCCGGCAGGCCGCCGAGCTCGCGGGCCGCGACGTCGCCGTCGTGCACCTCGTGGGCGGCGGCTCGCGCAACACGCTCCTGTGCCGGCTCACCGCGGACGCGACCGGCCTCCCCGTCGAGGCGGGGCCCGCCGAGGGGACCGCGACCGGCAACCTGCTCGTCCAGGCCGCGGCCGCCGGTGACGTCGGTGACGACCTCGCGGCGATGCGGGCCGTCGTGCGTGCCTCGACGCCCGTCCGTCGCTACGAGCCGTCCGGCGACCGCGCCGCCTGGGAGCGTGCCGAGAAGAACCTCCGGGGCTGAACGCAGTCCCGGCCGACCGACGAAGGACCCGACATGCCCCACGGACGACCGTTCCCCGGTCCGCACGCGCTGCCGTTCCCCGTGCCCGGCTCCGAGGCGATGATGGAGGTGGACACCGAGGGGCTCGGGCACCGCGTGGTCGCCGCAGCCCGCAGCGCGGCCCGCGTCGTGCTGTGCGCCCGCTGAGCCGCGCACCGCGCCCGATCGAGGACCGCCCAGGAGGGGACCGCATGCGCATCGCCCTGTTCACGACGTGCCTCGTCGACGGCCTGTTCCCGCACGCCGCCGCCGCGACCGTCCGCCTGCTCGAGCGCCTCGGCCACGAGGTCGTCGTCCCGCCCGGCCAGGCGTGCTGCGGGCAGATGCACGTGAACTCCGGCTACCCCGGCCAGGCGGAGCCGGTCGTCCGCAACCACGTGCGCGCGTTCTGGCCCGTCGTGGAGGGGGAGTGGGACGCGGTCGTGGCGCCCTCGGGCTCGTGCGTCGGGTCGACCCGGCACCAGCAGGCCCGCGTCGCCCGGCAGGCGGGCGACGAGCGGCTCGCCGTCGCAGCCGAGCGGGTCGCCGCACGCACGTACGAGCTGTCCGAGCTGCTCGTCGACGTGCTCGGCGTGACCGACGTCGGCGCCTGGTTCCCGCACACCGTGACCTACCACCCGACGTGCCACTCGCTGCGCCTGCTCCGGGTCGGCGAGCGGCCCACGCGGCTCCTCGAGCAGGTCGGCGGTCTCCGGCTCGTCGACCTGCCCGACGCCGACCAGTGCTGCGGGTTCGGCGGCACGTTCGCGCTCAAGAACTCGGACACGTCGGCGGCGATGGTCGCCGACAAGGCCGACGCCGTGCTCGCCTCCGGCGCCGACGTCGTGACCGCGGGGGACTGGTCGTGCCTCATGAACATCGACGGCGCGCTCTCGCGGCGTGGTGCGGGGACACGGGCGGTGCACCTCGCCGAGATCCTGGCCGCGACGCGCGACGACCCGTGGCGCCCGCCGGGCACGCGGCGTGCGACCGCCCGGAGCGCCTCGTGAGCACCTACCTCGGCATGCCCGCCGTCCCGCCGAAGCCCGCGGCCGAGCCGCTCGACCCGCTCCGGTGGGGCCCGACGTTCCCCGAGGCGGCCCGCGGGACGCTCGACGACGCGCAGCTGCGGACCAACCTGCGCCGCGCGACCCGCACGATCCGCGACAAGCGGCTCGCGGTCACCGCCGAGCTGCCCGACTGGGAGGCCCTGCGTGACGCCGGCGCCGCGATCAAGGCCGACGCGATGGACCGGCTCCCGGAGCTGCTCGAGCAGCTCGAGGCCAACGTCACCGCGCACGGCGGCACGGTGCACTGGGCGCGCGACGCCGCGGAGGCGAACCGCATCGTGACCGGGCTCGTGCGCGCGGCGGGCGCCCGCGAGGTCGTCAAGGTCAAGTCGATGGCGACGCAGGAGATCGGCCTCAACGAGCACCTCGAGGCCGAGGGGATCACGGCGCACGAGACCGACCTCGCCGAGCTCATCGTGCAGCTCGCGGGGGACCGGCCCTCGCACATCCTCGTGCCCGCGATCCACCGCAACCGCGACGAGATCCGCGACGTCTTCCGGTCCCAGATGCCCGGCGTCCCCGACCGCCTCACGAACGAGCCGGCCGCGCTCGCGATGGCGGCCCGGGAGCACCTGCGTGCGCTGTTCCTGCGGGCCGACGTCGCGATCAGCGGTGCGAACCTCGCGATCGCCGAGACCGGCACCGTCGCGGTCGTGGAGTCCGAGGGCAACGGCCGCATGTGCCTGACGCTGCCGCGCACGCTCGTCACCGTGATGGGCATCGAGAAGGTGCTGCCGACGTTCCGGGACCTCGAGGTGTTCCTCCAGCTCCTGCCGCGCTCGTCCACGGGCGAGCGCATGAACCCGTACACGACGACGTGGACCGGCGTGACACCCGGCGACGGCCCGCAGGAGTTCCACCTCGTGCTGCTCGACAACGGCCGCACGCGCGCGCTCGCGGACGACGTGGGGCGCCAGGCGCTGCACTGCATCCGCTGCTCGGCGTGCCTCAACGTCTGCCCGGTGTACGAGCGGACGGGCGGGCACGCGTACGGCTCGGTCTACCCGGGGCCGATCGGCGCGATCCTGACGCCGCAGCTCCTCGGCCTCGACGACGCCGACGCGGCCACGGCGTCGCTGCCGTTCGCGAGCACGCTGTGCGGCGCGTGCTACGACGCGTGCCCGGTCAAGATCGACATCCCGACGGCGCTCGTGCACCTGCGCGACCGGGCGCTGCACGACGGCGGGCCGCGCCGCCCGACCGCCGCCGGGGCCGCGATGGGCGCGGCCGCGGTCGTGCTGTCCTCGGGCCGCCGGTTCCGCTGGGCGCTGCGGGGCGCCGCGCTCGCGGGCCGGCTGCTCGGCGGGCGCCGCGTGCGCCGGCTCCCGTGGCCGGGCTCCCTGTGGACCGCGAGCCGTGACCTCCCGGCGCTGCCCGCGCGGTCGTTCCGGGGCGCCTGGGCCGCCCGGGTCGCCCGGGTCAGCAGGGCCACGCGGGACACCCCCGCAGCGCCGGACGGCCGTGACCCGCGGTCCGGCGAGCGGTCGCCGGGTACGGACGGGCGGGGCCGGCCGTGAGCGCGCGCGAGGACGTCCTCGGGGCGGTGCGGGCGGCGCTCGGCCGGGGACCCCGGGGCGGACGCGCGGACGCGGTCGGCGCCGGCGACGTGCCGCGGGGCTACCGGGTCGCGACCGACACCGCGTCCGGGTCCGTCGCCGCGTGCGACCTGCTCGAGCACCGGCTCCTCGACTACCGGGCGCGGGTCACCCGGTGCCGGCCCGAGGAGGTGGCGGCGACCGTCGTGCGCGAGCTCGCGGGTGCGGCGTCGGTGGCCGTCCCGCACGGGCTGCCCGAGGCGTGGGCGGACGCGGTGCGCGCCACCGGGGCCACGGTGCGCGACGACGTGCCGGGACGCCCGCTCGCCGCCGCCGAGCTCGACCGCACCGACGCGGTCGTCACGGGCTGCCGGGTCGCCGTCGCCGACACGGGCACGATCGTGCTCGACGCCGGCCCGGGGCAGGGCCGGCGGGTGCTGACGCTCGTCCCGGACCGGCACGTGTGCGTCGTGCGCTCGGACCAGGTCGTGGGGTCGGTCCCGGAGGCGGTCCGCCTGCTCGAGGCGCACCCCGAGCGTCCGCTGACGTGGATCAGCGGCCCGAGCGCGACGAGCGACATCGAGCTCGTGCGCGTCGAGGGCGTGCACGGCCCGCGCGACCTGCGGGTGGTCCTCGTCGGGCCCTGAGCGTCAGGGTCGGCCGTTCGCCCGGCCGTTCGCCGCAGAGCCTGCGCCCGAGGCGGCGCCGCCGGGCCCGGTCGCGGGTGCGGCGGGTTGCCCGCCGCTCGTGGCGGCCGGTGGTGCGGGTGCGGCCGGACCGGGAGCGGCCGGTGCCGCCGGGGCGGCGGGAGCGCCTGCTGCGGGCGCGGCCGGCGCGGGCACCGGCTCGGCGGGCGCGCCCGCGGCGGGTGCACCCCGAGCGGGGACGGCCGGGGCGGCGGGCGGCGCCTGTGCGGGCACGGCGGGTGCCCCGGGGCCTGCGGCGACCCCCGGGTCGAGCACGCAGTCCTGCAGGGTCGCGCCGCGCAAGGTCGTCGGCCCGAGCGTCGCCCCGCGGAAGCTCGAGGCGGTCACGACGGCGCCGGTCAGGTCGGCGCCGGTGAGGTCGGCGCGGTCGAACGTCGTCCCGGAGACGACCGCTCCCCGCAGGTTCGCACCGTTGAGGCGTGCGCCCGTCAGGTCGAGGCCGGTGAGCGTCGCGCCGCTGAGGTCGGCCCCCGCGAGGTTCGCGCCCCGCAGGTCGCCGGTGAGCAGGCAGCGGGACAGCGCCGCGAGCGGGAGGTCCGTGGCACCCGCGCGTGCTCGCCGGCACGCGGGCGACGCGGCCCCGGTCGACGGGGCCCCGGCAGGCGCGGTGCCGGCCTCGGCGCCGGGGCCCGCCGACGACGCACCGGACGCCGCACCGGCGGTCGCGGCCACGTCGGACGGGACCGCGAGGGAGCCGCCCGCGGGACCGCCGTCGGCGAAGGCCCCCGCCGTGTTGGAGCCCTCGCGGTCCGAGCCCCCTCCGCCCGCGGGGTCGGAGACATCTCCGGCCGTGCCGGCCTGCCCCGCCGCCGCGTCGGCACGCGCCGCGGCCGCGACCGAGGTGCCCACGGCCGCGAGCGGC
Organism: Cellulomonas sp. NS3; assembly: GCF_024757985.1. Classification (NCBI taxonomy): domain Bacteria; kingdom Bacillati; phylum Actinomycetota; class Actinomycetes; order Micrococcales; family Cellulomonadaceae; genus Cellulomonas; species Cellulomonas sp. NS3. Next base: position 2,556,362 of record NZ_CP103289.1, on the reverse strand, counting down.
GCGAGCAGCGGGGACCCCGGGGCGACGGCGCCGAGCACGAGCGCGGCGCCGGTGGCGAGCGACGCGGCGCCCGCCACCGGCCCGACGGCGAGGCGGGAGGCCGCACCCGCGAGGTCGGGCCACGGCATCGACCGCAGACCGGGCACCGCCGCGACGAGCGACGCCGGCCCGGCCACCGCCCGCAGCGGACCGAGCCCGACGGCGAGGAACGCGCGGACGACGTCGGGGTCGAACTGCGAACCGGCGCAGCGCGCGAGCTCGGTCCGCGCGGCCGTCGCCGACAGCGGCTTCTTGTAGGAGCGCGCCGAGGTGATCACGTCGAACGCGTCCGCGACCGCGATGATCCGGGCGCCCAGGCTGATCTGCTCGCCCGCGAGCCCGTGCGGGTACCCGGCGCCGTCCCAGCGCTCGTGGTGCTGGCCGACCGCGTCGACCCAGGGCCCGAGCCACGCCTGCAGGGGCGCCGCGAGGGCCTCGCCGTGCTCGGGGTGGCACGCGACGACCCGCCACTCCTCGTCCGTCGGGCGACCCGGCTTGGTGAGGATCTCCCGCGGGACCGCGAGCTTGCCGATGTCGTGCAGGAGCGCCGCCCACCCGAGCTGCGCGGCCTCGACCCGCGAGAGCCCCAGCTCGGTCCCGATCAGCGCGGCGAGGGCCTGCACGCGCTCGCTGTGGCTGAACGTCCCCCGGTCGTGCGCGCGCAGGCGCGCCACGAGGTCGAGGAGCTCGGCGCCGTGCGCGGCCTCGTCGGCCGCGCCGAGCAGCGGGCGCCCCTCCTCGAGGTGCGCGTGCAGCACCGCGGGGGAGTGCCGGCGGCGGGCGACGGCGAACCGCGAGGCCGCACGGTCGGGCAGGAAGAGGCTCAGGCGCAGGAGGACGTCGAGCGGCAGGAGGCGGCGCACGGCCCACGCGACCACCAGGAGCACCGCCGTCGAGCAGGCGACCTGCACCGCCAGCCAGAGCCACGGGTGCAGCCCGACGCGCGCGGGCGGGAGCCAGCGGTGCGCGGCGAGCCCGGTCGCGAGCGCGAGGAGCAGCGGCGTCAGACCGACGGCGGCACGCACGACCGTGGCGAGGACGGGGTGCGGTCGCCAGCTGCCGAGGGTCGCGTCGTCGTAGTTCTGCGTGGGTCCCGCGGCCATGTGTCCTTCATCGGCGGGCCGGGCGACCCGGTGAAGGCCGGGCCCCCGACCCGTCCGAGTGAACCCGCCGCCCGACGGCTCAGTCGCCCGCACGCACGGTGAACGCGACCCTCAGAAGGTCCTCCGGGCGCGACGACGCCCCGACGAGCAGCTCGAACGCGCCCGGCTCGACGACCCGGCGGCCGTGCGCGTCGACGATCGTGCAGTCCCGGACCGGGAGCTCGAGCGTGACCGCGCGCGTCTCGCCCGGCGCGAGCTCGACCTGCGTGAACGCCTTGAGCTCGCGGTCCGCCCAGCTCGCGGACGTCACGGTGTCGCTCACGTAGACCTGCACGGTCTCGCGCACCGGCCGGGAGCCGGTGTTGCGCACCGTGACCTCGCCGCGCAATACGTCCGCCGCGGTGACCTGCTCGGCGTCGAGCCGCAGGCCCGCGTACTCGACGGAGCTGTATGAGAGGCCCTCGCCGAAGACGAACGCCGGGCGCTGCGTGAGGTCGGCGTAGCGGGTCCCGTGCTGCCCCCGGATCTGGTTGTAGTACGTCGGCTGCTGACCGACGTGCCGCGCGAACGAGATCGGGAGCCGACCGGACGGCTCGACGACGCCGAGCAGCAGCTCGGCGACCGCGCGCCCGCCCTGCATCCCGGGGTTGGCGACCCACACGAGCGCCGCGGCGCGCAGCGCGGACTCGGGCAGGACGAGCGGCTTGGAGGCGAGCAGGACCACGACGAGCGGGGTGCCGGTGGCGGCGAGCGCGTCGAGGAGAGCGACCTGGCTGCCGACGAGCTCGAGCGTCGCGGTCGAGCGCCCCTCGCCGACGAGCTCCACGCGGTCGCCGACCACCGCGACGACGTAGTCGGCCTCGCGGGCCAGCGCGACGGCGTCGGCGAGGAGCTGCTCGTCCGGCGTCGCCGGTGCGACGAGCGGCGGGCGGGGCTGGCCGTCGGGGAAGAACGGTCCCTCGGGGTCCGGCGTGATGCTGAGGATCTCGGCGCCCGGGGCGTGCGTGACCGTCCAGGCGCCCGGCACGTGCGCGCGCAGGCCGTCGAGGACGGTCGTGATCATCTCGCGGGGCTGCCCGTCGCGGAGCCAGTCCGCCTGGCCGGACGACCCGGCCCAGTCACCGAGCTGGGTCTGCGCGTCGTCGGCGAGCGGGCCCACGACGGCCACCGTGCGCGGGGGCCCGTCCACGACGGCCCGGCCCGCGGCGTCGGTCGGGGCACCCGGCGCGTGGCCCCCGGCGAGCGGCAGCACGCCGTCGTTGCGCAGGAGCACGAGCGACCGGCGGGTCACCTCGAGGTTGAGGGCGGTGTGCTCGTCGGCCCCGACCACCTCCGCGATGCGCGCCCGGTCGGGCCGGCGCGGGTCCTCGAACAGCCCGAGCTCGAACTTGAGGGTGAGGATCCGCCCGACGGCGGCGTCGAGGTCGTGCTCGGCGATCAGGCCGAGCTCGACGGCCTCCTGCGCGCCCTCGAAGAACTGCGGCGTCGTCATGATCATGTCGTTGCCCGCCCGGACCGCCGCGGCTGCCGCGTGCGCGTGGTCGGGCTGGACCTTCTGCTCCCAGACCATCCGCCCGACGTTGTCCCAATCCGTCACGAGGGTTCCGGTGTAACCCCACTCCTCACGCAGGACCTCGCTGAGGAGCCAGTCGTTGACCGTGATCGGGACGCCGTCCATGGTCTGGTAGCCGAGCATGAACGTCCGGCAGCCCTCGCGGGCGACGCGCTCGAACGGCGGGAGGAACCACGAGCGCAGCTTGCGCCGCGAGATGTCGGCCTCGGACGCGTCGCGCCCGCCCTGCGTCTCGGAGTACCCCGCGAAGTGCTTGGCCGTCGCGAGGATCGCGGTCGGGTCGGCGAGCCCGTCGCCCTGGTACCCGCGGACCATCGCGGACGCGAGCTCGCCGATGAGCAGCGGGTCCTCGCCGAACGTCTCGTCGACGCGTCCCCAGCGCAGGTCCCGCGCGATGCAGAGCACGGGGGAGAAGGTCCAGTGGATGCCGGTCGCGGCGACCTCGACGGCGGTGATCCGCGCGACCCGCTCGACGAGCGTCGGGTCCCAGGACGCGGCCATCGCGAGCTGCGTCGGGAAGATCGTCGCGCCGCGCCAGAACGAGTGCCCGTGGATGCAGTCCTCGGCCACGAGCAACGGGATGCGCAGGCGCGTGCCCTCGGTGAGCTCGTGCGCGCGCAGCACCTGCTCGGGCGCGGCGTGCAGGATCGAGCCCGCGTGCAGGTCCTCGACGAGCGGCCGGACGTCCGCCTGGGCGTCGAGCTGGAGCATCTGCCCGACCTTCTCCGCCAGGGTCATGCGCTCGAGGAGGTCCTTGACCCGCTGCTCGACAGGCAGCTGCGGGTCCTGGTAGGGGGCGCCGGTCACGGCAGCTCCTTCGTTCGGTGCGGGTTCGTCGCCGGCCGGGCGGGCGCGGGCGCTCGACTTTATTACTTACTTGTTGGTAAGTGAAGCCTTTTCCCTGCGCTCGGGTCGATCCTCCCAGTCTGGCGCTGCCGGGCAGATCAGGCGTCGTACGCGAAGAGCGTCGCGCCCGCCGCGTTGCGCACGACGGCGTGGTGGCCGTCGGTCACGTCGAGCTCGACGTGCAGTGCACCCGGCCCCGTGCGCGCGCGAGCCGTGTAGGCGTAGCGCGTGTTCGTCAGCCCGGTGGTCGTGGTCACCGCGTCCACGAGCCACGGGTGGCTGCGCCGCAGCGCGAGGAGCTGCTGGTGGACCCGGAACATCCACGCGCCCCCGGGCGGGAGCTCCGCCGGGGAGTCCGGCATCGCCGGGCGGACCGCGTCGTCTCCGCCGAGGCGCTCCTCCTTGGTGCCGGTGAACGCCTGCTCGTCGCCGTAGTAGACGGTCGGCACGCCGGAGACGGTCATCAGCACGACGAGCGCGAGCACCGCGCCCTCCGCGCCGACCGTCGTCGCGATGCGCGTGACGTCGTGGTTCCCGACGAACGTCGCCGGCAGCTGTCCCTCCGCGAGCTGCAGGTGACGCGTCAGCGCCCAGTCGAGCTCGAAGAAGTTCCGGTCGGCGAGGCTGCTCCAGATCGCCTTCCACAGCTCGTACTGCGTGATCGACTCGATGCCGGAGGCGGCGGCGAACGCCGCGTAGTCGCCGTGGATGACCTCGCCCAGGACCCAGGCGTCCGGGTGCGCGGCGCGCACGCGCGGGAGCACCTGTGCCCAGAACCGCGGCGGGACCGCGTACGCGGCATCGAGCCGCCAGCCGTCGGCGCCCCGGTCGAGCCAGGTCGTCATGACGTCGGTGACGTAGTCGGCCACCGCGGGGGAGTCGTGGTCGAGCGCGACTAGCGACGCGTGGCCCTCGAAGTCCGCGGTCCGGGGTGCGAGGGGGTCGGACCAGTCGATCCGGAAGAAGCGGGCGTACTCACCGTCCGGCCCCTCCGCGAGCGCGCGGCGCACCCAGGGGTGCCCCGCGCCGACGTGGTTGAACACCCCGTCGAGCACGACGCGCAGGCCGCGCTCGTGGCAGCCGGCCACGAGCGCGTCGAAGTCGGCGAGGTCACCGAGCCGGGGGTCGATGCGGTACTGGTCGACGCTGTCGTACCCGTGCGTCTCGGAGCTGAAGACAGGGCCGAGCAGCAGGCCGCCGACCCCGAGCTCGACCGCGTAGTCGAGCCACGCGGTCAGGCGCGCCAGCCGGGGCTGCGCGTCGTGCGCCGTGCGGATCGGCGCGCCCGTGAAGCCCAGCGGGTAGACGTGCCACCAGGTGCCGTGCTCGGACCGGTCCATGCGACCTCCTCCGTTAGTGAATCGGATTCACTAACACGCCGACCGTACCGGACCGCGCGAGCGCACCGCAACGGTCCGGCGCCGCGCCGGTGGCGTGCGCTCCCGTACCGGGCGGTCGGGCTAGGCGCCCCAGTCGCCGAGCGCCCCCTCGAGCGCGCCGACGGTCGCGTCCAGCAGCGGCTGACGACCGTCGGCCGGGGACCCCTCGCGGACCCACCGCAGGCACGCGGCGTCGAGGAAGCCGAAGAACCCCCACAGCGCGTACTCGTGCCGCGCCGTCGAGCTCGGGGCGAGCAGGTCGCGCAGGCGCTGGACGTACTCCTCGCGCGCGCGGGTGCGGACCTCGACGGTCGCGGTCGGCTCGCTCCCGACGCCGCTGAGCGGCAGAGCCCACGCCTGCGGGTGGTGCGCGACGTGGTCGAGGTACACCGTCGTCGCGACCGTCACGCGGTCACGGACCGGGGAGCCCACCGGCAGGTCCGCGAGGGCCGCGGCCTGCGCGTCGAGCAGGTCCTCGACCGCAGAACCGACGACCGCGGTGTACAGCTGGTCCTTGCCGGCGAAGTAGCGGTAGAGCAGCGCCTCCGACGCGCCCGCGAGCCGGGCGACCGAGGCGATGGTCACGTCGCGGTACGGCTCGCGCGCGAACGCCTCGGCGGCCGCCGCCAGGATCGCCTCGCGTCGGGCGTCGGGGTCGAGCCGCCGACGGGGGACCCGGTCCGTCCGTGCCATGCGGCTCACCCTAGCCACGCGTCCGGGAGCGGTCCGCTCAGGCCGCCCGCCCGCGCGTCGCAGCCCGCCGCTCCTCGCCCGCGCCGGCCGGTCCGCGGCTGGTCGAGGTAGGCGACCCGTGCGAGCGGTGGCTGACCGGCTCGAGCGGTCTCAGCCGGCGTGGTCGTGCCCCTCCGCGTGGACGAGCTCGCCCTCCCAGGCCTCCTTGCCCTCGTGGACCGCGAACGCGGCGATCACGAAGGCGGCGACCGGGTCGAGCCACGCGGCTCCCGTGAGCTGGTACAGCACCACGCCGGCGAGCGTCGAGACGCTCAGAAGCACGCAGATCCGGGTCTCGGCGGCGTCGGCGAGGATCAGGTCGTCGCCGAGCGCGAGGCCGACCCGACGCTTCTTCGCCGCGAGGACCGGCATGACCACGATCGAGGCGACCAGCAGCAGAACGACCGGGGTGGACGTGCCGGGCGCCTCGCCGCCGACCAGGCTCCGCACGCCCTCGACCGTGACGTAACCAGCGAGCAGGAAGAACGTGGCCGCGACGGCGCGCAGGGTGAGCCGCTCCTTGCGCTCGTCCGGCTCCCCGTGGCGGAGCCGGCCCGCGAGACGGAGCCCGACGAGCACGGCCGCGACCGACTCGATCCCCGAGTCGATGCCGAACCCGACGACCGACACGAGCCCCGCTCCCAGACCGAGCGTGACGGCGACCGCGCCCTCGACGACGTTGTAGGCCACGGTCAGCTGCGCGAGCCGCAGGCCGCGCCGGGTCAGCCGCTCGACCTCCGGCGCGTCGAGCTCGCGGGTCCCGCTCACGCGGATGCTCCGTCGGCGCCGGCGCGCGCGGTGGATCCGACGCCGGACGTCGGGCACAGCGCCACGGCGTCCCCGGTCAGCGCGAGCAGGCGTTCCGCCGACGCGAGCAGGTCCATGAGCGCCTCCGGGTGCGTCAGCCGGAACGCGGACGCCCGCCCGTGCGGACGCGACGTCACGAGGCCGCAGTCCCGCAGGCAGGCGAGGTGCTTCGACACGGTCGACTGCGCGAGTCCCAGGTGCTCGGTGAGGTCGACGACCCGGTGCTCGCCGAGCGCGAGGTGGCGCAGGATCGTCAGGCGCGACGGGTCGCTGAACCCGTGGAAGAGGCAGGCTGCCGCGGCGAGAGCGGGCGCCTCGTCGACGGGCATAGGATCGCTGAGCACCACTGTCATCGCCATCAGGCGATGCTAGCGGAGCGGTGGCGGGGGTGCGCGTGCGGCGACGTGCGATGGGCTCGACCACCGCAGGACGCGCGCCGCACGCAGGACGCACGGCCGGCGCGTGCCTCGTTCGTCGTCCACCCCCAGGGCCGGGATGCTGCTTCCCGCCGGTCGACGAGTCGGCGTCGGAGTGCGTGCCGCCCGCTCTCTCCCGCGCGGGCCGGTCAGGCGAGGGTGCCGGGGTCGGTGTTGGCGCCGCAGATCACCACGGCGACCCGCTCGTCCGGTGCGGGCCGGTACGCGTTGCTGGTGAGCCCCGCGTAGGCGGCGGCCGCGCCGTGCTCGACGGCCATGCGGTGGTCCTGCCAGAGGGCCGTGCGGGCCGCCAGGATCGCCTCGTCGTCGACGAGGACGCTGACCGGCCGGGTGCGTCGGGCGACGTCGAAGGCGATGCTCCCGATGCGCCGGGCGCCCAGCGAGTCGGCGGCGACGCCGGAGACGGCGACGTCGACCGGCTGACCGGCCTGCAGGGCGCTGTGCAGGGTGGGGATGCGCTCGGGTTCGACGGCCACGACCCGGGCGCGGCCCTCGGCTGCGGCGGCGATGCCGGCGAAGAGCCCGCCCCCGCCGACGGCGACGACGATGGTGTCGACGTCGGGGACGTCGGTGAGGATCTCCTCGCCGATGGTCCCGGCGCCGGCGGCGATCTCGGGCTGGTCGTACGCGTGGCAGAACAGTGCTCCCGCGGTGCCGGCGAAGTCGACCGCCGCGAGGTACGCCTCGGCGTACTCCTGTCCGACCTGCCGCACGGTTGCCCCGTACTCGCGGAGCCGGGCGACCTTGACGGCGGGCGCGGTCTGCGGGACGAAGACGGTCGCGGCGACCCCGACCCGGGCGGCCGCGTAGGCGTGGGCGAGGCCGGCGTTGCCGCCGGACGCGGCGACGACGCCGATCGCGGGGTCGAGGGTGCCGGTCTCGAGGCCGGTGAGGATGCGGTTGACGGCCCCGCGCGTCTTGAACACCCCTGCCAGCTGCAGGAACTCGCACTTGAGCCACAAGTTGCTGGTGGCGGGGTCCACGGCGATCACGGGCGTGCGGCGGACGTGCCCGCGGATCCTCTCCTGGGCGGCGAGCACGTCGTCACGGGTGAGCACGGGTCCTCCTGCGGGTGTGGCCGGGTGCGTCGTCATGCGCACCACTGTCGCGGTCCCGGGGCCGGCGCGCACGCGACGCGCAGCTCAGAAGAGGTCGGCGTACCCGAGCCCGACCAGGTGGTCGTGCGACATCCGCAGGGACTCGAACGGGTCGCGCCCGTAGGTGTCGTCCTGCTCGACGAACAGGTACTCCGCGCCGCTCGCCAGCGCCTGCTCCACGATGGGCGACCAGTCCAGGTTCCCCTGCCCGACCTCCGCGAACTGCACCACCTCGCGGAACTCGCGCATGAACCCGGCGACGTCGCCGGCGCCGAGCAGGTCCGCGGCGGTCGGCGGGAGCAGACCGATCCGGTAGTCCTTGAGGTGCACGAGCTTCACGCGTCCCGCGTGCCGGGCGAGCGTCGTGACGGGGTCCTGCCCGCCACGGTGGACCCAGTGCACGTCGATCTCCATCCCGAGGTCCGGTGCGGTGTCGGCGATGACGTCGAGCATGAAGCGGCCGTCGAGCTTCGCGAACTCGATGTGGTGGTTGTGGTAGTAGAGGTCGATGCCTTCCGCCGCGAGCTGCGCGGCCGCCTCGTTCGCGCGGCCCGCGAAGTCGGTCACGAGCCCCAGCGAGCCCGCCGCCTCGAGCGGCAGCATCCCGATCCGCACCATCGTGGTGCCAAGGGTCCGGCAGTCGTCGACGATCTTGTCGAACGTCGTCGTCAGCGACTCCGCGCCGACCGTCTGCGGCGTCAGGCTCGCGGACAGCGCGGCGATGCGGACGCCGAGCTCGTCCTGCGCGCGGTGCATCGCGGCGACGTTCTCGGGGGTCATCGCGACCTGGGAGATCTCCACGGCGTGGTAGCCGAGGTCGCGGACGCGCCGCAGGGTCTCGTACGTGCCGAGCTGGGTGAACGCGCTCTTGATCGTGCTGGCCTGCACGCCGATGGTTGCCACGAGGTTCTCCTCCTGAGGGGTGGGTGCGGGACGGTCCTCGACGAGCGAGCCGCCACGCGCGGGGGCCGCCGGGGTGGGGGCCGGGGACGCGGGGAGTCAGAGGGTGACCGGCTCTCCCGTGCGCGCGGAGTCGTAGATCGCGCGGACGAGCTCGACGGCACTGCGCCCCTCGTGCCCGTCGACCAGAGGCGCCCGGCCCTGCTCGACCGCCTCGACGAGGTCGAGGAGCTGCGCCCGGTGCGCGCGCCCCCAGGTGTCGGCCGGCGCGGGGCTGTCGTCCGCGCGGAGCTCGGCGGTCACGGCGCGGGAGGACTCGTCGACCGCCCTCGTGGCCGCGCGGGTCCCGCCCGTCGCGACCTGCACGGCGTGCGCGTTCGCGGCCTCGCCACCCCGGTCGGCGCCGTCGACGGTGGCCAGCACGGCGAGGCGGTCGCCCTCGATGACGGCGCCACCGCGCGTGCCGTGGAGCGCGAGGCTCGCGGGGAACCCGGGGTAGGCCGCGGTCGACGCGACGACGGAGCCGACGGCACCGTTCGCGAACGTGACGGTCGCGCACACGACGTCCTCCACCTCGATGCGCTCGTGCGCGGCGGTGCGCGCCTGGGCGTACACCGTCCGGACCGGCCCGCACGTCCAGCGCAGCAGGTCGAGCGTGTGCACGCCCTGGTTGACCAGCGCGCCGCCGCCGTCCATCGCCCACGTCCCACGCCACGCGCCGGAGTCGTAGTACTCCTGCGTGCGGTACCAGGGCACGCGCGCCTCCGCGAGCACGAGCCGACCGAGCTCCCCGGCGTCGACCGCGGCCTTGACCGCCTGCGACGCCGGGTCGAACCGGTGCTGCGAGATCACCGCGAGCCTCGTGCCGGAGGTCGCCTGAGCCGTGAGCAGCCGGTCGCACGCCTCGAGCGAGACGTCCATCGGCTTCTCGACGACGACGTGCTTGCCGGCCAGCAGCGCGGGCACGCCCACCTCGGCGTGCAGCCCGCTCGGCGTGCACACGGTCACGGCGTCGATCGTCGGGTCCGCGAGGACGTCCTCGTAGGGCCGCGCCTCGATCCCGAGCTCGCGCCCCAGGGCGAGCGCCCGCTCCGGCAGCACGTCCGAGCAGGCGACGAGCTCGGCGTGCTCCGGCAGCTCGAGCAGCGCTCGGGCGTGCGTGGGCGCGATCACCCCGCACCCGACGAGCGCGAAGCGCATCCGGCTCACCGGGACGGCACGGCGTCGGGAGCGATCTCGCCGGCGTGACCGGACAGGACCCACATGGGCGGACCTCCAGGGGAGCGTGATGGGCGGGTCGCAGCCGCAGCGGAGACGACAGGACGGTGCTCGTGACGCTACGGAGCGCCTCGTCGCCCCAGCAACCGATTGCCGTGTGTTGCCTCGGCGGTGACGTGCTCAGCGGCAACTGGAGGCAACCGCTTGCTGGATCGATCGTCGGGCTGTGTGGATGGGACGACGCTCGCCCGGGACAGCACGCAGAGGAGAAGCTCATGGCCGACAGCGCCATCCGGCTCGGCATCATCGGACTCGGCCAGCAGGGCGGCATGTACGCCGGGCTGATCACGGAGGGCCGCGTGCCGCACATGACGCTCGGGGCGATCTGCGACACGGACCCCGCGAAGCGCGAGAAGATCCGGGCCACATACCCCGGCGTCCCCGTGCACGAGGACTACCAGGCCATGCTCGCCTCGGGCGACGTCGACGCCGTCGTGACGACCGTGCCGCACTACCTGCACCCGGAGATGGGGATCGCCGCCCTCAGCCAGGGCGTCCACGCGCTCGTCGAGAAGCCGGCGGGCGTCTACACGCGCCAGGCCACCGGGCTCATCGAGCTCGCGGCGACGAAGCCCGAGCTCACCTTCGGCATCATGTTCAACCAGCGGATGAACCCGCTCTACCAGCGGCTCCAGCAGATCGTCGCGAGCGGTGAGATCGGGCGCGTGCTGCGCAGCCACTGGACGATCACCACGTGGTGGCGCCCGCAGGGCTACTACGACTCCAGCGCCTGGCGCGCGACCTGGGGCGGAGAGGGCGGCGGCGTCCTGGTGAACCAGGCGCCGCACCAGCTCGACCTGTGGCAGTGGATCTGCGGCGTGCCGCAGAAGGTCTACGCCAAGCTCGGCTACGGCGTGAACCGCGACATCGCGGTCGAGAACGAGGTCACCGCGCTCGTGGACTACGGCGACGGCGTGACCGGCACGTTCGTCACCTGCACCTACGACATCGCGGGCACCGACCGGTTCGAGATCCTCGGCGACCAGGGCAAGATCGTCGTCGAGGACAGCAAGCGCGCCGTCGTGACCCGTCTGCGCAAGCCCGAGGCCGAGCTCAGCGCGGGCATGGGCATGGGCGACGTCATGCGCCTGTTCACCGGCGAGGTCGACCTCGACACGCTGTACACGCAGGAGACGATCGAGCTCGAGTCGCCCTTCGGGCAGCAGCACGCCGACGTGCTCGAGAACTTCGCCCTGAACGTCCTCGACGGCACCCCGCTCGTGGCGCCGGGGGCCGACGGCATCCACGGGGTGCGGCTCGCCAACGCGATCCACCTGTCGAGCTGGCTCGACCAGGAGGTCGCGCTCGACTTCGACGAGCGGCAGTACCTCGACCTGCTCAACGAGCGGATCCGCGCCGAGGGCCTGTTCCCCGCGCGCGAGGGCTGACCGCAGCCCGTGCGGGCGAGCCCACGGCGTGGGCAGCGGGGCACGCGAGACGACCAACGGCCCCCGCCCAGCGTCTCCGCTGGGCGGGGGCCGTCGAGGTGGGCGTCGACGCCTCACCCGTGCCGTCCCGGGGGCTGATCACGCGTACGGGATGCCCTCGCTGTCGAGGAGCCCGGTGAACGCCCGCGTGGCGCGGGCGAAGTTGTCGGGCCCGGACAGCGCCCCCCAATCGTTGTACTCGCCGAGGTGCGGCTCCATCGAGAAGAAGCCGTCGAAGCCGTCGGCGGCCAGCGCGCGGACCGTCTCGCGCAGCTGCCCGTCGCCCTCGCCGGCCGGCACGACGTCGCCGGTCGCCAGGACCGCGTCCTTGACCTGGACGTAGTCGGTGTACGGGCGCAGCCGGGCGTAGCCGTCGGTGAACGGGGTCACACCGACCTGGACGTAGTTCGCGGCGTCCCAGGCCAGCCGGAGCGACGGTGAGCCCACCGACTCGACGATGTCGAGGACACGGTCGGGGACGTCGCCGTAGATGTCCTTCTCGTTCTCGTGCAGCAGCACGATCCCGGTCGGCGCGGCCCGCTCGGTGAGCGCCGTCATCCGCCGGAGCACCTCGTCGCGGTGGTCCGCAGGCGCCTGGTCGGGACGCAGGAAGAACGAGAAGATCCGGATGAACGGGGCCTCGAGACGCCGCGCCACAGCCAGCGCCCGGTCCGCCCGCACGAGGTGGGCGTCGAAGTCGTCCTCGATGTTGATCTTGCCGATCGGTGAGCCGATCGACGACACGGACAGGCCGTGCGCCGCCAGGATCGCGGCAGCCTCCTCGACCTGCTCGTCGCTCAGGTCCAGCACGTTGGTGCCCCAGGCGCTGCGGAGCTCGATGTGCGTGATGCCGAGCTCGTCGAGCGTGGCGCACTGGGTCTCCAGGTCGGGGTCGATCTCGTCGGCGAAGCCGGACAGGGTCCACATGGTGGTGTCTCCTCGTGTGATGGGGTCAGACCGCGCCACGGTCGCCGAGCACGGCGTGGTCGAGCGCGGCCTTGCGTGCCTCGGACTCGTCGCGGACCTCGCGGAACCGCTGGTCGGTGAGCGGGTAGGTGATGAACACGATCATGGCGAGCACCGCCGCGACCGCCGGGACCAGACCGAAGACCACCTTGATCGCGAGCAGCGCCGACTCCGGCTGGTCCGGGGTGGCGACCTCGGTCGTCGCCGACACGTACCCGCCCAGCGCCAGCGCCCACGCCGTCGCGGCGCCGCCGATCGACTGGGTGAGCTTGCGGGTGAAGGAGAAGATCGCGTAGGTCGCGCCCTCCGACCGCACCCCGGTCTTCCACTCGCCGTACTCGACGGTGTCGGGCTCGAGGGCGAACATCATGGTGTTGATCAGGGAGAAGCCCACCCCCTTGATCCCCAGGCAGAGCAGCGCCAGCCAGATCATGCCGTTCGGCGTGAGGAAGAGGCCCACACCGCCGACGACCGTCAGGAAGCCCGCGTACTGGAACAGCGTCTTCTTGCCGAACCGGGCGATCAGCTTCGGGCAGAAGGGCGTGATGAGGATCTGCACACCCGTGCTGAGCAGCGCAACCTGGAAAGCGAGCCCCGGGTCACCGAGGATGTACGTCGCGTAGTAGAGCGTGGCGCCCGTGACGGTGTAGTAGCCCATCAGGTAGAAGAAGCTGGCGCCGCAGAGAATGGCGAGCGGGCGGTTCTGGCGCAGCGTCGCGAACGTCTCCTTGACGGTCACGCTGGGCGAGCGCCGGACCACCGTCTCGTGGCACCACAGGAACGTCAGGCCGAACGCGATCGTGCCCAGCACCAGGAAGAGCAGGGTGATGTTCGTGAAGATGGCCTGGGCCCGCTCGAGGTAGACCTCGGGGGACAGCGTGTCCTTCTGCGCGCGCAGGGCCGAGATCTGCGGGGCGATGATGTAGCTGATCAGGACGCCGCCGGCGGCCGCGCCGAGCGTGCGGGCCGCGACCAGCTTCGCTCGCTGGTGGACCGACTGGGTCATGGCGGAGGCGAGCGAGCCGTACGGGATGTTGACCAGCGAGTACAGCAGCCCGAGGACGGCGTAGGTGAGGTAGACGTAGAGCAGCGTCCCCACGTCGTCCAGGCCGGTCGGCACGCGGAAAGTCAAGAAGCTCATGAACAGCAGCGGCACGGCGAAGAAGAGGATGAACGGGCGGAACTTGCCCCACCGCGTCATCGTCCGGTCGACCGCGCGACCGGCGATGATGTCGGCGAAAGCGTCCCAGAGCCGCACGACGAAGAACATCGTCCCGACCGTGGCGGCGGTCAGTCCGGCCACGTCGGTGTAGTAATACAGCAGGAACGTCGAGCCGAGCGAGAACGCGAGGTTGCAGCCGAAGTCACCGAGGCTGTAACCGACCAGCGCCCTCCACTTCAGCGGGCGGCGGGCCGCCTCCTGCTGCTCGGCGATTGCTGTGGTCATCGGATGCTCCCCGTCGGTGGATGTCTGGCTCCGTCATCACAGCCTTCGGGCCGGAGGTCGGCAACGAGTTGCCACAAGTTGTCGGTGGCCCAGCGGAGCCCCCCGGAGAGGCCGTCGTCGTCGCAGGCGTCAGGCTCGAGGCTGGGCGTTCTCGGCATCGGTCCGGAGCGACTCGCGTCGGGGACCGGAACAGCGTTCAGCGAGGTCCGCGGCCCTGGCTCGCCGGGTGCTGGGTGCGTGGTTCGCGCCGATGCTCCATCGCCTCGGCCGCGGCCGGGTCACTCATCGGGCGCGGGCGCAGAGCAGGGCGATGTCGTCGTCGTGGGACGCCGGGCGAGCGCCGACGTGCTCGAGCAGGGCCTGGGGTCCTCGGGCGGGGTCGTGCTCCTCGACGCGGCGCACGAGGCGTTCGAGGTCGGTGGTGAGGTCGCCGCCGCGCGTCTCGACGAGCCCGTCGGTGTAGAGCAGGAGGCTGTCGCCCGACGTGAGCGTGATGCTGTGGTCGTGGCGCTCTGCTCCGGGTCGAGCGCCGATGAGGAGGTCGGGTGGCGCGTCGAGCAGCACCGCGCGCCCGTCGGCGCGCTGCAGGACGGGTGGTGGGTGACCGGCGTTGGACCAGAGCAGGAGCCGGCTGCCGTCACCGGACCTCCTGACCTGAGCCAGGACGAGCGTGGCGATCGCGTCGAGCCGGAGGTGGTGCAGCGCGTCGTCGAGAGCTCCGAGGACGACCGCCGGCGACTCGTGCCTCGTCTGGGCGATGCCGCGCAGGATGTTCCGGACCTGCGCCATCGCAGCGGCGGCGTCCTGGTCGTGGCCGGCGACGTCTCCGATGACGAGGTGGGCCGTCCCGTCCGGGGTGTGGAAGACGTCGTACCAGTCGCCACCCACCTGAGCGACGCGCTGGGCGGGCTGGTACGAGACCGCGAACTCCAGGTCGTCGCTCGGGGGCGGCGAGGTGAGCAGCCCACGCTGCAGCGTCTCGGCGATGCTCTGCACCTCAGCAGCGCGGTGTCGCTCGGCGTCGCGCACCTGGAGCCGGTCGAGCGCCTGGGCGCACTGGGCCGCGAACGCCCGCAGCAGCTCGACCTCCTCGGCGGGGAACGCCCGCTCGCTCACGAAGGCCACGGCGATCGACCCGAGCAGACGAGGACCGATCTGGAGCGGGAGCACCGCCCAGGCGTGCGTGGGCTCGACGGTCATCGCCATCGCGTCGAGCAGACCCGGGTACCCGGCAGCCGCGGCACGGTTCGGGATGAGGACGAGGCTGCCGCGAGCCGCGATCGAGGAGGGCATCGGCCCGTCCAGCGGCAGCTCCCCGAACGCACGCTGCACGTCACCACCGAGCGAGGCGGTGACGGTGAGGTGCAGCACGTCCCGGCCTGGTGCGCGCACCGCGATCGAACCGCCGCTCGCGTCCAGAACAGGGAGCCCGGACCCGAACACCACGTCGATCAGCTCGGCGACCGTGTCCGCCGACCCCACCCGGAGGCTGACGTCCGCCAGGCTCGCCAGGCGCCGGCTGGCGACGTCCTTGGCGCGCAGTGCGGCAGCGAGGTCCTCGGCGCGCGCGAAGAGGTCCGCCTCGACCTCCGTCGCACGGCGCTCCCAGTGCTCACCACGCGCCCGTTCGACGTCGTGGCGACGGCTCTCCTGCATGAAGTCGGTGACGTTCTCCGCGCGTTGCACCAGGAGCACCACCCGGCCCGCGGCGTCCAGGATCGGGACGCTGATCAGTGACCAGTACCGCTCCACCATCCCGCCCGTCTCCGGGTCGGGCACGTCGTACTTCTGGAGCGGCATGGGGTCGGGGCGCCCGGTCGCCACAGCGCGGTCGAACGAGGTCCGGATCCACGGGACGCCGTGCTCGTCGAGCGTCTCCGCGGTCGGTGGGAACGCCTCGAACACCGGTATCCCGACGATCTCCTCCAGCGTCCGGCCGACGTTGGCGAGGTACGCCCCGTTGGCGTCCAGGATCCGGTAGGCGGGCGCGACCGGCGACATCACCAGGTAGGACGTCGGGATCTGTGCGAACACGGCGGCGTGGTCGACGACGACGTCACGACCGACACCGTCGGGCTCGGCGTCGTCGTGCGTCCGCCCCACGCCGCGTGACGCCTCGGTCTCACTCACGTGCACTCCGTCCCGTTCGGCTGCGCGGTCGCCGGCGACGAGGCAGACGGCTGTGAGCAAGGTCGTCGCGCTCAGGCATTCTCGCTCCTCGCACCGGTGGTCCACCTGTCGGCGAGGGGGGGACGTCTCTGAGTGATCACCCGCGGGGGGCCTCAGTGGCGAGCCGAGCGGCGAGTACGATGCGGCGATGCGAGAGCTGCGGTGACGGACGACGGGCCGCTGCGGCTGCGCCCGGGGGGCGATCTCTCGCTCGACCCCGACCTCCACGCGCCTGCGGCGGCTCGGCGCCTCGTCCGGGAGCTCCTGGCCGGTGCCGGGCACGACGCCTGGATCGACGCGGCAGAGCTCGCCGTGAGCGAGCTCGTCACGAACGCGGTCCTCCATGCCCAGACGGCGATCGAGGTCTCCGTGGCGGTGAGCCCGCAGGACGTGCGTGTCGAGGTCCGCGACTACAGCCCCACAGGACCCAGGCAGCGGAGCTACGGCGCCCAGGCGACGACGGGCCGGGGCATGGGGATGGTGGCCGCCATGACGGACCGGTGCGGCGTGATCCAGCTCGACGACGGCAAGGTCGCCTGGTTCACCCTGACCGGCGCGGCGGCGGAGCCCACTCTCGAGGAGGTCCTCGCCGCCTTCGAGGAGGAGCAGTGGGAGGTCACCCCGAGCACCCCGTCGAACCGGCCGGCGGTGGATCCACCACCCCCGACCGGCCGGGTCGTGCTCGAAGGGGTGCCGCCGACGCTCTGGATGGCGGCCCAGGAGCACCACGACGCGATCCTGCGTGAGCTCCGTCTGTACAGCGCGAGCCACCCGG
This sequence comes from Cellulomonas sp. NS3, assembly GCF_024757985.1. NCBI lineage: Bacteria > Bacillati > Actinomycetota > Actinomycetes > Micrococcales > Cellulomonadaceae > Cellulomonas > Cellulomonas sp. NS3. The sequence goes on along the minus strand of NZ_CP103289.1, from coordinate 2,539,387 downwards.
AGACCACGTTCGACTTCGCCGGTGCCGAGGTCGCCCGTACGGCGGTCCTCGACCTGGTCGCCGTCGAGGCGCAGGAGGCTCCCCGGGGCACCGGGCGCCGGGTGACACTCCCCGAAGGGCACCCCAGCCCGCTGCGTGAGGTCCGGGCGCCCGTGGACATCACCCTGCAGGTGCTGCCGGGCGCCGCGGCCTCGTCCGCCGCCCTGCAGGACGTGCTCGACGCGGGGGAGCAGCTCGCTGCTGACGGTTCGCTCCTGGCTTTCCCCGGCCAGCCCGAGATCGTCGCCGTCCGGGACTGGGTGTGCGAGCAGGTGCAGAGCCAGCTGCGCGGGGTCCCGCCGCGGCCGTGGGCCGGCAGCGCGCACACGCGTTTCGAGGTCGACGCGGAAGCCGTGCGGTCGAGCGCCGAGATCGCGACGATCATCGAGCACGTCCGGTCCAGCCCTCGAGGGGTGGTGGCCTCCGATGCCCGCAACCGCATCCTGGCCGTGAGCGCCGGGCTGGCCGCCTCCCTGGGCTGGGACGTCGACGACCTCGTCGGGCGACGCATCGTCACGCTCATCCCACCGTCCCTGCGCGAAGCACACATCGCCGGCTTCAGCCGGCACCTCAGCACGGGCCGAGCCCACGTGCTCGGGGTGCCGCTGGAGCTGCCCGTCCTGCACGCCTCGGGCCACGAGCTGCCGTGCGACTTCCTCATCGAGCAGGTCGGCGCTGGAGCCGGCCAGTCCCTGTACCTGGCGTGGATCGACCCGCGGGACCCGGGAGAGCGGGGCGAGCTCCCGAAGGATGTCGCTGACGCCGGACCCCGGCGCTAGCCGTACGCCCCGGGCGGGGGCCATCAGGAGCACGACGTCGGTCAGCGTGCGTGCAGGCCCCGCAGCGTGACGAGGATCACCGGGTCGCCCAGCAAGCCCATGGTCTCTGCACGGAGCCGTCCGCCACATCGTGGGCGGGCGCCGCGGCCGCGCTGCGCCTGATCCCGACCTACGCGCACGATGGGGGTCGAGGTCAACGGGAACGACGTCGTCCTCGTCGTCCAGGTGCCGCCCGCGGCGCCGGAGAGGGACGACGACATCGACGACATCGTGCTCCAGCTCGAGGTTCTCCTCGGTGAGGCCGTCGCTGTCCGCACCCGCATCGACGTCCGCCCGGCCTGCACCCTCTCGCCCTCCACCGGGGTCGACGACCGCGTCCGGTGGTTCTTCGCGAGCCGGTACGTCGGCGAGGACTGACGACCCCGCTCGAGCAGGAACTGACGTCGCCGGCCGGCGCCCGCGTACATGTACTCAAACGATCGTTTGAGTACACCCGGCGGGTCCTACAAGCTGCCCGCGTCAACGGATGATGAGTGCCATGCGCGTTCACGAGGGAGAGCTCTACGCGATCCCGTCCGGCCCCTACCGGCCAACTTGGGGTCCGGTGGCGCGGGCATCTCGCCGCGGTGCGGTGTTCACGCTCGTGCTGCTGCCCTCCTCCGAGACATCCCCCGGGGCACCGCCCGTGCTCCCGGAACCAGCAGCCGCGCTCGGAGCGGTTCACTGCCACACCGGCACCCTGTCCACGTCCGAGTGGCAGCCCGTCGCTCCCGGGCCAGCCTTCGACCGGGACACATGGGCGGTCAACCGCTGGCGCTGGCGCGACGATGTTGGCGGATGGGCGTACCTGACCTATGCCGACGACGACCCTTCGGATCTGATCGATCTCCGCTACGACGACGAGGCCGAGTCGAGCGCCCTCCCCTTGGACGCCGGAACTCTGGCCGCCGAGCACGTGAACGGCCTCTGCGTCCGGATGATCACCGAGCGCGTGCGTAGCGAGCTCGTGGAGACGGTGTGGCGCGTCGACCCTCGGGGCCTGCACGCCTGGCGCGAGGAGATGCCCGACGAGTACGGCCCCTGGGTCGACACCGTGCTCGAGCTACCCGGTCCGAGCACCGCGTCTGACATCAGCAGCATCCTGCACACACGCTTCGGCGGCTCCGACGTCGACCTCTCGCTCCTGGACCACTTCGCAGACCGCGCCCACCACCTGCTGCGCGCACCGCGCGACCTCCCAGCGCACTCGCTGGCCTCCCGCCGAGCGCATGCACTTAAACGAAGGTTTGAGTACATGTCTCAGGGCCAACGGCGGTGCTTAGGTGTCAGGTGAGGCCCAGGACGCGAGGCGCCGCTGCGCCCGACGGATCACCGCTGCGGGATTCCCCCGGGAGAAGTGGCTGCAGGACTTCGACTACACCGCCAACCCCCACATCCAACCCGCCCTCATCGCCCAGCTCGCCGCCTGCGCCTGGGTCGCCAAGGGCGAACCGCTGTGTCTGATCGGGGACTCCGGCACCGGCAAGTCCCACCTGCTCATCGGCCTCGGTGCGGCCGCGGCGATGGCCGGGCACCGGGTCAAGTACGTCCTGGCGGCCAAGCTCGTCAACGAGCTCGTCGAGGCCGCCGACGAGCGGGTCCTGTCGAAGACCATCGCCCGCTACGGCCGGGTCGACCTGCTCTGCCTGGACGAGCTCGGCTACATGGAGCTCGACCGGCGCGGCGCCGAGTTGCTCTTCCAGGTCCTGACCGAACGCGAAGAGACCAACTCCGTCGCGATCGCGTCCAACGAGTCCTTCTCCGGCTGGACCAAGACCTTCACCGACCCCCGGCTCTGCGCCGCGATCGTCGACCGCCTCACCTTTGGCGACAACATCATCGAGACCGGCGCCATCTCCTACCGGCTCGCCCACGCCCGCGCACAACGAGCAGGGCAGGGCACAGAGCGGTCCCCTACGCCATGAGGTCTGCCCAGCGCACCGCATCCTCCGCAACGACGAGGACCCGACCGTCGTCAGCCGTCCACTCGCTGATGTTCCCGCGTCGCCGCTTCGTGTTCCGGACCGTTGGCGTTCCAGAGGCGAACAAGCGGGCTGCTTCCTCCGGCCCGAACCAGGTGAACCCGCAGTAGCCACCGCAGCCGCAAGGGTCCCAGGCCACGCGCGCCCCATGCTTCAGAAGAGCATGCGCCTGCCCTTCACTGATGCTGCTCTTGCTCGGGCGCCAACGCGTCCCTTCGGGGTCAGTAACGCCGCCAGACTCTGGCTCGCTGACCGTCGGCTGCTCAAGCACCTCTCGAACCACGTCGGCGAAGGACTTGCGGCGGTCCGGCTTCCTGCTCACGCATCCACGATAAGCGCCCAACTGCTGCAGGAGATGGGGCCAAGTAGGCGACGGCCGCGAGCTCGCGCCGAAGGCTCCTGAGCCGACCGTTCACCACCTCACGGCCGGCAGGTGGGGCCAAATCAGGTCGTCACGGTGGGGCCAAGTCGAGTTGACACGGCCACGCTGCGCGGTGCGCTGTGCCGCGCAGCCCGCGGGTGTTCGCCCCCTCCCGCCGCTCCATCATCGCCTACGCGCCCTGCCCTGCAAGCGGCTGCGCCGCCGGGGGCGGAACGAGCTCGCGCGGCGGTCGCTGCGCTCCCTCCATCCGCGCGACCCCCCGCAGTCACCCGCTCTCGTGCAAGTTCCGTGTGAGTCGACACATGAACCGGGCAGCGAGTGGCACTGTGGCAGTCGTGGGGACACCGCTTCGCGGGCAGGGCGCACTCCGCCTGGCTCTCCCCATCGGCGCGCGAGGCGAAGGAGAGGAGTGCGATGAAGAAGCAGTGGGCCATCCTGGGGATCGCAGCACTTGTCGCGCTAGCGGGCGCAGCAGCCGTAAGAGGATTCGGGTCAGGCGGACCCGGTGGAGCGTCGAACGTTGAGATCCCACCCCAAGGCCCCTGGGTCGTGTCCATCACAGGGAAGGTCGAGCCCGCCCTGGGATGCTTCGACGACCCGGCTGTGCAGACCTCAGTCATGAGCGCCGACATGCCCACGACCGGGGCATCGGGCCGCCTGAAGCCAGACGCCGACATCGAGGACGTGCGCCGGCTCGTCGAGTGCTTGGCAAGCCGTATCGACGCCGAGGCGATCGACGTCCGTACAGCGGAGTAGACGGCCCGGGAGCGGGCGACGCTCCCGGGCCGTCGTCGGACTACTGCATCACCCAGCCGGTATCAGCCAGGATGTCGAGCACCTGGGTGCTGAACACCGTGACGCTGCATACGCGGCCTCCCTCAGCGCCTGGGAGACCGGAGCAGGTCGGAGGGCTGTTCTGAGGGATCGCGGAGATGACGGTGGCGGCGTACCGCTTGAAGCCCGTGCTTGTGCTCGACAGGACATACCCCGGACCGCCGCTGTCCCCCTTGCCCGCTGCAGGGACTCCGGCGTTGTTGACGGTGGTGATCCCCTTGATGTTGGTGAGGTCGCCACCGAGCGAGTAGTAGGTGTACTTCTCCGTCACGATGTTCCCGCAGACCAGCCCGGAGTAGGAGCCGGAGTAGCAGAGCTCCTGGCCCACCAGCGGCGCAACCATCCCGTTGATGGGCGTGTACACGGTGGAGTTCCAGCCGCTCGTCCACATGTAGGTGAAGGACGACCCGGTGTCGATGATGGCGCCGTCGTACTGAGTGGATCGCGCGACGATGTTGCCGAAGTTCGTCCACGTGGTGCCGCCGAGCTCCTTGTCCCAGGCGATCCACCTGCTCCCACTTCCCCCGCAGTGCGCGGCAGTCAGCAGCCCAGCGCCACCGCTCGGATTCTTCACGGCGAACGCGCTCGTGCACGCCCCAAGCACGTCCAACCCGTTGTAGCGCCAGATCCGGGCCCCTCCGAGCCGGTAGAGGTCGAGCTGGCGGGACGGTGTGGGATCGGCAGCGGTGACCGGGGCGTCGTCCTTGAAGGTGACAGGGACGTCGGCGAAGGCAGAGACAGTGCCTTCCGGGTTGGCGGAAGAGCGCTGGGCAACACGAGTCCCAGAATCGGCGCGGGCGAGGCTTACGGTGAGCCCCGAACCATCCGCGAGCACGCCGGCTGAGGCGACGGAGACGCCCGCGGCACCCGCCACGAGCTGCTGTGCCTTGGTGCGCAAGTCCTCAGGGGAGTAGGTGCTGGCCTTGATGCTCACCGAGGCCCCGGCCGCCTTGGCTGCCGCGACCGCTCCGTTGAGCTCGGCGGTCCGTCTGCCGTGCCAGTACACCTCGATCTTCGTGCGGTCCGTGCTGACCCCAACGGACGCCAGCTTCGCGTGGTCACCAAGCTTGAGTGCGAGGTCGTTCGCGGCCTGAAGCAGGCCTTCCGGGATCACCGGCAGAGCGAGTTCGTCCAGTTCAGGCGCGTCTGCGCCCGGCACGGCAGGCGACAGTGATGTCGCTTCGACCTTCAGCCCTTGCTGGTCATCAGGAGTCGCCGCGTTCGCGCTCATCGGTGCCGCAGCAGCGATGAGAAGAGCGAAAGCAACGGAGACGGTGGCGAGGCGTGTCTGCCTCATGCGTGATCCTCCTACTTTTGGGCGCGAACGAGCAGCCTCGATCTCCGCCCCCTGCGCGGCATCTGGCCCAGTCATCTCCTGAACTACTGCGTCGGAGATGCCCCATTTGTTACTCGTGCGCGACGAACCACCCACACCGCCGATTGGGTGAACAGCGGCACTCAAGACACGGCCGGGCCGACGCGACGTCGCGCCTGCCGCCTGCCGGATCTCTCGCGGCAAGTCGCCTGAGGGGCTCCTAGCTGTACTCGGCCATCAGGTTGGTGACAGGCGGCTGATGGGCGGTAGTCCTCCGAGGACGCTGTGGCGCCTGCCACGTGTGGTAGTGCTCGAGCCAGGGGGCAAGAGCGGCGGCGCGTTCGGCGTTGCTGATGAAGACCTGGCGGTAGGCCCACTCGGTGGCCATGGTGCGGTTCGGTCTGGGAGCCGAAGTTCGACGGGTTCCTGCACTGCACCTGGTCCGTGCCGTCGACGGGACCGCCGGCGGCTCGGCCCCTCCGGTGGTCAATTCCCGGGCACCGTCTGTGGCGCCAGAGGATGTGTCTGCGGGAAGACCTGCAGTGCGGGACCGCTCCCTGGGGGACCCTCGAGGACCCGGCGGCTCTGCCCAGTGAGGGGGTCGGCAGCGACGAGCGCGGCCATGCGGGTGTCGCGACTCAGCTCGATGAGGCGCTCGGTCGCGATCAGCTCGCCGCCGCGCACGTCGACGACCTGGAGGTCGTCGTGGGTGCCCCTGCCCAGCCGGGTGGCTGTGCCGTTCGACACGTCCCACCAGGCGGCCTCCGGTGCATTGACACCGAAGGTGCCCGCGACGGTGCGGTCGCCGACTCGCCACGCGCCGCCGAGCGTCCCCGCTTCGGGCATGCCGGAGAGTCGGCGTGGTGTGCCTTGCCCGACCGGCACGAGCCAGAACTCGCTCGGCTCGCCGACGACGAAGTCGGTCGCGCCGCTCTCCGCGCACTCGTGGAGCACGTCGGTGTCGCCCACCCACATCCAGGCGCGGCACGCCGCCGGTCGACCCGGGTACGGGGACGGCATAGCCAGGGACGCCAGGCCGTCGGTGCGCAGGACCCGGGGGCCGGTGGAGTCGTTCAGCAGGAGCCGCGTGCGGTCTGGGTGGGGGAGGAGAACCTCGGCGCCGTACTGCGCGACGAAGGCAGGGATCTGCGAGCTGGGCACGCCGTCGATGGACGAGCGGCGAAGGTTCACGCCCTCCGGACGTCCAGCCCAGCCGTCGAACGAGAAGACGTCGGACGTCCCGTCGCGTGCAAAGAGCGCGTCATCGCCCAGCGTGGGCCCGCGATCGCCCGTGAGCAGGTCCGTCACCCACGTCTCCCCGGAGTCCATGGACTCTTCCACGACCAGCGCGCTGCCGGGGAGCCAGTCGCGGATGACAGCCCCCAGCAGGCTCGGTGCCGCCGGTACGAGGTAGAGACGCCCCTCAGGGCTCCACAGGTAGTACCCGGCGGGAGCGACGACGCCTTCGAAGCCGACGTAGGTGGGATCGATGTAGGTGACGAGCCGCCAACGCGCGTCAGTCGTCTCCAGCATCTCGGGAGGCATCGGTTCTGCTTCCTCGAGCGCGAGCGTCTGCATCGGAGTGGCGGAGCTGGCAGAAGGCGTCGACGACGCAGTGGGAGCCGGTGTGGACGGCGAGGTGGTCGGCGACGCCGTGGCGGTAGCCACGGGCAGTGGACGGGCCGGTGGTTCGGGTGCAGGTCCTCTCGTGGCGTGAATACCGACGGCGAGCCCACCCAGCACGGTGAGGGCGGCCACGCTGCTCGACGCGGCTCGGAAGGCGCGGCGACGGCCCACCCGGCGCGCGATCGCGTCGGACTCGCGTCCGGGATCGGGCGCGGTGGCGTCCGCGAGGCGGCGCTCGGACTCGGCGAAACCGCGCAGCGCGGCGGCAAGGTCATCGGTCACGACCGGCTCCTTCTCGTGTCGTTGAGGTGCACGGTGGTGGCCTCGCCGGCCCCGTCGTGCAGAGTGACGCGGAGCTTGCGTGTGCCGTCCGCCAGGTACCGCTTCACCGAGCCCTCGCTGATCTGCAGAGCGGCGGCGACCTCGGAGACCGGGAGGTCGTCGAAGTGGCGGAGCACCACGCAGGCGCGCTCACGCGGGGACAACAGGACCAGCGCTGCCGCGACGTCGGTCGCAGCCGTTCCGGCCTCCTCAGCTGATCTGGCCGGTGGTTCACCGGCGAACAGGTGAGCCTTTTCGCGCCAGGTGCGTCGCCGTCGCGCCTGGTCCAGGTAAACCGTCCGGATCGCCTGCCGGACGTAGCCCTCCGCCGCGTGGACGTCGGTGACCACCCGGGGGCGCGCGAACGTGCGTACGAGCGCCTCATGCACGAGGTCCTCAGCGTCGCGACGGTCTACGACGAACAAGCACCCGTAGGCGATTAACGCCGAGCGTCGCTCCAGGACCATCTGGTCCAGGGTCTTCCTCCAGTGCGCCACCGGCGTCCTTCCAGGTCATCCGTACTCCTGCAGCCACAACGCCCACCTACCTCGGAACGTTGGGGGCAGACCCGACCGGACGGGGTGAAGTCCGGGAATGACACCTCAGCCAGGCTGTCCGCTCGATAGCTCGAGTGTCCGACGGCCCTGCGCCGCGCCGGATGCTCCACGAGTTCAGTCAACGAGCCGGGCGGCCGTGTTCCGGGCGGGGGACACCGCCTCGGTGTGGTCGCGACAGGGCACCGACCTCACCTCCCGGTTCCCGACGTCGCGGCCGCAGCCGCGATGTCGATCCCGCCGGGCGTCGTCCTGGATGTACTCGCCGTCAGGTTGGTGACAGGCGGCTGATGGGCGGTAGTCCTCCGAGGGCGCTGTGGCGCCTGCGAGTGTTGTAGTGCTCGAGCCAGGGGGCAAGGGCTGCGGCGCGTTGGTCGTTGCTGGTGAAGACCTGGCGGTAGGCCCACTCGGTGGCCAGGGTGCGGTTCAAGCGCTCGACCTTGCCGTTCTGCCAGGGGCAGTGAGGGCGGATGAAGACCTGCTTGGCTCCGAGGTCGGCGGCGACCGCGCGCAGGGACCACCGGTAGGCCCAGGCGTTGTCGGTCATGATCCGCTCGATCCGGGTGATGCCGTGGTCGGCGAAGTAGGTTGCGGCGCGGGTCACGAAGGCGGCGCAGGTGGCCCCTTTCTCGTCGGGCAGGACCTCGGAGTAGGCCAGGCGGGAGTGGTCGTCGACCATCGAGTGCACGTAGTCGAAACCGATCGGGACGGCCTTGTGCCGGTCGGCGACGCGGGCGACCCGTCCGTATGCCTTCCAGCCGCCGCCGTCGGGGATGCGTCCGAGCTTCTCGACGTCGACGTGGACCAGCTCGCCCGGGCGGTCGCGTTCGTAGCGGACGGCGGTGGCCTTGCTCGCGCGGATCACCTGCCCGGTCAGCGGGTCCAGGTCGCGCAGCGGTGGCAGACCGTGCCGGCGCAGGACCCGCGAGACCGTCCGCGCCGCGACCCCGAGCGTCGGCCCGAGGTGGTCGGGCCCGCGGCGCTCACTGAGGCGTAACGCGCAGATCGCCGACTCGACCTCCGGGCGGGTGCGAGTCGGGCTGTGCCGGGGACGGCTGGAGCGATCACGCAGTCCGGCGTCCCCCTCGGCGCGCCACCGACGCACCCACCGGTAGCCGGTCTGACGCGAGACACCCAGCTCGGCGCACACGTGCGCCACGGGGCGTCCCTGCGCGACTCGGGCGATCAACAGGCGCCGACCGTGCACGTTCAGCCGAGCGTTAGCGTGGGACACGAGAACCTCCGGATGGCAGTGGGCCCTAGACAAGCCACAGCCCAGCCGGAGGTTCTCCTGTCGTCAACGACCGCTCACGTCACCAACGTCCTGGCCGAGTACACCTAGGGCGCGTCTCCCAACCTCCGCTGCGGTCGCCGGGATGCTGTGCGGGTGTCTCGTCGTGCGGTGTTGACCGATGCTCAGTGGGAGCGGATCGCTCCGCTGCTGCCCTTGGACGTGGGCAAGCCGGGACGCCGGTTTCGCGATCACCGGCAGGTGGTCGAGGGCATCGTCTACCGGTACCGGACCGGGGTCGCCTGGCGCGATCTGCCGGCGGAGTTCGGGCCGTGGCAGACGGTCTGGAAGCGACACGCCCGGTTCTCCAGGGACGGGACCTGGGACAACGTCCTGACCGAGCTGCTCGCCCAGGCCGACGCGGCCGGTGACATCGACTGGGCGGTTTCGATCGACTCCACGATCAACCGGACCCATCAGCACGCCGCGACCCTGCCCCGCACCACGGGGGGCAGGCGCGAATCACAGGAATCAGTTATCGGAGCCGGCTGACCATGCGATCGGCCGGTCCCGGGGCGGGCTGTCCACGAAGATCCACCACGCGGTCGACGGCCGAGGGCTCCCGCTGGTCGTCATGGTCGGACCGGGGCAGGGCGGCGATGCCCCGATGTGTCTGCCGGTCCTGGACGCGATCCGCGTCCCGCGCCTCGGACCGGGCCGTCCGCGCACGCGCCCGGACTCGGTGCTGGCGGACAAGGCGTACTCCTCCCGGGCGATCCGCACCGAGCTGCGCCGTCGTGGGATCGTCGCGGTCATCCCCGAACCGCGCGACCAGCAAGGACACCGCAAGAGGCGCGGCTCACGCGGCGGTCGGCCCGTCACCTATGACCCCGACGCCTACCGCGGCCGCAACGTCGTCGAGCGGTCCTTCAACGCCCTCAAGCACTGGCGCGGCCTCGCCACCCGCTACGACAAGCTCGCCCTGACCTACCGCGGCGGCGCGCCGTCCTGGCCGCGATTCTGGCCTGGCTCCGCGCACCGTCGGGTGCGAGGCCCTAGCCAGTCGCTGCGGCTGTCACAGGCTGAACCAGCAGTACACGTGCCCTCCGTCGGCGCGTGCCTGGCGCGCGAGTGCGGAGAGCTCACGGGCGAACGTGGCCAGGTCTGCGGGATCGGCGCCCTCCAGCTCTTCGGTCTGGGACCAGGGGACGACGACCTCTTCAAGCCGGCTGTCACTCACTTCGGCGAGGACCCGGGCCAGCTCGTCCGTGATCCGGAGAACGAGCTCTTCACCTCCGTTACGGTCCGCGACCGGCGACGTCGGTGCGTCGTCGAGAACCTCCTCGAACGTCCTGCCCGTCAGCAGTTCCTCGAGCGTCCCCAGATGCACGACCGGCTCGATCCCACCGCCGTCCACCGCGTGCGGCGGGATCGAGCCCCCGTGAACCAAGGCGGCGGCATCGTCCGTCAAAGCGACGAAGTACTCGGTGAGCAGACCCATGGCCTGATCATGCCGCCTCGCCCTGCATCAGACGCTGACCCACACCGAACGTCGCTCGCTCAGCCCATCGCCTCGGGCCGTTAGGAGACACGTCCTAGCCGCTCGCCTCACCTCGAGCGGGTGGAGACCGCGGTTCACCGCACCTGGCGGTGGGCCCTGCGGGCGCGCGAGCTCGTCGGCGCGGTCGCCCGTGGCGGTCGCTGGGTGGGGCCGGCGGGTTGCGGTGGCCGGTAGCACGACCGTCCCTCACGACAAGGCCGTCCCGACCGGAGCTGGCGGGGTGGTCGGGGACGGTGCTCCGCACCAAGGACCAAGCCGTGGGGGAGTGGGGCCGGTCGGGACGGCCTTGCCGCGAGCCTCTGCCGGGCGTGCTACCTCGCGCCTGCCGGTGAGGCCCGAAGAACACGGGCGCTCACCGGCCAGCCAACCAGGCAGGCCAGACCACCACCCGCAAGGAGACCCACACCATGAATGCCACTGTTACCACTGCTGCGGTTGAGACAGACGAGACGACCCCACTCGCTCCCGCGCCGGAAGGTGCGCGGCTCGTCGAGGTCGACCCCCGGTCGCTGCTGCTGGAGGCGAACGTCCGCACCGACGCGGACCTGGACCCGCAGTTCCTCGCCTCGATCAAGACGCTCGGGGTGCTGACCCCGGTCCTGGTCCAGGCCCAGGCGGACGGGCTGCACGTGCGTGCCGGGCAGCGGCGCACCCTCGCGGCGGTCGAGGTCGGCCGGGCGACGATCCCCGCGTATGTCGTGGACGGCGACACCGACGAGGCGCGCCGGATCATCGAGCAGATGGCCGAGAACGACCACCGCCGTGGCGTCACCGACCGGGACCGGGTCGCGGCCTACCAGCAGCTCTCACTGCTCGGGCTCTCGGCGGCGCAGATCGCCAAGCGCACCGCCACCAAGAAGGACCGCGTCACCGCCGCCCTGACGGTCGCGGCCTCGCCGGTCGCGGCCGCCGTCACCGCGAAATACGACGTGACCCTGGACCATGCAGCGGTCATCGCGGAGTTCGACGGCGATGACGACGCCGTCAAGGCCCTGACCGTCGCGGCGGTCAAGGAGCCGGGCACCTTCGACCACCTGGCGCAGAAGGTGCGCGACAAGCGCCGCGACGCCGAAGCCCTCGCGGCCGTCGCCGCCGACCTCGCCACGCAGGGCGTCGCCGTGATCGACGAGCCCGAGCGCGGCGAGGGGTCCACGGCCCGGCCGCTGCACCACCTGTGCGCGACCGGCGACCAGGCGCGCACCGCACTGACCGAGAAGACCCACGCCGCGTGCCCGGGCCGGGTCGCGTGGCTGCGACTGGACTACTGGTCCCACGAGGTCCGGGTCACGCACGGCTGCGCGGACCCGGCCGCGCACGGGCACGCCGAGCGGTTCACCGACACCGGCACGAGCGGCAGCACGGGTGGGCCGATGACCGCCGAGCAGAAGGCTGAGCGGCGGACTCTGATCGCGAACAACAAGGCGTGGCGGTCCGCCGAGACAGTCCGCCGGGACTGGCTCACCGCGTTCGCCGCCCGCAAGACCGCCCCGAAGGACGGGGCGACGTTCCTCGCGGCGGCCCTGGCGCGCCGGACCAGCCCGGACGACGACGCCCTGCGCCTGGCCCGGGACCTGCTCGGGCTCGCCCAGCCCACCGGCTGGGGACAGCCGGACCCGCTGGCCGACGCGATCGCCAAGGCGAGCCCGGCCCGCGCCCAGCACATCGCGCTCGTGCTGATTCTGGCCACCCTCGAGCACCGCACCGGCGTGCACACCTGGCGCAACCCCAGCCCCGAGTCCCGCGCCTACTTCACCGCCCTGGCCACCTGGGGCTACGGCCTGTCCGACGTCGAGCACATCGTCATCACCGAACCCCAGCCGCCCGCCGCCGTGGCCGACTCGGACCCCGAGCACGAGGACGCCGAGCCCGACGACGAGCAGGACGAGCCGACCGAGGACGACGCGGCCTGACCCGACCGGCTGCCGTCCCCGCCTGCGGGTGGGGGCGGCAGCCCCCGGGGGTGCTGCTCGGGCCGGGCGGCATCGAGCCGCCCGACCCGACCCCCGGTCCCCACCTCCGGAGCGACCTCACCGAGGGAGCTCACCGGGTTGGCACGCGGCGGGCAGGGGCTCAGTCGGTCGTCGAGGGCGCAGTGGGACGCCGGTCCTCGGCGGCGTCGCGGATCCCGTCGCGCACCGCCTTGCGGACGACCCAGTAGACGAGGAAGGCAAGCGCCACAACCGGGATCGCCCAGCCCAGCACCATCGCGAGGACCCACTCCAGCCCGAACATGTGGCCACGGTAGCGGGGCCGGTGCATCGCAGCCCCGACACCTGGCGGTGCGCCCTGCGGGCGCGCGAGCTCGTCGGCGCGGTCGGCCGTGGTGGTGGCTGGGTGTGGCCCGGCGGGTTGCGGTGGCCGGTAGCACGACCGTCCCTCACGACAAGGCCGTCCCGACCGGAGTTCCTGAGCGGGTGGGGGACGGTGCTCCGCACCAAGGACCGAGCCGTGGGGGAGTGGGGCCGGTCGGGACGGCCTTGCCGTGAGCCTCTGCCGGTCGTGCTACCTCGCGCCTGCCGGTGAGGCCCGAAGAACACGGGCGCTCACCGGCCAGCCAACCAGGCAAGCCGACACCACCACCCGCAAGGAGACCGATCCATGAACCACAGCCCTGACACCGGGACCTTCCAGGTGATTCACGCCTACACCCGCGCCGACGCCATCGCCGACGGGGTGCTCGTCGACGTCACCGACACCGCCCGCGAGGCGGGCTACCTGCTCCCCGTCGCATTGACCGCCGCCGCGTGGGCCGAGACCGTCGCGTGGGCCGAGACGAACCGCGCCCTGCAGGACGTCGCCGGGCGGCTGTGGGACGTGCTGTGGATGGCCCGCCCGGCCACCGCGCGGATCGGCTTCGGGCAGACCCGGATCGCGTTCGACGTGCTGCGCGTCCCGAACGACCCGGCCGCGACCGAGCCGCACCGCGTGACCTTGCACGTGCACATCGGCCCCGGCGACGACGGGAACGCCGTCCTGACGGTCCGGCTCCCGCACGAGGACTGACACCGGTGCGTCCCTGCGCCCGAGAGGGCGCGGGGACCACCCCACAGACGGGCCACCCGGCCCGGAACGAAGAAGCCCCGACGGTGTTGGAGCACCGCCGGGGCGAGGAAACCACCCATCCAACCTGGAGGTTCCCCGTGAGCATCATCGCCCACACCCAACCCACCACCACCGCCCAGCTACGCGGGTCCGAGCGGGCGCAGCGGCCCCCGTACCGCGTCGGGGACCACGTCCGCGCCCTGTTCGCCGACCCCGCCCGCGGCGCCTGCCTGGCCCTGGCCGCGCCGGTCGTGGCGATCGACCGGGACGAGTCGCGCCCGTCCTTCCCGTGGGGCCTGACGTATGAGGTCCAGTCCGGGCAGTGGGCCGGGACCCACGTCAACGGGTCCGGGGTCGACGTGCACCGGTACGTCGAGCCGTCCGTCACCGACCTGACCATCTGGGAGCAGACCGACCCGGCCGCGCAGTTCGCGATCACCCTGGCCGCCCAACTGCGCCAGGCCGGGGTGGTCGGGCCGCTGGCCCCCCGCACCGAGGACGGGCACCACATCGTGCGCGTCCGGTGGCCGTCCGGACGGGGGCGGCTGCGGGTCCTGGTCGAGGCCCACCACGGGATGGCGACCTTCCAGGTCGAGACCTACCCCGACCGCGACACCCCGCACCCCGACGCCGCGCGCCAGGCGTTCACCGTCCCGCACGCGCTGGGGGTGATCCTGCCCGCCCTGCTCTGAGCCCCGACGGGAGGCCGCCCACCCGCTCGGGTGGGCGGCTCACCCCGGGCGCGGGGCCGGCCCGGCCGGCATCGAGCCGGCCAACGGGTCAGCAGGCAGGGCCCTGAGCTCCAGCGCCGGCGCACCGTCGGGGCGACAGGCCCGCGTGGCCCCGGCCTGGCCTGTTTCCCGGGGCGGTGCCCAAGTCCCTGGGCTCGGTCAGCAAGGACGTACCTCGCCTCTGGTATCCCGCGTGCGGGACGGCCCTTCCCGGACCTGTCGCCCCGCCACGGTACGGGCCGGCAGGGCGCCTACTGCACCGGACTCCATTCGCCCCAGTCGCAGTCGCGGACGACGACCTCGCGCTGGGCGACCAGCGGGAGGTCGAGCTCGAGCTCGCGCTGCGTGGACAGGCGCTGCACCTCACGCGTGGACACCCCGCCGAGCGACTTCGCACGCATCAACTCGACCGCCTCCATCCGAGACGACGCCCGGCACACCGCCGTCACCGCGCACTGCCCGGTCGGCGCGGTCGCCGGAAGCGTCGCCCACGGCGCCAGATACAGCGAGGACTCACTCATGGCCTTCACCTCCGAGCCAGATCACGGCGGACGCCTACGAGAAAACCGACACAAAGAACGGCCTGACCAGCGAGTACAGCCCGAACAACGCCAGAGCAATCGTTGCCCAGAAGGATGCGACCAGCGCCCACCAGCCGTAGTCAGTGCTCGTCGAGGGCGCCGGGCCGTCAGGCCTGTCGGTGTGCGGGTAGTCGGGTTCGGGCAAGGGCTGCGTGAACCACGTACTGGCGTGCCCTCGAGAACAGAAGTCCAGGTACCACCACCCGGCTCGGCTGCCGACCTCGACGTCCAGCCACGCGGGGTCGTCGGCGTCCGGCTCGGAGGGCGTCCCGCAGACCTCGCAGCGGATGACGTCATCAGGGTCGGGTGCGTCAGACACCGGGGAAGCCTCGCCCGGGCGCACCGTGGCGACAAGCCGATATGCGGGTGGAACTCGCTCCGGCGCCGCGGCGACGGAGCACCGCACCGCACACGGACCTCGCCCGCCGGGGCGGGCTCGGACGGTCGGAGAAGCGGTCGTCTGTGGCTCCTCCTGGCTCTCCATGATCGCCGGCGCGGGCTGCACGCAAGCGGCCGAGGCCGCCGGGTCACGGCGACGAGCCCGACCTGCGTTCGCTGCGCTCACTGAGCCCGGTGCGAACTCGCCGCCGCACCCGCCCTGCGGGTTGACGCTCCACCCGCTCATGCCGGCGTTCATCTCCGATTGCCAGGAGGGGCCGAAAGACGATCGGCGACGGCAGGGCAGCACGGCCAAGTGGGGCGCCTACCTCGCGTTCCCGCAGCTCAGGTCACACACGAAGCAGCAGCCAGCAGCTCAAGGGGGAGTCGTCATGGGAACCACCACCGCGCAGGTCACCGTCTACACCCGCAAGGGCTGCGTCGCCTGCATGGGCACGTTCCGGGCCCTGACGAAGGCAGGGATCGACTACGAGGCGATCGACACCACCTGCAACCAGACCCTCGAGGACGAGCTGCGCGCCATCGGTGCGCTGCAGATGCCCGTCGTCGTGACCCCCATCGGCACCTGGGACGGCTTCCGGGACGACCGGATCCGGGACCTGCGCGACCACCTGGCCCAGCAGGCGAGCGCCTGACATGCAGCAGCCCGACGTCGACGCACCGGTGCCGTGGTGGCCGGTCGACCTGGACGCACCCATCGAGTACCTGCCCACCACCCCCACCACCCCCGCCACACCGCGCACGAGCTCGAGCACGTCGCAGGACACCCCCACATGAGCGCCCGCCCCCGTCTGCCGGTCACAGGTCGGCGGGGCGCCGGCAACCACCCACCACCGCATGCCACGAGACGAAGGGAGTCGACCCGTGTGCACCACCTACGCAGGCGAGCTCGCCGAGCAGGTCCTGACCCGCATGCTCTGGTCCCGCCGATCGGCTGGGATCGTGCGCCCCCACGTGCCGGTGTGGATGTTCGGGTCCCGCGCCGCCCTGGCCGCGCTCATCGTCGACCACGACCAGACCCACCCCGACGCCCCCGCCGACGGCGAGGACCGGGTCACCTCCATCCTCGAGCACGCCCTGACCGTGGCCGGCGACGTCGCCGCGGCCGCCGCCGCGCACCGCGACTGGGTCCTGGGCGGGGGAGAAGGCCCCGAGCCGGCCAACCCCTACCGGTGCCCCGTGGCCGGGATCAACGCCCGCGCCCACGGTCGGCCCGACCCGCAGCTGCTCGCCCGCGCCCGCGACGTCCTGACCTACCTGCCCACCCTCGCCGGCGCCCCCGAGAGCCCCCGCACCACCGCCGGACTCATCCGGGAGCTGCGCGCCGCCCGCGACCACGAAGACCAGCACGACCTCCCCGCCGTCGGCGGCCGCGCCCTGCCCTGACCGTCCCGAGCACCACGCCACCCAGAGGAGAACCGATCCATGACCAGCACGACAGACCGCACCCCGACGCCCCTGTGGATGCCGCCGAAGGCGCGTGGGCGCGCGCCCGTAACCTCGAGCGCGAGGCCCGGGCGGACCCGGCACGTGGCCACCAGCAGGGGAGCATCGATGCCCACCACCACCGCGCTGCCCGCGCTCGACAACGCCTGGGCCATCCCGATCTTCGGCCTGGGCGCCAAGGTCCGCGCCCGCGGCCGCGCCGCTCGTCGACGACGACGGGGTCTGGGAGGCCGCCGAGGCCGGGCAGACCCCGATCCGTACCGGGTACGCCGCCGCCCGCCGCACCACCTCCGCCGGCCAGTACGCCGCCCACCTCCTGCGCCTGCGCGCGATCGACCGGGTCGAACGCGGCCGCGCCGAGCCCTGGACCCTCGCCCTGGCGACCGCGACGGCCGCGATCAACTCCTGGGACTGGGACACCCGCATGCAGGCCGCCCTCGACCTACGCCGCACCCTCAAGAACGTCCCCGACGACGAGCACGACGACGCCGTCCGCCAGACCCGCCTGGTCTCCGCGTGGCTCACCCACGTCGGCAACCGCCAGCTCATCCCCAGCACCGCCCACCTCGCCCACTACGCCCTCGACCACACCCCCTCACCCCGACCGCCCTCGCCGCGGCCTGGTAGGCCACCCACGGACCCCGACTCCTGCTCGAGCTCTCCGCCCGCGGCCCCACCCGCAGCGAAACCCTCCTGCGGCAGGCCGTCCGCGGCCTCGACACCGCACGCATCCTGAGCCTCACCGAAATCACCGACCGCGCCGGCATCGCGCGACCTACCCTCGACGCCTGGCTCACGGAGGGCTCCGATGCCTGACCTCACCGCGACCTCGAACTCCGACGGCGCCGACATCAAGGCGTCCACGACGTCGACGTCGGTGCCCGACGCACCTGCACCGCTGCGACTCTTCACGCCCACGCTCCGAGCACGGATCAGCAGGTTCGTCCCCTACGCCTCGTACACCTCGACCTGCGCCTTCCTCAGCGGGTACGCCTGGGGAGCCGACAGAGAGTGGCTCGGAAACTTCCGGAACTGGCTGGTCGCGCGCGGCAAGGGAAGGCCTGAGCTGGGCTGGCCGTGGCTCGTGCTGTGCGAGCTGTACCCCGAGAACGCGCTCCCCAGCGCCCGGAACTGGCGCTACGACGACGAAGATGACGCCGCTGCGCGCCGCGTCCTCCTCGAGCAACTCGAAGATGACGCCGCTGCGCGCCGCGTCCTCTTCGAGTTGCTCGAGGAGTTCTTCGCATCTGAGGCACTCGACGACTGACGTCGTGATGTCCGGCCCGCTGCCCTGCTCGGGCGGCGGGGCCGCGGCTTGCTTCGTACGATCACGCGATGACGCAGCCGGGGGGAGCGACAGCGCGCGCCCGGGAGCGTGCGTCGCGCCGGGCGGCGATGCTCGGCCCGGCGAAGCTCGTCGAGCCCGCTCACCGCGGCCCGGACGGGGCTCCGTGGCTCGGGCCCGGGCAGGTCTACGTGACCCGCACGGGAGTGGCGTTCCACCGCACCTGGTGCGCGGCGGTCGCGAGCCGGTGGGCGGCGCTCCCGTCCTCGCTGCTCGTCACCACCGAGGACGCCGTCGGGCTGCGTCACCCGTGCTCGGACTGCGCCACCGCCTGAGGCGGCGCTGAGCTCAGCGGCCGGCGTCCAGCGGGACGGCGTCGCTCGAGCGGATCCAGGCGTTCCAGGGCTCCCCGCCCTCGCGGGGCTGGGCGACGAGCACGTGCCCGGGGGCGCGAGCGACGACGTCGCGCTCGAGCACCACGGTCTCGCCGCGGTAGTTCGTCGTGGTCACCCGCGCCCGCCGCGGCGGGCGCAGGAGCTCCGGCTTCCCGGCGGGGTCGCCCACGGTGACGATGAGGTCGTACCAGTCCGGCTCCCTGGTCGAGTCGCTGGTCACGCGCCCCAGCATCCCGCACACCGGTCCACGGCTCAGCCCGTGCCGCGCCGGCGCACGTCGCTGACCGGAACCCACACCCCGCCCAGGCGCCAGCGCCGGTCATAGACCCGCACCAGCACCGCCGCCGGGGTCCAGCCGATCGCCTCGGTCTCGACGACCTCGGGCCCGTCGTCCTCCCACACCAGCCGCGCCACGCACGGCACCGGAGTCGGTGCGGTCGGCTGCTCCCGCGCCGGCGGCACCTCGACCTCGTTCGCCAAGAGCCGCCAGCGCGGCGCACCTGAATTCCACGACAGCGCCGCTTGCTCACCCATTGAACACATGTTCCCCTGAGTTAGCCCGAGCGCGTGCTCGAGCCGCCGACGTAGGTCCTCGCGCGGGCCCTCGGTGTTACCTCAGGTTGGCCTCGACGTGGTCTTCTCCCAGCGCGTGCCGACGCATGCGCTCGCCTGGCCGGCCGTAAAGGCTCAAGACCTCAGCGGGTTCCTCTCCCGTGCTCCCGAACCAGTGGGGCACTCGGGTGTCGAACTGGACCACCTCGCCCTGGCTCAGGACGACGTCCTGGTCACCGAGCACGAGGCGCATACGACCGGACAGGACGTAGAGCCACTCCTGGCCGTCGTGGGTCCGGGGTTCGGGCGTGCTCTTCGACGTCGGGATGAGGATCTTCCACGCTTGGGCAGCTCCGGGCTGACGCGACAGCGGGATGACGGTGCGCCCCTTGACTCGACGGGGCCTGAGGCGGACCCGCGGATCTGCGACGTCGGGTGCGCCGACGAGGTCGTCCAGCGGCACCCGGTACGCCAGGGACAGCGCGAGGAGGAGCTCGAGGGTGGGCCGACGCTGCCCGGTCTCCAACCGGGACAAGGTGCTCTTGGAGATTCCTGTCTCGGCCGCGAGGGCCGTCAGGGTGACGCCGCGTAGCGTCCGTAGCCGCCTCAACCTGGGCGCTACCTGTTCCATCGCGGCTGCGATCGTGCTTGCCCGAGCGTCCACGGACGTCATTGAAACAGTTCCCAGGAACGGCAACTCACCTTGGTGCATTCATGGCATCGGATCAGGCTCATGGCATGAGCGAAGTCGACGTCGTCGTGATCGGGGGCGGTCCTGCGGGGCTGTCCGCAGCCTTGGTCCTGTCCCGAGCGGGACGGCGGGTCACGGTGCTGGACTCCGGAACCCCGCGCAACGCACCCGCGACCCACATGCACGGGTTCTTGTCCCGAGAAGGCCTTCCACCCGCAGAGCTGCTGGCGATGGGCCGTGCCGAGGTGACCGGCTACGGCGGGGCGATCGTGGACGGCACCGTCAGCCGGCTCGCCACGGACGGCCGCGGATTCGAGGTTCTGCTCGCCGACGGCCGCCAGATCTCGGCACGGCGCCTGCTGGTCACGACCGGTCTACGCGACGACCTGCCTGACGTCGCCGGGCTGCGCGCCCGATGGGCGCGCGACGTCCTGCACTGCCCGTACTGCCACGGCCACGAGGTCCGAGGCAAGCAGCTCGGCGTCCTGGGAGGAACCCCCGGGGCGGTCCGCTACGCCCAGATCGTGCGCCAGTGGAGCCCTGACGTCGTGTACTTCACGTCCCGCGGGCGGCTCACCGACCTGGAGCGGGCGCAGCTGACCGCCCGCGCCGTCGGGATCGTCGAAGGCGACGTGCAACACGTCGTTGTCCACGACGACCAGTTGCGAGGGATCGCGCTGGACGGCGACCGCGTCATCCCCCGGGATGCTCTGTTCGTGCCCCCGCGGTTCGTACCGAACAGCGACCTGCTCGTGGGCCTCGGCTGCCGCGTCGACGAGCAGGGCTGGCCGGTCAAGGACGACGACGGACACACGACCGTCTCCGGCGTGTGGGTCGCCGGCAACATCGCCAACCCGCGCGCCCAGGTCATCACCGCTGCGGGCGAGGGGTCCGCCGCGGCCCTGGCCATCAACGCCCACCTCGTCGAGGAAGACGTGCAAGACGCGGTTGAAGCCTGTCACCGCGGCCCTGTCGCCTGATCCGTCGAGCCGGACCCACCACCGACACCACCCTGGAGGAACCATGTCCACCCAGCCCGCACCGCGCACCACGTCCGCCGGACCACCCACCAAACACCAGCTCGCGCTGATGATCTGGCTGGCCGTCTTCCCCACGCTCACCGTGCTCAACATCGCCCTCGGCGACTGGCTGCAGACCCTGGCCCCTGTCATGCGCACCTTCGTACTCGCCACAATCGCGGTGCCGATCGTCATCTACGGGCTCATGCCGCAACTGCATCGGCTCCGCGTCTACGTGCTCACCCGCACCCGGTAGTAGGTCATGCCTGTGGCGCGTCCAGGACGCGCCCTCGACGAGACGCTGCAGGTCACGTGTGGCAACCAGGACATCGACCTCAGCGAACCGATGTTCGAGCGTCGCCGGGTGCGTGTCGAGCGCGGGCGAGCGGCCGACTGGGTGAAACCAAGTGGGCGGTCGGGTTCTGGCGCGACGGGCGCGGGGGAGCGGCTCGACGCTTACGAGAGCCGCCCGACCGGTCAACTTGCCACGCGGGCCTGCTCCTGTGCCTGGTCGTGCGTCGGGTAGTCGGTGTAGCCGATCGCCCCGTCTGCATAGAGGGTCGAGAAGTCGAGCTCGTTCTCCTCGAGCCCATCCCTCCAGCGGCGAACGAGGTCGGGGTTCGCGATGACGGCACGCCCCACCACGACCGCGTCGGCCAGGGAGTCTGCCATCAGGGCGACCGCCTCGTCGCGGGTGGTGGCGTCCGCGAATCCGGTGTTCACGAGGAAGGCTCCGCCGAATCGAGAGCGGAGTCCTTGCACCAGGGCACCGGCAGGTTCGGGGTGCAGAACGCTCACGAACGCCAGGCGGAGAGGTGCGAGGGCATCCATCAGGCCTCCGTAGACCGCCTCGACGTCTGCCGGATCGTCCTCGATCAGGCCCTGGATGTTGCGTTCCGGCGAGATGCGGATCCCGACGCGGCCCGCACCCAGCTGGGCGACGACGGCCTGGACCACCTCGACGACGAACCGGATGCGATTCTCGGGAGTTCCGCCGTAGGCGTCGGTGCGCACGTTCGATGTGGCACCGAGGAACTCGTGCAGCAGGTACCCGTTGGCGGCGTGCAGCTCGACACCGTCGAATCCGGCGTCCACAGCATTCTGCGAGCCGCGCACGAAAACCTCGACGATGCCGGGCAGCTCGTCGGTGTCGAGCGCGCGTGGAGCGGGGTAGGCCACCTTCGTGCCGGCCGCGCGGGTCTCCCCGTCGATGGCGAGCGCGCTCGGTGCCTCGACAGGCAGTCCGGTGATGTCGGGATGGGTGGCGCGCCCGGCGTGCATGACCTGGGCGACGATCAGCCCTCCCTCCGCGTGCACGGCGTCGGTGACCCTCCGCCAGCCGGCGAGCTGTGGGGCGGTGACGAGGCCGGGCTGGCCGTCGAAACCCTTCCCCGCGGCGCTCGGGAAGGTGCCCTCGCTGACGATGAGACCGACGCCGGCGCGCTGCGCATAGTGCTCGACCATGACGTCGGTGGGAACGCCGTCGGCGCCCGCGCGAGTGCGGGTCAGAGGTGCCATCACGATGCGGTTGGTCAGCGAGAGGTCACCGGCCACGAGGGGGGAGAAAAGGTCGGGCACGTGGGATCCGTTCGTCGAGTTCGGGGGAGGGGATGGTCGCCGTCGAGCACCGCGCGGGACACGACCCGGCGGCGGTTGTGTCACTGCCCGGCTCGGGTGACGCGCGGGTCGAGTCCGTACTGGTGGGGGACGCCGAGGTTCGCGCGCAGGGTCGTGCCGGGGTACTCGGTGGGGTAGATCCCGCGTTCCTGCAGGATGGGGACGACCTCGTCGACGAATGCGTCGACGCCGTCCTCGTAGATGTCGGGTGTCACCCAGAAGCCGTCGGCGGCTCCGGCCTCGAACCACTCCTGCAGGTGGTCGGCGTGAAGCTTGCCCGGGCCCACGACCGTGGGATGGAAGTCGATCACGCCATGGGCGAGGACGTCGCGTGGGGACCACCCCTCGCGGGCCACCGCGAGAGCGTTCGACGAGCGCGGGTCCATCGGTGAGGCGTGCGCGGACGCCAGCTGATCCGGCGTGAGGGGTTCGTCGAACCGATCGGGATGGACCTGGATCCCGAGCATGGCGCCGAGGTGGGGCAGACGGGCCTCGATGACGTCGCCCGCGTACCTCAGGCGCCGGTCGAGGCCCTCGCGCACGGTCGGCGCGACGGTCGTCATGATGCCGGCGATGTACTTGATCTCGTCGGGGTCGCGGCCGGCTTCGCGCGCGGCTTCACGCACGAGCTCGCGCTGGGCGCGCGCCTCCTCGATCGTCCACACCTCGGCGATGAAGCCGTTCGCGTAGCGGCCCGCGATCGACAGAAGGTGCGGGCTGGGCCCGCCGGCCGTGAACACGACGGGCTGACCCTGCTCCGACGGTGGGATCGCCAGAGGGCCTCGGGAGGCGACGTACTGGCCCTGCAGGTTGATGGGCTGCAGCTTCGACGGGTCGATGAAGCGGTTGGCCGCCTGGTCCTTGAGCCACGCGTCCTGCTGCCAGCTGCCCCAGAGCGCCTGGACGATCTGGATCGCCTCGTGCGCGCGCTGGTAGCGCTCCGCGCGGTCGGCGACGGGTCGTCCGTAGTTGGCGGCGACGGCGGGATCGCTGGTCGTGACGGCGTTCCAGCCTGCGCGGCCATGACTCAGGACGTCCAGGGCCTTGAACTGGCGTGCTGTGTTGAACGGTTCCTGGAAAGTTGTCGACCCGGTCGCGACGAAGCCGATGTTCGTCGTCTCGCGCGCGACCGCGGCCAGCTGGATCAGCGGGTCCATGAGGTTGCTGATCGGCGAGTGCTCGACGTCACCGCGCACGGCGGGGAAGTCGGGCGCGAAGAGGAAAGCGAACTTGCCGCGCTCGGCGGCTCGGGCATGACGCACAGTGGCGTCGACGTCGGCGTAGGTCCCGGGATCTACGTGCGGGGCTCGCCAGGCGCCGTGGAGGCCGCCGTATCCGTCGATCAGGCCCATCCCCAGGATGAGCTTCTTGTCCGTCGCGGTCATCGGGCCACCGGCTCGCAGACCGCTTCCTCGATGGCCGACGCGTCGGCGACCGCCTCGCCGCTGACCGGCGCGGCAGTGACCGGGGCGGCGACGCTCACCGCGGCAGCGACCGTTCCGTCCACGGCTGTGCCGTCGTCGGCGGGACTCTGTCCCCGGCCGATGAAGAAGGCGCCCACCAGGACGACCAGGCCGATGGCAAAGGCGGTCAGGAAGGCGGCGTTCGCGGCGGACGTGGACTGGGCTGTGTCGAGCACGCCGGCGTCGCGGGCACCGGAACCGATGGTGTAGACCGAGATGAACACCGCTCCGAAGCCGGCGCCGGCGAGCTGCTGGACGGTGGAGAAGGCGGCGGAGCCGTGCGGGAAGAGCTCGGGGCGCAGGGCGCCCATCGCACTCGTCGTGAGGGGCGCCCACATCGTGGCCATCGCGCTGGTGAACACCAGCCAGGCGATGATCAGCGTGACCACGCTCGTGGTCGCGTCGACCCGGCTGAAGAACCACAGGACGACCAACCAGACGATCGCAGCCGGGATCACCAGCGGGCGCGGTCCGACGCGGTCGTACACCCGGCCGCTCAGCGTCGCCATGATCGAGATCGCGGCGCCGCCCGGGATCAGGAAGAGGCCGAGCTGGAGGGTGCTCAGGCCGGTGACGTTGGTCAGCATCAGCGGCACCACGACCTGCAGGCCGATCCCGTTGCCGGCGACGAAGACCATCATGAGGAGCGGCAGCGTGAACGACTTCCGCAGGAAGATCCGCATGTCCAGGAATGCGTTGTCGCGACGCTGCAGCGGGGCCTGTCGGAGAACGAACGCCACCAGGCCCGCCAGGCCCACCGCGATCGGCAGGTACGGCGAGATCGGGGCATGCCCGGAGGACGCCTCGCCGAGCAGGGACAGTCCGTAGACCAGGCCGCCGAACCCGACCGCGGACAGCAGCAGCGACGGCAGGTCCAGGGTCACCGGCTCCGGGGTGGTGATGTTGCGCAGCTTCCACGCCCCCAGCGCCAGGGCAACGATGGCGATCGGCAGCATCAGGATGAACAGCCAGCGCCAGCTCAGCGCGGACAGCACGAGACCGGACAGCGCCGGGCCGAGAGCCGGCGCCACGGACGGGACGGCCGTCGTGATCGCCATCATCTGGCCGCGGCGACCGGCCGGGACCAGGCGCAGGGTCGTGGTCATCAGCAAGGGCAGAAAGACGGCGGTGCCGGACGCCTGGATGACCCGGCCGACCACCAGGACGCCGAACGTCGGCGCGATCGCGGCGAGCGTCGTCCCGACGATGAAGAGTGACAAGGCGACCAGGAAGATCGTCCGCAGGTGGAAACGTCGCATCACGAAGCTGCTGGCCGGGATCAGCACGGCCATGGTCAGCAGGAAGCCGGTCGTGACCCACTGCCCGGTGCTCGGGCTGACTCCGAACTCCGCGATCAGCGTCGGAAGGGCGACGCCGAGAAGCATCTCGTTGAGGAACACGATGAACGTCGAGACGATCAGGATCCCGATGACCAGGGCGACACCCGGGGGGAGCCGGTCGCCGGAGGAGGTCGTCGATGCCGGAGATGCGACATCAGTTACCGAGGGGGTGGTCATGTACGTGCTCGCCGTCTCGTGAGGTCTGGGGAAGGTCAGTCAGTGCGACGCGCGTGGCCGTCGACGGGGGAGGGTCAGATCGGGGCCGGCGGACACGTCGGCACCCGGCATGCGCGACGGTCGTCGGCTGGCAACGAGTCACTGTCGATTCGCGGGGGGTACCACGAAAGCGTCGCCCGGTTCTTCGGAAACGGATGCACCCTCCGTTCGCTGTCGCCGACGATACGGAGCCGGTGTCCGGTACGTCAACGACGCGCGCGTGGATGTGATTGAGGCAACAGAAGAGGCTTGGAGGCAGGCCGGCTCATGCGCGCGCTGGAGACCCAGCTGGCGGCGATCAGCTCATCGCGCTCGTGCGCGCGTCGGTGAGGTGGAGCCGGCCGTGGGCGCTCCACATCGTGGCCAGTGGTTGGCCAACCGGTTGCTGGACGACGGAATGGCTCTCGTCCTCGTCGCGTGCGTCGATGTGGCCGTCGCGCTCAGGTGCCACCAGGACTGCCGAGTCCGGGAGCTGCCTCAGCAGCTCACCCGGCAGGAATGGTCCCGGGCTCGCCCGGCCCTCCGGTCACGAACTCCGGGAGGAGCTCCCAGTTGCGGGCGGCATGTGCCATCCCTCTCGCACGAGGGCGCGCAAGGAGTCTCCGGACCGTGTGTCCGCCAGTTGCGCATCACTGACCCATGCGGAGGCCAGCACGGTGAGGACGAGGTCCCGGTCGCGCGCCCACGGACGGGCGCACCCGGCCGCCTGCGCAGCGGAGAGGAACTGCCCGGTGAACTCGACGAGCCATTCGCAGGTGATGGCCAGCGGTGAGGTGGTCTCCCTGAGAGCCTCGCGGAGCGGGCCGGGCAGTCCGTCGAAGACCGTCACGTAGTCACCGAGTGCGGTCAACCACAGCTCCAGTGCTGCGAGAGGGTCGCTCTGCTCGGCCTCGATCGCGGCCCGGCGGGCGTCCAGCTCCTCCCAGCGCGCCTGCAAGAGTGCTGCGAGGAGAGACTCTCGTGTCGGGAAGTGGCGATACAGGGTGCCCGGCCCGAGGCCGGCTCGCGTGGCGATGTCCTGCATAGCACCGCTCACGCCGTGCTCGGCGAAGAAGCCCTCCGCGACGTCAAGGATGTGCAGTCGGTTGCGCTCCGCGTCGGCACGTGGCTTCCGCGGCGTCTCCTCTTGGTGGACCGCCATTCGACCTCCTCATCAGAACCGGAGGATACGTCCACATGTCCGGTCAGGACAAAGGGACCATGCGTCCGGCTCTGGCTCGGTGCGGCGTAGTGCAGGTCAGGGCCAAGGTGAAGCGGCACCGCGAGCTCGACGTCATCTGCGCCGCGGTCATCGGCCCGATCACCCGGCCCACCGTCGTCGTCGCCGGGCTCCCGCTCGACGGAGAGCTCAAGGTCGTCGGGCGCACCGTCCCGCTGTCCGCGGTCGCCGTGAAGCCGCCGGACCTCCGTGGCGCCCAGAGGCCCCATCACTCGGGCAACTGACCGCCATCTTGCGCCCATTCGTACCGGTTCACCTCAATCCGCAGCAGATTGATCGGGTTATAGAACCTGGGGCAATGGCCGAAGGTGAGTCCGAGCCCTCCACTCCAACGATTTCCGGCGAAGCTGGCCGCACTCCCGTTAACCGTGATGCCGCTGGGCTGTATTCGCACTAGGACGCCGTTGCTCATTATGCGTGCACTGTCGATCACTACACGCG
The DNA here is from genome assembly GCF_024757985.1 of Cellulomonas sp. NS3. NCBI lineage: Bacteria > Bacillati > Actinomycetota > Actinomycetes > Micrococcales > Cellulomonadaceae > Cellulomonas > Cellulomonas sp. NS3. The sequence goes on along the minus strand of NZ_CP103289.1, from coordinate 2,512,287 downwards.
ACGGCGGATCGAATCGAATTCGAAGGAAGATGTTCCCTGGGCCGCTTCCAAGGGTTAGGGCCTGACCTTCGAAAGTGATGTCCCACATCCCCGGGACAATCTGCATTACGTTTCTGTCGACATGGAGCACCGGTTGGTTGTACGCATCGCGCAGCGTGAGGTGCACCAGCAGCTCGTCGTCGACCGAGCGCTCGAAGGCGATCACCGGCTCGTCGTCGATCACCAGCGGGATCAGATGACCTTCCCCTGGCGTCGCTCGAAAGGTGTCCGTTCCGACCACCATCTCGGCCGCCTCTGCGCCGAACATCAAACCGAATGGCTTGGTGACGCCTCGCTTTCGATTGATGGGGTCGAAGTTTGCTTGTTCGACCTGGCCGCGGGAGATCGAGCCGTTTGTTTTCATGCGGTGGTGCTCGCTGCAGAGGAGCGTCAACTCGTCTGCCACGTGTTGCTGGGTTTCAGCCCAGCCGATGATATGGTCGTAGTCGTAAAGAGGGAGCCCGCAGAATACGCAGCCGAAAGCGCATCGCTGACGTACCTCCCGCTGTATCTCCGCAGAGATCTATGGGCGCGTCATACTTTCCCCGTCCGCAGCTGGACCCTGTCCGCTCTGACCGTAGCGATATAGGGATGATCCGGACAGGATGGAAGATCTCGGACCTCCCGCGCCGCGCAAGTGTGCGTACGTGCGGGCACCTTCGGTGCCATCGAGGTCGTGGGTCACGAGGACGCGGGTCTAGGTGGCCGCCTCCGGAACTCGGCGCATGGCGCGTCCCAGCCGAGGCACTCGCGGGGGGAGCGGCTCGTCCGCGCCGGGGTCTAGCGTGCAATTGAGGTCCCGCTGCTCTTCCCCGTGCAGCGGGGCCTCCTTGCGTGGGATGCAGGACCGTCCCGCTTCCAAGGAACTGGGACGTCGCTAAGTGGCGGCGAGCGGCGCCCGGACGCAGCGGGGCTGGGTGTTCGGAAGTCAGGGCCAGAAGGATGTCCCGCCCCGGCCGTGCGAATACAGCGCGGGATGGATGTGGACGTCGTGCCCCGCCTACCGACGGTTGTGCGCCAGACGGAGCGTCGACTGTTGAGGTAGGGGCGGTACCCGTGTCGCTCGATCACTCACGCGCGCCGACGAGGCCGAGGCCTATCGCGCCGCGTGCGGAGGAGGATCACCGTCAACACCTGGGTGAGCGTCACCGCAGCGACGCTGGCCCCAGTCATGAACGGGCCTCAGCCGGCGCGACGACTGACGCGGCTCGTCCTGCGTTTGAATCCTCGTACAGGTTAGGTGCATGTACTGCGCGGGCGCAGCGAGCAGCGCTCCTCTGCCCTGACCGTTCTCGCGGGGCTCGGGCGCATTGAGTCCTCGAGGTCCAGCGCCGCGCGGCCGAGGCGCTCCAGGCGGCCCGTGCGTCGTGGCAGCGTGCGCGCTCGCGCGACGGGTCGCCGTACGGCTGGAGTGCTTAGAACTCGCGTACTTATCGTCTGGCCGCGGCAGGCCGGGCGGCACGAGTTATGTGCCAGGTCCAAGGTTCTCGCTGCGGCCCGCGGCTCCATCGAGCGGGTAGAGCGGCACAGGTTCGCCGGCGAGGCGGCGGACAGGCTCATGGGCTCTTGACCGAGGGCTGCGACGGTGATCGGGGCCAGAATGTGAAACTCCCAAGCGTCGACTGCCGGGCCCCCGATTCGTGTCACGTGCGTGCTGCTCCACGAATCGGGGGCCGACAGTGGATCTGGATCTGGATCTGGATCCGGGTCTACGGGGCGGGGATCGGGGCTGTGCGGGCGTGCTCGAGCGCCCAGGCTAGGGCGTAGTCCGCGACCTCTTCCCAGCCGGGCTCGGCGCAGATCCAGTGCGAGCGGCCGGGGAACTCGTGGTACTCGGTGAGGGCGGGGGACTTGGCGTAGTGCTTGGCGTTGGACTTGTTCACCGACGGCGGCATGATGTGGTCCTTCTCGCCGCCGATGAACAGCAGCGGCGCGCGATCGGCGTCGTAGTCCACCCAGGTCTCCTGCTTGCCCGGCTTGAAGTTCGCGATCAGGCCGTAGGCCCACACCCAGTTGCCTGGCGCGGGGATGGCGAACTCCCGCCAGACCGCGTCGGACTCCTCGCGCGAGAGCGTGTTCGCGAACGCGTAGTGGAACTCCTCCGGTGTGAACCCCACGGCTCGGTGGAAGTTCGCGGGGTTCTTCAGCGCCGGGAACAGCGACCTGGCCTGCGACAGCGGGGTGACGCGGACGCCCTCGGTCGGTGCGGAGTCCACGACGACGGCCGCCGAGCCCAGACCGCGCGCGAGGAGGAGCTGGGTCAGGGTGCCGCCGAAGGAGTGGCCCATGATGATCGGCGGTTCGGGGAGCGCCGTGATCTGCGCGGCGAGGTGGTCGACGGTCTCGGGCACCGTGATCTTGGCGATGACCTCAGGGTTCTCGCGCAGCGCCTCGACCTCGATCTCGAATCCGGGGTAGGCGGGCGTGAGGACGGTGTGGCCTGCGGCCTCGTAGCGGTCCTTCCAGCCGCGCCAGCTGCGGGGCGTCATCCATAGGCCGTGCACGAGCACGATGGTGGTCATGATCGGTTCCTTTCTCTCAGGCGGTCAGTGAGTCGATGAAGGTGAGCAGGTCGGTGTGCAGGCGGTCGCGCTCGGTGTCGGGCAGGCCGTGTGCCCCGCCCTCGTAGATGGTCAGGGTCGCGCCGACGATCGCCGCGGCGGATCGCTTGCCGCCGACGTCAAAGGGCACGATCTGGTCGTCTGAGCCGTGGATCACGAGGGTCGGGACGTCGACCTTCTCCAGGTCCGGACGGAAGTCGGTGGCCGAGAACGCCGCGATGCACTCGTAGGCGCCACGGTGGCCGCTGGCCATGGACTGGAGCCAGAACGTGTCGCGGACGCCCTGCGAGACGTCGCCGTTGCGGTTGTGACCGAAGAACGGCCCGTCGGCCAGGTCCCGGTACAGCTGGGAGCGGTCGGCGTTCTCGCCCGCCCGGATCTGGTCGAACACCCCGAGAGGAAGCCCGCCGGGGTTGTCCGCGCCGTCGAGCATGAGGGGCGGCACCGCCGAGACGAGGACGAGTCCGGCCACGCGCGCGGTGCCGTGCCGGCCGATGTAGTGCACGGCTTCACCGCCGCCGGTCGAGTGGCCGACGAGGGTGATGTCTGTCAGGTCGAGGTGGTCGATCAGACGGGCAAGGTCGTCGGCGTAGGTGTCCATGTCGTTGCCGGCCCAGGTCTGGCTGGAGCGGCCGTGCCCGCGCCGGTCGTGGGCGATCACCCGGTGGCCGTGCTCGGCGAGGAACAGCGCTGCGGCGTCCCACGCGTCCGCGTTGAGCGGCCAGCCGTGGCTGAGTAGCACCGGCGTGCCGTCGGCTCCCCAGTCCTTGTAGAAGATCTGCGCGCCGTCATCGGCGATGACGTAAGGCATGAGCACCTCCTGAGTGTGAATCGTGGTTCGCTCCGCGTTTGCGGAGTGGGTCAGCTCACTGCTCGGTGGGCGCTGAGGATGACCTCCGCGACGGCCTCCGGTTGGGAGATTGAGATGGCGTGGGATCCGTCGATCTCCGTGATGGTCGCGCCGGCGCGTTGGGCCATGGACAGGACGAGGTCGCTGCCCGCGGCGGCGTCGGCGGTGGGGACCGCCGCCCAGACGGGGAGAGTCCTCCACGCCGGCGTTCCGGTCTCCTCGGTGAAGGACTGAACGGCGACCGGACGCTGTGAGTGGCCGAACACGTCCGACTGAAACGGAGGCAGGTCGGCGGCGAACACGGCATGAAAGCGTTCGGGGTCGATCACCACCTCGGCAGCCGTCGCGTCACCGCCCCCGGTTGGGTACTCGGTTCGCACGAGCGCTGCGGTCAGGACGCTGTCGTGCGAGCTGCCGACGGCGTCGATGAGCCTTTCGCCCTCGTCAGGAGCGAAGGCAGCGACGTAGACGAGACCGACGACGCTGGGCGTCGCGGCGCAGGCATGGGTGATCACGGAACCGCCGTACGCGTGGCCGACGGCGAGGACCGGTCCGGGGATCTGGTTGATCACGCTGGCGACGTACGCGGCGTCGCAGTGCAGTCCACGCAGGGGGTTGGCGATCGCGGTGACTTCCGTGCCCGCTTCGATGAGGAGCGCGGTGGTGGGTGCCCAGCTTCCGGCATCGGCGAAGGCGCCGTGGACGAGCACGATCGTGGGTGTGGAGGTCGTGGACATGACTGCTCCCGGGGCGGTGTGGTGTGGCCGGCGGAGCTTGCGTCGGCCCGGTTCCGGTCGGGCCTCGACGGGGTCCACACTGGTCTCGCGGGGAGCTTCTGACGCGCGCAGGTCAGCGACAGACCTGCCGTTGGCAGCCACAGTCAAGCCAGCGGGGCGGCTCACTCCCGCGACGCGCGAAGATGCCCACGGCTGCGCGATCCACGCGGGCCTCGAAGGAAAGGGGCGGGCGGCATGGTGGTGCTGCTGGACACCCGGACCGTCGCGTCCATGGAACGGCTGCCGGCGATCTCGGCCGCGTTGGAGGGCACCACCGCTCCGTGCGAGGTCCGCTACGACGACGCTCCGGAGCGCGTCTTCACGCGTATCGAGGCGTGGCGGCTGGGCGACCTGGACGTGTGGCGCAACGAGGCCTCCGGGATGCGGATGACCCGGGAGAGCCGTCACCTCCGGGTCGACCCGGACGGTCGGGTGGCCATCGCCGTCCAAGAGGCGGGTCAGTCTCTGATCAACTACGACGACACCGACCCCGACGCTCGCGCGGGCATCGGTGGTCTGATCTGCGTCGACCTGACGAAGCCGTACGACTACGCGTGGCGGGGACTGGGCTCGGCGTTCTGCATCTCGGTACCTGCTGAGCAGGTCGGGCTGCCGGCGCACGTCGTCCGCACCGCCTCCCGCCAGCTCAGGACCAGCCCGCTGTACGGCCTGTTCCAACGGCACCTTCTCGGGTTGGCGCACAACACCGACGCGGTCACGGCCGACCCGGCCGCCGCCGGGGTCGCCAGTGCCTCGGTGGAACTGCTGCGTGCTCTGCTCGCGTCCGCCGCGCATGACGTCCGGTTCGAACGGAGCACGATGGCGGCGACGCTGCTCGTCCAGGTTCGGGCGTACGTTCAGCAGCACCTGCGCGAACCGGACCTGACTCCTGCCACGGTCGCACGGGCGCACAACATCTCCGAGCGGCATCTCTTCAGAGTCTGTGCTTCAGCGGACTTCAGTCTGGAGCAGTGGATCATCCGCCGACGCCTGGTCGGCGCGCACGAAGAGCTCGCCCGAGCCTCGAACGTGATGGTTCCGATCGCGTCGATCGCCCGCCGCTGGGGATTCCGCGACCCTGCGCACTTCACGCGTCGCTTCAAGGCGACCTACGGGATCACCCCGCGGGACTGGCGCCGTATCGCACTCTCCGGGTCTGCCGACGCCTGACCGCGCCGGGCAAACGACCCGGTGCGACGCCCGAGACCCTCGATCTCACCATCGCGCGGCTAGAAGCCGATGGCAGCCGTTCGCGATCGACCGGTCGTCGCTCGGTGTGAGGCTCCTGCGGGCGGAGCAGCGCCGCCGCGACCAGCAGCGCGGACGTAGTCCTGGAGTCGGACGCTAACCGAGACGTCCGCGACGGCTCCCGCGCAAGGCACCCCGGGTGTCGCCTTCGAACTTGAGCCTCCAGGAGCAGAAGGAGCCAGCGCGCGCGGAGTCGCGTCCCACCTTCGAGCGGGACGCTGAGCGGTCGGCGGACAGGGACCGCAGCACGTTGGCACGCTCCACCCGTCTCGGGCGCCATGCGCGAACGCATGCACATCTCAGACCCGCTGTGGCTGCGTATCACGAGGACCCCCAGCTGCTCAGTCTGCTGTGGGCAGGCGGCAGAGCCGCGTTCGTGCGCGGGTACAGGGAAAACTCGCGGCGGACGACCTGGGCGGGGAGGAAGGGCCATGGAGACGGCGAGTTTGATGCTTGAGGTAGCCACCTTGGTGGGGACCGTCGCAATCGCGGTCGCGGTGCACCGAGCGTCGAAGCGCGCAGCCATCGTTGCGACTGAACGCGACATACGAAGCGCATCGATGGAACTTGACATCGCAGTGCTTCAGGATGACCGCCTGCTAATTGCGGCCGATCGAGTCCTGTATCCCGACGCGTCAGATACACCCATCGAAGAGCGCCGGGACCGGTGGCTGTGTTACCTGCTCAAGAACCTAACGAGACGTCGAGCTGATATGCGGTCGAGAGAATGTGTCCAGGACCGTCCCTTATGTGCCTCCCCTGGGGTCGGCCGCAACGAGTCAGGATGGGTAGGGCTCGTTCATCGATCGATCTTGCTCAAAGATGCATAGGGAAAGCTGATGATCTCTTTCTCGCGTAGTCTTTGAACCTGGCACGCGTTGCTGAGCAGGGCGGGCCCGGAGCCGTCGGGCTTTCGTTCTCGTAAGTCCAAGATCTTCACCACGTCGTGAAATAGAAAATCGCTGCGCTCGGCTGCTGCCTCTTTTGGACGCTATCGTCGGTCCACAGTCGTCTGAGGATTAAGATTGTGACGACAAATCCAACGAATGCGCCCCCCGAGTTTCACGCTGGCGTTTTCGATCGCGCCGGTAGATTGCAGACCGCCAAAGCAGGCGACGGCGACGATCAGCGACAGTGTGACAAAAAGGATGGACTTCCGTTCGTTTCCACTGAGGAATGTCACGGCAACTCCATGGTTGGACCTTGGCGGAGTAGCCACCAGCGTCACACACGGGTGTTCACGGGTCCAGGAGCAGCGCCAGATGTGGCCGATTGGGCACGATGATTGGGTCCGCGACTGCACTTAAGTGCAAGGCGGTGGCGCTGAGTCAACTACCTCGGCCTAGCGCGAGTCGGCTGCGTCCGGATCGATTCGTCGTCGAAGAGGGCCCGGAGCTACTCGGCCGTTGGAAGTGCGGCGCGGGCGTCGGCCGGGAGTCCGTAGTAGTCGGCGAGGGCCGCGGGTGCGAAGGTGGCGGCCGAGCGAGCTTCGGATGGCGGGTCAGCCAGCGCGGCACGTACGTCGCCATCGTCGACGACCAGTACCGGCGCCCGGAGCGAGCGATGAGCGACGGACGCCTGCTCGACCCCACACTGCCGACAGAAGAGCGCGCCGCGGCTGCCCACGAGCCGCCCGAGGTCAAGGCGGCCCGCGCCGCACACGTGGCGGCGATCCGGGCGCACGAGCGCGCGACCAGCCAGCTCGAGGACGCGGTCGACGACACGGAGCACGGCCTGTCGGCCGCCATCGCGGCGGTGCGCGCCTCGAAGCCTGCTGGCGCGCCTGGGAGCACCTGCGCCACGAAGGCCCCTCCGGCCCCGCCGTGTGGTTCGCGGACTACTTCGACCCGATGATGGCCGTACTGACTAGCACCACCCGGCCTTTCCATGCCTGCCAGGAGGAGGCGCTCGGCGGGCACACGATCCCACTCGCCCTGCCGGTCGCCACCCCACCCACCGGGCTCTTCCGGGACGCAGGACACCCCGACGAGCGGTAAGCTCGGACTCGAACGTGCTTCACCGAGACTCATTCCCGGACTGCCCCGCCAACGATGCCGTTGTCCACGATGCACCGGAAGCAGTCGCCGTCGAAGACGGCGTCTATGTCGTGCTCCGCGCACCGACGGCGTCTGGCGACACCTCGTCGCAGGCGACCGGTCGAGCGGTCGGTCCCTCTGGGATGATCGTCGGCCACGTCATCGCGTAGATCTCCGTGCTCGCTGCTGTTCACTGCCGCTACCTCCGTGTACTCGATGAGTTGCTGTACTTCGAGGTTCGAGCACGGAGCGAATGGTTCGACTACGGTTGATGTCACACGGCGCAGGCACTCAGATGGGCGGGACCGCTCGGGCCGCCCGGAAGCCCTCGTGCCAGGCCTGCTGCATGCTCACCTCCAGCTCAAGAGTGCGGACCTCACGCATGGTGCCCACGAGCCACCGGAGTTGGCTCTCCGTAGCACCGGCCTCGAGAGCTTCCGCGACGGAACCGACCCTCCACTTCACGCAGGGCACGAAGATGCCCTTGATGTTGAGCCGCCTTGCGAGTCGGGTGAAGCGCCCCGGGTCATCGACTGCGGTCTCAAGGGCCCGCCAGTTGCTCGACGACAGCCGGCTTCCGGAGCGGCCACGTCGGGTACGGTTCAAGGCAGCACGCCGTCGTTGCGCGGCGTCCGCGACGAGGCGATCGTGCTCCAGTTCTGAGATGAAGCCCCAGTCGAGTGCCAGGCCTGCAGGGACTCGTGGCATCCGAGTCTCCTTCGTCGGCATCAGCGCCAGCTCGACGACATCGGTTGGCTGCAGGGTCATCGCCCCGGCGATGACGGCGTCAAACGCTGGTACCGGCTTGTCGACGTCGGCGAACGGCCAGAGCGCCCACCGCGAGCCGTGCGTGATCCGCAGCACGCGACCCGTACGTACGAGATGGACCTCGACCTCGGTCGGGCGCATCCCGTGCGAGCCTCGATGAGGCTCCCAGCCGGCCGGCGGGCACAAGTCCCAGCCCGGAGGCCTCACGTGAAGGGTTGAGGGCGGGCCCGGTGTCGTAAGCCACCGTGCGATATCGGAGAGACCGAGCTTCCGCTCGGCACGCCATACCGCTGCGCCTCCGCGGCCGGAAGCATCGCTCGCGGGCAGCGGCGCTCGACGAAGCCACGGGTGATCGAAGTCGTCGGTGCGCTCGAGGTCGTATCGGTGTCGCACGAACTCGGCGTCGGTCTGGTCCCGCAACATCTGGAGGTTGGCGGATGCGTCCGGACCCGTGAGCAGCAGGCGCGCCAGGTGGCGCATGACGTCAAGGCGCCAGGTCCCGTGCCAGGCGACGTGCTCGTCGCTCAGCACCGTGGCCGCGTCCCGGCCGCCATAGATGACGTGCTGCTCAGCGGCCGTGAGGGTCGCGGCGACTGTCAGCCTCCACAGGCCCAGGGCAACCCTCTGCTCAACGACTTGCGGCAAGCCTTCAAGCCCACCATCAACGAACGGAACCGTCGTCGCGATGGCTGTCGTCAGCGCGTCGGTCAACGGACGGGGTGAGTAGTCGCGAGGACCTCGCGCGGCGCCCTGCCCAGGAAGACGCAAAGCGAACGAGCCCGCCCAGGTGGCGACTCCGTCATCCAGTCGGACGGCAAGGCGCACGCGGCCGTCCGACGCACCCGGGATCGCCGGTGCCGGCGGGAACCGCAGCACCGTAGAGATGTGGGTGAGCCTCTGCTCCGAGGGCCTGGATGCTTGCGCACAGATGTACTGATCGAGGAGGTCTCTGACGCACTGCTCCCGGCTCGCACCCCGCGCAGCTGCGAGCGACTCAAGGGCGTTGAGCGCGTCGGGCGAGATGCGGACGCTTGTCTGTCGTTGACCCACCGACCCAGCATCCAACCAAGATGCCCCGACATGGCTTCGTCGCGACAAGATGTCGGCGTGGACGATGCACAAGCGGTGATCCTCGGCGCCCAGATCGCTGGCGTCGTTGCGGTGGCGGTCGCTCTAGTGGGCATCGCCGGCCAGGGGATCTTGGAGTGGCGGCGCCGCGGGCACGAGGTGCGGTTGGCCGTCGAGCAACGCAAGCACGAACTCGCCATCGCTCGCGCCGACCAGGAGCACGCCAGAGCGGAGAAGCGCTACGAGGACCTGAAGACTGCGTACCTCCGCTTCGCTGCGGAGATGCGACGCGTCGTGCTGCGCGCGGAGGCGATTGAGCTGGAGCAGCACCTTCGCGGCGACGAGAACCCGCCGGAACCGGACCCATGGGACACCGAGGTCGAGGCGGAGCTGGCACTGGCTGACCTTCGGCTTCTCGTCGATGACGAGCTATACAGCGCGGGGCGAGACTGGCTGGACCAGTACGACGGGCAGCCTTCTACGGGGCGACGCGTGCCAGCGTCCGGCGAAAGCTCGACGAGGCGATCGACCGCCGGCGCGACGAGGTGCCGATCACCGACTCGCGAATGACCGTCGGAGCGTGGGCGCAGGTGTGGCTCGACACGACGTTGGCCGCGAGCTCGCGCAAGGCCACGACCAAGGAGCTCTACGGGTACCTGGTCGCGCAGCACATCGTGCCTCCACCGTTGGGCACTCGACGCCTCGACCGCCTCCGGCCCACGGACGTCGAGGCGTTCATCCTGGAACTGCGGGGGAGGACCAAGCCCGGTCGCAACGAAAAGGGGGAGCCGATCCAGGTTCACGCTCTCGCCGACTCGACAGCGCAACGGATCTTCTCGGTGCTTCGGCTGGTCATGGACGGCGCGGTCCGTGACGGTCACGTACGACGCAACCCCGTCGCAGTCATCAAGGCGCCGTCGGCTCCGTCGCGCGAGGCACGGTTCCTGTCGCCGGACGAGGTGGTGCGCCTGCTCGAGGCGGCAAGGGGCTCACGCTACCTTCCGGTGCTGACGCTCATCGCTGCTACCGGCGTGCGCAAGGGCGAGGCACTCGCGCTGACGTGGGCCGATGTCGATCTCGACCGCCGGCTGATGCGAATCCGCGGAACCCTGTCGCGCGTCTCGGGTGAGCTGGTCGTCACCAGTCCCAAGACGTCGCACTCACGCCGAGTCCTGCCGTTGACCTCCGGCATGATCGCGCTCCTCACCGCGCACCGCGCTGCCCAGGACCTCGAGCGAGTGAACGCCCACAACCTCTGGCGCGAACGCGGATTCGTCTTCGCCACGGAGACCGGGGCACCGCTCGACCCGCGCAACGTCCTGCGGGCGCTGACAACAGCGGCGCGCAAGGCCGGCCTCGCAGATGTGACCGTGCACACACTCAGGCACTCGGCGGCCACCGCGATGCTGGAGTCTGGAGTCCACCCCAAGGCGGTCTCCGAGCTCCTCGGACACTCCGACATCCGTATCACTGCCGATGTCTACGGTCACGTGAGCACCGCGATCGCTGAAGCAGCATGGAGTCGCTGTCGAGGTCGGTCGTGCACTGAGCACCCGGCACCGAGTGATGCATGGCTATGCATCGTCCTGCATCGGCGGTCTGCCGACGCGATTCGCGCTCATCGCGGGTTGAAGCCGCACACTGCCGGACGTTGCTACACCGGGCCCCTCAGACGCCGAAGAGGCCGTCTCGGATGTCTCCGAAACGGCCTCTCACCTGCGGTGATGCTGGTGGGCGATACTGGGATCGAACCAGTGACCTCTTCCGTGTCAGGGAAGCGCGCTACCGCTGCGCCAATCGCCCAAGGCTGTGCTGCGAGGTGGAGATGGGATTCGAACCCACGTATACGGCTTTGCAGGCCGCTGCCTCGCCTCTCGGCCACTCCACCCTGAGACCCGCAGTCCTCAGCGACCCTTGCGGGCCGATCAGGAGTGTCTGCCTCCGAGCGGACGACGGGATTCGAACCCGCGACCCTCACCTTGGCAAGGTGATGCTCTACCACTGAGCCACGTCCGCGCGACACTTCGTCCGGCTCTCACCGGCGTTCCGTGTGCGTGCTGAACATTAGCCGACGTTTTCGGGAAGAGTCCAACCGGCTCCCCGTCCGCGCGTCTGCGAAGGGCTCGGTAGCGTGTCGACCGTGCAGGTCAGAGGCCCGATCGGACCACCCGACGTCACCCCCCGAGGGGACGGCGAGGCGTGGTTCTCGGGCGTGCACGCGCGCGGGGCGGTCGAGTGCGTGGACGTCGTTGCCGAGCCCGAGCGGCTGAGCGAGCCCGGCTTCTGGGTCGTGGTGGGGGAGTTCGAGGGACGCGTCCGGGCCTGGCGGTTCGCGGACGTGGACCGCCACGGCAGCGACGGCGCGGGTCCCACGGGCCCGCCGGCTGCGGCTGCGGCGGCGTGGGGCGGCCCGGCGGCTTCCGACTGGACGTCCTCCCTGGACCAGAGCGGCTACGAGTCCGCGGTGCGCGCCGTGCAGGACGAGATCCGGGCGGGGGAGGTGTACCAGGCGAACCTCTGCCGGGTCCTGCAGGCGCCGCTGGGGGCACCGGGGGAGGCCGAGCCGGACGCGCGGGCGCTCGCGGCGGTGCTCGCGCAGGGGAACCCGGCGCCGTTCGCCGGCGGCGTCCACGTGCCCGGCGGGTCCGGAGTCGACCCGGTGTGGGTGGTGTCGGCGTCGCCCGAGCTGTTCCTGCGTGTCGAGGACGGCGTCGTGACGTCGAGCCCGATCAAGGGCACCGCGACGGTGGCGGAGGGGCTGTCCGTCAAGGACGAGGCCGAGAACGTCATGATCACCGACCTCGTGCGCAACGACCTGCAGCGTGTGAGCGTGCCGGGCACGGTCGAGGTCACGGCGCTCCTCGCGCTCGAGCGCCACCCCGGCCTGGTGCACCTCGTCTCGACCGTCCAGGGGCGCCTCGCGCCGGACGTGCGCGACTCGCCCCTGCTGTGGGCGGAGCTCCTGGGCGCGACGTTCCCCCCGGGGTCGGTGTCGGGCGCGCCCAAGAGCTCGGCGCTGCGGATCATCCGCCGCCTCGAGCCCGTCCCGCGTGGGCCGTACTGCGGTGCGGTCGGTTGGGTCGACGTGGCGGACGACGGGTCGGTGCGCGCCGAGCTCGCGGTCGGGATCCGGACCTTCTGGTGGGAGCGGGCGTCGAGCGGCGCTTCGCCGCGGGGTGCTGTGGCGGAGCGGGACGTGCCGGACGGGCCGGGGGCGCCGGGTTCGCCGGGGGAGCACGGCGTGCTGCGGTTCGGCACGGGCGCCGGGATCACGTGGGGGAGCGACGCGGGCGCGGAGTGGCGGGAGACCGAGCTCAAGGCCGCCCGTCTCGTCGCGCTCGCCTCCCGCGGTGGGCCCCCGGTGGGAGACTGGTCGCCATGAGCACCCTCCTGTGGTCACGAGGCCGCCTGCACCGCCCCGACGAGCCGCTCGCGACGGGGGTCGACCACGGCCTGACCGTGGGCGACGGCGTCTTCGAGACGTGCGCGGTGTACGACGGGCAGGCGTTCGCGCTGACGCGGCACCTGCGCCGGCTCGCGCGGTCCGCCCACGGCCTCGGCCTCGAGACCCCGGACGAGGACGAGATCCGTGCGGGCGTCAAGGCGGTGCTCGAGGCCGCGACCCCCGACGTCGGCCGGCTGCGCATCACGCTCACGGCCGGTCCGGGTCCGCTGGGGTCCCACCGCAACGAGCCGGGCGAGTCGCGGCAGACCGTGATCGTGCTCGCGGGCCCGGCCCCGCAGATGACCGTCTCGCGCGTCGTGCGCGTCCCGTGGGTGCGCAACGAGCGCTCGGCCGTCGCCGGCCTCAAGACGATCTCGTACGCCGAGAACGTCGTCGCGCTCGCTCGCGCGCACCACCACGGCGCCGACGAGGCGATCCTCGCGAACACGGTCGGCGAGCTGTGCGAGGGCACGGGCTCGAACGTGCTCGTCGAGCGCGGCGGTGAGCTCGTGACCCCGCCGCTGTCGAGCGGCTGCCTCGCAGGCATCACGCGCGAGCTCCTGCTCGAGTGGTCGGCCGAGGCCGGTCTGCCGGTGCGCGAGGGGCTGCCGGGCGAGCTGCCCTACGAGGTCCTCGAGGAGGTCCTGGCCGGCGACGCGCACCTCGCGCTGAGCGGGTCCATCCGCAACGTCGTCCCGGTCGTCTCGCTGGACGAGGTCGACGTCGCACCCGGCGAGCTCTCCCGCGCGGCGCAGGAGCTCTTCCAGGCCCGCCTCGCGGACGCCCTCGACCCCTGAGCGGTGGTCCGGGCCCGCCTCGCGGACGACGTCACCCCCTGAGCGGTCCGGGCGCGCGCGAGCCCGGCCCTGGCGCCCGCGGGGTCGCCGGGCTCGCGCACGCGGTCCTCGGACCCCCGGACGACGCAGGAGGCCGGTCCCCGAGGGGACCGGCCTCCTGCGTGTGCGTGCTGCGGTGCGGCTCAGGCGGTGAGCAGGGCCGCGATGAGAGCCGAGATCTCGGTCTCCATGCGGTCGCTCTCGGAGCCGATCGGGACGAGGTCCTCGGTCGTCGCCAGGAACCGCTCGAGCGGCTCGGCGGGCGCCGCGAGGAGCGCGCTGCCCTCGACGCCACTGAGCGAGATGAGGAGGAAGTCCGGGTCCTCGTCACGCCAGACCTGGACGTCGCCGTTGCCGGCCGGGGCGTCCGAGGCGGCCAGCAGGCCGTGGACGAGGAGCTCGCGTCCGAGCAGCCAGGTCGACATCGTGTGCTGGCCCGTGAAGACGGTGCGCACGGTGTACGGGTCCGAGACGCGGAAGGAGAACTCGGCGTTGACCGGGATGACGCTGGCGTCAGAGCTGATCAGCTGCATGGTGACAGCCTCGACGACGTCGTACGACGGTTGCGTCATCGGCGTCCTCCTGATTCGCGCGGTGGTGGGGTCTCCATCATGGCAGCCGGAACGCCTTCCTGGCGGGAAATCGGCGCGGAGTTCACCCGGTAGGCCCCGTCATACGCCTGACGTCCCCCGTCACAGCGCCTCCCGTCCACCCGCACGTGGCAGCCGGTCGACCGATCGGGGTCGCCGGCCCGGCGAGCCCGGCGGGGTCGCCGGCCCGGCGAGCCACGTCCGACCACCGCCCTCACGACGCCGTCCGAGCCCGACCAGGAGCCCGGTTCGGAATATCGCCGCGCGTTGGGTAGCATCCTACTTCGACGTCACCGACGGTGCGCGGTCCGGGCCAGACCTGGTTCCGGTCCGACCGCCCCCGAGGACGACGGGCGATTGGCTCAGTGGTAGAGCGCCTCGTTCACACCGAGGAGGTCACTGGTTCGAACCCAGTATCGCCCACCAGCACAGCCCCGGTCCGCCTCGCGCGCCGGGGCTGTCGTGCGTCCGGGGCGCACGCGGCGTCGGTAGCATCGACGTGCGCCCGCACCGCCTGAGTGCGGGCCCGACGCAAGGAGATCCCTCTCGTGCCCGACCTCATGACCCTCACCGTCGACGGCGTCGCGACCACGGTGGAGCCAGGGACGACGGGCACGGACCTGTACGGCTCGCGCCGCGAGGTCGTCGTCGTCCGCGTCGACGGCGAGCTGCGCGACCTGCACCTGCCGCTGAGCGAGGGCGCGGTCGTGGAGGCCGTGACGATCGACTCGCCCGACGGTCTCGCGGTGCTGCGGCACTCGGCGGCGCACGTGCTCGCGCAGGCGGTCCAGGAGGTCAACCCGAAGGCGAAGCTCGGCATCGGCCCGCCGATCACCGACGGCTTCTACTACGACTTCGACGTCGAGACCCCGTTCACCCCCGAGGACCTCAAGGCCCTCGAGAAGGTCATGGGCCGCATCGTCAAGGAGGGCCAGACCTTCCGGCGCTGGGACGTCACCGAGGACGAGGCGCGCACCGAGCTCGCCGACGAGCCGTACAAGCTCGAGCTCATCGGCCTCAAGGGCACCCCGGGCGGCGAGGACGACGGCGCGTCGGTCGAGGTGGGCCTGGGCGGGCTGTCGATCTACCAGAACGTGCGCGGCGCCGGCCGCGAGTCCGAGCAGGTCGTCTGGCAGGACCTGTGCCGCGGCCCGCACCTGCCGAGCACCCGCCTCATCGCCAACGGCTTCCAGCTCACCCGCTCGGCGGCGGCGTACTGGCGCGGCTCGGAGAAGAACCCGCAGCTGCAGCGCGTGTACGGGACGGCGTGGCCGACCAAGGACGAGCTCAAGGCGTACCTCGAGCGGCTCGCGGAGGCCGAGCGGCGCGACCACCGCCGGCTCGGCGCGGAGCTCGACCTGTTCTCCTTCCCCGACGAGCTCGGCTCGGGCCTGCCGGTGTTCCACCCCAAGGGCGGCATCATCCGCATGGAGATGGAGGACTACTCGCGCCGCCGGCACGTCGCGGCGGGGTACTCGTTCGTCAACACCCCGCACATCACCAAGGGCCACCTGTACGAGATCTCCGGCCACCTCGACTGGTACCGGGACGGCATGTTCCCCCCGATGCACGTCGACGCGGAGCTGAACGACGACGGCACGGTCCGCAAGCCCGGCCAGGACTACTACCTCAAGCCGATGAACTGCCCGATGCACAACCTGGTCTTCGCCTCGCGCGGGCGCTCGTACCGGGAGCTGCCGCTGCGGCTGTTCGAGTTCGGCTCGGTGTACCGCTACGAGAAGTCGGGCGTGATCCACGGGCTGACCCGCGTGCGCGGCATGACGCAGGACGACGCGCACATCTACTGCACCCGCGACCAGATGCGCGACGAGCTCACGAGCACCCTGCAGTTCGTGCTCGACCTCCTCAAGGACTACGGGCTCGACGACTTCTACCTCGAGCTGTCGACGCGCAACCCCGAGAAGTCGGTCGGCTCGGACGAGATCTGGGACGAGGCGACCCGCACCCTCGAGGAGGTCGCGACCGCGTCGGGCCTCGAGCTCGTCCCCGACCCGGGCGGCGCCGCGTTCTACGGCCCGAAGATCTCGGTGCAGGCGCGCGACGCGATCGGGCGCACCTGGCAGATGTCGACGATCCAGCTCGACTTCAACCTGCCCGAGCGCTTCGAGCTCGAGTACACGGCGAGCGACGGCTCCCGCCAGCGGCCCGTCATGATCCACCGCGCGCTGTTCGGCTCGATCGAGCGGTTCTTCGGCGTCCTGACCGAGCACTACGCGGGCGCGTTCCCGGCGTGGCTGGCTCCCGTGCAGGTCGTCGCGGTGCCGGTCGCCGAGCCGTTCAACGACTACCTCGCGGACGTCGTCGCGCAGCTGCGGGCGCAGGGGATCCGGGCCGAGCTCGACACGAGCGACGACCGCTTCGGCAAGAAGATCCGCTCGGCGAGCACGCAGAAGATCCCGTTCGTGCTCATCGCGGGCGGCGACGACGTCGACGCGGGTGCGGTGTCGTTCCGGTACCGCGACGGCCGCCAGGACAACGCGGTGCCCGTCGCCGAGGCGGTCGAGCGGATCGTCTCGGCGGTGCGGGACCGGGTGCAGGTCTGACGGACGTGGCCACCGAGCAGGGCGACGAGGTCGAGGTCGAGCGCGCGGGCGACCACGCGGGCGTGCCCGACCGCCTCGAGCGCCTGTGGACGCCGCACCGCATGGCGTACATCGGCGGCCAGGACAAGCCGACGGACTCCGAGGCCGGCCCCGGCTGCCCGTTCTGCCGCATCCCGGGGCTCGGGGACGAGGAGGGCCTCGTCGTCGCGCGCGGCGAGGTCGCCTTCGTCGTGCTCAACCTCTACCCGTACAACTCCGGCCACCTGCTCGTGTGCCCGTACCGGCACGTCGCGGACTACACCGACCTCACGACCGAGGAGGTCGCCGAGGTCGCGGCGCTGACCCGCACCGCGATGCGCGTCCTGCGCGACGTGTCCGCGCCGCACGGGTTCAACCTCGGCATGAACCAGGGCGACGTCGCGGGTGCGGGCATCGCCGCGCACCTGCACCAGCACGTCGTCCCGCGCTGGGGCGGCGACTCGAACTTCCTGCCGATCGTCGGGCGCACGCGCGCCCTGCCCGAGCTCCTCGGCGACACCCGCGACCGGCTCGCTGCGGCGTGGCCGGCCGCCCAGAAGGGATGACTGACCCGTGCTGAACCGGTTGCGCAGCGGGATGACGCGCGCCCTGACCCCGCTCGCGGCGGCCCTGCTGCGCCTCGGGGTCTCGCCCGACGCGGTGACCGTGACGGGCACGCTCGCAGTCGTCGTCGCGGCGCTGTGGCTGTTCCCCACGGGCCACCTCCTCGCCGGGGCCCTCGTCGTGTCGTTCTTCGCGCTCACGGACTCCCTCGACGGGGTCATGGCGCGCCAGGCCGGGCGCTCGAGCAGCTGGGGGGCGTTCCTCGACTCGACGCTCGACCGCTTCGGGGACGCCGCGATCTTCGGCGGTCTCGTGCTGTGGTTCTACGGCGGCGGCGACCACGAGGTCACCGCGGTGCTCGCGCTCGTGTGCCTCGTGCTCGGCTCGGTCGTCCCGTACGCCCGGGCGCGCGCCGAGGGGCTCGGCATGACCGCGGCCGTCGGCATCGCCGAGCGCGCGGACCGGCTCTTCGCGGTGCTCGCCGCGGCGGCGCTCGTCGGGGTCGGCGCCCCGCGGGTCGTGCTCACGGTCGTCCTCGCGCTGCTCGCGGTCGCCTCCGCGGTGACCGTCGTGCAGCGCATGGCGACGGTCCGCCGTCAGTCGCTCGGGGCGTCGTCGTGAGGCGCCCCGACCCCGCGCGGCTGGTCGTGCTCGGCTGGCGCGTCGCGGGCAGGGTGCCGGGGCCCGTGCTGCGGGGGGGGTGCACGCTCGCCGCGGACCTCGCCTGGCTGCGCCGCACGGGCGGCGTGCGCCGGCTCGAAGCCAACCTGGCGCGCGTCCGACCGGGCGCGACGCCGCGCGAGCTGCGCCGCCTGAGCCGCGCCGGCATGCGCTCCTACATGCGGTACTACGGCGAGGCGTTCGCGCTGAACACCCTCCCGCCGGACCGGCTCGCCGCACGCGTGCGCGCGACCGGGCTCGACTGGGTGCAGCCGCGGCTCGACGCCGGAGAGGCGATCGTCCTCGCACTGACGCACATGGGGAACTGGGACGTCGCGGGCGCGTGGGCGACCGTGCACCTCGCACCCGTGACGACCGTCGCCGAGCGGCTGCGTCCCGAGGAGCTGTTCCAGCAGTTCCTCGAGTTCCGCGAGGGCCTCGGGATGACGATCATCCCGCTGTCGGGCGGCGAGGGCGGGGACGTCTTCCGCCGGCTCGTCGCCGCCGTGCGCACCGGGCCGCGCCTGGTCCCGCTGCTCGCCGACCGCGACCTCACGGCGCGCGGGGTCGAGGTCGACCTGTTCGGGCACCGGGCCCGCGTCGCGGCCGGACCCGCGGCGCTCGCCGTGTCCGCGGGGGCCACGCTCGCGCCGACGACCATCCACTACGAGCGGCTGACCGGCGAGCGCCGCCGTGCTGCGGGGTCGCCGTGGGGGATCGTCATCCAGTTCCTGCCGCCCGTGACGCTCCCCGAGGGCGTCGCGCGCCCCGACCGCGTGCGCGTGCTGACGCAGTCCTGGGTCGACGAGGTCGCCGCGGTCATCGCCGCGCACCCCGAGGACTGGCACATGCTGCAGAAGGTGTTCGTCGAGGACCTCGACGCGGCCCGCTACGCCGCGACGGTCGCGGCGCCCGCCCCGGTGGAGGCGCCGTGACCGCGGACATGAGCGGCGCACACCGGCCGCTGCGCGTCGGGATCGTCTGCCCGTACTCGTTCGACGTGCCCGGCGGCGTGCAGTTCCACGTCCGCGACCTCGCCGAGGCGCTCATCGAGCGCGGCCACACCGTCTCGGTGCTCGCGCCCGCCGACGACGACACCCCGATCCCGCCCTACATGACCTCGGCGGGCCGGGCGGTGCCCGTGCGCTACAACGGCGCCGTCGCGCGCATGACGTTCGGACCGGTGACCGCCGCCCGGGTGCGCCGCTGGCTCGCAGCGGGGGAGTTCGACGTCCTGCACCTGCACGAGCCCGTGACGCCGAGCCTCGGGATGCTCGCCCTGTGGATCGCCGACGGCCCGATCGTCGCGACGTTCCACACCGCGCTGCTGCGCTCGCGCCCGCTCCAGATGGCCTACCCGCTGGTCCGGCAGTCCCTCGAGAAGATCTCGGCGCGCGTCGCCGTCTCCGAGGACGCCCGCCGCACGCTCGTCGAGCACATGGGCGGCGACGCCGTCGTGATCCCCAACGGCGTCTACGTCGACGCGTTCACCGGCGCGGCCACCGACCCCCGGTGGACCGGCACCCCCGACGCGCCGACGATCGCCTTCCTCGGCCGGCTCGACGAGCCCCGCAAGGGCCTGCACGTCTTGCTCGGCGCCGTCCCCGAGGTCCTGCGCACCCACCCCGGCGCGCGGTTCCTCGTCGCCGGCCGCGGGGACACCGGGCCCGACGAGGTCCGGGAGCTGCTCGGCGACGACGCGCGCGCGGTCGAGTTCCTCGGCGGCATCACCGACGAGGAGAAGGCGAGCCTGCTCGCGTCCGTCGACGTGTACTGCGCGCCCCAGATCGGCGGCGAGAGCTTCGGGATCGTGCTCGTCGAGGCCATGAGCGCCGGGACCCCCGTCGTCGCGAGCGACCTCGGCGCGTTCCGCCGGGTGCTCGAGGAGGGCGACGCGGGCGTGCTGTTCCGGACCGGTGACTCCGCCGACCTCGCGCGCACGCTCGTCCGGGTGCTCGGCGACGACCGGCTGCGCGCCGCGCTCGTCGAGCGCGCGTCGGCCGCCGTGCGGCGCTACGACTGGTCCTCGGTGACGCACGAGGTCCTCACGGTCTACGAGATGGTCGTCGAGGCCGCCGACGCGCCCGTCCGGGAGGACCCGTCGTCGTGGCGTGGCGCCCGGCTGCGCGACCTGCGCCGCGTGCGAGGAGACGCCCGATGACCTGGTCCGAGACCGCGGTGCTCGTCGCCGCCGTCCTGCTGCTCGTCGGGTGGCGCGTGTGGGTCGCCGCGACCCGCCTCGACCGCCTGCACCGCAAGGTCGCCGCGTCGCGTGCCGTCGTCGAGGCGCAGCTCGTCCGCCGCGCCTCCGCCGCCGTCGGCCTGTCCTCGTCGGGCCTGATGGACCCCGTGAGCTCGCTGCTCGTCGGCGAGGCCGCGTGGGCCGCGCTCGCCGTCGGCGGTCCGGAGGTCGACGGGCTGCGCGCCCTGCCCGCGGACGTGCGGGCGCTCGCGGACGTCCCCGACGTGCTCACGCGTGCACCCGTGCAGGACCGCGGCCTCGTCGAGAGCGAGCTGTCGCAGACCCTGCGTGCCGCGCTCGACGACCCCGACGAGGTGGCCGCGATGCGCGAGGAGCCCGACGGCGCCGAGCTGGTCGAGGCGCTCGCCGCGTCCTGGTACCGCGCGCAGCTCGCCCGGCGGTTCCACAACGAGGCCGTCGCGCAGGCCCAGCGCGTGCGCCGGTCGTGGGCCGCGCGCACGCTGCGTCTCGCGGGACGTGCCCCGATGCCCCGCACGCTCGAGCTCGACGACGCGTGGCCCGCCGCGCTGGGCCGGCCGGGCGAGCCGGCGCCGGCGACCGCCCTGCGGGACCGCCCGTCGGACGCATGAGGGCGACGGTCTAGACTGGGACCACGGAGCGCGCGGGAGTCTGCGCCCTCTGCTCACCCCCTCCACCGCGACCTGTGAGGCACAGCGTGACCAGCGAGAGCACCCCCAGCACCCCGTCGCACACCCCGGCCGCGGGC
This sequence comes from Cellulomonas sp. NS3, assembly GCF_024757985.1. Lineage (NCBI taxonomy): Bacteria > Bacillati > Actinomycetota > Actinomycetes > Micrococcales > Cellulomonadaceae > Cellulomonas > Cellulomonas sp. NS3. The sequence continues at coordinate 2,491,295 of NZ_CP103289.1, read as the reverse complement.
GCGGTCGGCACGGCCCGCGTCAAGCGCGGCATGGCCGAGATGCTCAAGGGCGGCGTGATCATGGACGTCGTCACCGCGGAGCAGGCCAAGATCGCCGAGGACGCCGGTGCGGTCGCCGTCATGGCGCTCGAGCGGGTCCCGGCCGACATCCGCGCCCAGGGCGGGGTCGCGCGCATGAGCGACCCCGACCTGATCGACGCGATCATCAGCACCGTCTCGATCCCCGTGATGGCGAAGGCGCGCATCGGCCACTTCGTCGAGGCGCAGGTGCTGCAGAGCCTCGGTGTCGACTACGTCGACGAGTCCGAGGTCCTGACGCCCGCCGACTACGCGCACCACATCGACAAGTGGGCCTTCACCGTCCCGTTCGTCTGCGGTGCGACCAACCTCGGCGAGGCCCTGCGCCGCATCACCGAGGGTGCGGCGATGATCCGCTCCAAGGGCGAGGCCGGCACGGGCGACGTCTCGAACGCCACGACGCACATGCGCACGCTGCGCGACGAGATCCGCCGCCTCACGTCGCTGCCCGAGGACGAGCTCTACGTGGCCGCCAAGGAGCTCCAGGCGCCGTACGAGCTCGTCAAGGAGGTCGCCTCCGCCGGCAAGCTCCCGGTCGTTCTCTTCACCGCGGGCGGCATCGCGACCCCGTCCGACGCCGCGATGATGATGCAGCTCGGCGCCGAGGGCGTGTTCGTCGGGTCCGGCATCTTCAAGTCGGGCAACCCGGCCGAGCGGGCGAACGCGATCGTCAAGGCGACCACGTTCTACGACGACCCGGACGTCATCGCGAAGGTCTCCCGCGGTCTCGGCGAGGCCATGGTCGGCATCAACGTCGACGACGTCCCCGTCGGGCACCGCCTGGCCGAGCGCGGCTGGTGACCGGCGCCGTCCCGGGCACCCCGCCACCCCGGCCTCGCGGCCTGGGGGAGGAGTGGGTGCTCGGGACGGACGGTCTGCGGTTCCGGCGCGCCGCGCGCGTGATCCTGCTCGACGACGCGGACCGCGTGCTGCTGCTGCGCGGGCACGACCTCGACCAGCCCGAGCGCAGCTGGTGGTTCACCGTCGGCGGGGGCATCGACGCCGGGGAGGACGCCCGGACGGCCGCGGTCCGCGAGGTGCGCGAGGAGACGGGGATCGTGCTCGACGCGTCGAGCCTCGTCGGGCCCGTCCTCACGCGGTCTGCGATCTTCGACTTCTACGCCGAGCACTGCCGCCAGGACGAGGAGATCTTCCTCGCGCGCGTCGACGCCCACGACGTCACGGACCCCGCGTCGGCGACGCGGGACGGCTGGACCGAGGTCGAGCTCGACGTGCTCGACGAGCTGCGCTGGTGGGACCTCGACGATCTGGACCGGGTCGAGCTCGAGGTGTTCCCCGAGGGGCTCGCGGACCTCGTGCGCCCGCTCCTGCGCGGCTGGGACGGCACGACCCGCCACCTCGGGCTCGCGCGGGAGGAGTGACCCGGCGGGGTCCACGCCGCGGTCGGTGGCCGTGGTCGTCGCCGGTGTTCCGTAGGATCGGCCCACGTGAGCCCCACCATCGGTGTCCTGGCCCTGCAGGGTGACGTGCGCGAGCACGCGCGCGCGCTCGAGGAGTGCGGCGCGGACGCCGTCCCGGTGCGCCGGGTGAGCGAGCTGGCCGCGGTCGACGGGCTCGTGATCCCCGGCGGGGAGTCCACGACGATCGACAAGCTGCTGCGCGCGTTCGACCTGTTCGAGCCGGTCCAGGAGCGCCTGCGCGCGGGGATGCCCGCGTACGGCTCGTGCGCGGGGATGATCCTGCTCGCCGACCGGGTGCTCGGGGGAATCGAGGGCCAGCGCACGCTCGGCGGGCTCGACATCACCGTGCGGCGCAACGCGTTCGGCCGCCAGGTCGACTCGTTCGAGACCGACCTCGTGATCGACGGCGTCGAGGACAGCGGCGCGGACCCGCTGCACGCCGTGTTCATCCGGGCACCGTGGGTCGAGGAGGTCGGCGACCGGGCGAGCGTCGTCGGGCGCGTCGAGTCGGGTCCGGCCGCCGGTAGGATCGTCGCGGTGCGTCAGGGCCCGCTCCTGGCGACCTCCTTCCATCCGGAGGTCACCGGCGACACGCGGGTGCACCGTCTGTTCGTGCAGATCGTCCGCGACAGCCTCTGACCCCGAACGGCGCCCTCGACGGCGCGGCACGTCCGGGGTCCGCGCCGCGGGCGGAGACGAAGGGGTAGCGAGACCATGTCGGGTCACTCCAAGTGGGCCACCACCAAGCACAAGAAGGCCGTCGTCGACGCCAAGCGGAGCAAGCTCTTCGCGAAGCTCATCAAGAACATCGAGGTCGCGGCCCGGACGGGCGGCGGTGACCTCGCGGGCAACCCGACGCTCTTCGACGCGGTCCAGAAGGCCAAGAAGAGCTCGGTCCCGATCGACAACATCAACCGCGCCGTCAAGCGCGGGTCCGGCCAGGAGGCCGGCGGCGCCGACTACCAGGGCATCATGTACGAGGGCTACGGCCCCGGCGGCATCGCGGTCCTGGTCGAGTGCCTCACCGACAACCGCAACCGTGCGGCGTCCGACGTGCGCGTCGCGTTCACGCGCAACGGCGGCCAGATGGCCGACCCCGGCTCCGTGTCCTACCTGTTCTCGCGCAAGGGCGTCGTCATGGTGCCCAAGAACGACGCGGTCGACGAGGACGGCGTGATGGAGGCCGTGCTCGACGCGGGTGCGCTCGAGGTCAACGACTTCGGCGACGCGTTCGAGGTGCTCTCCGAGGCGACGGACCTCGTGCCGGTGCGCACCGCGCTGCAGGACGCGGGCATCGAGTACGACTCCGCGGACGTCGTGTTCTACCCGGCGACGCAGATCGAGGTCGACGCCGAAGGCGCCCGCAAGATCCTGCGGCTCATCGACGCGCTCGAGGACAGCGACGACGTGCAGAACGTCTACGCGAACTTCGACGCCTCCGACGAGGTCATGGCGGAGCTCGACGCGGACGACTGACCGGCGCTGCGGCCTGCCGCGGCGCGGTGCAGCGCCGCCGCGGGTCGGGGGCGCGGGCCAGTGGCGCGGGCCGGTCGACGACGGCGCGCCGCACGAGGTGCGCCGCGGCGGGCGGCCGGGCTGGGAGACTGCGGGCGTGCGCGTGCTCGGAGTCGACCCAGGCCTGACCCGCTGCGGGCTCGGCGTGGTCGACGGCCTGTCCGGGCGGCGTGCCCGGCTCGTGGCCGTCGGCGTCGCGCGCTCCGACCCGGACCTCGACGTCGACCAGCGGCTGCTCGCGATCGCGACGAGCATCGACGCGTGGCTCGAGGAGCACGCCCCCGACGCCGTCGCGGTCGAGCGGGTCTTCGCCCAGCACAACGTGCGCACCGTGATGGGCACGGCGCAGGTCGCCGGCATCGCGATGCTCGCCGCCGCCCGCCGGCGCATCCCCGTCGCGCTGCACACCCCGAGCGAGGTCAAGGCCGCGGTCACGGGCAGCGGCCGCGCCGACAAGCCGCAGGTGCAGGCGATGGTCACGCGCCTGCTCGCCCTCACCGAGGTCCCCAAGCCCGCGGACGCGGCCGACGCGCTCGCGATCGCCATCTGCCACCTCTGGCGGCCGGCCGGGACGCTCGGCGGCCCGCAGCGCGCGCCCGGGTCGCTCACGCCGGCCCAGCTCGCGTGGGCGCGGGCCGAGCAGTCGGCGCGGCGCGGCTCGCGCTGAGCGTGTCCCTTCGTACAGGTGTTCGTCCGCGTGGCATAGTGCGTGCCGACCCGAGCGGGCGCACGCACCGGTGCGGTGCGCCGCCCGGGTGGCCATGAGCAGCAGGAGGAGGAGCGCGTGATCGCGTCGGTACGAGGGACCGTGCAGGCGGTCCGCCTGGACGCGGCGGTCCTGGAGGTCGGGGGAGTGGGTTTGCTGGTGCAGGCGACCCCGGCGACGCTCGCGGGCCTGCGGGTCGGCTCCGAGGCCGTGCTCGCCACCTCGATGGTCGTGCGGGAGGACTCCCTCACGCTCTACGGCTTCGCGGACGCGGACGAGCGCGAGGTCTTCGAGGTCGTGCAGACGGTCAGCGGCGTCGGCCCGCGCCTCGCGCTCGCGATGCTCGCGGTGCACACCCCGGACGGGCTGCGCCGCGCCGTCGCGGCCGAGGACCTCGCCGCGCTCAAGCGCGTGCCGGGCATCGGCCACAAGGGAGCGCAGCGCATCGTGCTCGAGCTCGCCGACCGGCTCGGCGCTCCGGCGCCCGCCGGTGTCCCCGACGGCCCGCCCGTCCCGGCGGGCGACCAGCGCGGCCAGGTCGTCGACGCGCTCGTGGGTCTGGGCTGGAACGTGCGCGCCGCCGAGGACGCGGTGGCCGGGGTCCTGCCCGACGCCGCGGCGACGATCGGGCCGGACGACGTCGCGGGCGTGCTGCGCGCCGCGCTCCGGGCGCTCGGCGGCGGCCGTGGCTGACCCGTACGGGTCCGACGACCACGACGAGCTGACGACCGAGCGCATCCCCGCGCCCGGCGGCGACGACCCGTCCCTCGTACGCTCGGCCGCCGACGACCTCGAGCGCGCCGCGGAGGCCGCCCTGCGCCCGCGCCGGCTCGAGGAGTTCGTCGGTCAGCGCGTCGTGCGCGAGCAGCTCTCGCTCGTCCTCCAGGCCGCGCTCGGTCGCGGGCGCGCGCCGGACCACGTCCTGCTCTCGGGGCCGCCCGGGCTCGGCAAGACGACGCTCGCGATGATCATCGCCGCCGAGCTCGGCGCGCCGCTGCGCGTCACGAGCGGGCCCGCGATCCAGCACGCCGGCGACCTCGCCGCGGTGCTGTCCTCGCTCGACGAGGGCGAGGTGCTGTTCCTCGACGAGATCCACCGCCTCGCCCGCCCGGCCGAGGAGCTCCTCTACGTCGCGATGGAGGACTTCCGGGTCGACGTCGTGGTCGGCAAGGGCGCCGGCGCGAGCGCGATCCCGCTGAGCCTGCCCCCGTTCACCGTCGTCGGGGCCACGACCCGTGCCGGTCTGCTGCCCGCGCCGCTGCGCGACCGGTTCGGCTTCACCGGCCACCTCGACTTCTACTCCTCCGAGGAGCTCGAGCGGGTGCTCGTGCGCTCGGCCGGGCTGCTCGGCGTGCCGCTCGCCGCCGACGCCGCCGCCGAGATCGCGAGCCGCTCGCGCGGGACCCCGCGCATCGCGAACCGGCTGCTGCGGCGTGTGCGCGACTGGGCGCAGGTCCGCGGCGACGGGAACCTGTCGCTCGCCGCGGCGCGCGCCGCGCTCGAGGTGTACGAGGTCGACGCGCTCGGGCTCGACCGGCTCGACCGTGCCGTGCTCACCGCGCTGTGCACGCGCTTCGGCGGCGGTCCGGTCGGGCTGACGACGCTCGCGGTCGCGGTCGGCGAGGAGCCCGAGACGGTCGAGACGGTCGCCGAGCCGTTCCTCGTGCGCGAAGGCCTCGTCGGACGCACGCCCCGCGGGCGCATCGCCATGCCCGGTGCCTGGGCCCACCTGGGGCTCACCCCGCCGGCTGCGGCGGGCACGCTGTTCGGCTGACCGCCGACGGCCTGCGCGGGCCCGGACGGACCCCGCCGGGGAACCGCGACGGGCTCACGGACGTTAGGTCCGAGGAGCCGCTGCGCCTAGACTGCGGCGGACATCTCGACCAGATCCGGAGACCCACCCCGTGGACCCCACGTTCCTGCTCTTCATCGCCATCGCCTTCGGCGCGATGTGGCTCATGACCAGCCGCACGCGCAAGCAGCAGAAGCAGGCGGTCGACTTCCGGGCGAACCTCGCCGTCGGGCAGCACGTCATGACCGGGTCCGGGATGCTGGGCACCGTCGTCGCGATCGAGGGTGACGAGGTCACGCTCGAGTCGACGCGCGGCAACCGGAGCCGGTGGCTGCGCGCGGCGGTCGCGAAGCTCGTGGAGGCCCCGGTCGAGACGCCGGTCGACGACGGCGCGGCCGAGGTCGACGAGGACCCCGCGCCCACGACCGCCGGACCGTCCCTCGTCAAGGGCACCGAGACCGCGTCGTACGACGTGCCCGACGACCTGTCGACCCTCCCGCCCGCGCGGGGGGACGACACGCCCGAGAAGAAGTAGCCCGCAGGCCCGCACCGGCACCGACGCCGGGACGGACCACGATCCCACCGCCGCGCTCGTGGCGGTGCGCGCACGAGAGAAGACACTCCGTTGGCTCAACCCACACGCCGTCACCGGCCGCTGCGCTCGCTGATCATCCTGGGCGGGCTCGTGCTCGCGCTCTTCGGGTCCCTCCTCGCCGGCACGAGGTGGTCCGACGCGTCGCTCACCCCGAAGCTCGCGCTGGACCTCGAGGGCGGGACGCAGATCATCCTGCAGCCCGTCACCGAGAACGACGAGGAGGTCACCCCCGAGACGATCTCGGAGGCGATCGCGGTCATCCGGCAGCGCGTCGACTCCTCGGGCGTCGCGGAGGCGGAGATCACCAGCCAGGGTGGCCGGAACATCGTGGTCGCGCTCCCGGGCCGGCCCGACGCGGAGACGCTCGCGCTCGTGCGCACCTCGGCCCAGATGGAGCTCCGTCCGGTGCTGACGGTGGCCGGCCCGGCGCCGGTCGAGGACCCGGCCGAGGCCACGGACCCGGCGGCCGACGCCGCGGCGACGGCCGCGCCGACCGACGGCGAGACCGCCGCGGCGGACGCCGCCGCGACGCCCGCCCCCGAGGCGGCGGCGACCCCGGCCCCCGAGGCTGCGGCCACGCCCGCGCCGACCGAGACGGCCGCGCCGTCGGACGAGCCCGCCAAGGAGGCTCCCGACAGCCCGAGCGACCTCGAGTACTACGCGACGCCGAAGGTCCAGGCCGACTTCGCGGCGCTCGACTGCACGGCGCCCGAGAACCTCACGGGTGGCGTGCAGAGCCCCGCGGACCGCGCGCTCGTCACGTGCGACCCCGACGGCACCGCCAAGTACCTGCTCGGCCCGGTCGAGATCGAGGGCACGAACATCGCGAACGCGACGTCGGGCCTCGAGGTCACGCAGACCGGCGCGACGACCAACAACTGGGTCGTCAACATGGAGCTCGACGGCGAGGGCACGGGGATCTTCCGTGAGACCACGACCCGCCTGCAGGCGCTCACCCAGCCCCAGAACCAGTTCGCGATGGTGCTCGACGGCCTCGTGATCTCGGCGCCCAGCCTCGCGACCGGCGTGATCATCTCCGACGGCAAGGCGCAGATCTCCGGCGACTTCACGCGGGAGACGGCCGCGACGCTCGCGAGCCAGCTCAACTTCGGCGCGCTCCCGCTGACGTTCGAGGTGCAGAGCGAGGAGCAGATCTCCGCGACGCTCGGTGCCGAGCAGCTCGAGAAGGGCCTCATCGCGGGCCTCATCGGGCTCGGGCTCGTCGTCGTGTACTCGCTGTTCCAGTACCGCGCGCTCGGGCTCGTGACCGTGGCCTCGCTCGTCGTCGCGGGCGTGCTCACCTTCGGCGTGATCTCCGTGCTGTCCTGGACCCAGGGGTACCGGCTCTCGCTGCCCGGCGTCGCGGGTCTCATCGTCGCGATCGGCATCACCGCCGACTCCTTCATCGTCTACTTCGAACGCATCCGCGACGAGCTGCGCGACGGGCGCACGCTCCAGGCGGCGGTCGACAAGGGCTGGGAGCGCGCGCGCCAGACGATCCTCGCGTCCGACGCGGTCAACTTCCTCGCGGCCATCGTGCTGTACGTGCTCGCGGTCGGCGGGGTCCGCGGCTTCGCGTTCACCCTCGGCCTCACGACGGTCATCGACCTCGTCGTCGTCTTCCTCTTCACGCACCCGCTCATGCTGCTGCTCGCCCGCACGAAGTTCTTCGGCGAGGGCCACCCGCTCTCCGGCCTCGACCGTCGCCGGCTCGGAGGAACCGCACCGCGGTACGCCGGGCGCGGGCGCGTGGTGAGCGCGGGCAACGCCGGGACGACGTCGCTGGACAGCCCGTCCGAGGCCAAGGTGCCGGTCGCCGCAGGCGTCGGGAGCACGGGCCAGACGATCGCGCAGCGCCGTGCCGCAGCAGCCGCTGCCGCACGGACCACCGAGCAGGGACCGGACACGACCACGGCGCACCCGTCCCCCGGGGACGGCACCGCCGAGCCGACGTCCGGACGCACCGAGGGGAACGAGCACTGATGGCCTCCGGATTCGCCCAGTGGGGCAACGACCTCTACACGGGACGGCGCTCGTACGACATCGTCGGCAAGCGGCGCCTGTGGTTCCTCATCGGCGCGGTGCTCGTGCTGATCTCCGCGGTCCTGCTCGTGCGCCCGGGCCTCAACCCGGGCATCGAGTTCCGTGGCGGCTCCGAGTTCCGGATCAACGAGATCGTGGACCCGGCGGAGCAGCCCGCCATCGACGCCGTCACCGCGGTGTCGGAGGAGGAGGAGGCGCGCGTCAGCCGCATCGGCTCCAACGCGCTGCGCGTCCAGACCGCGACCCTGACGTCGGAGGAGGTCGAGGAGGTCCGCACGGCCCTCGCCGAGGCCTACGACGTGTCGACCGACCAGGTCACGAGCTCTTTCATCGGCCCGACGTGGGGTGCCGACGTCTCCGACAAGGCGCTCCGCGGCCTGCTCGTGTTCCTCGGGCTCGTCACGGTCGTCATGACCCTGTACTTCCGCAACTGGCGCATGGCGGCGGCGGCGCTCATCGCGCTGTTCCACGACCTCGTCGTCACGGTCGGCGTGTACGCCGCCGTCGGCTGGGAGGTCACGCCCGCGACCGTCATCGGCTTCCTGACGATCCTCGGGTACTCGCTCTACGACACCGTCGTGGTCTTCGACAAGGTGCGCGAGAACACCGTCGGCGTCCTGGACCAGTCGAAGGCGACCTACGCCGAGCGCGCCAACCTCGCGGTCAACCAGACGCTCGTGCGCTCGATCAACACCTCGGTCGTCGCGCTGCTCCCGGTCTCGGCGATCCTCTTCGTCGGTGCCTTCATCCTCGGGGCCGGGACGCTGCGCGACATCGCGCTCGCGCTCTTCGTCGGCATGGCGATCGGCACGTTCTCCTCGATCTTCCTCGCGACGCCGTTCGAGGTCGCGCTGCGCCAGGGCGAGCCGAAGATCAAGGAGCACACCGAGCGCGTGCTCCGGTCGCGCACCGCCGCGGTGGCCGAGGGCGGCGAGCCGGCGCTCGCCGCAGCGGCGCGGGCTTCCGGTCAGATCCGGCCCGGCGCGCACCAGGGCACGGCCGCGCAGCCGCGCCGCAAGCCGAGCAAGCGGTAGGCGCCACGATGACCGCGCTCGGCCTCACCGGGTCCGCCCTGCTCGCGCGCGTCGCGGAGCTCATCCGCGACGTGCCGGACTTCCCGACGCCGGGTGTCGGCTTCAAGGACATCACCCCCGTGCTCGCCGACGCGGCGGCCTTCTCGGCGGTCGTCGCCGAGATGGCCGCCCGCGTCGACGGGCCGGTCGACCTCGTGGTCGGCATGGAGGCGCGCGGGTTCATGTTCGCGGCCCCCGTCGCCGTGGCGCTCGGCGCCGGCTTCGTGCCGGTGCGCAAGGCCGGCAAGCTCCCCGGGCCGACCGTGTCGCGCGAGTACAGCCTCGAGTACGGCTCGGCGACCGTCGAGCTCCACCCCGCGGACATCCCCGCGGGTGCGCGGGTGCTCGTGGTCGACGACGTCCTCGCGACCGGGGGCACGGCCGCCGCGACGGTCGAGCTGCTCGAGGCCTGCGGCGCCGAGGTCGTCGGCCTGACGTTCCTCGTCGACCTCGAGTTCCTCGGCGGACGTGCGCGGCTGCCCGGCCGTCGTGTCGAGGCGCTGCTCGGCGTGAGCTGACCTCGTCCCGCCGTACACTTCACGGATCGGGTCGGTGGGGACCCGGCGGACCGGCCCTCGCACCGGGTGCGGTCCGACGGACGCCCGTCGGATGGGCGCGGGAGGGGGTGTGCGATGAGCGACGAAGCACGCCAGGAGCCGCAGACGGCGCCCGCGGAGGCGATCGCCGGTGGACGGGTCCGCTCGCGGCTCGCACGCTTCGGCACGCGCGGCCCCGGGACGTCCCCGGCGCTCGAGCCCCTGCTCCAGGCGATCCGCACCAACCACCCCAAGGCCGACCTCGGGGTCATCGAGCAGGCGTACGTCGTCGCGGAGCGCGCGCACCGCGGCCAGATGCGCAAGAGCGGCGACCCGTACATCACGCACCCGGTCGCGGTCGCGACGATCCTCGCGGACCTCGGCATGACGCCGCCGACCCTCGCCGCCGCGCTGCTGCACGACACCGTCGAGGACACCGAGTACTCGCTCGACCAGCTCCGCACGGAGTTCGGTCCCGAGATCGCGATGCTCGTCGACGGGGTCACCAAGCTCGACAAGGTGACCTACGGCGACGCCGCGCAGGCCGAGACGGTCCGCAAGATGGTCGTCGCGATGTCCCGCGACATCCGCGTGCTGGTCATCAAGCTCGCCGACCGGCTGCACAACGCGCGGACCTGGAAGTTCGTCGCGTCGGCGTCGGCGGAGCGCAAGGCCCGCGAGACCCTCGAGATCTACGCGCCGCTCGCGCACCGGCTCGGCATGAACACGATCAAGTGGGAGCTCGAGGACCTCTCGTTCGCGACGCTCTACCCCAAGGTCTACGACGAGATCGTGCACCTCGTCGCGGAGCGTGCCCCCGCCCGCGAGGAGTACCTGGCCGTGGTGCGCGACCAGGTGGGCGCGGACCTGCGCAGCGCCAAGATCAAGGCGACCGTGTCCGGCCGGCCCAAGCACTACTACTCGATCTACCAGAAGATGATCGTGCGGGGCCGCGACTTCGCCGACATCTACGACCTCGTCGGCGTCCGCGTCCTGGTCGACTCGGTCCGGGACTGCTATGCCGCGCTCGGTGCGCTGCACGCGCGGTGGAACCCGGTCCCGGGGCGGTTCAAGGACTACATCGCGATGCCCAAGTTCAACCTGTACCAGTCGCTGCACACGACGGTGATCGGACCCGGCGGCAAGCCCGTCGAGATCCAGATCCGCACGCACGACATGCACCGCCGCGCGGAGTACGGCGTCGCGGCGCACTGGAAGTACAAGGAGAACGCGAAGAACCAGCCGGCGGCCACGGACGCCGCGGGCAACGACATGACGTGGCTGCGCCAGCTCGTCGACTGGCAGAAGGAGACCGCCGACCCGAGCGAGTTCCTCGACTCGCTGCGCTTCGAGATCGCGGGCGCCGAGGTCTACGTCTTCACCCCCAAGGGCGACGTCATCTCGCTGCCCGCCGGGTCCACCCCGGTGGACTTCGCGTACGCGGTGCACACCGAGGTCGGGCACCGCACGATGGGGGCCCGCGTCAACGGCCGCCTGGTGCCGCTCGACTCGGCGCTCGAGAACGGCGACGTGGTCGACGTCTTCACGTCGAAGTCGGAGACCGCCGGGCCGAGCCGCGACTGGATGGGCTTCGTCAAGAGCCCTCGCGCGCGCAACAAGATCCGGCAGTGGTTCTCCAAGGAACGTCGTGAGGAGGCCATCGAGCAGGGCAAGGACGCGATCGCGAAGGCGATGCGCAAGCAGAACCTGCCGATCCAGCGCCTGCTCTCGCACGAGTCGCTCGTCGCCCTGGCGAACGAGATGCGCTACGCCGACGTGTCCGCGCTATACGCGGCGATCGGCGAGGGCCAGGTGTCCGCGGCGAGCGTGGTCCAGCGGCTCGTGCAGTCGATGGGCGGGGAGCCGGGTGCCGAGGAGGACCTCGCCGAGACGGCCCGGCCCGGGCACACCGCGCGCCGCATCCGCACCGGCGACCCGGGCGTCGTGGTCAAGGGCGTCGACGACATCTGGGTCAAGCTCGCCAAGTGCTGCACCCCGGTCCCGGGCGACGAGATCATCGGCTTCGTCACGCGCGGCGCGGGCGTCAGCGTGCACCGGACCGACTGCATCAACGTCGACGGCCTGCGCCAGCAGCCCGAGCGCATCGTGGACGTGAGCTGGACGCAGGGGAGCAGCGCGCTGTTCCTCGTCCAGATCCAGGTCGAGGCGCTCGACCGGAGCCGGCTGCTCTCGGACGTCACGCGGGTCCTCTCCGACCACCACGTGAACATCTTGTCCGCGTCGGTGTCGACGTCGCGCGACCGCGTGGCGATGTCGCGCTTCGTGTTCGAGATGGCCGAGCCGTCGCACCTCGCGTCGGTGCTCGGGGCGGTCCGCAAGGTCGAGGGCGTGTTCGACGTCTACCGGATCACGGGCGCCAAGGCGTCCGAGGAGCCCGCCATCCGGGCCTGACCTGGCCTGCTCCCCGTGTGCGCGACGTGCGCCGCTCGCGGGTGGTCGGCGACGCGTCGGGCGGTCGCCGGCGGACCGAGCGCCTCCAGGACCGACGCAGCGGTGAGCGTCCCGGCGTACCCGTGCAGCCCCGCGAGCTCGGCGCGCGCCCGCTCCACGTCGAAGCCGGCCCGGACCAGGGCGTCGAGCAGCGGGAGCGCCTCCGCAGGGGCGCACCATCGGGCGACGTCGAGGCCGGTGCGCTGGACCGTCGTGACGCGCACGCCGCCGAGGTCGACCACGTCGCGCGCCGGCAGCGCGCACTCGTACGTCGTGCGGGACGGGTGCGGGTCGGGCCGTCGGCTCCGCGGCGGCACGAGCGCGTCGACGCGCCGCGGGGCGTGCTCGCCGGTGTGCACCCACGCCGCCGAGCGTCGCCCGACGACCGCCCGCTCCGGAACGAGCCCGCGGAACGCCGCCGCGCGCAGCCGCGGGCCGACGTCGACGTCGGCGGGGACCGCGAGGTCGCCCCAGACGCGTCGCGTCACGCCGTCCCGCACGAGCGCCTGGTACGTCGGGGGGCTGACGTCCGACGGCAGGATCTCGAGCGGCAGGGGTGGGCCGGGCCGGGGCATCCAGGGTGTGGGGCGCACGGCCCCAGCATGGCGGCCGTCGCCCGGCGCCGTGCGGCCCGTGCACAGGCGTCGGAGGCACGGCACGGCCGTCGCGCCGCGCCGATCAGCCCGTGCAGAGGCGCCGGACGCACCGACGGGGTGGTGCGGGCCGACGCCCGCACCGCCCCCGTCGAGGACCGATCAGCCGCGTGCGTCCTGCGCGGCGCGCTGGACCTGCTCGAGCCACGAGCGCCGCGCATCGAGCGCTGCCTGGGCCTCGCGGATCCGACGCTGGTCGCCCTTCGCCTGCGCCTTGGCCAGGTCGTCCTCGAGACCGGCGATCGCGGCCTCGAGCTGCGCCGCGGCGCCCTCGGCCCGCGCGCGCGTCTCGGGGTTGCTGCGGCGCCAGTCGCTCTGCTCGGCGTCCCGCACGGTCGTCTCGACCGCACGCATGCGGGCCTCGACGCGCTGCACGTCGGCGCGCGGAACCTTGCCGGCGGACTCCCAGCGGTCCTGGATGCCGCGCAGCGCCGCCTTCGCGGCACGCAGGTCCGTGACCGGGACGAGGCGCTCGGCCTCGGCGAGGAGCGCCTCCTTGACCTCGAGGTTCGCGCGGAACTCGGTGTCGGTCGCGGCGGACGCGGCGTCGCGCGCGGCGAAGAACGCGTCCTGGGCGCTGCGGAACCGGGCCCACAGCGCGTCGTCGTCGGATCGGCTCGCACGCCCGGCGGCCTTCCAGCGCGTCATCAGGTCGCGGTAGGCGCCCGCCGTCGCGCCCCAGTCCGTGCTCGTCGCCAGGGCCTCGGCCTCGCGGACGAGCGCCTCCTTGGCGGCCTTGGCGCCGGCGTTCCGGGACTCGAGCTCGGCGAAGAAGTGCCGACGCTCACGGTCGAACGTGGTGCGCGCGTGGCTGAACCGCTTCCACAGCGACTCCTCGGTCGGCCGGTCGAGTCGCGGCCCGTTGCGCTGGGCGTCCTTCCACTGGTCGAGCAGCAGGCGCAGCTGCTCGCCGGCGGGCCGCCACTGGATGCGGCTCGGGTCGGTCGAGGCGATCTTCTCGGCCTGCTCGACGATCGCGGTCCGGGAGGCGACCGCGGCCTCGCGCGCGGCTGCGCGCTCGGCCTCCGCAGCGGCCCGGCGCTCGGCGGCGACCCCCCGCAGCGCGTCGAGGCGAGACCGCAGCGCCGCCAGGTCGCCGACCGCGGCGGGCTCGGCGAGCTCGTCGGTCAGCTTCGTCAGCGTCTGGTCGATCTCCTTGACCGCGAGGTCCGTGGCACCCAGGCGCGCCTCGAACAGCACGACCTTGGCCTGCAGGTCCAGGAACCGGCGCACGTACAGGGCGAGCGCCTCGTCGTGCCCGGCGCCCGGGAACTGCCCGACCGCGCGCTCGCCCGACTCCTCGCGGACGTAGACGGTGCCGTCGTCGTCGACGCGGCCGAACGTCGCGGCGTGCGCGGCCTCGGCGGCGTCCTGCGGCGGGACGACGGCTGCGGGGACGACGGGTGCACCGGCGGGCGCCCCGGCCTGCGGCGCCGCGACCGGGCGGGCCGACGGACGGGGGACGGGACGCGGCACGGGGCGCGGCGTCGGGCGGGGGGCGGGAGCAGCGGCGGTCGTCGCCGCCGGCTCGGTGCCGGCACCGGCGTCCGCCTGCGACTCCGGCGCGGCGTCCGGGTTCGCTGCGGGGGTCGCGTCAGGGTCGGCGGGAGCAGCGCTCTCCGGCGTCTCGTCGCCTGCCGCAGCCTCGTCGGCCGGTGCGTCGGCAGCGGCCGTGTCGACCTCCGGCGCGTCAGCGGGGGAAGCATCCGCGTCGACCGCCGGGGCGTCGGCAGCAGCCGCGTCGACCGCCGGGGCCTCGGCCGCAGCCTCGTCGGCGGCGGGAGCGTCGGGAGCAGCCTCGCCGACGACGGAAGAGTCGTCGGCAGCGATCTCGTCGGCAGCGCGGACGTCGTCGGGCACGACCTCGGTCTCGGCGGTCGCGTCCGTCGGCGACTCGTCGCCCACGGGCGTCTCGTCGGCCTCCGGGGTCGCGTCGGTGGTGGCGGCGTCCGCATCCGCGTCCGTCACCTCGGCCGGCGTCTGGTCGGCGACGAGCTCCTCCTCGGGCACCGCGTCCTCGAGGGCGGGGGCCGCCTGGAACTGGCCGGCGTCGGCGATGTCCGCCGCGATCTGCGCGTCGAGGTCCTCGCCGCCGCCGGACGCGATGTCCTCGGCGGCGGTCTCGAGGCCCTCCGGTGGTGTGGACTCCGCGACGTCGTCGGTCTCGGGCTGCCGGGCAGCCGGGTTCTCGGTCACTGGGTCTCCACTCCCTCGATGATGACGTCGGAGGCCGGTGCCGTTCCGTCGGCACCGATCCCGCCGTCAGCGATTGCCTGCACCACGTCCAGTCCGGAGGTGATGCGGCCGAACACCGTGTACCCGCCCGCTGCGTCGGACGGGATGGTCGAGTCCTCGTAGACGAGGAAGAACTGGCTGCCCATGGACTCGCCGCTACCGCCGACGCGGGCCATCGCGAGGGTGCCCGCGGGGTAGACGTCGTCCGCCGGGGCGTTCTCGATGGGGCCCCAGGTGTAGCCCGGGCCGCCCGTGCCGGTCGCGGTCGGGTCGCCGCACTGCAGCACGTGGATGCCCTCGGTCACGAGCCGGTGGCACTTCGTCCCGTCGAAGTAGCCCTCGCGCGCGAGCGTCACGAAGTTGGCGACGGCCTGCGGGGCCGCGGCGCCGTCGAGCTCGATCCCGACCGCGCCCGTGCTCAGCGTGACCGCGCCGGTCCACGTCCGGGCCTCCGCTGCGGCGGGGTCGGGGACGACGCCGCCATTGCCGGTCCGGGCGGGCAGTGCGCTCACCGACGCCTGGGGTGCGGGGGACCCGGTCGCGGTGGCTGCGGCGTCCGCGGCGGTGTCGTCGCGGGTGAGGATCACGGCGGACACGACCCCGAGCCCGAGCACGAGGACACCGACGAGCGACGCGGCGACGACCTGCTTGCGACGACGCTCGCGGTTCGCGACCTGACGCTGCTGCCACTTCTCGTAACGGCGACGCTCGTACTCACGCTCGCGCTTGCTGGACGACACGCAGACTCCTCGACGACGGGCGACCGGCTGACGCTGTGGCCTGCCGCGTCGCACTCTGGACCTCCGACAGTCTAGGCAGGGGACACCACGCGTTCGCCACGCGGCGCGTCGTGCCGGGGCAGCGAAGGTCACGGTCTGGTCTCGGAGCGCCGCCGCTACCGTGGTGACGTGCAGATCCTCACCGTCGTGGCCCCCGTGTTCGGCACCAACTGCTACGTCGTGGTGGGCGACGACGGCACGTGCGTCGTGGTCGACGCGGGTGCGGGCGTCGCCGGTCCGGTGCGCGACGCGGTGGTCGGGCGCGGCCTGCGGTGCGTCGCGGTGCTGGCGACGCACGGGCACGTGGACCACACCTGGGACGCGGCCGAGCTCTCCGAGGAGTTCGACGTGCCGGTGCACGTGCACGCCGCGGACGCCTACCGGCTCGACGACCCCTTCGGCACGCTCGGGCTCGGCGCCTCGCACGACCCGGGCGGCCCGCTCGCCCAGGCGCTCGCCGCGACGGGCGCACGGCCCGAGTCCTACCGGCGCCCGGCGCGGGTCGAGACGTTCGGCGGCGCCGCGGGCGAGGGCGGCCGGAGCGCGGACGTGGTGCTCGCGCTCGGCGGCGTGCGCGTCGTCGCCCGGCACGCGCCCGGGCACACCCAGGGCTCGACGCTGTACCTGCTCGGCGCGGTCCCCGAGGGCGGCGGCGAGCTCGTGGCCCTCACGGGTGACGTGCTCTTCGCGGGGACGATCGGCCGCACCGACCTGCCCGGTGGCGACGACGCGGTCATGGCGGCGACCCTGCGGGACGTGGTCGCCGCGCTCCCGCCGCACACGGTCGTCCTGCCCGGGCACGGCCCGTCGAGCCGGGTCGCGGCCGAGCTCGCCCGCAACCCGTACCTGGCCCGCTGACACCCCCCGTCGCACGCGCCGCTCAGCTCAGGTGCGTGGGCGCGAGGTCGCGCACCACGGCACGGTGCTCCGGGGCGTCGGCGGGGCCGAGCCGTGCGCGCGAGCACCGGCAGCCCGGACGGACCCGGGAGCGGGGACGCGCGCGGAGGTCGCCATCCCCCGAGCCTCGCCCCGCGGCACCGGCGCCGCAACCGGGTGGCCGGCGGGGGGCACCGCGCGTGGGAGCGACCGACGGCGCGCGGGCGCCCGACGCCGCCGACCCGGGCCGTCCCGCCCCACCCGAGGAATCAGGAGGCAGTCGCCCGGGCGGGCCCCACTAGACTCGTCCGGGCGCCCGCGCGGCGCCATCCCCTGGACGTCCCGGAAGGACCCTCTCGTGCTCCGCACCCACTCCGCCGGCTCCCTGCGAGCCGAGCACATCGGTACGACCGTCACCCTGACCGGGTGGGTGGACCGGCGGCGCGATCACGGCGGTGTGGCCTTCATCGACCTGCGCGACGCGAGCGGCATCGCCCAGGTCGTCATCCGGGACGAGCAGGTCGCGCACGGGCTGCGCAACGAGTACGTGCTGCAGGTCACGGGCGAGGTCGGGCGCCGGCCGGAGGGCAACGAGAACGCGCACCTCGCGACCGGCGAGGTCGAGGTCGTCGCGCGGGAGGTCGTCGTCCTCAACGAGTCGGCGCCGCTGCCGTTCCAGGTGTCGTCCGCGCTCGACGAGACGATCGGCGAGGAGGCGCGCCTCAAGCACCGCTACCTCGACCTGCGTCGTCCCGCCCCGGCGCGTGCGCTGCGGCTGCGCTCGCAGGCGAACCAGGCCGCACGCCGCGTGCTCGACGCCCAGGACTTCGTCGAGGTCGAGACCCCGACGCTGACGCGCTCGACCCCCGAGGGCGCCCGCGACTTCGTGGTGCCCGCGCGGCTCGCGCCCGGCTCGTGGTACGCGCTGCCGCAGTCCCCGCAGCTGTTCAAGCAGCTGCTCATGGTCGCGGGCCTCGAGCGGTACTACCAGATCGCGCGCTGCTACCGCGACGAGGACTTCCGCGCGGACCGGCAGCCCGAGTTCACGCAGCTCGACGTCGAGATGAGCTTCGTCGAGCAGGACGACGTCATCGCGCTCGGCGAGAAGATCCTCGTCGCGCTGTGGGAGCTCATCGGGTACACGATCCCGACGCCGATCCCGCGCATGACGTTCGCCGACGCGATGGCGCGGTACGGCTCCGACAAGCCGGACCTGCGCTTCGGGCTCGAGCTCGTCGAGCTGACCGAGTACTTCGCGGACACCCCGTTCCGCGTCTTCCAGGCGCCCTACGTCGGTGCGGTCGTCCAGCCGGGCGGCGCCGCGACGCCGCGTCGCGGGTTCGACGCGTGGCAGGAGTGGGCCAAGCAGCGCGGCGCCAAGGGCCTCGCGTACGTGACCGTGGGCGAGGACGGGGAGCTCGGCGGTCCCGTCGCCAAGAACCTGTCCGAGACCGAGCGCGCGGGCCTGGTCGCCGCCGTGGGTGCGAGCCCGGGGGACGCGGTCTTCTTCGCGGCGGGCACGGTGTCGGACGCGCGCGCGCTCCTTGGTGCGGCGCGGCTCGAGATCGGGCGGCGCGGCGGGCTCATCGACGAGGACGCGTGGAACTTCGTCTGGGTCGTCGACGCGCCGCTGTTCAAGCCCACGGGCGAGGACGACGACGTCGCGGTCGGCGAGGGCGCCTGGACCGCGGTGCACCACGCGTTCACGTCGCCGACGCCCGAGTGGCTCGACCGGTTCGAGGAGGACCCGGGCCAGGCGCTCGCGTACGCGTACGACATCGTGTGCAACGGCAACGAGATCGGCGGCGGGTCCATCCGTATCCACCGCCGCGACGTGCAGGAGCGCGTCTTCCGGATCATGGGGATCGGCGAGGAGGAGGCCCAGGAGAAGTTCGGCTTCCTGCTCGACGCGTTCCAGTTCGGTGCGCCCCCGCACGGCGGGATCGCGTTCGGCTGGGACCGGATCGTCGCGCTGCTCACGCGCTCGGAGTCGATCCGCGACGTCATCGCGTTCCCGAAGTCGGGCGGCGGCTACGACCCGCTGACCGGCGCGCCCGCACCGATCACCGCGGCCCAGCGCCGCGAGGCCGGCGTCGACGCGAAGCCGAAGGCCGCGCCGCCCGCGGAGTGAGCGGTCGCCGCGCCGGTCACCACCGGCGCGGCGGCTCCGCCAGCCCGGTGAGGCCGGTGTGCGGTGCGGTCGCGGGTTCGTCGAGCTCGGGGACGCCCGCCCACGCTCCCGGGCCGGCGTCCGTGTGCAGCCGCAGCGGACGCAGCGCGGCGGACCGCCGCCAGGCCCGCACGACGGCCCATCCGAGCGGGACCAGCACGAGCCCCAGCTGGAAGAACACCCAGCCGGCCGTGGCGCGCTCGAGCCCGGAGTCCGACCCCGCCGCCGCGAGGATCGCCGCGGCCCCGTACGCCGCCACGCACCCCCAGACGGTCGTCGCGGCACGCGCACGCCACCGCGCCCGCAGGTACGCGCCGCGGTCGACGGGGGCCGGGCGTATCATCCGTCGATCCTGACCCGCGTCGTCCGGCGCCCGGCAGGCCCACGCGGGTGACGCGTCGGGTCAGCCAGGCGCGGGTCGGGCGCCGGCGCGCGGGTCGTGAGGCCGACGCGACGCGAGGGTGACGCGCCGCGTCAGTGATCCAGGCCGACGCGCGCGTGCAGACGGCGCAGGAAGCCCGGGGCCCACCAGTTCGCGCGCCCGAGGATCGTCATCGTCGCCGGGACGAGCAGCAGGCGCACGACCGTCGCGTCGATGAGGACCGCGACCGCGAGGGCGAAGCCGACCTCCTTGATGACGAGGAGCTTGCCGGCCACGAAGCCCGCGAACACGACGATGATGATCGCCGCGGCCGAGGTGATGATGCGCCCCGAGCGCTGCAGCCCCAGGCGCACGGCCTCGTCGTTGGGCAGCCCGGCGTCGTGCAGCTCCTTGATCCGCGAGAGCAGGAACACCTCGTAGTCCATCGCGAGGCCGAACGCGAACGCCACGACCAGCGCGAGCACGTACGTCTCGATGCCGCCGGTCGACACGAAGCCGATGAGGCCGGACAGGTGCCCGTCCTGGAACACCCAGACGAGCACGCCCAGCGACGCCGCGATCGACAGCACGTTCGTCAGCAGCGCCTTGACCGGGATCACGACCGAGCCGGTCATCAGGAACAGCAGCACGAGGGTCGCGGCGGCGACGATGCCGGCGGCCCAGGGCAGGCGCTCGACGAGCGAGTCCGCGAAGTCCATCTGGCCCGCGGCCTGACCGGTGACGAGCACCGGGAAGTCGGCGTCGAGGTCGCGGATCTGGGTGACCACGCCGCGCGCGACCGCGTCGCCGGGATCGGTCGTGTCCGGCCGGACGCCGATGACGACGTGCGCGCCGCTCGGCGACGGCGGGTCGACGGCCGCGACGTCGTCGAGCTCGGCGATCGACGCGGCCCACGCCGTGGCGGCCTCGAGCGAGGTCTCGGCGACCACGACGACCCCCGGGGACGAGGCCGCGGGGTAGTCGTCGGCGAGCGCCTCGACGTACTCGCGCTGCGTCGTGCCCGTCGGGAGCAGCTGCGTCGTGGAGTTGCGCAGCTCGAGCTGCGTGAGCGGGAGCGCGAGCACCCCCAGCAGCACCACGGACCCGAGCATCACGAGCCACGGGTGGCGCTGCACCCGGGTCGCGAGCCGCGAGAACACGCCCTCCTCGGACTGCACGTCCGCGGTGCGGGCGAGCAGCCCCCGCAGCCCCGGGACGCGCGAGACGAGCCCGGGGCGCACGAGCCGGCGCCCGAACAGCACGAGCATCGCCGGCACGAGCGTGAGCGCCGTCGCGACGGCCACGACGATCACCGCGACACCCGCCGCACCGAACGCCCGCAGGATGTCGGGCCGGAACGCGAGCAGCCCCGCGATCGAGATCGCGACCGTCACCGCCGAGAACGCGACCGTGCGCCCCGCGGTCGACATCGTGCGGGTCAGGGCGGTCACGACCGCGCCGTCGCCGCGTCGCCGGCGCGCACCGGCCCCGCCGTCCTCGTCGACGAGGTGGTGCAGCTCCTCGCGGAACCGGGACACGATGAGCAGCCCGTAGTCGATCGAGAGCCCCAGGCCGAGGATCGTGACGACGTTGACGACTGACGAGTCGAGGTCGAGCACGTAGGAGAAGCCGAGCAGCGCGCCGAGCCCGCCCGCGATCGACGCGATCGCGCCGACCATCGGCATCGAGGCCGCGAGGAACCCGCCGAAGACGAGGACCATGATCACGAGCGCGACGGGCAGCGCGATCGTCTCGCCCGTCGCGAGGTCCTCCTCGACCTGGCTCGTGATCGCCTCGACGATGAGCGACGTCCCCCCGACGAGCCCGCTCGCCCCGGGGGAGACCGGCTCCAGCGCCGTGGGGACGCCGTCGAGCGTGCGCTCCACGGCGCCGAGCGCCTCGTCCTGCGCGACCTCGCCCAGCCCGGGCTCGAGCTCGACGACGACGAGGAAGCCGCTGCCGTCCTGGGCGATCAGCGGCGCCGCCGCCGGGTTCGCCGCGCCCTCCGGCAGGACCAGCGGGTCGATCACCGACGCGACGCCCTCGATGCCCGCGAGCTCCTCGTGCACCGGCGCGAGCGCCTCCGCGACCCCCTCCGTGGTGGGGTCCACGCCCCGCACGACCAGCGTCAGGCTCGCGCCGCGCTCGTCCGAGTCCTGCAGGATCTCGTTGGCGCGCGAGCTGTCCGAGCCGGGGACCGCGGGCTCGCCCGTCGAGAGCCGCTCGAACAGGTTCTCGCCCTGCACGCCCACCACGGCGAGGCCGAAGCCGAGCACCGTGAGGACGAGCCAGACGGCGACCGTGAGGCGGGGGTGGTGGGCGACCGCGCGGCCCAGGCTCTCGAACACGGCGTCAGCATCGCAGCAACGCGCGCGCGACCGCACACCGGACCCGTGCGCGGACGGCTCCCGCGGGTCCGGTGCGGGCCCGCCGCCGTCCCGGGGCTGTCGGCGACGGTGCGTAGGCTCGGCGCCATGGACCTGTTCGACGCGGTCAGCTCGACCGCGCAGGGGCTCCCGACGGTCTCCGCCGGCGCCCCTCTCGCGGTGCGCATGCGCCCGCGCACCCTCGCCGAGGTCGCCGGGCAGGCGCACCTGCTCGTCGCCGGCTCACCGCTGCGGCGCCTCGTCGAGCCCGGGGGAGAGGGCTCACGGCGTGCCGCCCCGAGCTCCGTGGTGCTGTGGGGGCCGCCCGGCACCGGCAAGACGACGCTCGCCTACCTCATCGCGGCGACGTCCGGGCGGCGCTTCGTCGAGCTGTCCGCGGTGACCGCGGGCGTCAAGGACGTCCGGGCCGTGATCGACGACGCCCGGCGCCGGCTCGCGGGGGACGGCAGCGAGACCGTCCTGTTCATCGACGAGGTGCACCGCTTCACCAAGGCCCAGCAGGACGCGCTGCTCCCGAGCGTCGAGAACCGCTGGGTCACGCTCGTCGCGGCGACCACCGAGAACCCGAGCTTCTCGGTGAACTCCCCGCTGCTGTCCCGTTCGCTCCTGCTGACCCTGCAACCGCTCGGTGTGGAAGACGTCCGCGCGCTCGTGCGCCGCGCCGTGCTCGACGAGCGCGGGCTCGGCGGCGCGGTCAGCCTCGACGAGGACGCCGAGGAGCACCTGCTGCGGCTCGCGGGCGGCGACGCGCGCAAGGCCCTGACGATCCTCGAGGCGGCGGCCGGCGCGGCGCTCGCGGACCACGACGAGCGGCCCGCGCCGCCTGCGCCGGACGCGGCGGCGCCCGCGGAGCCGGCAGCATCCGCCGCTGCGCCCGACGACTCCGCCGCGCCGGACGACGCCCGGGCCGAGGACGCCCAGCCCGAGGACGCCGAGGCCGGCGGCGCGGCGAACCCGCAGGCCGCAGCACCGCCCGCCGTCGTCGACCTCGCGACCGTCGAGCGCGCGATCGACGTCGCCGCGGTGCGCTACGACCGCGACGGCGACCAGCACTACGACGTCATCAGCGCATTCATCAAGTCGATGCGCGGCTCGGACGTCGACGCGTCGCTGCACTACCTCGCGCGCATGATCGCCGCCGGCGAGGACCCCCGCTTCATCGCCCGGCGCATCGTCATCGCCGCCGCGGAGGACGTCGGCATGGCCGACCCGAGCGCGCTGCAGACCGCCGTCGCCGCGGCCCAGGCCGTCGCGTTCATCGGCATGCCCGAGGCGCGCATCATCCTCGCGGAGGCCGTCGTGCACCTCGCCACCGCGCCGAAGTCGAACGCGGCGTACACGGGGATCGACGCGGCGCTCGCGGACGTGCGCGCGGGCCGGATCGGCTCGGTCCCCGAGCACCTGCGCGACGCGCACTACGCCGGCGCGAAGGAGCTCGGCCACGGCAGGGGCTACCGCTACGCGCACGACGCCCCGCACGCGGTCGCCGCGCAGCAGTACCTGCCCGACGAGCTCGTCGGGACGCGGTACTACACGCCGAGCGACCGCGGCTTCGAGCGGTCGGTGACCGAGCGCCTCGAACGGATCCGGGCGATCCTCGCGAGCGACGGCTGACCGCGGTTGGGAGCACCGCCGCGCACCCGCTAGTCTGTACAGGTTGCCCGGCGGGCGACGGCGTGGCGCGCTCCGGGAGACCGGGGGGACCGGGCCGTCCCGACGAGCCGGACGACCACCTGGGGCCTTAGCCGCACGTCCGACACGGGTCGCGCACCGAAGGTCGGCCCCACCCCGCCGGAGTCCTCCGCGTCGGGTGTGACGTCTACAACGACAGGAAGTACGTCTGTGAGCAGTGTGACCCGCTCGCGTCGCCAGGTGCGCCTCTCGCGCGCCCTCGGCCTCGCGCTGACGCCCAAGGCCGTCAAGCACTTCGAGAAGCGCCCCTACCCCCCGGGCGAGCACGGCCGCGCGCGCCGCCGGACCGAGTCCGACTACGCCGTCCGTCTCCGCGAGAAGCAGCGCCTGCGTGCGCAGTACGCGCTCCGCGAGAAGCAGCTCGCCCGTGCGTACGAGGACGCCCGCAAGGCCCCGGGCCTGACCGGTGAGGCCCTCGTCGAGAACCTCGAGACGCGTCTCGACGCGCTCGTCCTGCGTGCCGGCTTCGCCCGCACGATCCTCCAGGCCCGCCAGGTCGTCGTGCACCGCCACGTGCTCGTCGACGGCAAGATCGTGGACCGCCCGTCGTTCCGCGTGAAGCCGGGCCAGACCCTCCAGGTCAAGCCCAAGAGCCAGGCCACGGTGCCGTTCCAGGTCGCCGCCGCCGGTGCGCACCGCGACGTCCTGCCGGCCGTCCCGGGCTACCTCGACGTCCAGCTCGAGAAGCTGAGCGCCGTCCTGGTCCGTGCGCCCAAGCGCGCCGAGGTCCCCGTGACCTGCGAGGTCCAGCTCGTCGTCGAGTACTACGCGCGCTGACAGCCGCACGCATCGCAGCACCTCAGCGCCCCGCGCGTGCCGAAGTCGGCGCACGCGGGGCGCTGTGCTGTCCGGGTAGGGTTTCGCAGGTTCGGGCGCTCGCCCGACCACCACTGTTCGGGAGGGCCTCCATGTCGGTCGGAGACGTCGCAGGACTCGTCGCGGCGATCGCGTTCGTGCTGCTCGTCGGGGTCCTCGCGGTCCCGCTGGTCAAGCTCGGGCGGACCTTCGACCAGGCCAGCGCGTCGCTGCGCCAGATCACCGAGCACACGCTCCCGGTGATCGACGAGACGGCGACGGTGGTCGCGTCGACCAACAGCCAGCTCGAGCGCGTCGACACGATCACGACGTCCGCGGCCCAGGTGTCCGCGAACGTCTCGGCGCTCACGTCGCTGTTCGCCGCGACGGTCGGCGGCCCGATGATCAAGGTCGCCGCGTTCTCCTACGGCGTCCGCCGCGCGCTGTCCGGCCTGAGCGCGAGCGCGAAGGCGTCGAGGACCCGCTGATGCGGCGCCTGTTCTGGGTCGCCGTGGGCGCGACGGTGACTCTCGTGGCGGTGCGCCGCGCGCGCGACGTCGCGACCGGGTACCTGCCGGCCGGCACGGGGGAGGCGCTCGGCGTCGTGGACCAGGTGACGACCGCGGCCCGCACCGCGCGCGCCGAGTTCCTCGCGGGCCTCACGGAGCGCGAGGAGCAGCTCAAGCACGACCTCGTCGGCGACGTGGACGTGGACGTGGACGCGCTGCGCGACGAGCGGGCTCGTCGCCGCGAAACCGAGAACGCGGCGCCGGGAGCGTCGCCGCGCCGGGCCGCGCACCGCAGACCCGCGACCGAGGACCCGGACGACGCCGACGGGGACCTGCCCTACTCGTTCTACTGACGAGCACGCGCCGGCAGCGGAACACCCCGCCGCCCGCGCACGCTGAACCTGACAGCACCACCGCCGGTCGCGAGCCGGCACCGCCACACGACGAGCACCCGACGAGCACCGAGGACACCATGCGTACCGCCGAGATCCGCCAGCGCTGGCTCGACTACTTCGAGGGCCGCGGCCACACCGTCGTCCCGTCGGCCCCGCTCATCTCGCCCGACCCCTCGACGCTGTTCGTCATCGCGGGCATGGTGCCGTTCATCCCGTACATGCTCGGCGAGCAGACCGCGCCGTGGCCGCGCGCCACCAGCGTGCAGAAGTGCGTGCGCACGCTCGACATCGAAGAGGTCGGCAAGACGACCCGGCACGGCACGTTCTTCCAGATGAACGGCAACTTCTCGTTCGGGGACTACTTCAAGGAAGGCGCGATCACCTACGCGTGGGAGCTCGTCACGGGCTCCACCGCGGACGGCGGGTTCGGCTTCGACCCCGACACGATCTGGGTCACCGTCTACCACGACGACGACGAGGCGGCCGCGCTCTGGAAGCGCATCGCCGGCCTGCCCGACGAGCGCATCCAGCGCCGCGGGATGAAGGACAACTACTGGTCGACGGGCGCGCGCGGCCCGGCCGGCCCGTGCTCGGAGATCTACGTCGACCGCGGGCCGGAGTACGGCGCCGAGGGCGGTCCCGTGGTCGACGAGGACCGCTACATCGAGATCTGGAACCTCGTGTTCATGCAGTACGAGCGGGGTGACGGCGGCGGCAAGGAGGACTTCCCGATCCTCGGGGAGCTCCAGCAGAAGAACATCGACACCGGCATGGGGCTCGAGCGCGTCGCGTACCTGCTCCAGGGCGTCGACAACATGTACGAGATCGACGAGGTCTTCCCGGTCATCCAGGCGGCGCAGGAGCTCTCGGGGCGCCGCTACGGCGCGGACCGCGACGACGACGTGCGCATGCGCGTGGTCGCGGACCACGTCCGCAGCAGCCTCATGCTCATGGGCGACGGCGTGACGCCGTCCAACGAGGGCCGCGGCTACGTCCTGCGCCGCCTGCTGCGCCGCTCGGTGCGCGCGATGCGCCTGCTCGGCGTCGAGGACCTCGCGCTGCCGACGCTGCTCCCGGTGAGCAAGGACGCGATGAGCCCGTCCTACCCCGAGCTCGCGGAGCGGTTCGACCGCATCAGCACCGTCGCGTACGCCGAGGAGGACGCGTTCCGCCGCACGCTCGCGGCCGGCACGACGATCCTCGACACCGCGGTACGGACCGTGAAGACGCAGGCCGGGGCAGACGCCCCGGCGGCGACGCCGCTGCTGTCGGGCGAGCAGGCGTTCCAGCTGCACGACACCTACGGGTTCCCGATCGACCTCACGCTCGAGATGGCCGCCGAGCAGGGCGTCTCGGTGGACGAGACCGCGTTCCGCGCGCTCATGCAGGCCCAGCGCCAGCGTGCGCGCGCCGACGCCCTCGCGAAGCGGGCCGGACGCGCGGACACCGCGGCGTACCAGGAGCTGCACCAGACGCTGAGCAGCGAGCAGTCGGGCCCGGTCCAGTTCCTCGGCTACACCGACACCACGTCGCGCTCGCGCGTCGTGGGGCTCCTCGTCGACGGCGTGCCCGCCCCCGCGGCGACCGCGCCGGCCGACGTCGAGGTCGTCCTCGACCGCACGCCGTTCTACGCGGAGTCGGGCGGCCAGCTCGCGGACCAGGGCACGATCGTGCTCGACGGCGGTGCGCGCATCGAGGTCGACGACGTCCAGGCGCCCGTCAAGGGGCTCTCGGTGCACCACGGCCGCCTGGTCGACGGCACGGTCACGTTCGGCGAGGCCGGCACCGCGACGATCGACGTGCTCCGGCGCAAGGCGATCAGCCGCGCGCACACCGCGACCCACATGGTGCACAAGGCGCTGCGCGAGGCCCTCGGCGACACCGCGACGCAGGCCGGCTCCGAGAACGCCCCGAGCCGGATCCGGTTCGACTTCCGGTCGAGCGCCGCGGTGCCCGCCGGGGCGCTCTCCGAGATCGAGGAGCGCGTCAACACCCAGCTCGCGGAGGACCTCGACGTGACCGACGAGGTCATGCCGATCGCGGAGGCGCGCGCGCTCGGCGCGATGGCGCTGTTCGGCGAGAAGTACGGCGACCGGGTGCGGGTCGTCTCGATCGGCGGGGACTGGTCGCGTGAGCTGTGCGCCGGGACGCACGTGCGCCGCTCGGGTCAGCTCGGGCTCGTCACGCTGCTCGGCGAGTCGTCGATCGGTTCGGGCGTGCGGCGCGTCGACGCGCTCGTCGGCGACGGCGCGTACGGGTTCCAGGCGAAGGAGCACGCGCTCGTCGGGCAGCTCTCGGGCCTGCTCGGCGCGCGTCCCGACGAGCTCGGCGACCGCGTGTCGTCGCTGCTCACGCGCCTCAAGGAGTCGGAGAAGGAGCTCGCCGCGCTGCGCCAGGCCCAGGTCCTCGCCGGAGCCGGCGCCCTGGCGTCGGGCGCGAGCGAGGTGGGCGGCGTCCGCGTCGTCGCGCACGACGCCGGCGAGGTGTCCTCGGCCGACGACCTGCGCACGCTCGTGCTCGACGTCCGGGCCCGGCTCGGCGAGTCCGAGCCGGCCGTCGTCGCGGTCGGTGGGGTCGCCAAGGGCCGCCCGGTCGTGGTCGTCGCGACCAACGCCGCCGCGCGTGAGCGCGGGGTGCGGGCCGGTGCGCTCGTGAAGTCGGCGTCGGGCGTGCTCGGCGGCGGCGGCGGCGGCAAGGACGACCTCGCGCAGGGCGGCGGCACGGACGCGAGCCGCCTCGGTGCTGCGCTCGACGGCCTGCGGGCCGAGATCGGCGCGGCGGCCTGAGGTGCCGCCGGACACCGCCGCGCCGGTCACGCGCGGGAGCAGGCTCGGCGTGGACGTGGGCAGCGTGCGCGTCGGGCTCGCCGCGAGCGACCCCGACGGCCTGATCGCGACGCCGGTGGACACCGTGCCGCGCGACACCCGTCGCCCGGCCCCGGGAGCGCTCCCGGCGGACGTGCTGCGCATCGCGGCGGAGGCGGACGAGCGCGCTGCGGCTGTCGTGTATGTCGGACTCCCGCGACACCTCTCCGGGGCCGAAGGTGCCGCATCGGAGGCCGCACGCGCGTACGCTGTGGTGCTGGCGCAGGCCGTCGCACCCGTCCCGGTGCGGCTGGTCGACGAGCGGATGAGCACTGTGTCCGCCCATCAGGCGCTGCGCGCGTCCGGTCGGGCCGGGCGCAGCCACCGGCAGGTCGTCGACCAGGCGGCCGCGGTGGTGATCCTGCAGACCGCGCTGGACGCGGAGCGGGTCACGGGTGCACGGGCGGGAGAACGGGTCGACGCGGACCCGCCGGTGGTCGCGCGTGACGCGGGTGGCTGCGGGGACGGACGGACGAGACTGCAGGACGGTGCAGATGAGCGGCACGACGGACCGACGAGCCAGGGATCGGAGGGAAGAGAACGTGAGTGACCTCTTCCTCGGCGCACCGACGCAGCACGCGAGCGAGCCCGCCGCGTCGCGACGCGCCCGCCAGCGCGGCAAGGCCCGCAAGGCCAAGGAGCGCCGCAAGCGCCGCCGCCGCAGCATCGTCGTGATCGTCATGGCGCTGGCCCTCGTGCTCGGCGCCGGCTACGTCGTGTGGAGCGTCGTCGGGCCCATGCTGTCGAGCGGGGGCGGCGAGGAGACGGTCACCGACTTCCCCGGTCCCGGCAGCGGCGAGGTCCAGGTCGCGGTCGCCCAGGGCGACACGGGTGGAGCGATCGGCGAGAAGCTCGTGGACGCGGGCGTCGTCGCGACGACCAGCGCCTTCACCGCGGCGTTCACCGCCAATCCCGACGCCGCGAGCATCCAGCCCGGCACGTACACGCTCCAGCTCCAGATGAAGGCGAGCGACGCGGTCGCCGCGCTGCTCAACGTGGCCAACCGCGTGTCCCTCAAGGTCACGGTCGCGGAGGGCCTCTCGCGCGACGAGATCTTCACGCGAGTCAACGAGGTCACCGGGATCCCGGTCGCGGACCTCGAGGCCGCGGTTGCGGACCCGGCCGCCGGTCTCCCCGCCGAGGCGGGCGGCAACGCCGAGGGTTGGCTCTACCCCGCGACGTACCTGATCGAGCCAGGCGCGAACGCGGCGAGCGTCGTCAAGCAGATGGTCGACCAGACGGTCGGCGTCCTCACCGCGAAGCAGATCCCGCGCGAGCAGTGGCAGGACGTGCTCGTCCGCGCCTCGCTCGTCGAGCGCGAGGCACGCCGGGACGAGGACCGCGGCAAGATCGCGCAGGCGATCCAGAACCGGCTCGACAAGGACATGATCCTGCAGATCGACGCGTCGCTCGCGTACGGCCTCGGCAAGCCGGGGACCGGCCTGACGACGGCGGACAAGAGCGTCGAGAGCCCGTACAACCTCGAGATGAACACGGGCCTGCCGCCGACGCCCATCGCGTCCCCGGGTGAGAAGTCGATCGACGCGGTCCTCTCGCCGACGCCCGGCCCGTGGATCTTCTGGGTCGCGATCAACCTCGACACCGGCGAGACACTGTTCTCCGAGACCTACACCGAGCACCAGGAGAACGTCGCGCTCCTGCGGCAGTGGCAGAAGGACAACCCCACGTCGTGACGCACGTGCACGGAGCCGACGGCGGCGCCGGCCGCCGGGCGGCGGTGCTCGGCCACCCGGTCGCGCACTCGCTGTCACCGGTGCTGCACCGGGCCGCGTACGCGGCGCTGAGGCTCGACGGCTGGCGCTACGACCCGGTCGACGTGACCGAGGACGACCTCGCCGGGTTCGTCGGCGCGCTCGACGCGTCCTGGGCGGGCCTGAGCCTGACCATGCCGCTCAAGCAGACGGTGCTGCCGCTGCTGGACCACGTCGAGCCGCTCGCCGGCGTCGTCGGCGCGGTCAACACCGTGCTCGTGCAGCCCGCACGCGGGACCCCGGTGCTCACGGGAGCCAACACCGACGTCTACGGGCTCGTCACGGCGCTGGGCGAGGCGCTCGCCCCCGACGCACCGGCGCCGCGGCGGACCGCGGCGGTGCTCGGCGGCGGGGCCACGGCCGCGTCCACGCTCGCGGCGCTCGCCCAGCTCGGCTGCACGACACCGGTCGTCTACGTCCGCTCGCTCGCGCGCGCCGGGGCGCTCATGCGGGCCGCGCACCGGATGGGGGTCGAGCCGCGATACGCGCTGCTGGACGCCGCCCCGCGCGAGGTCCCCGGCGCCGACGTCGTCGTCTCGACGTTGCCCAACCGGGCCGCGGACGGCCTCGCGGCCGAGCTCGACGGCGCGGCGGTCAACGGCGTGCTGCTCGACGTCGCGTACGACCCGCGTCCGACGGCGCTGTCCGTCGCCTGGCAGCGGGCCGGCGGCGCCGTGGTCGGGGGAGAGCGGATGCTGCTCCACCAGGCGGTCGAGCAGGTCCGACTCATGACCGGTCTCGCGGGTCCCGTCGCGGCGATGGACGAGGCGCTGCAGGCGGCGCTCGGCGCGCCGGTGCACGGCGCCGCTCCCTCGAACGGCTGACCGGCCCACCTTCGTCACACGTTCGGCCGCACGGACTCCTCACGGGTCGCCGTGTGTGTGCCGATAAGTCCTCCGGGCACGTACGCGCACCTGGGCGCGCCCGCGACGAGAGGACGACCCGTGAAGCAGCTCGGCGAGATCTTGCTGGACGAGGGCCTCGTCACGGAGTCCCAGCTCATGGCGGCGATCGACGAGCAGGTGAACCGCGGTCAGTCGCTCGGGCGCACGCTCGTGGAGATCGGGTTCCTGACGGAGGGCCAGCTCGTCGCGGCGCTGGCGCGCCAGGTCGGCATGGAGTTCATCGACCTCGACGAGTACCCGGTCGACCGGAGCGCCGTCGCGATCGTGCCGGCGGCGCTGTGCCGCAAGTACACGGTGCTGCCCGTCGGGTTCCAGAACGGCAGCCTGCTGCTCGCGACCGCCGACCCGGGCAACGTCGTGGCCGTCGACGACGTCCGGACGATGTCGGGGCTGCGGGTGACGTCGGTGGTCGCCACGTACGACAACCTGACGCGCGCGATCGACCGCTTCTGCCGTGCCGACGGGGAGATGGAGGACCTCTCGTCGGCGTTCCAGGAGGAGGTCGCCCCCGAGGAGAACGACCTGTCCCGCGTCGGGGAGTTCGCCGACGACGACGCGCCGATCGTGCGGTACGTGAACCTGCTCGTCACCCAGGCGATCACCGACCGCGCGTCCGACATCCACATCGAGCCGAGCGAGCACGACCTGCGGGTCCGCTACCGGATCGACGGGGTGCTGCACGAGATGCAGCGCTCGCCCAAGCAGATCACCGGCGGCGTCATCAGCCGCGTCAAGATCCTCAGCGACATCGACATCGCCGAGCGCCGCAAGCCGCAGGACGGGCGCATGTCGGTCGTGCACAACGGGCGCAAGATCGACCTGCGTGTGGCGACGCTCCCCACGGTCTGGGGCGAGAAGGTCGTCATGCGTATCCTCGACAACTCGACCGCGAGCCTCGACCTGCGGGACCTGTCGTTCCTCGACGACAACTACGCCACCTACCACGAGGCGTACACCAAGCCGTACGGCATGATCCTCGTCACCGGCCCGACCGGTTCCGGCAAGTCGACGACGCTGTACGCGACGCTCAACGCGGTGTCCCGGCCCGAGATCAACGTCATCACCGTCGAGGACCCGGTCGAGTACCGGCTCCCCGGGATCAACCAGGTCCAGGTGAACCCGAAGGCCGGCCTGACGTTCGCGGGCGCGCTCCGCTCGATCCTGCGCTCGGACCCCGACGTCGTCCTCATCGGTGAGATCCGCGACCACGAGACCGCGCAGATCGCCATCGAGGCGGCCCTCACCGGTCACCTCGTGCTGTCGACGCTGCACACCAACGACGCACCCTCGGCCGTCACCCGGCTCGTCGAGATGGGCATCGAGCCCTTCCTCGTCGGGTCCGCGCTCGACGCGATCGTCGCCCAGCGGCTCGCGCGACGGCTCTGCGGCAAGTGCAAGGAGCCGTACCAGCCGACGCCGATGGAGCTCGAGGCGGCGCGCTTCCCGTGGGTCCCGGGGGAGCCGATCCCCGAGCTGCACCGTCCCGTCGGCTGCGTCTCGTGCTCGAAGACCGGGTACCGCGGACGTCTGGCGCTGCACGAGGTCATGCGCGTGACCGAGGAGATCGAGCGGCTCGCGGTGTCCCGCGCCTCGGCCGCCGAGATCGCGGCGACGGCGCGCACCCAGCGGATGATCCCGCTGCGCGACGACGGCTGGCACAAGGTCGCGCTCGGGCAGACGTCGATCGAGGAGATCCTGCGCGTCGTGGCGTGACGCCGAGCGGGTGGCGCCGGCGGAAGGCTCAAGCGCGGCACCCCGGCGACCGATAGTTCCACCGAGGCGGCGTCCCGCCTGACGACTGAGGTCGACGACCTGGAGGCAAGTCCGTGAGCGACGTTTTCCCCCCGCCGGCACCCGGCACGGCGCGCGCGCTGCCGCCGTACCGCCCGGCCGTCGCGCCGCCCGCCGGTGCGCCCACGGTCTACCAGCCCGCCCCGCCCGCGCCGCAGGGCCCGGCGTACCCCGCGGCGCCGCCGCCCGCAGCCGTGCCGGCCGTGCCGTCGCCGCAGACCCGTGCGCCCGCCGGGCCGCCGAGCGCGCCGCCCGCGCAGGGCCAGCGGGCGCAGAGCCGCCGGAGTGCCGGGGGTGCCCCCGCGCGCATCGGCATGACGCAGGAGTCGCACGACGACGACCTGCAGCTGGACGCCGCGCTCACCGCGATGGTCGAGGCCAAGGCGTCCGACCTCCACCTGACCTCGGGCTCCACGCCGATGATCCGGCTCAACGGCGCGCTGCGCCCGCTCGAGGGGTTCGACCCTCTCGTCCCCGACGCGCTCCAGCGCTCGCTCTACGCGGTCCTGACGCAGAAGCAGCGCGAGACGTTCGAGGCGAACCTCGAGCTCGACTTCGCGTACGCGGTGCGCGGGCTGGCCCGGTTCCGCGTCAACCTGTACCAGCAGCGCGAGTCGATCGGCGCGGCGTTCCGTGTCATCCCGTACGAGATCAAGGCGCTCGAGGACCTCGGGGTCCCGCCGGTCGTGGGCTCCTTCGCCGGCCTGCCGCGCGGGCTCGTGCTGGTGACCGGCCCGACCGGCTCGGGCAAGTCCACGACGCTCGCGGCGATCATCGACCTCGCGAACCGGACCCGCGCGGACCACATCATGACGGTCGAGGACCCGATCGAGTTCCTCCACCGGCACAAGAAGTCGCTGATCAACCAGCGTGAGGTGGGCGCGGACACGCACTCGTTCGCGAACGCGCTCAAGCACGTCCTGCGGCAGGACCCCGACATCATCCTGGTCGGTGAGATGCGCGACCTCGAGACGATCTCGGTCGCGCTCACCGCCGCCGAGACCGGGCACCTGGTCTTCGCCACCCTGCACACGCAGGACGCCGCGCAGACGATCGACCGCATCATCGACGTCTTCCCCTCGCACCAGCAGGCCCAGGTCCGCACCCAGCTCGCGGGGGCGCTGCAGGGGGTCGTCGCGCAGACGCTGTGCAAGCGTG
Organism: Cellulomonas sp. NS3; assembly: GCF_024757985.1. Classification (NCBI taxonomy): domain Bacteria; kingdom Bacillati; phylum Actinomycetota; class Actinomycetes; order Micrococcales; family Cellulomonadaceae; genus Cellulomonas; species Cellulomonas sp. NS3. Next base: position 2,457,743 of record NZ_CP103289.1, on the reverse strand, counting down.
CCGACGGGCCGGGGCGTGCTGTCGCGACCGAGGTGCTCGTCGCGACCCCCGCGATCCGCAACCTCATCCGCGAGGGCAAGACGCACCAGATCTACTCCGCGATGCAGGCCGGTGCGCAGATGGGCATGCACACGATGGACCAGCACCTCGCCGAGCTCGTCAAGACGGGCCGCATCTCCTACGAGATGGGCCTCGAGAAGTGCCACCACATCGAGGACTTCAACCGGCTCACCGGTCGCTCGCAGGGCGGCAGCGCAGGCGCCGGGCTGACCAAGGCCGGCATGGGTGGGTCGTCCTACACGAACGGGATGGGCTGATGGCCACCGCAGCGAAGACGTACGAGTACGCGGTCCGCGACCGCGCGGGCAAGATCGTCAAGGGTCGGATCGAGGCGCCCAACCAGGCGGCGGTCGCGAACCGGCTCAAGACGATGGGACTCGCTCCCATGTCGATCAACGAGGTCGGCAGCTCCGGTCTGCAGAAGGAGATCTCGATCCCCGGCTTCGGGGACAAGGTCACGCTCAAGGACCTCGCCATCATGGCGCGGCAGCTGAGCACGATGATCGACGCGGGGCTGTCCCTGCTGCGCGCGCTGAACATCCTCGCGGAGCAGACGGAGAGCAAGCCGCTCGCGAAGGTCCTCGCGCAGGTGCGCAACGACGTGGAGACGGGCATCGCGTTCTCGAACGCCCTCGGCAAGCACGTCCAGGTGTTCCCGCCGCTCATGATCAACATGGTCAAGGCGGGGGAGATCGGCGGTTTCCTCGACCAGGTCCTCGTCTCGATCGCCGAGAACTTCGAGGCCGAGGTGAAGCTGCGCGGGAAGGTGAAGTCGGCGATGACCTACCCGGTCGTCGTGTTCTGCATCGCCATTCTCGCCGTGGTCGGCATGCTGCTGTTCATCGTCCCCGTGTTCGCCGGGATGTTCACGAGCCTCGGCGGTGAGCTGCCGCTCCCGACGAAGATTCTCGTGATGCTCTCGGACACGCTGAAGTGGGCGGCGATCCCGCTGGTCGTGTGCATCGGGATCTTCGCCTTCTGGTGGGGCCGGCACAAGAACGACCGCGGGGTCCGCGAGAAGCTCGACCCGTGGAAGCTGAAGGTGCCCGTCTTCGGGAACCTGTTCCGCAAGATCGCGGTGAGCCGATTCACGCGCAACTTCGGGACCATGATCCACGCGGGCGTCCCGATCCTGCAGGCGCTCGACATCGTCGGCGAGACGAGCGGCAACCTGGTGATCGAGCGGGCGGCGAAGGCGGTCCAGGAGTCGGTCCGCTCGGGCCACTCGCTCACGGGCCCGCTCTCGCAGCACCCCGTCTTCCCGCCGATGGTCACGCAGATGATGGCCGTCGGTGAGGACACCGGTGCCCTCGACACGATGCTCGAGAAGATCGCGCAGTTCTACGACCAGGAGGTCGAGGCGACGACCGAGCAGCTCACGAGCCTCATCGAGCCGCTCATGATCGTGGTCCTGGGATCGCTCATCGGCGGCATGATCATCGCCCTGTACATGCCCATCTTCAAGGTCTTCGACCTCATCAACTGAGGTCGTCCGCCCCTGCGTCCCTCGGAGGAGGAGTCGTGCGCCGAGTGCGCCACGACGACGGGTTCTCGCTCGTGGAGCTGCTCGTCGTCATCATCATCCTGGGCATCCTCGCGGCGATCGCCGTCCCGGCGCTGGTCAACCAGCGCAACAAGGCGTACGACGCGAGCCTGCGCTCGGACCTGCGTACCGTCGCCACGGCCATGGAGATCGCGCGCACCGCGGACGGCGAGCTGGCCGTCACGCACACGGACGTCGCCCGGGAGGGTGTCACGAGCCCGGGGAACGTCGTCGAGGTGGTGATCTCCGGGCGCGACTACTGCCTGAGCGCGCGCCACGGCACGAGCCCGCGCACGTGGACGTTCGACACGACGGCCGGCGGGATGGGCGAGACGAGCGGCGGGACGTGCGCCGGAACCGTCGCATTCGTCCTGCCCTGAGAATGTCTTTCCGCGGTCCCGGTCGGCGCACGCGCGCAGGCCGGGACCGCTTTTCTTCGTCCGTCGGGCGGCTGCGCTGAACGGGTGAACACCGCCCGTCACGCGTTCGGCCCCTCAAGTCGCGCGTCCAGGTGCCGAAAGTCAGGGTGTGCGCCGAGCGCACGCCCCAGTGCAGGACTTCCCCCCGTCAACGAAGAAGAAGAGGCCGGGCAATGATCGCTCGCATTCGCAAGTCCATGGACGAGAAGGACCAGGGCTTCACGCTCATCGAGCTCCTCGTCGTCATCATCATCATCGGCATCCTCGCGGCGATCGCGATCCCGGTGTTCCTCAACCAGCGCAAGAAGGCGGTCGACGCGTCGATCAAGTCCGACCTGCGCACGGTCGCGAACGAGATGGAGACCGTCTACACCGACGCGCAGGCGTACTACGCGGTTTCCACCGCGGTTGCCGGTGGCGTGTCGACCGCCACCATCGCGTCGACCCCGGCGACGACGGTCAAGCTCTCCAACGGCATCAGCGTCACGGGCACCCTCACGGGCGTCGGCGGCGAGTCCTACTGCCTCGTCGGCTCGGCCGCGTCGGGCAAGGCCACGCAGAACTGGGTCTACAAGAGCGACAACGGCGGCCTCCAGGCGAAGTCCGTCACCGCCTGCTGATCGCGTCGACCCGTGGTCCCCGGAGCCCGCGCTCCCGGGACCACGGGTCGCGTCGTACCCACGGACCGCGCACGACAGGAGAGGGAGCCGACATGGCCGCGCACGTCCACCGCCCCCGTGCGGACGAGGGCTTCACGCTCGTCGAGCTCCTCGTCGTGATCATCATCATCGGGATCCTCGCGGGGATCGCGGTCCCGGTGTTCCTCAAGCAGCGCCAGCGCGCGGTGGACGCCTCCCTCAAGTCGGACCTGCGCAGCGTCGCCAACGAGCTCGAGACGGTCTACGCCGACGAGCAGGCGTACCCGCCCGCGTCCGGTGTGACCTCGAGCGGATCCGACCTCGTCGTCGCCGGTGCCGGCACGGTCCGCCTGAGCGCCGGCAACACCATCAGCTACGAGGTCGTCGGTGCGACGGGCTACTGCCTGTTCGGCACCAACCCGCGCAGCAGCAGCCCCAGCGGCGCCGGGTTCGTCTACGTGAGCACCGACGGCGGGCTGCGCGTCGAGCCCGCGAGCGCCTGCCCATGACCCGTACCCCGCTCGCCCCCCACGAGTCGAACGCCGAGGAGATGCCCGTGGTCCTGGACCCAGGCGCAGACGCCGACCGGGCCCCCCGCGGCGACGAGGGCTTCAGTCTCATCGAGGTCATCGTCTCGTTGTCGCTGCTCGCGATCATCTCGACCGCCGGGCTGTACTTCTTCGTCAGCGGCACGCGCACGGTGACCCACCAGCAGCGCACGCACGGCGCGGTCACGCTCGCGAACGACGCGATGGAGACCGCCTTCTCGTTCGTGGCGGAGTCGGCGACCCCCGGGACGTCGAGCCTGGTGCGGGGCCGGACCCAGGCCGACGTCACGGCCGCCTGGGCCGCCGCCGCGAGCGCCATCGGCGTGAGCTCCACGTTCCCCGCGTGGGACACCACGACGTCGCCCGCGCCGGTGGCCGGCGTGGCCGACGACGAGATCCCCCTCACGCGCACCCTCACGGAGTCGCGCACGCAGTTCACCGTGACGACCCTCCTCGGCACCTGCTACCGCGCGACGAGCTCTGCGTCGGGCGAGTGCACGAAGACCGGCGGCGACGCCACGGGCACCCCGCTCACTGGGTACGCCCGGCTGATGCGCTCGATCGTGGTCGTGACGTGGCCGGACACCAACAAGTCGTGCGGCACCGGTGGCTGCCGCTACGAGATCGCGTCCCTGATCGACCCCAGCTCGGACGTCGAGTGGAACAACACGACGCGTCTGCTCGCCATGGACGACGCCGCGGCGGTCGACGCCACCGTCACGACGCCCATCGTGATCGACGTGCTCGACAACGACACGCTCATGCAGATCTCCGCGAACCCGGTCTCGCTGGTGTCGAGCCCGGTGCGGGCCGGCACGTCGACGCCCATGGGCACGGCGTCCGTGCAGGCGTCGACGGGCAAGGTGCTATACCAGCCGACCCTCACGTCGTCGGGCGAGGTCACGTTCACTTACCGGGTCACGGTCGGCGCCCGCTCCGCCCAGGCCGTCGTGCACGTGTACGTCAAGCCGAAGGCTCAGGACCGTACCGCGACGACGCCGGTCGGCACCGCCGTCAACATCCCGATCAGCACGGTGCTGGGCACGGCGCCGACGACGGTCGCGATCGTGCAGGCGCCCAGCACCGGGACGGCGACCGTGTCGGGCTCGACCATCCGGTACAACCCTGCGGTGGCCGGCACGTACACGTTCAAGTACGAGTACACGGACGCGGGCAGCCAGAACATGACCAGCCTCCCCGGCACGATCACGGTGACGGTCACGACCTACGCGCCGCCCAGCGGGGTCGACCACACGGTCGACCAGCTGTCCGCGGCCAGCCCGGCACCCACGACGCTCGACATGCGCGCGGTGACCGGGAACCCCACGGGGTACAAGACGAAGGTCGGCACCCTGCCGGCGGCCGGCACCGGTACCCTGAAGATCGGGAGCGGGAACGCGACCGCGGGCGCCGTGACGACGAACGCGCTCGGGTACCTGGCGCCCGCGCGCTGGGCGGGGACGGCGACGTTCACCTACTCGATGCTCACGCCCGACGAGAGCCAGACGAGCAGCGCCGGCACGGTCCTCGTGCGGGTGAAACCGGTCGCCGTCGCGGACAGCCCGTCCGCCGCGGTCGCCGAGCGCAGCAACGTGACGGTCGACGTCCGCGGCAACGACGTGACGACGAGCGGCGTGCGCGTGGTCACGGTCGGCGCCCCCTCGTGCGGGACGTTCGCGGCGAACCAGGGGACCGGCCCGGCGAACGGCGTCGTCTACTGGACGGCGCCCAACAACACCAGCAACAAGGTCATGACGTGCACGTTCGACTACCGGCTCGACACGACGGACGCACCCAACCCGGTGCTCTCCTCCGAGGTCGTCCGCGTCACGATCCGGGTGAACCCGTGACCCGGCTCGCGCGCACCGTGCGCGCCGCGGTCCGCCCGCGTGGCGGGGCCGAGGCGGCCGAGGACGGCATGTCGCTCGTCGAGCTCCTCGTCGCCATGGCGATCTTCACGATCGTGGTCAGCGTCTTCATGGCGGGGCTCGTCACCATGACCCGCAACACCGTGCGCACCGAGATCACGGCGGACGCCTCCGCGTCGGTCCGGCGCGTGTTCCAGCGCCTCGACAAGCAGGTGCGCTACGCCGACGCGATCAACCTGCCCGGGAACGGGCCGTCCGGCGCGCGCTACGTCGAGTTCCGCACGCCCGCGACGGTCGCGGCGAGCGGGGTCACGACGTGCACCCAGTGGCGCTGGGACCCCACGGCCAAGGTGCTGCAGTCGCGCACGTGGGCGCAGAGCGCCGGGTCGCTGCCCGCGTGGCGGGTCGTCGCGACCGACGTCACGGTCGACTCCGGGGTCCCCGGCTACCCGTTCCAGGTGCTCGTCGCGGAGCCCGACCACCCCCGGCAGAGCCTGCGCGTCAACCTGCTGCTCACGTCGGACGCGAGCGCGGGGCAGGTGTCGACCGAGTCGACGTTCGTCGCGCGCAACAGCTCGGTCGAGTCGGCGGGCAACGCCGACACGAACGCCGACGGCGTCTCGGACACCCCTGCGTGCTGGCGTTCCGGGCTGCGCCCGTGAGCGTCTGGAGAGGACGACCCATGCCCACGACCACCACCCGCCGTCACCGCGGGCTGAGCCGCCTGCGGGACGACTCGGGCGTCGCGATGATGACGACGGTCATGATGATGCTCATCATGACCGCGCTCAGCGTGCTCGTCCTCGGGCTCGTCGTGAACCAGGTGGCGCCCACGCAGTTCGCGCAGAAGAACACCCGCACGATCTTCGCGGCCGAGGCCGGCGTCGAGGCGGCGCTCGGGCGGATCCGGACCGCGGTGGGCACCCCGGACTTCACCGGTGCCGTGTACGGCAACCCGCAGAAGCTCCCCTGCACCCTCTCCGGCGCGGTCGACGCCGCCGGCAGCGCCACCTCGTACACCGCGACGGTGCGGTACTTCACCGAGGACCCGTCCGGGCGCGACGACGCGTGGCTGGCGACCAACGCGATGAGCTGCTCGCCGAGCAACGGCACGGGCTCGGTGCTGCCGTCCTACGCGATGATCTCCTCCGCCGGCGACGCCGCGACGGAGGGCAAGATCTCCGCGACCTCGGGCGACCGGGCGATCTCGATGGTGTACCGGTTCGAGACGACCACGACGAACATCGCGGGCGGGCGCATCTACGCGTGGAACGGGACGTCGACGCCGGTGCTCTGCCTGCGCGCGTCCTCGACGTCCGCGGGCGCCTCCGTCGCCTACCGCGCGGCCTCGACGTGCGGGACGACGGCGAACGAGGACCTCGAGCTGTGGGTGTACGACACCGACTACACGATCAAGCTCGCGTCCTCGACCCTCACCGCGACGCCCCTGTGCCTGACCAACGAGTCCGGCTCGATCGTGCTGCGCTCGTGCGGGACGCCGACCTTCACCCAGCTGTGGTCCTGGGACAAGGACGGCCGCGCGACGTGGGTCGCGCAGGACTCCGCGATCAACGACACCGGCTCGTGCCTGTACTCGGGCCGGACCTCGGGCAACCCCGTCGCGGGCGACACCCTCAAGGTCGGCAGCTGCGCGAGCCAGGCGGCGTGGGGCTCGTTCGCGCCCGACCCGGCGGTCGGCCCCGGTGCGGCGAGCGCGAACACGCGCCAGATCGTGAACTACCTCGAGTTCGGCCGGTGCTTCGACGTCACCGACACCGAGGTGACCCGGCCGTTCATGATCTCCTACCCGTGCAAGCAGGACCCGCCGGCCGCAGCGAGCCTGTTCTGGAACCACAAGTGGTTCTACGAGGAGCCCCTCGTCGGGACGACCCGCGGTCCGCAGCAGATCTACGTGCTCCGCAACAACGACTCGGCGCAGAAGTACTGCCTGAGGACGGCGGGCGGCGTCACGGACCCGGCCTACTCGGGCGTCGACGCCGGCTTCTATGTGACACTGACCAGCGCGTGCAACACCGTCGACACGACGCAGCAGTGGACCCGCAGCACCGCGACCGGCAACAAGACCACGAGCTGGACGATCCGGGACTCCTCGGGCCGCTGCGTGGGGGTCGGCGGCAGCAGGTACAACGGGAACTGGTCGACGCTCGTCGTCTCGACGTGCGACGGGAGCACGGCGCAGAAGTGGAACGCCCCGGCGGACAGCGTCGAGGCCGAGATCGGGAACTACCTCGAGGAGACCAGCTGATGACGGGTGCCCAGGGAGCGTGAACGTGCTCGCCGCCGTCCTCTACGGCGCCCTCGGGCTGCTCGTCGGCTCGTTCCTCAACGTCGTCGTCTGGCGGGTCCCGCGCCGTGAGTCCGTCGTCACGCCCCCCAGCGCGTGCCCGCGGTGCGGCGCCAGGATCGCCCCGCGGGACAACGTGCCGGTCCTGTCGTGGCTGCTCCTGCGGGGACGCTGCCGGCACTGCGCGGAGCCGATCTCGGCGCGCTACCCGCTCGTGGAGGCCACGACCGCGCTGCTGTTCGCGCTCGTCGGGCTCCTGGTGGGCCTCGACGCGCAGGCACCCGCCTTCCTCTACCTCGTCGCGATCGGCGTGGCGCTCTACCGCATCGACCTGGACGTGCGGCGCCTGCCCGACGCGATCGTGTTCCCGGCGTACCTCGTCGGACCCGTTCTGCTCGCGCTCGCGGCGTGGGTGCGAGACGACTGGTCCTCGCTCGCGCGCGCGGGTCTCGCGGGTGCCGCCCTGCTGACGTTCTACGTGATCCTGCACGTCGTGCACCCGCGCGGGATGGGGCTGGGTGACGTCAAGCTCTCGGGCGTGCTCGGCCTCTACCTCGGGTGGGTCGGCTGGGGCGCGCTCGTCGTCGGTGCCTTCGGCGCCTTCCTGCTCGGCGGGCTCGTCTCGATCGGGCTCGTGCTCTTCCGCGGCGCCGGCCGCAAGTCCACCATCCCGTACGGCCCGTTCATGCTGGTCGGCGCCGGGGTCGGGCTGCTCGTCGGCGAGCCCGTGTGGGACGCGTACCTCTCCCTCCTGGCCTGACGCGCCCCGCGCGCACCCGCCGGACCGGTACGTCCCGACGCCTCAAGTGAGGCGGTCCGGCTCCCGATAGGAGGAGAGGCACAGACGTGCCTCACCGGAAGGGGATACGCGTGGCAAAGACGCGGGTCATCGGGCTCGACATCGGCACGACCGCCGTGCGCGCCGCACAGCTCGACTTCGGCGCCGGGGGTCGCACCGGCAAGGGCCAGCCCACGCTGGTGCGGTACGGGGAGGTGCCGCTGCCGATCGGCGCGGTGCGCGACGGCGAGGTCAGCGACCAGGAGGTCGTCGCCCACGCCATCCGCGAGCTGTGGGTCCAGCAGAAGTTCGACTCCAAGGACGTCGTGATCGGCGTCGGCAACCAGCGCGTCGTCGTGCGCGAGCTCTCGCTGCCCGCGATGCCCATGGCGCAGCTGCGCGCCTCCCTGCCGTTCCAGGTGCAGGAGCTGCTGCCGATGTCGACGGACGAGGCGCTGCTCGACTTCTACCCGACCGACGAGTTCGACGGCGAGCAGGGCCGCACGGTCCACGGGCTCCTCGTCGCCGCGGTCCGGGACACGGTGAGCGCCAACGTGCTCGCGGTCGAGTCGGCCGGGCTCCGTCCCGCGATGGTCGACCTCAACGCGTTCGCCCTGCTGCGCGGCCTGACCCGCGGTGAGCTCGGTCAGCGGACCGTCGCGCTCGTCGACATCGGCGCCCGGGTCACCGACGTGACGATCGTGTCCCACGGCGTCCCGCGCTTCATCCGCACGCTGCCCGTCGGTGGCCAGGAGGGCACCGACGCGATCGCCCGGACCATGAACCTGTCGGTCATGGACGCGGAGAAGCTCAAGCGGACCATCGGCATCGGGTACGCCGTCGGCCCCGAGCACCAGGACGCGAGCGAGGCGCTCACCGACGTCACGCGCAACCTCATCGAGGCCGTGCGCAACACGTTCGTCTACTACGCGGGCAACAACCCCGGCAAGGGCATCGAGCTCGCCGTCCTCACGGGCGGCGGCGCCCACCTCCCGGGGCTCGGGCAGTACCTCTCGAGCGCGAGCCGGCTCCCCGTCACCCTCGGGGACCCGCTCGCCACCCTCTCGGTCGCGCGCACCGCCGGCGGGCGCGAGGCGTTCGCCGGTCACGAGTCGCTCATGGCAATGCCCGTGGGCCTGGCATACGGAGCAGCAGCATGAGTCTCACGCTCGAGAAGCCGTCGCGCCGCGGCGGAGGGGTGCTCGTCGGCGCCCCGGAGCTCCCGCAGGTCAACCTGCTGCCGCCGGAGGTCCGCGCGGCACGGGGCCTGGTCCACCTCAAGCGCTGGCTCGCGCTCGCGTTCGTCGTCGTGCTCGTCCTCGTCGCCGGCCTCTACGGTGCGGCGCTGCTCGCCCGCGGCTCGGCGGACTCCGAGCTCGCCGAGGCGCAGGCGCGCGCCGCCGAGCTCCAGGCGCAGGAGGCGGAGTACGCGGAGGTCCCGCGCGTGGTCAACGACCTGCGCCGGGCCACCGAGGCGCGCACCCTCGGGATGTCCACGGAGGTGCTGTGGAAGCAGTACCTCGACGCCGTCGCCGCGGTGCTGCCCACCAACGTCAGCATCAGCACGTTCACGGTCGCCCAGGCGACCCCGGTCACGGCACCCGAGGCGCCGGCGGACCCGCTGGCGACGCAGGGCATCGGCACGATCACGTTCACGAGCACCGCCGTCGGGCTGCCCGACAACGCCGCGTGGATCGACGCGCTCAACTCCGTCCCGGGCTTCTACGCCGCGAACGCGACGGCCGAGGCGCTCGGCGAGGACGACGGCGTCGTGGCCTACACGGTGTCCTCGACGGTCCAGGTCAACGAGACGGCCTTCGCGCTCCGGTTCGCGCCGGTCGCCGACGCCGCTGCAGCAACGGAGGGGAACTGATGGCCGCACCCAAGGCGGGACCCTGGATCGCGGGGACGGTCGCGGCGAGCCTGACCGTGGGCCTCGCCGGGTGGTTCCTGGTGATCTCGCCCGTGTTCGCCGCGGCGTCGGAGACGCGCGTGCAGGCGGAGTCCCAGGTCGACCAGAACGCGCTGACCGAGACCCGGATCGTCCGGCTCAAGGAGCAGTTCGAGCAGCTCGACGCGCTCCGTGCGGAGCTCGCGTCGGCTCGTCTGCAGATCCCGACGTCGTACGACCTGGCCGCCTACCAGCGTGAGCTCAGCACGCTCGCGGTGACGCACGGCGTCACGATCACGTCGCTCCAGACCGGGCTCGCCGAGCCGGTCGTGCCGGTCGGCGCCGCGGCTCCCGTGGCCGAGGCCCCGGTGACCGAGGACGCCGCAGCGACGGACCCGGCCGCCGCGCCCGCCGCCGACGGGAGCACCACCGCTGCCGCGCCGACCGGACCTGCACCGGTCGACTCGTTCTACGCCGTCAACGCGAGCCTCAACGTGGTGGGGACGCACCAGTCCGTCCTGGCCTTCCTGGACGCGCTCCAGCGCGGTGCGCAGCGGCTGCTCCTCGTCGAGGGGCTCTCGGGCACCGCGCTCGGCACCGCGGAGTCCTCCTCGGGCCGGCCCGCGACGAACCCCGGCGACCTCGAGCTGACCATCACCGGGTACCTGTACGTGCTGCCGGAGACCTCGGTCGCGCCCACGGTGACCGACCCCGCCGCGGCGCCGCCGGCCCCGCCGGCGCTGCCCGTGCCGGACCCCGCGAAGAACCCCTTTGCACCGCTCGGCTGAGACCGCACCGCCCGGCGCCGCACCGTCCCGACGGTGCGGCGCCGAGCCGCGTCCGGCGACCGGCACGCGGACACCGCCACGGGCGCTCCCGCAGCTCGTGGGATGATCGGCGCCATGCTGCGTTGGTTGACGTCCGGTGAGTCGCACGGCCCCGCGCTGGTCGGGATCCTCGAGGGTCTGCCCGCCGGCGTCGAGGTGTCGACCCCCGACATCCAGGCCGCCCTCGCGCGCCGCCGGCTCGGCTACGGGCGCGGGGCGCGGATGAAGTTCGAGCAGGACGAGGTGCGCCTCCTCGGTGGCGTGCGGCTCGGCCTGACCCAGGGCGGACCCGTCGCGATCGAGATCGGCAACACCGAGTGGCCCAAGTGGGTCGACGTGATGTCCGCCGACCCCGTGGCCGACCCGTCCGTGCTCGAGCGCGCCCGCAACGCGCCCCTGACGCGTCCCCGGCCGGGCCACGCCGACCTCGTCGGGATGCGCAAGTACGCGTTCGACGACGCGCGCCCGGTGCTCGAGCGCGCGAGCGCCCGCGAGACCGCGACCCGCGTCGCGCTCGGGACCGTCGCCAGCCGCTTCCTCGCCCAGGCCGCGGGCATCGAGATCGTCTCGCACGTCGTGTCGATCGGCCCCGTCGCGACCCCCGAGCACGCGGACCTGCCCGCGCCGCAGGACGTCGCCGCGCTCGACGCCGACCCGGTGCGGTGCTTCGACGCCGAGACGTCCGCCGCGATGGTCGCCGAGATCGACGACTGCCACGCCGCGGGGGACACCCTCGGGGGCGTCGTCGAGGTGCTCGCCTACGGCCTGCCGTCCGGCCTCGGCTCGTACGTGCACTCGGACCGGCGGCTCGACGCCCGGCTGGCCGCGGCGCTGATGGGCATCCAGGCGATCAAGGGCGTCGAGGTGGGGGACGGGTTCCGCACCGCCCGGCGACGCGGGTCGCAGGCCCACGACGAGATCGAGCGCGGCGCCGACGGACGGATCGTCCGGCGGACCAACCGCGCCGGCGGGCTCGAGGGTGGGATGACCAACGGCGAGGTGCTGCGCGTGCGCGCCGCGATGAAGCCGATCTCGACGGTGCCGCGCGCGCTCGCGACGATCGACACCACGTCCGGAGAGCCCGCCAAGGCACAGCACCAGCGCTCCGACGTGTGCGCCGTCCCGCCGGCCGCGGTCGTCGCCGAGGCCATGGTCGCCCTCGTCCTCGCGGACGCGCTGCTCGAGAAGGCGGGCGGCGACTCGGTCACCGAGGTCCGCCGGAACCTCGACGCCTACCTCGAGGCGATCCCCGAGCTGCAGCGCTGAGCGGCGGGCAGTGATGGGAACCGATCGCGAGCCGGGCGTGCCGACGTCGCCCGGCGGTCCGCGGGTCGTGCTCGTCGGGCCGCCCGGCGCCGGCAAGTCGACGGTCGCGGCGGCCCTCGGGACGCTGTGGAGCCTGCCGGTCCGCGACACCGACACCGACGTCGAGGCCGGTGCCGGCCGGTCCATCCGTGAGATCTTCGTCGACGACGGCGAGGCGGCCTTCCGCACCCTCGAGCGCGAGGCCGTGGCCCGCGCGCTCGACGAGCACCGCGGTGTCCTCGCGCTCGGCGGCGGTGCGGTGCTCGACCCGGGTACGCAGGAGGCGCTCGCGGACTACCGTGCGGGCGGCGGGTCGGTCGTCTTCCTCGACGTGAGCCTCGCGCACGCCGCGCCGCGGGTGGGGCTGAACCAGGCCAGGCCGCTGCTGCTCGGCAACCCCCGCGCGCAGTGGCTGGCGCTCATGGAGGCCCGGCGCCCGGTGTACACCGCCGTCTCGACGCTGCGCGTGTCGACCGACGGGCTGCGCCCTCGCGCGGTCGCCGAGCTGATCGACGACCACCTGGACCCCGCACGCCGCGCGAGCGCGGAGCCGACCGAGGGAGACCCGACGTGACGACCGACCCGACCACCCCGTCCCGGCGCGTCCGCGTCGAGGGCGAGCAGCCGTACGACGTGCTGCTCGGGCGGCACCTGCTCGGCGAGGTGCCCCGGATCCTCGGCAGCGGCGTCCGGCGGGTCCTCGTGATCCACCCGACCGCGCTGGCCACGTCCGCCGACGCGGTGCGGGACGACCTCCTCGGCCACGGCTACGAGGCGCTGCTCGCGGAGGTCCCCGACGCGGAGGCGGCGAAGACGGCGCAGGTCGCCGCCTTCTGCTGGCAGGTGCTCGGTCAGGCGGACTTCACCCGGTCGGACGCGATCGTCTCGCTCGGCGGCGGCGCCACGACCGACCTCGCGGGCTTCGTCGCCTCGACCTGGCTGCGCGGCATCCGGGTCGTGCACATCCCCACGACGCTGCTCGCGATGGTCGATGCCGCCGTGGGCGGCAAGACCGGCATCAACACCGCCGAGGGCAAGAACCTCGTCGGGACGTTCTTCCCGCCCGCCGGGGTCGTGTGCGACCTCGCCGCGATCGAGACGATGCCGCGCTACGACTACGTCGCCGGCCTCGCGGAGATCATCAAGGCGGGGTTCATCGCGGACCCGCGGATCCTCGAGATCGTCGAGGCCGACCCCGAGCTCGTCGCCGACCCGGTGCGCGCGGCGCGGTCCGACGAGCTCCTCGAGCTCGTCGAGCGTTCCGTGGCGGTCAAGGCCCGTGTCGTGGGGGAGGACCTGCGGGAGTCCGGGCTGCGGGAGATCCTCAACTACGGGCACACGCTCGGGCACGCGATCGAGCAGGTCGAGCGCTACTCGTGGCGGCACGGGGCCGCCGTGTCGGTCGGCATGGTGTTCGCGGCCGAGCTCGCGCGCCTCGCGGGGCGGCTCTCCGACGAGGACGTGCAGCGCCACCGGGCGCTGCTCACGTCCGTCGGCCTGCCCGTGAGCTACCGGGGGGACCGGTGGGACCAGCTCCTCGCGGCCATGCGCCGGGACAAGAAGACACGGGCCGACCTCCTGCGGTTCGTCGTCCTCGAGGGGGTCGGCCGGCCCGTGCGGCTCGAGGGCCCCGACCCCACGCTGCTCGCGGCGGCGTACGCCGAGGTCGCGGAGGGTGCGGCGGCGCCCGGCACGGCGATCCCGCTGTGACGCGGGGGGACGCGCCGCTCGCCTAGGCTCGCCGCATGACGCGCGTGCTGATCCTGAACGGCCCGAACCTCGGCAGGCTCGGCTCCCGCGAGCCGGACGTCTACGGCTCGGCGTCCTTCGCCGACCTCGTCGACGCCGCGGCCCGGTGGGGCGCCGACGCGGGCCTCGAGGTCGAGGTCCGCCAGACGGACTCCGAGAGCGAGCTGGTCGGCTGGCTGCACGGAGCGGTCGACGCCCGGAGCCACGTCGTGCTCAACCCCGCGGCGTTCACGCACTACTCGTACGCCCTGCGGGACGCCGCCGCGCAGGTCACGAGCGCAGGGCTCGTGCTCGTGGAGGTCCACCTCTCGAACCCGTACGCGCGCGAGGAGTTCCGCCACACGTCCGTGATCGGGGCGGTCGCGACCGGCACGGTGGCGGGCTTCGGGTTCGACTCCTACCGGCTCGGCCTCGACGCCGTGCGCACCGCCGTGCGCTGACCGCGCCCCGCGGTGTCCGCCCCCTCAACATCGGGACCCGACCGGCCGATGTACCGAGGGAGAGCGACCGCCGACGAGAGGCCCCGATGTCCGCCCCACCGCACGCCGTGCTCGACGGGCGCCCGGACGCAGCCGGTCCGGGATCGAGGTGGCTGGCTCGGGAGTGGGACCGCCTCCGTGAGCAGCGCCCGGGCCAGCACCGCGCGCTGCGGCGCCTGTGGGAGCGCCCCGGGCTCGTCCTGATCCCGCTCGCGGCGGTCGTGTGCGGGCTGATCGGCACGTCCGTGCCGGGCGGTGACCCCGCCTGGTTCGCCCGCGCGGGCCGCAGCATGCTCGGCGCCGGGTTCTGGGACGTCTTCGCCGACCCGGGCCTGCAGATCGGCCCTCTCTACCTGCTCGGGACGGGTGTCGCGGTCGCCGGGCTCGACGCCCTCGCGCTGCCGCGCCTGTTCGTCCTCGGCGCCGTGCAGGGCGCCGGCCTGACCTGGCTCACGCTCCGGGCCGTCCGCACGTTCACGCCCGGGTCGGCCCTCGCGGCCCGCTGGGCGATCGGGTCCGCGTTCGTCGTCGGCGGGCTCCTGGCCGAGGCCGTCGGGGCCGGGCACCCCGAGGACGTGCTCGTCGCCCTGGTGCTCGCGCACGCGGCGCACGCGGCCTCGCGGGGCGCGCGCGTGCGGGCCGGCGTGCTCGTCGGCGTGGCCGCCGCCCTCAAGCTCTGGGGCGTTCTCGGCGTGCCCGTGCTCCTCGTCCGGCGTCGTCCGGGCGACGTCATGCTCGGGGGGTCGGCCGCGCTGCTCACCGTCCTGGTGGCCTACGTCCCGTTCGTCGTCTGGGGCGAGGTCAACACGTTCGAGTTCCACTGGTCGGTCTCGCCCGACTCGACGCTCGGGCTGCTCGGCCCCGGGCTCGAGCCGCCCGGCTGGTCGCTGCGGCTCCTGCAGGGCGGCGCCGTCGTGCTCGCCGGGAGTCTCGCCGCGTCCCGTCGGCACGGGTCCGTGCTCGGTGTCGTGGTGGTCGTCGTGGCGGTCCGGCTGCTCCTGGACCCGCTCCGGCTGACGTACTACTCCGGCCCGTTGCTGGTGGCGCTGCTGCTGTGGCTCTGGTCGTCACCGACCGGTCTCGCTCGCCGGCTGCGCACCCCGCTGACGCTCGCCACGCCCCTGCTCGTGCTCGGGCCGTACGTCGTGCTCGGCGCCTCGGGGGCCGTGGTCTCGACGGTGCTCCTGCTCGCCGCGCCCGCCGCCGTGCTCCTGTCCGAGCGGCGGCCCCGCGATCAGCAGGCGCTGAGCTCGTAGACGCTCGCCGTCCCGCCGGAGTCGAGCAGCCGCGCACCGCGCGCCGGTGCGGTGCGGAGCTCGAGGTGCTCCGGGAGGACGTTCCACGGGTGCGCATCGACGTACAGGTACCGGACACCGAGCCGGTCGAGGGCGTCGCACAGGGCGGCGTCCGCCCCCAGGTCCTCGAGATGCGTCCGGACGTACCTCAGGTCGTCGTCCTCGACCGTCGCGTAGTCGCGCGGGACGACGGCCTGGCCGTGGAGCGCGTAGAGGTGCGCCGCCCCGGAGAACGACGAGCCCAGGACCGCGCCCCGCGGGTCGAGGCGGTCCCCGAGCCGGTGCATCATCGCCAGCTCGGCGTCGTCCGCGACGACGCTCTGGCCCGCGCCCGTGTAGGAGAACCGCACGAGCTGCACGAGCCCGAGCGCGGCGGGCACGCCGGCCACGAGCAGCAGCACCGCCCCCGGGACGAGCCTGCGCGCGCCCGCGAGGGGGAGCGCGCGCGGGGCCTCGGCCGTCGCGGCGCCCGAGCCGGCGCGGTGCCGCCGGAGGGCGTGCCACGCGCTCGGCAGCGCGTCGATGCCCCGCGCCGCGAGGGGGAGGAGCGTCGCGGCCATCACGGGCGCGAAGCGGCGCGGCTCGCCGTACCAGAGGCGGTCGACGTCGGTCAGGTACGGCCACGGCGACGTGGCGGCCAGGAACCACGCGGTCATCAGCGCGGCCGAGACGAGCAGCCAGCGCGGCTCGCGGCACCGCCGGACGAGGACGGCGCCCAGCACGCCGGCCAGCACGACCGGCATCCCGGACGCCCAGCCCATCTCCGTCGCGTCGCCACCGAGCACGAGCAGGAGCGCCTCCCACGCGGGCAGCGGTGCCTCCGGCTCGGCGCCCAGCACCGGGATCGCGGCCGTCCGCCCCGCGAGCAGCGCACGGGCGAGGACGGCGGCGGTGACCGCCCCCAGCACGAGGCTCCCGAGGACGAGGACCGTCCGGCGGCGGCGCCCGCGGCACCAGCCCACGACCCGCGGGACGAACCACGGCGTCAGGACCAGTCCGGCGGAGGCCGCGGCGTTGGGGTGGACCAGGACGAGCCCGGCGCCCGCGACCACGACGAGGCCCCACCGCAGCACCGGCCCGCCCGGCGGCCGGCCGGTGACGAGCGCGAGCAGCGCCGGCACGAGGGCCACCCCGAACGCGTTCGCGACCATGCCCTCGGGGCGCAGGACCAGGTACAGCGGGAGGGCGACGCCCCCGGCCGAGGCGACCGCGGCCCAGCACCACGCGCGCGGCCGCGCCGGGAACACCGCCTGGGTGAGCGCCGCGACCCCGAGCGTCCAGGCCAGAGCGCACGGCACCACGAACGCCACGTTGAGCACCGACGAAGCGTCGGGCCAGGTCCCGAGGAGCGCGGCCACGCCGTGCCACCCGGCCCCGTAGAAGCTGTGCGACACCCCGTCGAGCGCGTGCGCCCCGGCGACGTCGAGGCTCGACGCCGACCCCGTGTCGCGGACACCCCGCAGCATGACGGCGTGGGCCACCGCGTCGTGCGCCGTCAGGATCCGCCCGGGACGCCCGAGGCCGAGCGCGACGGGCACGACCTGCCCGAGCGTGCCGGTCGTCACCGCGAGCACCAGCCACCACGCGCGGCGCGAGCCCGCACCGCCGCCGGGAGCCCCGGGCGGGACGGGCGGGACGGGGCCGCGCCCGTACCGCCGTGCGAGCCACGCGCGCACGAGCGCCGCGCACACGACGGCCAGGGCGACGACGCAGGCGGCGCTCGCGGGGCCCCACGGGACACCCACCGCGGCGAGGGCGACGGCGGCGGGCGCGAGCACGCCGGTCGTGAGCAGCGGGGCGGAGGCCGTCAGGGGCAGGCCGCGCAGCCCGGCGACGCGGCCTAGGGCGAGCCCGGGCAACCAGAACACCGTGATGGCGAGCACACCGACGGCCAGCGCCCCCCACCACTCCATGCCCGATCCATCGGCACCAGGGAGCGTTCGCTTGAGGCGTGCGGCCGCCCAAGCCGGGAGCCTTGTGCGGACTGCGACAAGGCCATAGGCTTGTCTCATGTGGGTGCTGACCATCGACCAGCGGGGGAGCAGGCGGGTCGGCGACCGCGTCCCGGAGCTCCTCGAGACGCTGGGCGCCCTCGCGCACGGCCCCGGCGACGACGAGCGGGCGGACGGCGTCGTGCGGCCGTTCGAGCGCACCGTGGGCGACGAGGTCCAGGGGCTCCTGAGCGACCCGCGCGTGGCCGTCGACCTCGCGCTGCGCGTCGTGCGGGCGGGCGGCTGGAGCGTCGGCATCGGGTGCGGCGCCGTGGTGCGACCGCTCCCGGACTCGACGCGGGCGGGGAGCGGCGCCGCGTTCGTCCTGGCGCGCGAGGCGGTGGAGGCGGCGAAGAGCCGCGCGCGTTCCGTCCCGCTCGCGGTCCGCGGTGCGGACCCGTCGGCGGCCGCCGACGCCGAGGGGGTGCTCGTCCTCATCGCCGCGACGACCGCGCGACGCACGGCGGCGGGGTGGGCGGCTGTCGACGCCGCCGAGGGAGGGGCCGACGCGCCGCGGCAGGACGAGCTCGCCGCCCGGCTCGGGATCACGCAGCAGGCCGTGAGCCAGCGGCTGCGGACCGCACTCTGGGCCGA
This sequence comes from Cellulomonas sp. NS3, assembly GCF_024757985.1. Taxonomy (NCBI): domain Bacteria; kingdom Bacillati; phylum Actinomycetota; class Actinomycetes; order Micrococcales; family Cellulomonadaceae; genus Cellulomonas; species Cellulomonas sp. NS3. Next base: position 2,439,453 of record NZ_CP103289.1, on the reverse strand, counting down.
GGAGCGTGCGGCGCGGCCCGCGGCCGCCCGGCTGCTCGCGCTGGCCGCCGCGTCCCCCCGTCCCGCCTGAGCGCTGCCGAACCGGTACGGTACGGGCGGCCGCCGCCGGCCGCCGCCGGTCGTCGCCGTGCGTCTCGACAAGGAGCCTCATGAACCCCGTCCTCCAGCTGCTGGTGGTCGTCGCGATGCTCGCCGTGAGCGTGCTCGGTGGCTGGGTGCTCACCTCCGGCGTGCTCCGGCTGGCCGGCCGGTCCTCGGACGCCGGTTCGCCCGGGGACCCGGGTGCCTCGGGCGAGCCCGGGCCCGGTGGCCCGGCGCCGGACACCGTCTCGGACGGCCCGGACGGCGAGCGGGCCCGCGCGGCGCTGCGGGGCGGGACGTGGATCGGCATCCTCGAGCGCCTCGCCGTCACGGGCATGGTGCTGGTGGGGGAGAACGAGGGGATCGCACTCGTGCTCGCCGTCAAGGGCCTGGGCCGCTACCCCGAGCTGCGGGAGAACCCGGGCGCCTCCGAGCGGTTCGTCATCGGGACGCTCGCGTCGCTGCTGTGGGCCGGTGTCGTCGGGTACGCCGGACGGGAGCTGCTGTTCGTCTGACGTCGCGCCGCCCGCTGCCGGGGGAGCGGGCCATTGGCGCTGCCGGCCGGCCCGGGGAGGTGGTGCGGAGCGCACTGTAGGATGGTCGGCGGTCTTGCCGCGCCCGGCGTCTCGCGACGCCTGCAGCCGGCACGCAGATTCTCAACTCGACAGGAAGCAGCGATCGTGGCGACCACCAACGACCTGAAGAACGGCACCGTGCTGAAGATCGACGGCCAGCTCTGGACCGTCGTGGAGTTCCAGCACGTCAAGCCCGGCAAGGGTGGCGCGTTCGTCCGCACCAAGCTCAAGAACGTCCTGTCCGGCAAGGTCGTCGACAAGACGTTCAACGCGGGCCTCAAGGTCGAGACGGCCAACGTCGACAAGCGCGACATGCAGTACCTGTACAAGGACGGCACCGACTTCATCTTCATGGACACCGCCACGTACGACCAGCTCCCGGTCGCCGAGGCGACGGTCGGCGACGCCGCGAACTTCCTGCTCGAGAACCAGAGCGCGCTCGTCGCGACGAACGAGGGCGTGCCGCTCTACGTCGAGCTGCCCCCGTCGGTCGTGCTCGAGATCACCTACACCGAGCCGGGCCTGCAGGGCGACCGCTCGACGGGCGGCACGAAGCCCGCGACGCTCGAGACCGGCTACGAGATCCAGGTCCCGCTGTTCCTCGAGGCGAACACGCGCGTCAAGGTCGACACCCGGGACGGCAGCTACCTGGGCCGCGTGAACGACTGACGTGGGTGCCCGGACCAAGGCGCGCAAGCGCGCGCTCGACGTGCTCTTCGAGGCCGAGCAGCGGGGGATCGACCCCGTGACGCTGCTCGGGGACCGGATCGTGGAGCCGGGCACCGAGGCGGCCCTGCCGCAGTACTCGGTCGAGCTCGTGGAGGGCGTCACGGCGCAGCGCGTCCGCATCGACGAGCTCATCTCGACGCACGCGCACGGCTGGACGATCGAGCGCATGCCGGCGGTCGACCGGGCGCTGCTGCGCCTCGGCTCGTGGGAGATCCTCTACAACGACGACGTGCCCGACGCGGTCGCCGTCGACGAGGCCGTCGAGCTGGCCCGCAGCCTGTCGACCGACGACTCGCCGACGTTCATCAACGGCCTCCTCGGCCGGATCGTGGACCTCAAGCCGACGCTGCTCGCCTGACTGCTCGCTCCGTCGCGCGACCCGAACGGCCCCGGCGACCTCACCCGACCTCGGGTGCTGGTCGCCGGGGCCGTTCTGCGCTGTGGCGCAGGAACGACACACAATAACGGAAACACGCGCCCTGCGGTGCGCACAGAAGACGAAAAGCCGCAGGGGAGCGCCCGGGTGCTCGACGCCGTGCGCCCCGTCCTGCGTGGGCGACCGCGGACGGCAGGCCGCCGCGGGCGCCACGAGCCGGGGGGGGTGCGAGGGCTGACGCCCCTCAGAGCACCCGCACCGGCCGGCGCCCGCGCGGCCGCGGCCGGGGACCACGCACGGGGAGCGTGGGGGAGGCGCGCCCGAGCAGGTTCCCCTGCACGCGCGGCACCCCGAGGTCCGCGAGGGCCGTGAGCTCCGACGCGCGCTCGACACCCTCCGCCACGACGTCGAGCCCGTGCGCCTCGGCGAGGGCGAGGATGGCGCGCAGCACGGCCTTGCCGCGGCGTGTGCGGATCTCGCGCACGAACGCCTGGTCGATCTTGAGCACGTCGACGGGCAGCGTCGCGAGGCGCGACAGCGAGCTGTAGCCGGTGCCGAAGTCGTCGATCGCGATCTTTACGCCGCGCCGGCGGAGCTCCGCGAGCGTCCCGGCCGCCGCGGCGCTGTCGTCGAGCAGCGCGCTCTCCGTGACCTCGATCGTCAGGTGCGTCCAGGCGCCGTCGCCCCACGAGCGCTCGACGTGCGTGAGGAAGTCCGGCTCGGCGAGCTGGCGCGCGGCCACGTTGACCGCGACGGGCAGCCGGAACTTCTCGTGGCCGGCGCGCGAGCTCGCGAGCAGCGCCTGGCCGATGGGGACGATGAGGCCGGACTCCTCGGCGAGCGGCAGCCAGTCGGACGGCATGAGCACCTGGCCGCCGCGGGTCCAGCGCGCGAGCGACTCCAGCCCGACGACCTCGAGCGTGACGGTGTCGACGATCGGCTGGTAGTGCGCCTCGAACTCCCCGTCGGCGACCCCCTCGTCGAGCGCACGGCGGAGCTGCGTCTCGGCGGTCACGCGGCTGCGGAGCTCGCGGCCGAAGAAGACGACGCCGGCGCGCGTGCGCTTGGCCTCGAGCATCGCGGTGTCGGCGTGCTGCAGCAGCTGGTCGGGCGCGACGGTCTCGCCCGGCTCGCGCACCGCGATGCCGACGGTGAGTCGCGGGGGGTTCTGCTCGGGCGTGGTGCCGCCGAAGCCGGCCCGCAGCTCACGCCCGAACGCCATGAGGTCGTCGTAGGCGCCGGCGCGGGGGATCACCGCGACGAACTCGTCGCCGCCGAGGCGGGCGACCGTCGTGCCGGGGGGCGCCGCGGAGCGCAGGTGGTCGGCGACCTGCACGAGCAGCTGGTCGCCCCACGCGTGCCCGTGGTGGTCGTTCGCGCGCTTGAAGCCGTCGAGGTCGCAGTAGACGAGCGCGACGCGGGTCCGCTCGACGTCGGCCTGGTCGAGCGCCTCCGCAAGGTGCTGGTCGAGCGCGTGCCGGTTCGGCAGGTGCGTCAGGGAGTCGGTGAACGCGGCCTGGCTCAGCCGCGACGCGAGCGCGTGCCGCTCGGCCGCGGCCGAGACGATCTGCGCGAGGTCCATGAGGAACCCGCGCTCGCGCGAGCTCGCCGCGTCGTGCTCGACCGAGAAGAGCTCCGTGACGAACCGTCCGCGGGACAGCGGTCGCAGGGAGCCCTCGATGGTCGGGTCGTCGAGCAGGCGGCGGCTCTCCTCGCGCGCCCGCAGGAGCAGAGCCTCGGGGTCCTTGATGAACCAGGCGGCGTTCGCGATGCGCGCGACGGCGTCGCGCATGTCGTTCTGCCGCACCGCGTCGCCCTGCGCGCGGCGCAGCCGGTCGAGGCCGAGGACCTCGAGGCCGACGCCGAGGGGGAGCGCCCACATGGTCGCGAAGCCCTCGGCCGTCGCGCGGTCCTGGACCACGTGCGAGGCGACCAGCAGAGCGACCGACGCGACGCCCGAGGCGATGAGCAGCACCCCGACCGGCGTGATCCGCAGCTTGCCGACCGCGCGCACGACGTAGAGCGCCACGACGACGACGGGGGCGAGGAACGTCGCGGCGTCGAGCGGGCCGTACACCGGCAGGCCCTGGACGTACGTGTGCGTCATGACCATGTCGGTGGTCAGCCACAGCACCGCCCGGACCAGCGCGAACGCGCCCGCCACCACCACGTAGCGCCGCACGGGCGGGCCGGCGGTGTACGCGCGCGTCGCAGGCAGCGCCACCAGGACGACCGCGACGAACAGCTGGGCCCGCACGAACAGCAGGACGGCTCCCAGGACGCCCTCGGGCGCCATGGCGAGCAGGCCGTTCGCGACGAAGCCGAGCGCGAGCACCGCGGACCACAGGAGCGTCCACTTGGCGCCGGCCTGCCGCAGCTCGCCGCGCCACCACACCCACTGGAGCACGCACGAGCCGACGAGCGCACCCGCGAGGAAGAACTGGAGAGCCGCCGGCCAGGTCGAGGCGGTTCCATCCATGGCGAGTTGATCGGCTGTCCAGGGGTGACCCGTGAGTCGGCAACCGGGTGATCGACGCCACGGACGGTGGAAACGTGGACACCCCGGCCGCCCCGGCGGCGCCACGGTAAGGTCGGCGCCTGACAGACATTCCTTTAAGACCCGTCCTGTGAGGCGGGGAAGGAGGTCGCCGGATGAGCTCTGGCACCGCTGTGCCGGCCGACGGCACACCCACCGCGTCGACTCCCACGGAGCCGACCCCCGCCGCCCCCGACGCGACGGTCGTCCTCGGCCCCCCGGAGATCTCCCGGGCGCTGACGCGCATCGCGCACGAGATCCTCGAGCGCAACCGCGGGGGCTCGCGCCTCGTCCTGCTCGGCATCCCGACCCGCGGCCTGCCGCTCGCGCACCGGCTCGCCGCGCGCCTCGCGGACGTCGAGCCCGGGCTCGACGCGGCGACGCTCGTCGGGAGCCTCGACGTGACGATGTACCGCGACGACCTCGCGCACCACCCGACCCGCGCGATCGGCTCGACGGACCTGCCCGCGGCGGGGATCGACGGCCGGGTCGTCGTCCTCGTCGACGACGTGCTGTTCTCGGGCCGCACCATCCGCGCCGCGCTCGACGCGATCAGCGACCTCGGCCGGCCCGCCGCGGTCCAGCTCGCGGCGCTCGTCGACCGCGGGCACCGCGAGCTGCCGATCCGCGCGGACTACGTCGGCAAGAACCTGCCCACCTCGACGTCCGAGCGCGTGCGCGTGCTGCTCGACGAGACCGACGGCCGCGACGCCGTCCTCATCGAGGGGGCGCGATGAGGCACCTGCTGTCGGCAGGTGACCTGAGCCGCGACGAGGCGGTCCGGGTCCTCGACACCGCCGCGCAGATGGCCGCGACCCAGGCGCGCGAGATCAAGAAGCTCCCGACGCTGCGCGGCCGGACGGTCGTCAACCTGTTCTTCGAGGACTCGACGCGCACCCGCATCTCGTTCGAGACCGCGGCGAAGCGGCTCTCGGCCGACGTCATCAACTTCTCCGCCAAGGGCTCGAGCGTCTCGAAGGGCGAGTCGCTCAAGGACACCGCGCTGACGCTGCAGGCGATGGGTGCCGACGCGGTCGTCATCCGGCACCACGCGTCGGGCGCCCCGCACACGCTCGCGCGCTCGGGCTGGACGCAGGGCGCCGTGGTCAACGCGGGCGACGGCACGCACCAGCACCCGACGCAGGCGCTGCTTGACGCGTTCACCATGCGCCGGCACCTCGTGGGCGACGCCGGGCGCGCGGACGTCGCGGGCCGGGACCTCGCGGGCGTCCGCGTCGCGATCGTCGGCGACGTGCTGCACAGCCGGGTCGCGCGCTCGAACGTCCAGCTGCTGCACACGCTCGGTGCCGACGTCACGCTCGTCGCGCCGCCGACGCTCGTGCCGGTCGGGGTCGGCTCGTGGCCCGCGCGGGTGTCGTACGACCTCGACACGGTGCTCGCGGACGGCCCGGACGCGGTCATGATGCTGCGCGTCCAGCGCGAGCGGATGTCCACGTCGGGCGGCGGGTTCTTCCCGAGCCCGCTCGAGTACACCCGGACCTACGGCCTCGACGCCCGCCGGATCGGGCTCCTGCCCGAGCACGCGATCGTGATGCACCCGGGGCCGATGAACCGGGGCCTGGAGATCTCGGCCGACGCCGCCGACTCCGACCGTGCCGTCATCGTCGAGCAGGTCTCGAACGGCGTCGCGGTCCGGATGGCGGTCCTCTACCTGCTGCTCGCGGGGGAGACGACGAACGTGAAGGTGGACGGCAAGTGACGACGTACCTGCTCCGCTCGGTCGCGCCGCTCGGCGGCGAGCCGGCCGACGTGCTGCTCGCCGACGGCGTGATCGCGGCGATCGGCCCGGACGCCGCCGCGCGCGCGGGCGGCGCGACGGTCGTCGAGGGGGAGGGGCTCGTGCTCCTGCCCGGGCTCGTCGACCTGCACACGCACCTGCGCGAACCGGGCCGGGAGGACGCGGAGACGATCCGCTCGGGGACCCGCGCGGCGGCGGCCGGCGGGTTCACCGCGGTGCACGCGATGGCGAACACGACCCCGACGCAGGACACCGCGGGCGTCGTCGAGCAGGTGTGGCGGCTGGGCCGCGACGCCGGCTGGGTCGACGTCCACCCGGTCGGCGCGGTCAGCGTCGGGCTCGCGGGGGAGCACCTCGCCGAGCTGGGCGCGATGGCGTCCTCCGCCGCGCGCGTGCGGGTCTTCTCGGACGACGGGAAGTGCGTGCACGACCCCGTGCTCATGCGCCGCGCCCTGGAGTACGTCAAGGCGTTCGACGGCGTGATCGCCCAGCACCCGCAGGAGCCGCGGCTCACCGACGGCGCCCAGATGCACGAGGGCGTCGTCTCGAGCGAGATCGGCCTCGCGGGCTGGCCCGCGGTCGCCGAGGAGGCGATCATCGCGCGCGACGTGCTGCTCGCCGAGCACGTCGGCTCGCGCCTGCACGTGTGCCACCTGTCGACCGCCGGCTCGGTGGAGATCGTCCGCTGGGCCAAGTCGCGCGGCATCGACGTGACGGCCGAGGTCACGCCGCACCACCTCGTGCTCACCGACGAGCTCGCCCGCGGCTACGACCCGGTCTTCAAGGTCAACCCGCCGCTGCGCACCGCCGAGGACGTCGAGGCGGTCCGCGCGGGACTCGCCGACGGGACGATCGACATCGTCGCGACCGACCACGCGCCGCACACGCGCGAGGACAAGGACTGCGAGTGGGCCGCGGCCGCGTTCGGCATGACCGGCCTCGAGACCGCGCTGGCCGTCGTGCAGGAGACCATGGTCGACACCGGTCGGCTGACCTGGGCCGACGTCGCCCGCGTGCTGTCCACCGCCCCGGCCGCGATCGGCCGCGTCGAGGGCCACGGCCGCCCGGTCGCCGTCGGCGAGCCCGCGAACCTCGTGCTCGTCGACCCATCGGTGCGCCGCACCGTCGAGCCCGCCGAGCAGGCGACGGCGAGCGGCAACTCCCCGTTCCGCGGCCGCGAGCTCCCGGGCCGGGTGGTCGCGACGTTCCTGCGCGGGCGCGCGACGGTGCTCGACGGGGCCCTCCAGGACGACGCGGACGGCTCGCGCCGCGCGGCCGGGCGGGGGGCGGGCGCCTGATGCGCGTGCTCGTGACCGTGCTGGTCATCGTCGCGCTCGTGCTGCTCGCGCTGTGGGGCATGCGCCGCGGCTGGGCGAACCGCCGGGCCGGCACCGCGGCCGTCGTCCCCGCGCTGCCCGTCGCGCCGCCCGAGGGTGAGGGCCCGGGCACGCTCGGGCGCGCCCGCACCGAGCCGATCGAGGCGACCTACGTGTCCTCGACGCGCGCGGGCGACTGGCTCGACCGCGTCGTCGCGCACGACCTCGGGACCCGCAGCCCCGCGCTCGTGCAGGTCCGCGACGCCGGGGTGCTCGTCCGGCGCACCGGCGCGCGCGAGGTGTTCGTCCCCGCCGGCTCGCTGCGCGCGGTCGGCACCGCCCCCGGGCAGGCCGGCAAGTTCGTCGGCCGGGACGGGCTCGTCGTCCTGACGTGGAGCACCGGACCCGACGACGAGCGCGGCCTCGACACCGGCCTGCGCGTGCGACGACGGGCCGACCGGGCCCGTCTGGTCGCCGCCGCCACGACCCTGATCTCGCAGAACCCGCCGCCTGCCGCACCGCAGGCGCAGAAGGAGCAGTCATGACCGACGCAGTCCTGGTCCTCGAGGACGGGCGCACGTTCCACGGCGAGGCCTACGGCGCGCACGGCACCACCGTGGGGGAGGTCGTCTTCAACACCGGCATGACCGGCTACCAGGAGACGCTCACCGACCCGAGCTACCACCGCCAGATCGTCGTGATGACCGCGCCGCACATCGGCAACACGGGCGCGAACGACGAGGACCCCGAGTCGAGCCGCATCTGGGTCGCCGGCTACGTGGTCCGCGACCCCGCGCGCCGAGCGTCGAGCTGGCGCTCGGTGCGCACGCTCGACGAGGACCTCGCGGCGCAGGGTGTCGTCGGGATCTCCGGCATCGACACCCGCGCGCTGACCCGCCGCCTGCGCGAGCGCGGCGTGATGCGGGCCGGGATCTTCTCGGGCGACGCGCTCACGGCCGACGGCGGCGCCCGGCGCTCCGACGACGAGCTGCTCGCGGTCGTGCTCGCGGCCCCGGCGATGCAGGGCGCCGACCTCGCGGGCGAGGTCACGACGAAGGAGGCCTACGTCGTCGAGGCCCTCGGCCCGGACGGGACCCCGCTCGACGAGCCGGTCGCGACGGTCGCCGCGATCGACCTCGGGATCAAGGCCATGACCCCGCAGCGGCTCGCCGAGCGCGGCGTGCGGGTCCACGTGCTCCCCTCGAGCTCGACGATCGACGACGTGCTCGCCGCCGGCCCCGACGGCGTGTTCTTCTCCAACGGCCCCGGCGACCCCGGCGCGGCGACCCACGAGGTCGAGCTGCTGCGCGAGGTCCTCGACCGCCGGATCCCGTTCTTCGGCATCTGCTACGGCAACCAGATCCTCGGGCGCGCGCTGGGCTACGGCACCTACAAGCTCGGCTACGGGCACCGCGGCGTGAACCAGCCGGTGCTCGACCGCGCGACGGGCCGCGTCGAGATCACCGCGCACAACCACGGCTTCGCGGTCGACGCCCCGCTCGAGGGCGAGTCCGTCGCGCCGCACGACGGCGGGCGCTACGGGCGCGTCGTCGTCTCGCACGTCGACCTCAACGACGACGTCGTCGAGGGCCTGGCCGCGCTCGACCTGCCGGCGTTCTCCGTGCAGTACCACCCCGAGGCCGCCGCGGGCCCGCACGACGCCGCGTACCTCTTCGACCGTTTCCTCGACCTCATGCGCGGCGCGCCCACGGGCGCCGACGTGCAGCTCCAGAACCAGAAGGGTGCGGACGCCTGATGCCCCGCCGGACAGATCTCCACAGCGTCCTCGTCATCGGCTCCGGGCCGATCGTCATCGGCCAGGCCGCCGAGTTCGACTACTCGGGCACCCAGGCGTGCCGCGTGCTCAAGGAGGAGGGCCTGCGGGTCATCCTGCTGAACTCCAACCCGGCCACGATCATGACGGACCCGGAGTTCGCCGACGCGACCTACGTCGAGCCGATCACGACCGAGGTGCTCACCTCGATCATCGCGAAGGAGCGCCCCGACGCGGTCCTCGCGACGCTCGGCGGCCAGACGGCGCTCAACGCCGCGATCGCGCTCGACGAGGCCGGCGTGCTCGAGGAGTACGGCGTCGAACTCATCGGCGCGAACATCGCCGCGATCCAGAAGGGCGAGGACCGCCAGCAGTTCAAGGAGGTCGTCGAGGTGTGCGGCGGCGAGAGCGCCGCGTCCGAGATCATCCACTCGGTCGACGAGGCGATCGACGCCGCCGGACGGCTCGGGTACCCGATGGTCGTGCGGCCGTCGTTCACGATGGGCGGCCTCGGCTCCGGCCTCGCGTACGACGAGACGGACCTGCGGCGCATCGTCGGGCAGGGCCTGCACTACTCGCCGACCTCTGAGGTCCTGCTCGAGGAGTCGATCCTCGGGTGGAAGGAGTACGAGCTCGAGCTCATGCGCGACCACGCGGACAACGTCGTGGTCGTCTGCTCGATCGAGAACGTCGACCCCGTCGGCGTGCACACCGGCGACAGCGTCACCGTCGCGCCGGCGCTGACCCTGACCGACCGCGAGTACCAGCGCATGCGCGACATCGGGATCGCGGTCATCCGCGAGGTCGGCGTCGACACGGGCGGCTGCAACATCCAGTTCGCCGTCGAGCCGGACACCGGGCGCATCGTCGTCATCGAGATGAACCCGCGCGTGTCGCGGTCCTCGGCGCTCGCCTCGAAGGCCACGGGCTTCCCGATCGCGAAGATCGCCGCGCGCCTGGCCATCGGCTACACGCTCGACGAGATCCCGAACGACATCACGGGCTCGACCCCGGCGTCGTTCGAGCCGACGCTCGACTACGTCGTGGTCAAGGTCCCGCGGTTCGCGTTCGAGAAGTTCCCCGCGGCCGACGCGACGCTCACGACGACCATGAAGTCGGTCGGCGAGGCGATGGCGCTCGGGCGCAACTTCACCGAGGCCCTCGGCAAGGCGATGCGCTCGATCGACCGCGCCGGGTCGGTGTTCCACTGGGACGGCGAGCCGCTCACCGGCGACGCGCTCGACGCGCTGCTCGCGACGATCTCGGTGCCGACCGAGCACCGGCTCATCGACGTCCAGCAGGTCCTGCGCGCGGGTGTCCCGCTCGAGGACGTGTACGCGCGCACCGGGATCGACCCGTGGTTCCTCGACCAGCTCGTGCTGGTCAACGAGGTCGCCGCGAAGACCGCCGACGCCCCCGAGCTCGACCGGGCCGTGCTCGTGCGGGCCAAGCGGCACGGCCTGTCCGACGCCCAGATCGGCGCGCTGCGCGGGATCGGCGAGGACGCGGTCCGCGCCGCCCGGTGGGCGGCCGGCGTCCGCCCGGTCTTCAAGACGGTCGACACGTGCGCCGCCGAGTTCGCGGCGCTCACCCCGTACCACTACTCGGCGTACGACGACGAGACCGAGGTGCGTCCCCGCACGCGCCCCGCGGTGCTCATCCTCGGCTCGGGCCCCAACCGCATCGGCCAGGGCATCGAGTTCGACTACTCGTGCGTGCACGCCGCGCTGGCCCTCAAGGGCGAGTTCGAGACCGTCATGGTCAACTGCAACCCCGAGACCGTCTCGACCGACTACGACACCTCGGACCGCCTGTACTTCGAGCCGCTGACGTTCGAGGACGTGCTCGAGGTCTACGAGGCCGAGCTCGCCGTCGGCCCGGTCGAGGGCATCATCGTGCAGCTCGGCGGCCAGACCCCGCTGTCGCTCGCGCAGCGCCTCGCCGACGCCGGCCTGCCGATCCTCGGCACCCCGCCCGAGGCCATCGACGCCGCCGAGGACCGCGGCGCGTTCGGCGCGGTGCTCGAGGCGGCGGGGCTCCCCGCGCCGTCGTTCGGCACCGCGACGACGCTCGAGGGTGCGCGCGAGACGGCCCAGGGCATCGGCTTCCCGGTGCTCGTGCGCCCGTCCTACGTGCTCGGCGGACGCGGCATGGAGATCGTGTACGACGACGCGCAGCTCACCGAGTACGTCGAGCGCGCGATCGCCGCGGCGGTCAACACCACGGGCCGCGGCACCGAGATCCCGCCGCTGCTCATCGACCGGTTCCTCGACGACGCGATCGAGATCGACGTCGACGCGCTCTACGACGGCACCGAGCTGTTCCTCGGCGGCGTCATGGAGCACATCGAGGAGGCCGGCATCCACTCGGGCGACTCGGCGTGCGTGCTGCCGCCCGTGACGCTCTCGCTGTCCGAGCTCGAGCGCATCCGCCGCTCGACCGAGGCCATCGCGAAGGGCGTCGGGGTCCGCGGCCTGCTCAACATCCAGTTCGCCCTCGTCTCCGACGTGCTCTACGTCCTCGAGGCGAACCCGCGGGCGTCCCGCACCGTGCCGTTCGTGTCCAAGGCGACGGGCGTCCCGCTCGCCAAGGCCGCCGCGCTCGTCATGACGGGCCACTCGATCGCGGACCTGCGCGCCTCGGGCGTGCTGCCGCAGACGGACGCGAGCGTGCTCGACCTCGAGGCGCCCATCGCCGTCAAGGAGGCCGTGCTGCCGTTCAAGCGGTTCCGCACGCACGACGGCACGGTGGTCGACACGGTGCTCGGGCCCGAGATGCGCTCGACCGGCGAGGTCATGGGCTTCGACGTCGACTTCCCGACGGCGTTCGCGAAGTCGCAGGCCGCGGCGTTCGGCGGGCTGCCGACGTCGGGCACCGCGTTCATCTCGGTCGCCGACCGCGACAAGCGCTCGATCGTGTTCCCGGTCAAGCGCCTCGTCGAGCTCGGCTTCGAGATCCTCGCGACCGAGGGCACCGCCGCGGTGCTGCGCCGCAGCGGCATCGCCTCGCGCGTCGTCCGGAAGTTCTCGCGCGGCCGCGGTCCGGCGGGGGAGCCGACGATCGTCGACCTCATCTCCTCCGGGAGCGTCGACATCGTCGTGAACACGCCCTCCGGTCAGGGCGCGCGTGCCGACGGGTACGAGATCCGGGCCGCCACGACGGCCGCCGACAAGGCGATCGTCACCACGGTGCAGCAGCTCGGCGCGGCGGTGCAGGGCATCGAGGCCGCCCTCGCGGGACCGTTCAGCGTCACGAGCCTGCAGGAGCACGACGCGGCGACGCACGCGCGCCGGGCCCAGGCGGCCGCGAGCACGGCCGGTGCGGGTGCGGCGGCGGACGCCGTGGTGACCGCGTGACCGCGCCGTTCGGTGCCCGCCTCGCGGCGGCCATGGACGCGCACGGGCCGCTGTGCGTCGGCCTGGACCCGCACCCCGGGCTGCTGCGCGACTGGGACCTGGCGGACGACGTCGCGGGCCTGCGCGCGTTCAGCCTCGGCGTGCTCGACGCCCTCGCGGGGAAGGTCGCGGCGCTCAAGCCGCAGTCGGCCCTCTACGAGCGGCACGGCTCGGCCGGCGTCGCGGTGCTCGAGGAGGTCGTCGCCGCCGGACGCGAGACGGGCACGCTCGTGGTCGTCGACGCCAAGCGCGGCGACATCGGCTCGACGATGGCCGGGTACGCCGACGCCTACCTGCGCGAGGGCTCCCCGCTCGCCGGCGACGCGCTCACGGTCTCGCCCTACCTCGGCTTCGGGTCGCTCACGCCCGCGGTCGAGGCCGCCGCGGCCTCCGGGCGGGGGCTGTTCGTGCTCGCGCTCACGTCCAACCCCGAGGGCGCGTCCGTGCAGCACGCGACCGGACCGGACGGGACCGCGGTCGCCGCCGCGGTCGCGGCGCAGGCCGCCGCGCTCAACGCCGCGGAGCTCGCGGCGACGGGCGGGGAGCTGGGGTCCGTCGGGCTCGTCGTCGGCGCCACGACCGGCGACGCCGCGCAGCGCCTCGGCGTCGACCTCGCCGCGGTCCGGGGGCCCCTGCTGGCGCCCGGGGTCGGGGCGCAGGGCGCCGGGTCCGCGGAGCTCGCGCGCGTCTTCGGGACCGCGCGACGCGCGGTGCTCGCGTCGTCGTCCCGGGCGGTCCTCGCCGCCGGGCCGGACCGAGCGTCGTTGCTGGCAGCGGCGCAGAACGCCGCCCACGAGGCCGCAGCTGCACTCCGCTGAGCGTCGCGTTGGCGGACCCGCCCCCCGGTCGCTAGGTTCGGAGCACGATCACATCCCGCGGACGAGAAGGTGACTCGAGTGGCTCTTCCCCCCTTGACCCCCGAACAACGCGCAGCAGCACTCGAGAAGGCGGCCGCGGCCCGGCAGGCCCGTGCCGAGGTCAAGAACCGACTCAAGTACTCTCAGGGCACGCTCTCCGAGGTGATCGCCCAGGGCCAGGCGGACGAGACGATCGGCAAGCTCAAGGTGCTCGCGCTCCTCGAGTCCCTGCCGGGCGTCGGCAAGGTTAAGGCGCGCGCCATCATCTCGGAGATCGGCATCTCCGAGACGCGGCGCGTCCGTGGCCTGGGTCCGCACCAGGTCAAGGCGCTCGTCGACCGCTTCGGGTGAGCCCGGAGGCACGTACCGTGTGCCTCTGACCAGCCGGATCCACGCAGCACCAGGCCAGGAGCACCGCAGCACCCATGACGACGCCAGCCCGGCTCACCGTTCTCGCCGGACCGACCGCCGTCGGCAAGGGCACGGTCTCCGCCGACATCCGCGAGCGCTACCCCGAGATCTGGTTGTCCGTCTCCGCGACGACGCGTGAGCCGCGACCGGGCGAGGTCGAGGGCGTGCACTACCACTTCGTGACCCCGGCCGAGTTCGACGCCATGGCGGAGGGCGGCGAGCTGCTCGAGTGGGCGGTCGTGCACGGCCGCAACCGGTACGGCACGCCGCGGCGCCAGGTCGAGGAGCGGCTCGCGGCGGGCGCGCCGGCGCTGCTCGAGATCGACCTGCAGGGTGCGCGGCAGGTCCGCTCGACCATGCCCGGTGCGCGGTTCGTGTTCCTCGCGCCGCCGTCGTTCGAGGAGCTCGAGCGCCGGCTCGTGGGGCGGGGGACCGAGGGGCCGGAGGAGCGGGAGCGACGGCTCGCGACGGCGCGCGTCGAGCTCGCCGCGGAGCCCGAGTTCGACCACGTGATCGTCAACGACGACGTGCGGCGGGCGACCGACGAGCTGGTCCGGGTCATGGGACTGCCGACCAGGTAGACTGGCGTCAGTCCCACCCCTTCGTCCTTGCGGGAGTCCACCGTGTCCGGAACCGTCGCTGCACCCGTCGGCATCACCGACCCGCCCATCGACCAGCTGCTCGAGCGCGCGGACTCCAAGTACGCGCTCGTCATCTACGCCGCCAAGCGCGCGCGCCAGATCAACGCGTACTACTCCCAGCTCAACGAGGGCCTGCTCGAGTACGTCGGGCCGCTCGTCGAGACCCGCCCGCAGGAGAAGGCCCTGTCGATCGCGATGCGCGAGATCGACGGCGGGCTGCTGACGGTCGAGGCCACCGAGGGCTGACCTCGGCCCCGTCCCTCCCGGCGTCCCGACCATGCGGATCGTCCTCGGCGTCGCCGGCGGCATCGCGGCGTACAAGGCCGTGCTGCTGCTGCGCCTGCTCGTCGAGGCCGGCCACGACGTGCGCGTCGTGCCGACCGACTCCGCGCTGGAGTTCGTGGGTCGCGCGACGTGGGAGGCGCTGTCCGGCGCACCGGTGACGACGCGCGTGTTCGAGGACGTCGACCAGGTCCCGCACGTGCGGCTCGGCAAGAACGCCGACCTCGTGGTCGTCGCCCCGGCCACCGCGGACCTGCTCTCGCGGGCCGCGACCGGCCGTGCGGACGACCTGCTGACCGCGACGCTGCTCACGGCGCGCTGCCCGGTCCTGCTCGCGCCGGCGATGCACACGGAGATGTGGGAGCACCCGGCGACGCGCGCGAACGTCGAGACCCTGCGCGCGCGTGGCGTCCACGTGCTCGACCCGGACTCCGGCCGCCTCACGGGTGCCGACACCGGCCCCGGCCGGCTCCCCGAGCCGGAGGCCATCGCGGCGGCGGCCCTCGCGCTCGTGCGGCCTGCCGCGCAGGACCTGGCCGGGCGGCACGTCGTCGTCTCGGCCGGGGGCACGCGCGAGCCGCTGGACCCCGTCCGCTTCCTCGGCAACCGGTCCTCGGGCCGCCAGGGCTACGCGCTCGCGCGGGCGGCGGCGGTGCGGGGCGCCCAGGTGACGCTCGTGGCCGCGAACGTGACGCTGCCCACCCCCGAGGGCGTGGCCGTGGTGCCCGTCGAGACCTCGGCGGAGCTGCGCGACGCGGTGCGTGCCGCGGCCAAGGACGCCGACGTCGTCGTGATGGCGGCCGCGGTCGCCGACTTCCGGCCCGCGACGGCGGCCGAGACCAAGATCAAGAAGGGCGCCGACGACGCCGCAGGCGGGACCCGCGTGCTCGAGCTCGTCCAGACGCCCGACATCCTCGCGGAGCTCTCGGCCCCGCGGCTGCGGGAGGGCCAGGTCGTCGTCGGCTTCGCGGCCGAGACGGGGGACGCCTCGGGCAGTGTGCTGGACCACGGGCGTGCGAAGGCCCGGCGCAAGGGCGCCGACCTCCTCGTCGTCAACGCGGTCGGCGGCGGGCGCGGCTTCGGGACGGCCGATAACGACGTGACGGTCCTCGACGGGGACGGCGACGTCGTGGCGGTCGCGGCGGGCTCGAAGGACGACGTCGCGCACGCCGTCTGGGACGCCGTTCTGCTCCGGGGCCGAGCGCACGGCCAGTAACCTGTGCGCATGACCGAGCCCGACATGCGCCTGTTCACGTCCGAGTCCGTGACCGAGGGGCACCCCGACAAGATCTGCGACCAGATCTCCGACGCGATCCTCGACGCGATCCTCGAGCAGGACCCCTCGGCCCGGGTGGCCGTCGAGACGATGGTGACGACCGGCCTGGTGCACGTCGCCGGCGAGGTCACCACGAGCGCGTACGTCGAGATCCCGCAGGTGGTGCGCGAGGTCGTCCGGGGCATCGGCTACACCTCCTCCCACATCGGCTTCGACGGCGACTCGTGCGGCGTGTCCGTCTCGATCGGGCAGCAGTCGCCCGACATCGCCCAGGGCGTCGACAAGGCGCTCGAGGTCCGCGTCGACAGCGGCGACCTCGACCCCCTCGACCTGCAGGGCGCCGGCGACCAGGGCCTCATGTTCGGGTACGCGAGCGACGACACCCCGAGCCTCCTGCCCCTGCCGATCTGGCTCGCGCACCGCCTCGCGGAGCGCCTCGCGGCCGTGCGCAAGGAGGGCGTCGTGCCCGGGCTGCGCCCCGACGGCAAGACGCAGGTGACCATCGGCTACGACGGCGACCGCGCGGTGCGCCTCGACACCGTGGTCCTCTCGACGCAGCACGACCCGGACGTCCACCTCGAGACGACCCTCGCGCCCGCGATCGCGGACCTGGTCGTCAAGCCGGTCGTCGCCGACCTGGACCTCGACGCCAGCGACTTCCGGCTCCTCGTGAACCCGACGGGCACGTTCGTCGTCGGTGGGCCGCAGGGCGACGCCGGGCTCACGGGCCGCAAGATCATCGTCGACACCTACGGCGGCATGGCCCGTCACGGAGGCGGTGCGTTCTCGGGCAAGGACCCGTCGAAGGTCGACCGCTCGGCCGCCTACGCGATGCGCTGGGTCGCCAAGAACGTCGTCGCCGCGGGCCTGGCGCGGCGCTGCGAGGTGCAGGTCGCGTACGCGATCGGCAAGGCGCACCCCGTCGGCCTCTACGTCGAGACGTTCGGCACGGGCACCGTCCCGGTCGGGCGTCTGACGGCTGCGATCCGTGAGGTGTTCGACCTGCGTCCGGCCGCGATCATCCGCGACCTGGACCTGCTGCGGCCGATCTACCAGCAGACCGCGGCGTACGGGCACTTCGGCCGCGAGCTCGCCGACTTCACGTGGGAGCGCGCGGACCGCACCGCGGACCTGATCAGCGCGGTGGGCTGACGCGCGACGGGTCCGTCACCGCGTGCGGCGTCCTCTGCCGCACGGGGTCTCCTCCCGGCTGCGACCCTGCGGTCCTGCAGCACGAGCCCGTCCGGCCCACCTGGCCGGGCGGGCTCGTCGCGTACCGGCGGCGGCGCTCCCGGCGGTGCTCCCCGCGGCTCGGCGGCGGGTCGCGCGGCGGCGGCGGGCGGCGGCTCGGTGCGGCGGTGACAGGCCCGACGGCGCCGTGCGCGGCGACCGGTGGACGGAGCGGTCCGCGGGGTCGGTCGTCGATGGTGAGATAGAGGCGTGGAGGCGACGGGCGGTGCAGCGGGGGAGCAGCTGACCCTCGCGGGGCTCCCGGAGCCCGTGCTCCCGGGCCGCGGGCGGTCGGCGGCCCGTCGGCGCACCGCCGAGGGGCTCGAGCCCGCGGCGTCCCTGCCGGTCGCCCGCGTGTGCATCGACCTGCCGCCCGCGCACCTCGACCGGGTGTTCGAGTACCTCGTCCCGGAGGCGCTCTCGGCGGACGCCGTTCCCGGGACCCGCGTCAAGGTGCGCTTCGGGCGCCAGGACGTCGACGGGTACGTGCTCGCGCGCACCCTGGACGCCGAGCACGACGGCGCGCTCCAGCCGCTGCGGCGGGTCGTCTCGGCCGAGCCGGTGCTCAGCGACGTGGTGGCGCGCCTGGCGCGCGCGGTCGCCGACCGGTACGCCGGGACGCTCGCGGACGTCCTGCGGCTCGCGATCCCCCCGCGGCATGCGCGCGTCGAGTCCGAGGGGCCCGCAGCGGGCGAGCCCGAGGCGTCCGTGGCGCCCGCGACAGCGGAGGCGACCGTCCCGGAGGCAGCGGACGGGTCCTCACCGGACGCGGCGAGCCCCCCACCCGCGCACGGTCGCCTGTCCGGCGACGCGTGGCTCCCGTACCGGGGCGGGCCCGCGTTCCTGCAGCACCTCGCGGCGGGCTCCTCGCCGCGCGCGGTGTGGACGGCGCTGCCGGGCCCGGCCGGGGCGCGGTGGCCGGACGCCGTGGCGCAGGCCGTCCAGGCGTGCCTCGTGGGGGGCCGGGGCGCGCTCGTCGTCGTCCCCGACGCGCGCGACGTGGCGCAGGTGTGCGAGGCGCTCGACCGGGTGGAGGTCCCCCCGTGCACGCCCGAGCGCCCCGGCGGGTACGTGCGCCTGGCGGCGGAGGACGGCGCCGCGCCGCGGTACCGCGCGTTCCTCGCGGCGCTGCGCGGGCGGGCGCGCGTCGTGGTCGGGACGCGCGCGGCGGCGTTCGCGCCGGTCGAGGACCTCGGCCTCGTCGTGTGCTGGGACGACGGCGACGACCTGCACGCCGAGCCGCGGGCGCCGTACCCGCACGTGCGGGAGGTCGTGCGGCTGCGCGCCGAGCTCGAGGGGACCGCGGTGCTGCTCGCCGCGCACGCCCGCAGCGTCGAGGCCCAGGCGCTCGTCGAGAGCGGGTGGGCGCGGGAGGTGAGCGCCGACCGCGCGGTGCTGCGGTCCCGGGCCCCGCGCGTGCGGGCGCTCACGTCGGTCGAGCTCGCGCGCGAGGGCGCCGCGGCGTCGGCCCGGCTGCCCGGCGAGGCGTGGCGCGCGATCCGTGAGCACCTCGCCCACGGTCCGGTGCTCGTCCAGGTCCCCCGCGCGGGCTACCTGCCGGCTGTCGCGTGCGGCCGGTGCCGGGCGCTCGCGCGGTGCACGGCGTGCCACGGGCCGCTGTCGCTCGCGTCGGCCGACGGCGTGCCGCAGTGCGGGTGGTGCGGGCGCCTCGCGACGGGGTGGCGGTGCACGGAGTGCGGCGCGGGGGCCCTGCGGTCGGTGCGTGTGGGATCCGAGCGGACCGCCGAGGAGCTCGGCCGGGCGTTCCCGGGGGTGCCGGTGCGCTCGTCGGGGGCCCGGTCGGCGACCGGGGTGCTCGCGAGCGTGCCGGGGACCCCCGCCCTGGTCGTCGCGACCACCGGTGCCGAGCCGGTGTGCGACGCCGGGTACGCGGCCGCGGTGCTGCTCGACGCGGCGGTCGCGTCCGCGTCGACGTCGCTGCGGGGCGCGGAGGACGCGCTGCGGCGCTGGCTCGCCGCGGCGGCGCTCGTGCGCCCGACGACCGACGGCGGTGTCGTCCTGCTGGTCGGCGACGGCGCACCGCGTCCCACGCAGGCCCTCGTGCGGTGGGACCCCGCGGGTCTCGCCGCCCGTGAGCTCGCCGAGCGCCACGAGCTCGCGCTCCCGCCGTCCGTGCGGGTCGTGGCGGTCACGGGTGGGCGCGAGGCGGTCCGGGCGGTGCTCGCGCGCCTCGAGCTGCCCCCCGGCGGGGAGGTGCTGGGCCCGGTGCCGGTCGACGAGGGCGGCTCCGGCGTCGTGCGCACCGGGGTCGCGTCGGGCCGCGCGCGGGCGGCTGCCGCACCGGCGCAGGGCTCGTTCGAGCCGGAGGTGCGGGCGCTCGTGCGGGCCCCCGTCGCGGCGGGCGATGCGCTCGTGCGGACCGTCGCGGCGTCGGTCGCGGTGCGCAGCGCGCGGCGCGAGGGCGGCACGGTGCGCGTGCAGGTCGACCCGGCGGAGATGCTGTGAGCGTCCCCGGCGCCGCGCCGCCCGTGGACGCGGTCGTCTTCGACCTCGGCAACGTCCTGGTCCGCTGGGACCCGTACGGCCCGTACGAGGGGCGCCTCCCGCGCGCGGCGGTCGACGCCTTCTTCCGGGACGTCGACTTCCCGGCGTTCAACCACCTGCAGGACGCGGGGCGGCCCTGGGCGCACGCGCGCGCCGACGTGCAGGCCCGGCTGCCGCAGCACCTGCCGGCCCTCGACCTGTACGTCGAGCACTTCCGGGCCGCGCTGCCCGGGCCGGTGCCCGGCTCGGAGGAGCTCGTGCGGGACCTCCTCGCGGCCGGGGTGCGGGTGCTGGGCCTGACGAACTGGTCCGCGGAGACGTTCCACCACGCCGAGCCGGCGGCACCCGCGGTGGGGCTGCTCGAGGGCGTGCTGGTCTCGGGGGAGGTGAGGGTCGCCAAGCCGGACCCGCGGATCTACCGGCTGCTCGCGGAGCGGTTCTCGCTCGACCCCGCGCGCACGGTGTTCCTCGACGACAGCCCGGTGAACGTCGCGGGAGCGGCGGCCGAGGGGTTCGCGGCCGTGCTCTTCACCACGGCGGCGGCGGCCCGTGCCGAGCTCGCCGCCCGGGGCGTCGGCGTCTGAACGGGTCCTGGGGCGCCGCCTAGGATCGAGCCCATGCGCCTCCTCTTCGCCGGGACCCCGGACGTCGCCGTCCCGGCCCTCGACGCCCTGCTCGCCTCCCGGCACGACGTCGTCGCGGTGCTGAGCCGCCCGGACGCCCGTGCGGGGCGCGGCCGGACCCTCGCGCCGAGCCCGGTCAAGCAGCGCGCGCTGGACGCGGGCCTCGAGGTCCTGACCCCGCGGTCGCCGCGGGACGCCGATTTCCAGGCACGGCTCGCCGAGCTCGACCTGGACGCCGCACCCGTGGTCGCGTACGGGGCGCTGCTGCCGCCCGCCGTGCTCGACGTGCCGCGGCACGGCTGGGTCAACCTGCACTTCTCGGTGCTCCCGGCGTGGCGCGGCGCGGCGCCCGTGCAGCACGCGCTGCTCGCGGGCGACGAGGTCACGGGCGCGAGCACGTTCCGGATCGAGGAGGGGCTCGACACCGGTCCGGTGTTCGGGGTCCTGACGGAGCAGATCCGGCCGCGGGACACGTCGGGCGACCTGCTCGGCCGGCTCGCGGTGGCCGGTGCCGGGCTGCTCGTGAGCACGCTCGACGCGATCGAGGACGGCATCCTCGCGCCGGTGCCGCAGGCGTCCGAGGGGGTCAGCCACGCCCCGCGGCTGGAGGTCGAGGACGCGCGGGTGCGCTGGGAGCACCCCGCGTACGCGGTGGACCGCCGCGTGCGTGGCTGCACGCCCGCGCCGGGCGCCTGGACCCGCACCCCGGACGGGGCCCGGCTCGGGCTGGGCCCGGTGACGCCGGCCCCCGACGTGACCGACCTGGCGCCCGGTGAGCTGCGGGCGGGCAAGGACGCGGTGCTCGTCGGCACCGCGACCCACGCGGTCCGCCTCGGGGACGTGACCCCCGCGGGCAAGCGCACGATGCCCGCCGTCGACTGGGCGCGCGGCGCACGCCCGGCGCCCGGCACGGTGCTCGGTGCGGCCGTGGTGGAGCACGCATGAGCGGCACGGGCGGCACGGGCGGCACGGGCGAGCGTCCCCGCGGCGGGGCGGACCGGCGTGACCGGCAGGGCCGCGAGCGCGGGGCGGCCCGCGCGCAGGGGCGGGGCGCCCGGACGGCCGCGGCGCCGTCGGCCCGCCGGCGTGCGGGGGACCCGGCGCGCGGCGCCGCGTACGACGTCCTGCGGGCCGTCGACACGAGCGACTCCTACGCCAACCTGGTGCTCCCGCCCCTGCTGCGCGAGCGCCGGGTGGCCGGGCGCGACGCGGCGTTCGCGACCGAGCTTGCCTACGGGACGCTGCGGCTGCGCGGGCGCTACGACGCGGTGATCGAGCTGTGCGCGTCGCGTCCCGCCGCGTCGATCGACCCCCCGGTGCTCGACCTCCTGCGCCTCGGGATGCACCAGGTGCTCGGCATGCGGGTGCCCGCGCACGCCGCGGTCTCCGAGACCGTCGGGCTCGCCCGCGAGCGCGCCGGGACGGGTGCGTCGCAGTTCGTCAACGCCGTCCTGCGTGCGGCGTCGCGCGAGCCGCTCGAGACGTGGCTCGAGCGCATCGCGGACGCGGCGCAGCCCGCCGACGACACGACCCGGCTCGCGGTCACCGAGAGCCACCCCGCGTGGGTGGTGCGGGCGCTGCGGGAGGCCCTCGCCGGGTCCGGGCGGGCGGTCACCGAGCTCGGGGACCTGCTGCGCGCGGACAACCAGGCACCCCAGGTGACGCTCGTCGCCCGGCCCGGCCTGGTCGAGCCCGACGAGCTCGCCGCGGACGCCGGGGGCGCCCGACCGGGCCGGTGGGCGCCGACCGCGCTCGTGCTGGAGGGCGGCGGCGACCCGGCCGCGCTGGCCGCGGTCCGCGACGGGCGGGCCGGCGTGCAGGACGAGGGCAGCCAGCTCGTGGCCCTCGCGCTCACCGGCGCCCCGCTCGAGGGCCCGGACGAGCGGTGGCTCGACCTGTGCGCGGGACCCGGGGGCAAGGCGGCCCTGATCGGTGCGGTGGCCGCGCAGCGCGGGGCCCGGCTCGTCGCCAACGAGGTGCAGCCGCACCGGGCACGGCTCGTCGAGCAGGCCGTCGCCGGGCTGCCCGCGGGTGCGGTCGAGGCGGTCCGCACCGGTGATGGCCGCACGCTCGGCACCGACGACCCGGGCGCCTACGACCGGGTCCTCGTCGACGCACCGTGCACCGGTCTCGGGGCGCTGCGCCGGCGCCCCGAGTCGCGCTGGCGGCGGAGCCCGGCCGACCTCGCCGGTCTCGCCGAGCTGCAGCGCGCCCTGCTCACGTCGGCGCTCGCCGCCGTCCGCGTCGGGGGCGTCGTGGCCTACGTGACCTGCTCCCCGCACCTCGCGGAGACCCAGCTCGTCGTCAAGGACGTCGTGCGGGCCCGGACGAAGGCCGGCGACGGGGTCGAGGTCCTCGACGCCCGCGCGGCGGTCCTCGCGGTGGCGCCCGCGATCGAGCTGCCCGAGCGCGACGACGTGCAGCTGTGGCCGCACGTGCACGGGACGGACGCGATGCACCTGACGCTGCTGCGCCGCACGTCCTGACCGGCGCGGTGGCCGGCGGGGCGGTGGCCGCCGCGGGGTAGTCGGGTGCCGCCGGTCGGCCGGCCGTGCCGCGCCGTGACTAGGCTGACCGGGTGCGCGCGCTGATCAACCCGAGCATCCTGTCCGCCGACTTCGCCAACCTCGAGCGCGACCTCGCCGCGATCGCGGGCGCCGACTACGCGCACGTCGACGTGATGGACAACCACTTCGTGCCGAACCTCACGATCGGCCTGCCCGTCGTGCAGCGGCTCGTCGAGGTCTCCCCGGTCCCGGTCGACGTGCACCTGATGATCGAGGACCCGGACCGGTGGGCGCCCGCGTTCGCCGAGGCCGGTGCCGCGTCCGTGACGTTCCACGCGGAGGCCGCGCAGGCGCCGGTGCGCCTCGCCCGCGAGCTGCGGTCCCTCGGGGCCCGCGCCGCCGTGGCGGTGCGGCCGGCGACGCCCGTCGAGCCGTACCTCGACCTGCTCGACGAGCTCGACATGATCCTCGTGATGACGGTCGAGCCCGGGTTCGGGGGCCAGTCGTTCATCGAGGGCACGCTGCCGAAGATCCGCCGTGCCCGCGCCGCGATCGCGGCCGCCGGCGCGGACACGTGGATCCAGGTCGACGGCGGGGTGTCCCGCAGCACGATCGAGCGCGTCGCCGCCGCCGGCGCGAACGTCTTCGTCGCCGGGTCGGCGGTCTACGGCGCCGACGACGTCGCGGCGGAGATCGGCGCGCTGCGCGACCTCGCAGAGCAGGCGCTGCGCGCCGGGGAGTGACCGGCGCCGCACGACCGCCGGGCACGACGGCGAGGCACCCGCACCCGCACCCGGAGCGGACCGCCGGCACGGTCCGGCGCGCCGCGACCGGGCGTGTCGGCACCCGGACACCCCACCGAGCGGGAATGCGCGGTGTGCCATGATCGTTGCTCAGCAAGAACACGCACACACGTGCTCCGGGGTCGGTGCAATTCCGAGCCGGCGGTGACAGTCCGCGACCCGTGAGGCTCCTCGTGAGCCGAGCGGTTGACCTGGTGGAACTCCGGGACCGACGGTGAAAGTCCGGATGGGAGGAGACGTGGCGTGCACGCGGCCGTCGGTCGCGCGCACGTGGCAGCGGCGACCCCTGGGGTCGTCCTCCGCCGAGACCCCGGAGCCCTGACCGGCACGGGAGGACGGCGATGGGCACCGAGACCCACCACGGCGCGACGCTGCTCGGCACGCACGCCCGTGCCCGGGCTCCCCGCCCCGCACCGGGCACCGCCACGACCCCCGCCGGTCTCCCCGCGACGGTCCCGGCGCCCACGGCGGCCGTGACCCCCGCGGAGACCGCCGCCATGCGTCACGCCCTCGACCTCGCGCGCCGCGGTCCCGCCCACGGACCCAACCCGCGGGTCGGCTGCGTGCTCCTCGCCCCCGGCGCCGGCACCGACCCGTCCGGCGCACCGGAGCCCGCCGCCGTCCTCGGCGAGGGCTGGCACCAGGGCGCGGGGACCGCGCACGCCGAGGTCGCGGCCCTGGCCGACGCCCGCCGCCGCGGCCACGACGTGCGGGGCGCCACGGCCGTCGTGACGCTCGAGCCGTGCGACCACACGGGGCGCACCGGCCCGTGCAGCGTCGCGCTCCTCGACGCGGGTGTCGCCCGCGTCGTGGTCTCCGTGGCCGACCCGAACCCGCAGGCCGCCGGGGGAGCGGACCGCCTGCGCGCCGCGGGCGTGGACGTCCGGGAGGGGCTCCTCACCGAGCAGGGCCGGGAGACCCTCGGCGCCTGGCTGCCCGCCGTCGAGCGCGCGCGCCCGTTCGTCACCCTCAAGCTCGCCACGAGCCTGGACGGCCGCGTCGCCGCCCCGGACGGGTCGAGCCGCTGGATCACCTCGGCGCAGTCCCGCCGGCACGCGCACGACCTGCGCGCCGACGTCGACGCCATCGTCGTCGGCACGGGCACCGCGCTCACCGACGCCCCGTCGCTGACCGCCCGCACCGCCGACGGCGCCCTGACCCACCACCAGCCGCTGCGGGTCGTCGTCGGGCACCGGGACCTGCCCGCCGGCGCGCGCCTGCACGGCGCCGGCGGGGAGCTGCTGCACGTGCGCTCCCACGACCCCCACGAGGTGCTGCGCGTCCTGCACGGGCGCGAGGCCCGGCACGTCCTCGTCGAGGGCGGCCCGACGCTCGCCGCGGCGTTCCTGCGCGCCGGCCTCGTCGACGAGGTGCACGCCTACGTCGCACCCGTCCTGCTCGGCGCGGGGCCGCCCGCGCTCGCGGACCTCGGCGTCACCACGATCGCGGGCGCGCTGCGCCTGACCCCCCGCGAGGTCGTCCACCTCGGGCCCGACGTCCTCGTCGTGGCGACCCCGGACGCCCCCGCGCCCCTGACCGGCACGAGCACGACCAGCGAGGAGAGCTGATGTTCACAGGCATCGTCGAGGAGGTCGGCGCGGTCGTCGCGCTCGAGCCGGGCGCGCACGACGGCACGACGGGCGGCGGCGAGGGGGACGCGCGGCTGACGGTGCGGGGGCCGCTCGTCGCGTCCGACGCACGCCTCGGGGACTCCATCGCGGTGTCCGGGGTCTGCCTCACGGTCGCCGCCCTCGGCGAGGACGGCACCTTCACGGTCGACGTCATGCCCGAGTCGCTGCGCCGCACCGCGCTCGGTGACCTCGCGGCGGGCAGCCCGGTGAACCTCGAGCGGGCGCTGCGGGCCGACGCGCGCCTCGGCGGGCACGTCGTGCAGGGGCACGTCGACGGGGTCGGGACCATCCGGGCCCGCCGGCCCGGACCCCGCTGGGACGAGGTGGAGATCGCGCTCGACCCGCACCTCGCGCGGTACGTCGCGGAGAAGGGGTCGATCACCGTCTCCGGGGTCTCGCTGACGGTCACGCACGTGTCCGACGACGCGTTCGGCGTCTCACTCATCCCCACGACCCTCGAGGCCACGACGCTGGGCGGCCTCGCGCCCGGCTCGCGCGTGAACCTCGAGGTCGACGTGCTCGCCAAGTACGTCGAGCGCCTGCTCGCGACCGGCGCGGTGACCCGGTGAGCGCACCCGTGCGCCTCGGCACCGTCGAGGACGCGCTCGACGCGCTGCGCGCCGGCCGCCCCGTGCTCGTCGCGGACTCCCCGGAGCGGGAGAACGAGGCCGACGTCATCCTCGCCGCCCGGTCCGCGACCCCCGAGTGGGTCGCGTGGACGATCCGGCACTCCTCGGGCTACCTGTGCGCGCCCATGCCCGCCGCCCGCGCCGACGCCCTCGAGCTCCCGCTCATGGTCCCGCGCAGCGAGGACCCGCGCCGCACCGCCTACACCGTCACGGTCGACGCCGCCCGCGGGGTCACGACCGGCATCTCCGCCGCGGACCGCGCGCACACGCTGCGCACGCTCGCCGACCCCTCGTCCGGCCCGGAGTCCCTCATCCGCCCCGGGCACGTCCTGCCCCTGCGCGCCGTCCCCGGCGGCGTCCTGCACCGGGCCGGGCACACCGAGGCCGCCGTCGACCTGTGCCGCCTCGCGGGCCTCGAGCCCGTGGGCGCCATCGCCGAGCTGGTCAACGACGACGGCACGATGGTCCGGCTCCCCGAGGCCGCCGCCCTCGCCGAGCGCGACGGGCTCGTGCTCCTGACCATCGAGGACCTCGTCGCCTGGCGGCGCACCCACGACCCCGTCGAGCCGCCCGGCCCCGAGACCGCCGGCCACGCCGCAGCGCCGGGCGCCCCCGCCCAGGCCCGCGTGCACCCGACCCACACCGCGTACCTGCCGACCCGGCACGGGGACTTCCGCATCCACGGGTACCGCGACCTGCGCACCGGCGCCGAGCACGTCGCGCTCGTCTCGACCGCGGGCCTCGCCGACGTCCCCGTCGTGCGCGTGCACTCCGAGTGCCTCACGGGCGACGCCTTCGGGTCCGCCCGCTGCGACTGCGGCCCCCAGCTCGACGCCGCCCTCGCGCTCGCGGCCCGCGAGGGCGGCGCGGTCGTCTACCTGCGCGGGCACGAGGGCCGCGGCATCGGCCTGCTCGCGAAGGTCGCCGCCTACGCGCTGCAGGACGAGGGCCGCGACACCGTCGAGGCGAACCTCGACCTCGGCTGGCCCGCGGACCGCCGCGAGTACGGCGCCGCCGCCGCGATCCTCACCGACCTCGGCGTGACCCGGGTGCGGCTCCTGACGAACAACCCCGCCAAGGTCACGGGGCTGCAGGCCCACGGCGTCGCCGTCACCGAGGTCCGCGGCCTCGAGGTCGGGCGCACCCCGCACAACGAGGCCTACCTGCGCACCAAGGCGACCGCGATGGGCCACGTGCTGCCCGGTCTGGACGGCCGCGGGGCGCACGCCCCGCACGCCGAGCCCCGCACCGTCGCGCCCGTGCACGTCGACCCGGTGCGCGCCTCCCCGCCCCTGCCGGGCACCGACACCACCGACCACGTCCTCGACGGCGCGACCGTCCCGGCGGGCACCCCCGTCCCCAGCCCCCGCACCACCCCCACGAACCAGGAGACCCCCGCATGAGCGGCGCCGGAGCCCCCACCCTCACCGTCGACGGCACCGGGCTGCGCGTCGTCGTCGTCGCCGCGAGCTGGCACACCGTCGTCATGGACGGCCTCCTCGCGGGGGCGCAGCGCGCGCTCGCCGACGCCCACGTGAGCGACGTGACCGTCGTGCGCGTGCCGGGCACGTTCGAGCTGCCCGTCGCCGCGAAGCACGCCGCCGAGCACGGCGCGGACGCCGTCGTCGCGCTCGGTGTCGTCATCCGCGGCGGGACCCCGCACTTCGACTACGTGTGCCAGGCCGCGACCCTCGGGCTGACCGACGTCGCGGTCCGCACCGGCGTCCCCGTCGGCTTCGGGGTCCTCACGTGCGACGACGAGGCGCAGGCCCTCGACCGCGCGGGCCTGCCCGGGTCGCACGAGGACAAGGGCACGGAGGCCGCACAGGCCGCGGTCGCGACCGTCGTGGCCCTGCGCGGGTCGCTCGGTGCGTCGCTCGGGGGCGCACGGTGATCGACTGGCTCTTCGACGCCCAGCTCGTCGTCGCGGGTGCGCCCATCCTCGTCCGCGAGGTCGTCGGGAACCTGTTCGGGCTCGCGTCCGCCGTCGGGGGTCTGCGCCGGCGCGTGTGGGCGTGGCCCGTCGGGATCGTCGGCAACGTGCTGCTGTTCACGGTGTTCCTCGGCGGGGTGTTCGACACCCCGCAGGCGAAGGACCTCTACGGGCAGGCCGGGAGGCAGGTGTTCTTCGTGGTCGTCGCGGTCTACGGGTGGGTGCGCTGGCGCCAGGCCCGCGGCGCCGGGGACGGGCCGGCGATCGTGCCGTCCTGGGCGGGCACCCGCGGCCGGGTCCAGCTGCTCGTCGCCGCCGTCGGCGGGACCGTCGTCGCCGCGCTGGTGTTCCAGGCGCTCGGCTCGTGGGGGCCGTGGGCCGACGCGTGGATCTTCACCGGCAGCCTGCTGGCGACCTACGGCATGGCGCGCGGCTGGACGGAGTTCTGGCTCGTGTGGATCGCGGTCGACGCCGTCGGTGTCCCGCTGCTGCTGCGCGCCGGGTACTACCCGTCGGCCGTCCTGTACGCCGTGTACGGCGGCGTGGTGCTCTACGGGTTCACCGTGTGGGTCCGCGCGCAGCGCACCGGGCAGGCCCAGGAGGTCACCGCGTCGGCCGGGGCGGGCACCCTCGCGGTGGACGCGCCCGCCGGCGACCGCGCGGGCGTCTAGGCTCAGCGCGTGAAGACGTTCGACTCGCTGTTCGCCGAGCTGGCCGAGAAGGCCACCACCCGCCCCGCAGGATCCGGAACCGTCGCCGAGCTCGACGCCGGCGTCCACGCGATCGGCAAGAAGATCGTCGAGGAGGCCGCCGAGGTGTGGATGGCCGCCGAGCACGAGGGCGACGAGCGCACCGCCGAGGAGATCTCGCAGCTGCTCTACCACCTGCAGGTCCTCATGCTCGCGCGCGGGCTCACGCTCGAGGACGTCTACGCCCACCTCTGAGGCGCCGGCACGACCCCGGCCCCGGCCCCGGCACACCCGCCGCGCCCGGGCCCCCACCCGACCGAACCACCCCGTGAGGACCACGTGCTGAGGATCGCCGTCCCCAACAAGGGCTCCCTGTCCGAGCCCGCCGCCGACCTGCTCCGCGAGGCCGGCTACCGCCAGCGCCGCGACTCCCGCGAGCTTGTGCTGCCCGACCCCGACAACGACGTGGAGTTCTTCTTCCTGCGCCCCCGCGACATCGCGGTGTACGTGGGGGAGGGCACCGTCGACGTCGGCATCACCGGCCGGGACCTCCTGCTCGACTCCGCCTCGACGGCGACCGAGCACCTCCGGCTCGGCTTCGCGCGCTCGACGTTCCGGTTCGCCGCCCCCGCCGGGCAGCTCACCGACGTCACCCAGATCGCCGGGCACCGCGTCGCGACGTCCTACCCGGTCCTCGTCGCCGACTACCTGCGCGAGCGCGGCGTCGAGGCCTCCGGCATCGTGCGCCTCGACGGCGCCGTCGAGACCGCGATCCGCCTCGGCGTCGCCGACGTCATCGCGGACGTCGTCGAGACCGGCACCACGCTGCGCGCCGCCGGCCTCGAGATCTTCGGCGAGCCGATCCTGCGCTCCGAGGCCGTCCTCGTGCGCCGCGCCGACGGCGACGAGCCCGCCGGCCTCGACGTGCTGACCCGCCGCATCCAGGGCGTCCTGACCGCCCAGCAGTACGTGCTCATGGACTACGACGTGCCGCTCGCGCTCGTCGACCGGGCCGTCGCCATCACTCCCGGGCTCGAGTCCCCGACCGTGTCCCCGCTGCACAACCGCGAGTGGGCCGCCGTGCGCGCCATGGTCCGGCGCGACGAGACCAACCGTGTCATGGACGCGTTGTACGACGTGGGCGCTCGCGCGATCCTGGTGACCTCGATCCACGCGTGCCGGCTCTGACCCCCCGGCGCACCGCCCCCGGAGAGGCACCATGACCAGCGGCGACCCCGACGCCGGACCCCACGCCGACCGCATCGCCGGGCTCTACGCGACGTTCCGCCCGCGGCTCGCGCGCGTCGTCACGCTCGCGCTCATGGTGCTCGTGCTCGCGCTCACCGCCGCCCTCGTCGTCGCCCTGCCGTCCATCGGCCCCGAGGGCGAGTCGTTCGGCGACCAGCTCGGCATGGGCCTGCTCGGCGCCGGCATCGCCTGGTTCTGCTGGCGGCAGGCCAGCGTCCAGGCGCGCGTCGACCGCGACGGCGTCACCGTCCGCAACCTGCTGCTCACCCGGCGGCTCACCTGGCCCGAGATCGTCTCCGTCCGCTTCGGTCAGGGCCGCCCCTGGGTCCAGCTCGACCTCGCCGACGGCGACACCCTCGCCGTCATGGGCGTGCAGCGCTCCGACGGCGCGTACGCCGACGCGCAGGCCCGGCGCTTCGCGACCCTCGTCGCCCTGCACTCGCGCACCGCCCGCGACGACTGAGCGACCGCTCAGGCGCTCGCGGGCTCCGCGGCGAGCCGCTCGGCGTGCACCCCGGCCGCGGCGACCGCGAGGAACGCTGCCGGGTCACCGTCGAGCCCGCGCCCCATCGTGGAGAGCCGCACCGGCGTCCCGCGCAGCGCCTCGAGGAGGTCCGGCCCGGTCGCCGCGTCGACGAGCCGGTGCCGCCCTGCGGGAGCCGCGAGGGCCTGCGCCTGCGCCCGCACCCGGGCGTCGAGCTCGTCGAGCCCCGCCCCGGCGGCCGCGAGCCCGGGGACGACGACGTCGGCGGGGGACAGGGCCACCCGCCCGTACGCGGTCGTGGAGTGGTGGGAGACGCCCAGGTGGCGCTCGCGCGCGTCGGCCCCGGAGACCCGCAGCGACGCCACCGCGCGCCCCCCGAGCACACCGACGGCGTTGACGGCCTCACCCGCGGCGACCCCGGAGAACCCCCACCGCGTCCCGGTGCCGAGGTTGCCCGGGCCCTGCGCGACGACGGCGAGGTCCGCCCCGGCGACGAGCCGCGCCGCCAGCAGGCCCGTGTGCACCGTGACGGCCTCGAGGTCGCCCCCGAACGCCTGCCCGGTGGTCACGCACGCCTCGAGCCAGCCCGCGTCCCGCAGCCCCGCGACCGTCCGGGAGAACCACGCGGGCAGCGCGCCACCGTCCGTCATGACGTACACGACGCGCGGCGCGGGCCGCCCGTGCAGCGCCGCGGAGTGCCGGGCCCCCGCGACGACCGCGGGCAGGGCCGAGTGCAGGTCCGCGACGACCACCGGCAGCCCGGCGAGGTCGTCGGCGTCGCGCAGCACCTCGTGGTGCGCGGACTCCTGGTCGTCGACGCCGAGGACCGTGGCCTGCAGCGGGGTGTACCGGGCCTTCACCAGGTGCCCGGGCCCGGCCGGCGGGTCGGCGGGCACCCGGTCCCCGAGCGCGACGACCATCGCGTAGCCGCCCGTCCCCAGCCCGCGCGCGAGCGCCGACACGTTCAGCAGCACCCGGTCGCCGACCTGCGGCTCCCCGACGAGCCCCGGGTACGCGAGCGCCCGCACCCGGCCGTCCGCGGGCAGCCCGCCGACCGGCTCGCCCTCGAGCTCGACCTGCATCTCGACCGCCCCGGGCCACGACGCGCCGCCCGACACCACGACACCCGCACGCCACGTGATCACCGCTGCAGGCTACCGGCGACTACGGTGGAGGCGATGCCCGACCAGATCCACCCCGCCGAACGGCTGCTCAACCTCGTCATCGCCCTGGTCAACACCTCGGCGCGCATGACGAAGGAGCAGATCCGTCGCAGCGTCGCGGGGTACGCCGACGCCCCGTCCGACGACGCGTTCGAACGCATGTTCGAGCGCGACAAGGACACGCTCCGCGACCTCGGCATCCCCGTGCTCACCGTGACGGGCGCCGGGCACGGCGACGACATCGGGTACCGCATCGACCAGGAGGCCTACGCCCTCCCGCCCGTCGACCTCACCGCCGCCGAGCTGGGCGTGCTCTCGCTCGCCTCGGAGTTCTGGCAGGACAAGTCCGTGCGCACCGACACCGAGCGCGCGCTGACCAAGCTCCGCGCCGTCGGCGACGCCCCCGAGGCGTCCGACCTCGTCGCCGGCCTCGCCCCCCGCGTGCGCGCCGCCGGGGCAGCGTTCGGCCCCCTGCTCGACGCCGTGCACGCCCGCCAGGCCGTGCGCTTCACCTACCGCGCCGCGAGCACCGGCGAGGTCCGCGAGCGCGTCGTCGAACCGTGGAAGCTCCTGGCCCGGCGCGGCGGCTGGTTCCTCGTCGGCCACGACCGCGACCGCGACGCGCCCCGCTCCTTCCGGCTCAGCCGCGTCGAGGGCAAGGTCCGCACCGTCGGCGCCCCCGGCGCGTTCCCCGAGCCCGACGTCGAGCGTCTCGGCACGGCCCTGCGCAGCTGGGGCGCGGGGGAGGAGCGCATCGCGACCCTCGCCATCCGCCCCGAGCGCGCCGAGGCCCTGCGCGTGCGCGCCGTCCGCACCCCCGCCACCACGCCCGACGACGTCGACCTCGCCGACCCCCGCGTCGCCGCCGTCCTCGCCGACCGCGACGTCGTCCGCATCCCCTTCACCGCGCTGTGGGATCTCGCCGAGGAGATCGTCGGCTACGGCGACGCCGTCGTCGTGCTCGCCCCCGAGCCCCTCCGCGCCACCGTCCTGCGCCTGCTGCGCACCGCCGCCGACCTCGTCACCCGGGGAGCCGACCATGGCTGAACGCGCGAGCGACCGCCTCCTGCGCATGCTCGGCATGATCACCTACCTCGACCGCCACGCCGGCGTCCCCGTCGAGCAGGTCGCCGAGCAGTTCGGGGTGACGCCCGCCCAGGTCATCGACGACGTCGACACCCTCTGGATGACCGGAACGCCCGGCTACTTCCCGCACGACCTCATCGACTTCGACGCGGCGTCCTACGAGGCCGGCGTCGTCCGCCTCACCGAGTCCCGCGGCATGACCCGACCCCTGCGCCTCGGCACCCGTGAGGCCGTCGCGCTCGTCGCCGCCCTGCGCGCCATGGAGGAGGCCCTCGGCCCCCGCCTCGAGCCCGCCCGCGCCGCCGTGCTCTCCTCCGCGCTGGCCAAGCTCACCGCCGCCACCGGCGAGGCCGCCGCGACCATCGACGTCCGCCTCGCCGTCGACGGCGCCCCCGAGGTCGTCGAGGCCCTCTCCGCCGCCCTGCGCGACGCCCGCCGCCTGCGCCTGCGCTACGTCAACGCCGCCGACGTCGCCAGCACCCGCGACGTCGACCCCGTCCGCCTCGTCACCGACGACGAACGCTCCTACCTGCTCGCCTGGTGCCTGCGTGCCGACGACGAACGCCTCTTCCGCGTCGACCGCATCCTGCGCGCCGAGGTCCTCGACGAACCCGCCCAGCCCCACCGCGTACGCGCCGACGCCGACGTCTTCCGCCCCGACCCCGCCGGCGGGCTCGTCACCCTGCACCTGACCAGCCAGGGCCGCTGGGTCGCCGAGAACGTCCCGGTCGAGGCCGTCCGCAACCACGACGACGGCACCTTCGAGGTCGACCTGCGCATCGCCTCCCGGGCGTTCCTGCGCCACCTGCTCCTCCAGGCCGCCGACGACATCCTCGAGGTCCGCCCCGCCGACGCCGCCGCCGACGTCTCCGCCGTCGCCAGCGCCGCCCTCGACGCCTACGGGCCCCTCGCGGACTGACCGGCCGCGCCGCACGGAGACGCCGCGCCACACCGCACCGAGCTGCCCCGCCGGCCCCGCCGACGCCGCAGCCGCACGCGACCCACGACTACGCTGGCCCGATGCTGTGGTTCACCGTCTGGACGGTCCTCGTGCTCGCCGCCGTGGCCGGCGCCTTCCTGCTCGGCCGCAGCCTCTGGCGCAAGGTCCGGGACCTCGGAGCCGCCGCCGCGGAAGCCTCCGACGTGCTCGGGCGCCTCGCCGACCAGGTGGACGCGCTCGCGGACGCGGCGGGGCAGCAGGAGCCGGTGCGGGCGCAGCTGTTCGACGACACGCACGTCCTGCGCGAGCGGCTCGCGGAGCTGCGTCGTGCGGCGGGGGGCCGCCGTGCGGTGCGCCGGCTGCAGCACCAGGAGACCTACGCGCGGTGGCGGGCGTACAGCCGCTGAACAGATCGCCGGATCGACGGTCGAAGCGCTTCGACGGGGTTAGGATCGTCTGACCCACCGATGTTCGAGGGAGAGCACCCCATGTTCGGCAACGCTGTGAAGCCCACGCACATCCTGATCCTGGTGATCGTGATCATCCTGCTCTTCGGGGCGAAGCGGCTTCCCGACCTCGCACGCAGCGTCGGCCAGTCCCTCAAGATCTTCAAGAGCGAGGTCAAGGACCTCACCGACGACAAGGACAAGGGCACCCCCTCGGCGCCCGTCGCCGGCGCGCCCACGACGTACACCACGCCCGCGACACCCCCGGCGCCCTACGCGAACGGCTCGATCCCCGACCCCGTCGTCGCCACGGAGCCCGTGCGTCCGGCCGAGCCGCCCGTCGAGGGCGGCGGCCAGCCCCGGGTCTGACGCGTCGTGCCTGCTGAGCGCCGCCGGGGCGAGCCCGGCGGCCGGATGCCGCTGCGCGAGCACCTCCTCGAGCTCCGCAAGCGGCTGTTCCTCGCGGCGTGCGGTCTCGTGCTCGGCGCCGTCGCCGGGTGGCTGCTGTTCGACCCGGTGTTCGACGCTCTCCAGGCACCGCTCCTGAACGCGGCGGCCGAGCGCGACGCGTCCGCCTCGGTCAACTTCGGTGGCCTGGCGACCGCGTTCGACATGCGGGTCAAGGTCTCGCTGTTCCTCGGTGCGATCCTCACGAGCCCGTGGTGGCTCTACCAGCTGTGGGCGTTCGTCACCCCCGGGCTCACCCGTCGCGAGCGGCTCTACGCGGTCGGCTTCGTCGCGGCCGCCGTCCCCCTGTTCCTGAGCGGCTCGTTTCTCGCGTGGACGACGCTCCCCGCGGCCGTGCGGGTCCTCACCGACTTCATCCCCGAGGACTCGACCAACCTCGTCGACGCCCAGACCTACCTGAGCTTCGTCATGCGCTTCATCCTGGCCTTCGGCGTCGCGTTCGTGCTGCCGGTCATCATGGTGTGCCTCAACCTCGCCGGGCTCGTGCGCGCCGCGACGTGGGGCCACGGCTGGCGCTGGGCGGTGCTGCTGGCGTTCGTTTTCGCCGCCGTGATGACCCCCACGCCGGACGCCGTGACGATGATCGTCATGGCGCTGCCGATCTGCGGGCTGTACTTCCTGGCGCTCGGCGTCTGCCTCGTGCACGACCGCCGTGTCGACCGCAAGCGCCTCGCGGAGGGGCTGCCGCGGCTCGACGGGTCCGTCCCGGGCGAGGGCCTCACCACGTCGTGAGCCGTCCGTGCACCGCACCGCCGGTCCCCACCCGGTGAGCCGCCCCGCGGGGCGCGCTGCCGGCCGCGCGGACGGTCCCGCCGCGTGACCCGGCTCGGCGTCGTCGTGAACCCGACGGCGGCCCGCGGCCGGGGCGCCCGCGTCGGGTCCGGGACCATCGCGCGGCTGCGGGCCCGCGGGCACACCGTGCTCGACCTGTCCGCCCCGGACGCGGAGCGGGCGCGCGCCTCCGCGCGACACGCCGCCGTCGAGGGGCTCGACGCGCTCGTGGTCGTCGGCGGTGACGGCATGGTGCACCTCGGGGCGAACGTCGTCGCCGACACCGACCTGCCGCTGGCGATCGTCCCCGCCGGCACGGGCAACGACCTCGCTCGGGCCCTCGGCATCCCGCGGCGCGGCGTCGAGGAGCACGTCGCGGCGATCGAGCGGGGGCTCGCTGCCGGCCCCCGGTCGATCGACGCCGTGAGCGCCGGGCCGCCCGAGCACACCGCGCGCGAGTGGTACGTCGGGGTGCTCTCCTGCGGGATCGACGCCGCGGTCAACGCCCGCGCGAACGCCCTCACCTGGCCGCGGGGGAGCGCGCGCTACGTCCGTGCGCTGGCGGGCGAGCTCGCCCGGTTCCGGCCGTACGGGTACCGCCTGACGCTCGACGACGCGGTGTGGGAGTCCGCCGGGACGCTCGTCGCCGTCGCCAACGCGCCGTGGTTCGGGGGCGGCGTGCACATCGCGCCCGGCGCGGTCCTCGACGACGGCCTCCTCGACGTCGTCGTCGCCGGGCCGTTCACGAAGGCCGGCGTCGTGCGGATCTTCCCCGGCATGTACGCGGGCCGGCACGTCACGCACCCCGCGGTGCAGGTCCTCCGGTCCCGCTCCGTGCTCATCGAGCCGGTCGAGCGGCTCGGCGCCGAGCCATCGCACGCGTTCGCCGACGGCGAGCGCCTCGGCCCGCTCCCGCTGCGCGCCGACGTCCACCCCGGCGCTGTCCGGGTGCTCGGAGGCACCAGCGCCTAGGGTTGTCGAGTGGCACGCACCGAACGATCGCGACCCGCGTCGCACCCAGCAGCCGGCTCTGCGGCGCTCTCCCCGGCCGAGCGGTACGCGGCGGCCCGGCGGCGCACCGCCGCCGAGCGCACCGAGCTCGCCCGGTTCGCGGAGGGCTTCGAGTTCGGCCTGGACCCGTTCCAGGTCGAGGCGTGCGAGGCCGTCGAGCGCGGCAGCGGCGTGCTCGTCGCGGCGCCGACCGGTGCGGGCAAGACGGTCGTCGGGGAGTTCGCGGTGCACCTCGCGCTCGCGTCCGGGCGCAAGGCGTTCTACACGACGCCGATCAAGGCGCTGTCGAACCAGAAGTACGCGGACCTCGCCCGGCGGCACGGCGCGGACAACGTCGGCCTGCTCACCGGTGACACGTCGGTCAACGGCGACGCTCCCGTGGTCGTCATGACCACCGAGGTGCTGCGCAACATGCTCTACGCGGGCTCGCGTGCGCTCGACGGGCTCGGCTACGTCGTGATGGACGAGGTGCACTACCTCGCCGACCGCTTCCGCGGACCGGTCTGGGAGGAGGTGATCATCCACCTGCCCGACGACGTCCAGCTCGTGTCGCTCTCGGCCACCGTATCGAACGCCGAGGAGTTCGGCGACTGGCTGACGATGGTCCGCGGCGACACCCAGGTCGTGGTCAGCGAGCGCCGGCCCGTGCCGCTGTGGCAGCACGTGCTGATCCGCGGCGACCTGCTCGACCTCTACGCCGGCCAGGTCGACCCGACCGACCCGGGACCGAACCCGCCGATCAACCCGGAGATCACGCACCTGCTGCGCCGCCAGGAGCGCATCGACGGACCGCACCGCGGCCGACGCGGCCCCGGCGATCGCGGTTTCCGCGGGCGCGGTCACGGGCCGTCGAACGCGCTGGCCGGGAACCGGCCGACGCCGCGGTTCGCGGTGGTCGACGTCCTCGAGCAGGCCGAGCTGCTGCCCGCGATCTTCTTCATCTTCTCCCGCGCCGGGTGCGAGGGTGCCGTCTCGCAGTGCCTCGCCGCGGGGCTGCGGCTCACGACCCCGGCGCACGAGGCGGAGATCCGCCGCGTCGTCGAGGAGCGGTGCGCGTCGATCCCGCCCGAGGACCTCGAGGTGCTCGGCTACTGGGCGTTCACCGAGGCGCTCGCACGCGGCATCGCGGCGCACCACGCGGGCATGCTCCCCGTCTTCAAGGAGACCGTCGAGCACCTGTTCGCGCGCGGCCTCGTTCGCGTGGTCTTCGCGACCGAGACCCTCGCGCTCGGGATCAACATGCCCGCGCGCTCGGTGGTCCTCGAGAAGCTCGTCAAGTGGGACGGGTCCAACCACGTCGACATGACACCGGGGGAGTACACCCAGCTGACCGGGCGGGCCGGGCGCCGCGGCATCGACGTCGACGGGCACGCCGTCGTCGTCGAGCACCCGGGGCTCGACCCCGTGGCTCTCGCCGGTCTCGCGTCCAAGCGGCTCTACCCGCTCAAGTCGAGCTTCCGGCCCACGTACAACATGGCGGTCAACCTCGTCGCGCAGGTCGGCCGGGACCGCGCGCGCGAGGTGCTCGAGACGTCCTTCGCGCAGTTCCAGGCGGACCGCGGCGTCGTCGGCCTCGCCCGCCAGGCGCAGGCGCACACCGAGGCGCTCGACGGGTACGCGAAGGCGATGAGCTGCCACCTCGGGGACTTCTCCGAGTACGCGGGCATCCGCCGGGCGATCAGCGCGCGCGAACGGACGATCGCCAAGGAGTCGTCCGCCGCGCGGCGCGCCGACGTGGTCCGCTCCCTCGAGGGCCTGCGGGTCGGCGACGTCATCGAGGTGCCGTGGGGCCGTCGTGGCGCGCACGCGGTGGTGCTCGACCCGGGCACGGCCGGCGGGTTCGACGGACCGCGCCCGACCGTCCTGACGACCGACCGGCAGGTCCGGCGGCTCGCCGTCGCGGACGTCGGCACCGGCGTGACGACCGTCGGGCACCTGCGCGTGCCCAAGGGCTTCAACGGGCGCGTCGCCGCGGCCCGCCGCGACCTCGCGGCGACGCTGCGCGACTTCGTGGCCGAGCTGCCCTCGGGCGACGGCGCGCGGCGCGACGGGGGCCGTCGGGCGCGCGGGAGGTCCGGCGCCCGCGAGGACGCGACGCTCGACGAGCTCCGCCGCCGGCTCCGTGCGCACCCGTGCCACCAGTGCCCCGACCGGGAGGAGCACGCCCGCTGGGCCGAGCGCTGGGAGCGCCTGCGCGCCGAGCACGACTCCCTCGTCCGCCGTATCGAGGGGCGCACAGGGTCCATCGCCAAGGTCTTCGACCGCACGTGCGACGTCCTGCTGCGGCTCGGCTACCTCACGACCGCCGACCCCGAGCCCGTCACCGCGCCGGGCACCTCGGAGGACGGCGACGGGGCGTGGCCGCCGGTCCCGTCCCGAGGGTCGGCGACCGGGCGCGCGGGCGCCGGCACGCGCACCGTGGTCACGCCCGACGGCCGGTGGCTGCGCCGGCTCTACGCCGAGAACGACCTGCTGCTCGCGGAGTGCCTGCGCCGGGGCGCCTGGGACGAGCTCGACGCCCCCGGCCTGGCTGCCGCGGTCTCCGCCCTGGTCTACTCCGCGCGGCGTGACGACCGCGAGGCCGAGCCGGGCATCCCCGGCGGTCCCGCCGGGACGCTGGGGCGCGCGCTCGACGAGACGGTCCGGATCTGGTCCGAGCTCGAGGACCTCGAGCGGGAGCACCGCCTCGAGACCCTCGCACCGCCGGACCTCGGCCTCGTCCAGTCGATCCACCGGTGGGCGGCGGGTCGCAGCCTCGACGCGGTGCTGCGCGGCAGCGAGCTCGCGGCGGGCGACTTCGTGCGCTGGTGCAAGCAGGTGATCGACCTGCTCGACCAGCTCGCGCAGTCCGCGCCCGACCCGCACGTGCGGCATACCGCGGGCCGCGCGGTCGGCGCGCTGCGGCGGGGCGTGGTGTCCTACTCGTCGCTGTGAGGCCGCTGTGAGCTGCCTGGGACGACCGTCAAGGGCCTCGCGTGGGCCGTGCTCGCCCCGCGTGCACCCTCGTGCAGGCTCCTTCGCAGGTCAGGTGCGGTGAACCTGGCTATCGTGCGGGTGTGACCTCCACCCTGTACCGGCGCGGCGTCGTCCACTCGTCCGCGGACCCCTTCGCCGAGGCCCTCGTCGTCGAGGACGGGACCGTCGTGTGGATCGGGGCCGACGACACCGCCGACGGGCTCGCGGACCGGGCCGACGAGGTCGTCGACCTCGACGGCGCGCTCGTCGCCCCCG
Source organism: Cellulomonas sp. NS3 (assembly GCF_024757985.1). Lineage (NCBI taxonomy): Bacteria > Bacillati > Actinomycetota > Actinomycetes > Micrococcales > Cellulomonadaceae > Cellulomonas > Cellulomonas sp. NS3. The sequence continues at coordinate 2,400,047 of NZ_CP103289.1, read as the reverse complement.
CGTTCGTCGACGCGCACGCGCACGTGCTCGAGACCGGCTTCGCGCTC